>CAZPPG010000006.1:0-96687 GCA_964588385.1 uncultured Phycisphaeraceae bacterium
GCTCCGGTGATGGAGCCACTCACCGAGTAGCGCAGGGTTGAGCCGCCCGCGTTCCGCCCGAAGACATTCACGGACCCGTCCTGAGCCTCGAAGCCGTTGAGCGATCCGGTGATGCGTGACGGGCCCGTTGCGCCGGTGGACGTGGTGAGGTTGGTGTAGGTCCATCCGAGGCCGGTGCGGGAGACGTTCCACCAGTACAGGATAATGTCGCCCGTCGTCGCGTCGATGGCAGCAACGTTGAGGCCCTGGGTTGGGCTGAGGTAGAAGCCGGAAAGAGAGGTGTTGCTGACTGTTGGGCCGAGGGTGCTGGAAGTGAAGTTGTCCCGCTTCCATGTGCCGCCCGAGCCGGGTGACCACCAGGTCGAAACGAGCTGTCCGAGCGCGTTCACGCCCGTGATGTTGATGCCGTTCCACGGGGAGACGAAGGCGGTGATGTCGCCCGAGAGGGGCGCTGTCTTGGCGATGGCGCTCAGGTTCGATGCGAACCAGCGGGTCTGGCCCGGGGCCCACCAGACGGTCCAGATGCGGCCGCTGGTGTCAAGGCCGGCGACGTTGAGCCCGCCCCATGGCGTGGTGTAGGCATCGAGATTGCCGCTGTAGGCGGGTGTGGGAATGCCTCGAGGATCGAGGTGACGCTCGGAGAGATTGCTGGCGGCGTACAGATAGGCACCGCCCGGGTTCGTGCTGCCGTTCTGCCAGTAGCGGATAACCTCGCCATCGGCGTTCAATCCAAAGAGATTGACCTGTCCGGCGGGCGTGATCAGGTAGGTGAGCGCGTGCGTGATCGCGGGCGCGTTCACGAGGTCGCCCGCGAGCAAGCGGAAGGTCCACACGCCGTTTGACGTCTCGCTGTAGAGCACCAAGCCGCTGGCGGAGGTCGCGGCGGCGTAGGGACGGCCGTCCTTGGGATCGATCCAGACCTTGAGTTCACCGGTTGGCGTTGGTCCTCCGGACTTTGCGGCGATGTTGGCGACGTACCAGGCCTCGTCGCTTCTGCTGGAGAAGACCACGGGACGACCGAGCGCGTCGACGCTTGGGATGGAAATCACGGGAGTGGGGGGCGGAGGCAGATTCGACTCGGCGCGAGAGGCGATGCCGCCAATGGCCGTGAAATCGGACTCGCCGACCAGGGAGTAGCCGATGAGCGTGTCGCCATCTGTTCCGATCCGGAAGAAGTAGGAGAGGTCGGAGCTTGTCCCGCTTCGTTCGAGAACGAGATTGCCGCTCTCGATGCGCCAGAACCCCCGCTCAAGCTCGTCGCGATCGCCATCGTCGTATTTGTCCAGGTCGTACAGCCGATAGTCGCCATCGGGCTCGATCGAGAGGAACCGCTGAAGGTACTGGATCTGGCCGGTGGACGAGACGTTTCCGCCCAGTGTCCAGAGCAGGAGGTAGCCTCCCGTGAGGTCTGCGGGCTCGGCGTCGCCGGGCGAGCGCACGGCGACGCCGACGTAGACGAGGTTGTCGCTCGTACGCATGTCGGCGAAGATGAGCGTGTTTCCGTCGGCGGAGAGGTAGAAGTATTCGCCCTGATCAGTGGTGATCATGCCGCGGGTTGAGATCGATCCGATGTCGCTGTGGAGGCGAGGCACGGTGCCGACGTTGCCGGCCCAGGTGATTCGGTCGATCTCCGAATCCATCGTGAGCGTGCCGCTGATGTTTGAGGTGACGCCGGTTCCGCCATTGACGGCGAGCATGGTGAATCGCCATGAGCCGTCGAGCTGCGTCTCGGGGTTGACGCCTTCGGCGTGGCGGTGGACGAGGTACTCGGCTTCCTGTCCGTTGATGCCCGCGTAGTCGCCGAACCACCAGCCGCTTGGGTAGCCGTCACGGGTAAGGAACTGAGAACCATTGGTCTCGTCGAAGCCCTCGCGGAGAACTCCTTCGGCGCCGGGCCGCTCGTACCGGCCGTCGTTGAGCCGTGTGATGCGGTCGAAGTAGAGGGCGCCGTCGGAGACACGCCCTGTGGATCCCGATCGCCAGAAAGTGCCCGACGCGGTGTCGTCGGCCGCGATTGTGCCCTCGAGCAAATAGGGGGTGTAGGTCGGTGAGCCGCTGAGATTCTGCCATGCGAGACCGACGCCCGCGAAGTCCGCGGCGGTGGAGAAGAGCACGCGTGGTTCAAGCGAGCTCATGCAACCGGTCGCGGTATCGGTCCGAGCTTGGGCCCGCGCTGAGCGGCCCGCGCGAGAGGGTTGACGCTGGGTGATCGTGCGTGGCATGCTGAGTCCCTGTCCGTGACGCCGCGAGGCGTTCGAAGGCCCACTCCTGCATGCGCAGTATACCCCCGCATACGCCGGAGGTGGCGAGCGCAAACGAGTTGATGCGAGACGCAGAGCGGGGGGGTCGGTCAGAAGGACCAGCCCAGGGTGATGAAGTACTCGATGTCGTTGTTCTTGTAGCTGTCGCCTGGATCGGAGTCGTACCGATCGATGACACCGAGTTTCAGGTTGGCGCCCGACTTCTCGTCGACGAGGATCTCCCACCCGGCTTTGGAGTTCACGCGGTAATCAGGGAACTCCGACAGACTGGGGAGATACTCAACTGTTGCGAAGACCTTGTTGCGATCGTTAAAGGCGTGTTCGAAGTCCAGGCCGAGGAGGAGTTCGGGTTCGAAGCCGTTGTCTTCGCTCCCGAGTTCATAAGAGCCACCGACACCGACCCGTCCGCGCAGGAGTGTCTTGTCGTTTCGAACAAACGCGTACGAAGGCCCGATGAAGCCGGAGAGGCGCCAATCCCAGTCCTGGAACTCGTCGTACTCGACCTTGCCCTCGGCAAAGAAGCCCCAGCGGGATTCCTTCCCGAAGAGCCAGTCGTTGCGGGCGGTCAGTTCACCGCGGCTCTTGGACTTCTCTCCATTGTCCGTGTTGTACACATAGGAGAGGCCGACCGTCGTCTCCATGTAGTCGGTCTTGCGTGCCGCTCCAACCGCGCCGCGAGCGCCGAACGTCTCGGAGTTGCCGTCCGAGCCGATGACGCCCAGATCGACCGTGCGCTTCCAGCCGTTCCAGAAGGAGAACTTTGGGGCCGGCACCAGGGGTTCTTCGGGCACGGGCGAGTCGGCGGGTGTTTCGGCCGGGGCCTCCGCGGGTTGTGCGGCAGCATCCGTTGACGAAACGGCCGCGGCCTCGGCGGTCGCCGCAACCTCTGCGGGCGCGACGATGACCACCTGATCTCGAGGGATCAGGATCTCGCCCAGCACGGGGTGCGTGCATCGCAGGTGCGTGGCGGTGAGTTCGACGATCGTGACCGTCAGGGTCTCGCCGCTGGCGAGGCGGATCTGGCTGTCGCTGGCATTGGCCGTGGCGGCAACCGCGACCAGAAGGGCTGCCGAGATCGGGCGCATGAGGGAGAGTCGGTGGAGCATGGGATTGGCCTCCGCGGCGCGTTTGGCGCGGCGACAGCGTATGAACGTGATTTCACGTTGTAAAGGCATCACCGTGATGCGGCGTCGGAAAGGATGGCGGGGTTAGAGCTTGGCGTCGTCGTCGGCGAGCGAGTTCTGGAAGTGAGATTCCTGAACGGGGACAACGTGCTCGAGCAGATGCTGGAGCACACGGGCCGGCGAGCCCACGGCGCTCACCTCGCGGATGATCTGGCTCGGATAATACTGAAGCACCGGGAAGGTCTCGCGCTCGTAGACGTCCCAGCGGCGACGGATCACCTCTTCCTTCGCGTCGTCGGCCCGGTTCTCTTTCAAGGCACGGCGGCGGAGGCGTTTGATCATCTCCTCTTTGTCGGGACAGACAAGGTGAACGATGAGCAGCACGTTGATGTGCTTCTTCATCAGTTCCGCCTGATGGACGTTGCGAGGGATGCCGTCAAGGACGAGCAGATCCGCGTTGGGCTTGTAGTCGCTGAGCACGGTGCGGGCGTGCATGTTCTGCTGCCACATACGGATGGTCACGTCGTCGGGAACGAGTTCGCCCCGTGACGAGTACTGCATGAACGTGCGGCCGATCTCGGAGGTGAGATCGAGTGTGCGGAAGACCTCGCCGCACGAGAGGTGGTAGAACCCGGGCACCTGTCCGAGGATTTTGCCCTGCGTGCCTTTGCCAGCACCCGGGGCGCCAAAGAGCAGGACGGTCTGATAGCGGTGCGGCATGGGTTGCTCCGTAGACACGGCTAGTAGATTAACCGCGCCGGGGGCGATGGCAACCCCGTTTCCGAACTGTTGGGGCGTGGGGGGGTATTGCTCAGGCCGAGCCGATGCGGGCGGTGGGGACCGGGGAAGTGCGACGGCTACCGGCCGCTCGACCTTGGGCGACCTGGAACCATGCCTCCCGTGTGAAGCCGAGGAGGCCGCGCTCGGCCGCGAGTCGCGCCAGTTCGGTGCGGTTCCTCAGCGAGAGAGCGTGGAGGATTCTGGCAGTGTGGAACTCGACGGTCTTTGGGGAGCGGTGAAGAGCCGTGGCAATCTCCGCACCCGTCAGCCCTTCGGCGAGGAGGCGAAAGATCTCAAGCTCCCGACGAGTCAGGGCTGCAAGGTCGCCGAGGTCTCCATGGCGAGCGCTCGTGAGGGTGTTCCCATTCAGGAGCGGCCTCGCGGTGGAGCAGGGCTCGGCGAGCACAAAGTAACCGGTGGTGCCAAATGCGGTGGGGTCGAGCGGGTAGATCCGGGTGAGGTACCTTGAGCCACGGACAATCTGGTCGTAGGTGACCATGGCCTGACGCTCAATGGCGGGTGCGATGAGGCCGGCTCGCTCGTCGGCAAATGCGGTGCCGAACAGCGACTGCAGGTTTGATCCCTTGAGTGTCTCCAGGTCGGAGCCGACGGTTGCGGCGTACGCGGAGTTGCACCAGAGCAGTCTGTGCCTCTCGTCGCGCGCGGCGACCGCAACGTCCGCGCGCGTATCGAACGGCGCGTAACGGCTGGGGGACATCAACGTAGTGACCTGTGAGAATCCCTCTCGGTCCTGCATCTCTGCTTCGCTCCTGCGTCCCATCCTGGGACGTGCTACCCCCGCGAGCGAGATCGAGAATCAATCCAGTGTAGCGTGGTTCCACCCAAGAGAAAGGGCCGACCCTCGCGGATCGGCCCTTGAAAGTCGCGGTCGGTTATCCGGACTTACTTCTTGCCCTTGGCGCCGCCCTCGACGAGTTCCTTCATGAGGTTGGAGGGCATGGGGCGATACTCGAGGAACTCCATCGTCGCGGACGCGCGGCCCTGGGACATTCCGCGCAGCGTCGTGGTGTAGCCGAAGAGTTCCGACAGCGGAATTTCGCAGGTGACCATCTTGACCACGCCGCGGTCGTCAGTGTCGATGATCATGCCTCGGCGCGAGGAGACGTCGCCCGTGACGTTTCCGAGGTAATCGTTGGGGACCGTGATGACGACTTTCATGATCGGCTCGAGAAGAACGGGGCCGGCCTTCTCCGTTGCTTCCATGACTGCGAGACGCCCGGCCTGCTCGAAGGCAACCTGCGATGAGTCGACCGGGTGGTACGAGCCGTCGACGATCGTCGCCTTGACGTTGATCATCTGGTAGCCGAACTTGACGCCGGAGAGGCAGGTCTGGCGGATGCCGTGCTCGACGGAGGGGACGTACTCCTTCGGGATCGCGCCGCCGACGACCTTGATGTCGACCGCGACGTTCTCGGTGAAGTCGAGTTCGTCCTCCTTGGCCTGTTCCGCGGTGTAGGGCTCAAAGTGGATCTGGCAGTCGCCGAACTGGCCGCGGCCGCCGGTCTGCTTGACGAACTTGCCGCGGACGTACTCGACCTTCTTGGTGATGGTCTCGCGATAGGCGACGCGAGGCTTGCCGACCTCGACGCTGATCTTCATGTCGCGGACGAGCTTGGTGCGGATGATGTCCAGGTGGAGCTCGCCCATGCCGGAGATGATGGTCTGGGCGGTTTCCTCGTCGTAGGTGAAGCGGAAGGAGGGGTCCTCGCGACGGATGGTCATGAGTGCTTCGGAGAGCTTGCGCTTGTCGTCGGCGGTCTTGGGCTCGATCGACATCGAGATCACAGGCTCCGGGAACGTCATTCGCTCCAGGATGATCGGATCCTCCGGATCGCAGAGTGTGTCGCCGGTGTAGGAGTCCTTGATGCCGACGACAGCGACGATGTTGCCAGCGCCGACCTCATCCAGCGGGATGCGGTTGTTGGCGTGCATCTCGAAGATGCGGCTGGCATTCTCTTTCTTGTTGTTGCCGGGGTTGAGCAGGCGCGTGCCCTTGGCGAGCTTGCCCGAGTAGATGCGGATGTAGGTGAGGTCGCCGTGCGTGTCGGAGACGACCTTGAAGACGAGCGCGGAGAACGGTGCGGTGTCGTCGTGCGGACGTGAGAGCGCTTCGTCCTTGTCGCGGGGATCGGTTCCCTGCACGGGCTCACGCTCGGTGGGCGAGGGCAGGTAGTCGATGACCGCGTCGAGGAGCGCCTGGACGCCCATGTTCCGAAGGGCGGCGCCGCACAGGACGCCGTTACACTTGCGCTCGCGGATGCCCTTGCGGAGGCCGGCCTTGAGCTCGTCGATGGTGGGGACCTGGTCGGCGAGGTACTTCTCCATCAGGGCGTCGTCGAGCTCGCAGATCTTCTCGACCATCTCGTGGCGCCACTTCTCGGCCGTCTCCTGGAAGTCGGCGGGGATGGGCTTCTCGACCATGGTCTCGCCCTTGTCGCCCTCGAAGTAGTACGCGACCATGCGCATCAGATCGATGATGCCGTGGAACTCGTTGCCCTGGCCGATGGGGTACTGGATCGGGATGGCGTTGGCGCCGAGGCGCGTCTTCAGCGTGTTGAAGGAGAAGTCGAAGGACGCGCCGAGCTTGTCCATCTTGTTGATGAAGCAAAGGCGGGGAACGCGGTAGCGGTCGGCCTGACGCCAGACGGTTTCGGACTGGGCCTCGACGCCTTCCTTGCCGTCAAAGACGGCGACCGCGCCGTCGAGCACGCGGAGCGAACGCTCGACCTCGATGGTGAAGTCCACGTGGCCGGGGGTGTCGATCAGGTTGATCTTGTAGTCGATGCCGCCGTGCGTCCAAGGGCAGGTCGTCGCGGCTGACTGGATGGTGATGCCGCGCTCCTGCTCGTCCTGCAGGAAGTCCATGGTGGCGGTGCCCTCGTGGACCTCGCCGATCTTGTAGTTCTTGCCGGTGTAATACAGGATGCGCTCGGAGACGGTCGTCTTGCCGGCGTCGATGTGAGCGCAGATGCCGATGTTGCGGATGTTTGAGAGGTCGGTACCCATGTGTGACGTTCCGTGATCGCTGCTGAGGAGCGGGCCGCGGGATGCGGGGCTCCGGGGTGCGGCTGAGTTGTTGTCGGGACTGCTGGAACCGCGGAGCCCGACAAGCGTGTCGGCGGGCTGAGCGGGATGTGGTTGCTTGAACTGGCGCGACGGGGAGGTGAACCGTGGTCAGTCAGGTTCGTTGTCGGGATCCTCGTCCATCGGTCGTCGCCTTGGCAGGCCCGGTGGGGGGAGACTGGTCACGGAGCGGCACGTGCCGCCGGGGACGTCTGACCCCTTTCGGGCGAGTCGGAATGCTAGCGCAGGTCATTGCCGAATCAAGAGTTCCTGTCAGGGGCTTGGACGGAGGGCGGCCTGGGCGCTGGCGACCTGCTCGGGGGTCAGGGCGCGGACGGGGTCCAGTCGCATGTTGGCGTTGCGGCGCAGGAGTTCTTCGGCCCACTTTCGGGTCAGATCCCGGTCGCCGGTCTGGCGTCCAAGTTCAAAGAGCTGAAGGGGATAGGCGATGCCGTGGGGGTCGAGGGAGGCGGCACGCTCGAAGGCAGAGATGGCGGCGGCAAGTGATTCGTCCCCTGTTGTCGATTCTGGGCTTTGATAGAAATGGGCCGCAAGGTACGCCCGTCCGAGACTTCCAAAGCTCGAGGACGAGAGCGGCAGGCATTTTGATGCTTCGATCGCGAAGTCGGCGGCTCTCTCTGCGAGCGACACGGCCTCGGCACTGTCACTGAGCCTGAACCAGGCCTGAGCTCGATCCAGTTCTGCGTCGGCCGCAGCGAGCAGGGTTTGCGGATCGACAAGGCCGCTTGACGCCCGCGCATCCTCGAGATCGAGTACTGGCGCATCGGAGTTCGCGATCGCCCAATGAGCGGCTTCCCGAAGTTTGGTAGGCGGCTCAGAGCCAATCAACTCGCGGAAATCAGACATCCACCGCGATTCAGAGTCACCAAGAAGCGGGCGGCCCTGTTCGAGCAGATTGGCACGAACGTAAAGACTTCCGACGCGACGCGCCATGGTGCCTGCATCGATGAGATTTCGCTCCCAATCCATGATCCTCGCCCCGGCCCACACCATCGGCGTCGCCGTGATCAGCACGATGCCGGCGCCGAACATCCCCGCCACACGTTCACGCCGCGTCGGCCGATCCTCGGGCGCGACATCCTCGCTCGCCGCGAGGCCAAGCATGACGAAGAAGATCGCCGCGCTGTTTGGCCAGACGGGCGCGACGTCGATGCAGGAAGACGCGAGCAGCGTCAGTCCGATGCACCCGAGCGTGCGTCGGAGCAGGGTGTCGGGCATGGGACGCACCAAGAGGAGCGCAGCGGCCAAGATCCACAGGATGAGGCCGGGAAGTCGGGACTGAGAGATCACGATCGCCATGTCGCCGATCGTCGTGCCCATGGGCAGCACGTCGGCGTAGCCACCGAGTTCGATGATGAAAGCCGTGAGGCACGCGAGAAGGATGATGAGGAATGCCCACCCGATCTGGATCGTGAGGGGGCGCGTGAGCTCGGAGGGGTCCGGCGCGACGGGCGTCGCTTTCAAGGCCGCGTGCGGCGGGGCAAGCGAGCGGCCCAGCCACACCGACCAACCGACGACGATCGCCAGCCACGCGATCCCACCGACACCCAGCATCGAGAGCCAGTCGAACGGGAGGGAGTGGGGGCTGGTGACTTCTTCGGGCGAGAGCGGGTTCTTGGCGAGTTCGTAGGCCGGGCGGAAATCGGCGGGGCCGACACCAAGCAGGGGCTGTTCCGTGAAGATTCGCGTTGCGGCGGAGATGTAGAACCAGCGGAAAAGGAGTGAGAGCTCGCCGATTCCCGTGCCGATGAGCCCGCGGAGCGTGATAAGCGAGATCATCCCGAGCATCACGAGGGGCCCGAGCAGCGATGGCAGGCGGGCGAGGAGCGGGGCGCTCGAAAGCGGGATCGGCTTCGAGGCGGCGGCGCGTCGAAGGATGAGCGTGGATGTGGCGAGAAGGCCGAGGCCCAAAGCGCACGCCGCGAATCCGCCCTTGGAGCGCGTCAGCAGGAGCATCACGACGGCGAGCAGGAGCATGGCTCCGAGCAGCACGGGCTCGCCGCGGATGGGCGCTGCGACGGCCGGCGCGGCTGTGACCCGCGCGCTTTTCCACTTCGGAGGCGGCGCGGCGTTTGTAGGCTTTGCAGCGAACTTGATGAGCAGTGGGCCGAGGACCACCCCGCACCAGCCCACGACAAACGCTGCCGCAAATGTCGCGTGGACGTTGGCCATGCCGAACCAGCCGGTGGCTTCGGGCTGCATGAGGCGACGCTCGTAGTTCCGTGCCATGGCGGAGCCGGGCGTCCAGCCGCGTGCGTCGAGGAATGCCGACGGGTTCGCGCGATACGCGGCGACGGTGGCGGGGTGCTCGACGAAGACCTGCACGAGCGAGTGGATCGCCAGCGGCATGGATGCGCCGAGAGCGAGCGCGAAGATCCACCGGCGGACGATGGGGTCGGATGCGAGATGGCGGATGCCGATGCCCGCGGCGAGCGCGGCGGTCCAGCATGAGCCGATGCGGAGGTTGTCGAGCGAGCCGCCATCGACGAAGAGGGCGTGCATGGTCGCGACGGTCGCGCCCGCAGCGAGGAGGAGTGGCTCGATGAGCCGGAGGCGTGCCCCAGAGACGATGAGCGCGAGGGCCGCGCCGACGATCGCCATGATGTCGAGTGTCATTGCCAGGGTGGGCGGGATGCCGACCGAGGGTGCGGGGAACTTGAAGGGGCTGACATCCCAGATGGGGAAGGGGTCGTTGATGAGAAGGATGCGGAGGCACGTCGGGAAGAGGATGAGCAGCAGTGCGATGGCGCGGGGAGTCGTGAACCCCGGACGGTGGAGGCCGATGGGAGGGGGAGGCAATGGCGCGGCGGGAGATGCGGTAGCGACGGAGCCGCTCATGGTGCGTCCTTGTCGGTGCCGAGCCGACGAACGTGCGGCGCGAACTCAAGGAGCGCAAGCAGTCCAAGGACGAGCATGACCTGCACGCCGGCGAGGATCGCCTGCCAAGGCGCCAAGCGTGCGAGGAAGATGCCTGTGATGGCGGTGGCGGCTGTCGCGATGTGGATCACCGTGACGGCGTGACGCTTGGAGAGCCCTCGCGCGACGAGGCGATGAGAGAGGTGCTGCATGTCCCCGACGAAGGGGCTCTTGCCCTGGCTGAGGCGCAGGAGCGTCACGCTTGCGAAGTCGTACAGGGGCACCGCGAGGACGACGACGGGCATCAACGCGGCGTACCACGCGTTGCCGAGTGAGCGAGTGAGGGAAGAGCCCGGCTCAGAAACGATCGTCGGGTCGATGTAGGTGATACGTATCGCGAGAAACGCGAGCAGGAAGCCGACAACGAGCGAGCCGCCGTCACCCATGAAGATGCGAGCCGGGCGGCGGGCGGGGTGATTGAACACCAGAAAGCCGAGCGACGCCCCAATCAGAAGGGCGAGGACAGCGCCGACGAACCATTGGCCGTTGACCAGCGCGGCGGCGAGGAAACAGGACCCGGCGATCACGGTGACTCCCGCGGCCAGACCGTCCATGTTGTCAATGAAGTTCATGGCGTTCGTGACAGCGACAATCCAGAGTGCCGTGAGGACGAGCGACAGCCACGGCCCGCCGACGTACCCATCCAGGAAAGTCAGCAGACGTGTGTCGGTGAGGAGAGGGATCGCAACGGCCGGGGCGAGCATGATGAGCAGCTTGCCGAAAGGCCCGAGGGGGCGGCGATCATCGATGAGTCCCATGATGTGCAGGAGGGTCATGCACACCAGAAGGACGACGGCGCCCGGGGATTGCGATCGCGAGCCTTCCACGTGGGGGCGGAGCGCGTCGGGCACCCACTCGCCATCGCCCGCGAGAAGGATCGCAAGCAGCCCGGCGACGAGCGGCACGACAACGCCCGCATAGATGGCGACGCCGCCCGTGTTCGGAACGCGACGGGGCGCGGCTTTGACCTGTCCGGGAACGCCTCCGGAATCAAACGTGCCGAGCCGATGACCGATGCGGATGAGTGCGGCGGTGAGGGTGAGCGAGATGGCGAACGCCGGCACGATGAGCGCCAGCACGAGTGGTGTCATGCTGTGGTCAGTCTAGTGAGGAATCGGCTCGGGCACCGGCGCGGCCAGCGCCGAACCTGCGTTGGATGGCCTCGCCAAGGGGCCAGACGAGCCAGAGCGCGAGCATGATGGTGTGGACGAGCAGCACGATCCACAGGATGCGGCGCGGCCAGGGCCCGAGCTTCGAGATCAGTGTCGGCTGATCCGGCTCGACATCGCCCACAAAGCCGTAGTTGAGCCCGAAGGCGAGATTCAGCGGCATAACGACGGCGAACAAGGCCATGTTTGCCAACACACCGAGCAGGAAGTCCTTGAACTTCGGGCGGAAGCCCAGGGCAACCACATCGTAGATCGCCGAGCCGACGATCTGGGTGTGGCCGATCCAGAAGAACCAGTACTTGGGATGGGCAATGCCTTCGGAAAGCACTGGCGTGAAGAAGGCCTGCGTTGAGAGGCCGATGGCCCAGAAGTAGAGCACGGCCCTCAGCCAGCGTCTCTGGGTCAGGAGCGCGAAGGGCGCGATCCACGCGGCAACATCGCAGAGCTGGAGCGGGAGACTCTCCTCCAGGTTGAAGTGGGAGGGGCGGGCCCAATACGCAACGGACATCAACTGCCAGACGATGATCGACCACGCCCACGCGCGACGGAACGTCCGCTCGCGCGTGGTGTCCTTCCACTTGCGGCCCAGCAGCGAAGCGCAGCCCATCGCGACGCAGAGCGCGCCGGCCGTGGCGTAGTGAAGCGGTGTGAAGGGCTCGAAGGTCGAGAGCATGGGGCAGTGGTTCCGGGGGACTCACGATCAGGCGTTCTGGTGTTCATGGCGCAACTGGCCGCATGCGGCGGCGATGTCGCGCCCGCGTGAGGCGCGGATGTGGGCGTTGACGCGGGCCGCCTGGAGGATGGTCTGGAACTCGCGGACGTCCTCGGTGCGGGGACGCTTGAAGTCGAGGCCCCCGACCTCGTTGTAGCGGATGAGGTTGACGTTCGCGCGGAGGGTCTTGGCCAGTTCGGCGAGCTGCTTGGCGTGCTGTGGGCGGTCGTTGACGCCGCGGAGCAGGGTGTACTCCAGCGTGATCTCGCGTCCGGTTTTCTGAAACCACTTCTGGCAGGCACGGAGGAGTTCGTCGATGGTGGTGTACTCGGCCCAGGGGATGAGCTGGCGCCGGATGTCGTCGGTTGTTGCGTGGAGAGAGAGAGCGAGCGTGACGGGAAGGTCGAGCTGCTCCGCGAGTTTCTCGATGGCGGTGGGAAGGCCGACGGTGGAGATGGTGATGCGACGGGCGGAGATTCCCATGCCCCATGGGGCGGCGATGGTCCGCACCGCGGGAACGACGTTGGAGAGATTCGAGAGCGGCTCTCCCATGCCCATGAAAACGACGTTGGTCACGCGGCCGATCGGGTCTGAGTCGCGGAGGATGCGGCTCAATCGCCACACCTGCTCGACGATGCGGCCCGTGGAGAGATTGCCGTCGAGACCTGAGAGCCCGGACGCGCAGAAGCGGCAACCGACGGGGCACCCGACCTGCGATGAGATGCACGCCGTGCGCCGGTCGTCGGCGGGGATCATCACGCACTCGGTCTGGCGTTTGGAATCCGGCTCGACGTGCTGGCCGAGCACGGGGAGCGCGAGGGTGCCCGCTTCCGGCGCGATGGAGACCGGGCGGTCGTCGCCGTCGGTCCACTGGATGAGGAGTTTCTGCGTGTCGTCGGAGGCCCGCTGGTGCGCGAGCACGTCGCCGGAGAGGAACGTCATCTCCGCGCCGAGCATGTCGCGCTCGCGTTTGGAGAGGTTGGACATCGCCTCGGGATCGACGATGCCCTTGGCATAGACCCAGTCGAGGATCTGCTTGGCACGGAAGGGCGCCATCTGGCGAGCGGTGCACCACTCGCCGAGAGATTCCGGCGTGTGCGCAAAGATGTGGCAGGAGGGGTGCTTCAACGACGTTCCTTGGTCTGGGCGCTCGCGGAGACGGTCAGCGGGACCGCGCCGTAGAGGTCTGCGGTGACATCGGGCTTGCCCACGCGAATGGCTCGATTGGACTCGATCCCTCTCTCAGCCATCACGCGCCGGAGCGCGGCGGGGAGCGCGAACTCGATGTCCTCTTCGAAGACATCGCGCTGCTCGATCGTGCCGCCGAAGCGTTTGAGAAGCGTGCGGCAGACCTCCGCCACAAGATTCTCCGGGGCCGACGCGCCCGCGGTGACCAGCACGGTCTCGTTGCCTGTCGGGAACCAGGCCATGTCGAGGCCGGAGGCGTCGTCGATCAGGCGCCCCGGCGTGCCGACATTCTGGGCGATCTCGGTGAGGCGCACGGAGTTGGATGAGTTCTGGGAACCGACCACGAGCACCAGATCGCACTCGGGAGCGATCTGGCGGACGGCGTGCTGGCGATTGGTGGTGGCGTAGCAGATGTCGGAACTCGGCGGTTCCTTGATCTGCGGAAACGCCCGCTTGAGCGCATCGATGATGATGTTGGCGTCGTCGGTGCTCAGCGTGGTCTGGGTGAGATAAACCAGTCGCGAAGGGTCGTGGACGACGAGAGACGGGATGTCCTCGGGAGATTCGACGACCTGAATCGCGTCAGGGGCCTCGCCGCGTGTGCCGACGACTTCCTGATGGTCGGCGTGCCCGATGAGCAGGATCTGGTATCCCTGTCGCGCGTAGCGAATGGCCTCGGAGTGGACCTTGGTGACGAGGGGGCAGGTGGCGTCGATCGCAGTCAGGTGACGTGAGCGTGCCAAGTCGCGGACGGCGGGGGAGATGCCGTGAGCGGAGAAGACCACGATCGAGCCGGTGGGGATCTCTTCGATGGTCTCGACGAACTTCACGCCTCGTGAGCGGAAGCGGCCGACCACGTGCTTGTTGTGGACGATCTCGTGGTAGACATAGATCGGATCATTGGGGAAGACATCCAGCACCTGGTCCACGACCTCGACGGCCATCTGGACACCGGCGCAGAATCCCCGAGGATTGGCAAGAAGAAGGCGCATCTGGGGATAAGAGTAGGTTCGGCTCGCGGACGTTCGGGGTTCGGCCTGCCATGCGTCCCGCCCTGCACCCCGCGTTGCAACGGGCCGACATATCCTCCGGTTGGAGATCCACATGAAGAAGAACGTGGCGTGGCTGGTCGGTGTCGGGCTTGTCGGCATCGGGACGGTTCTGGGCGGCGCGGCGATGCTCGCGGAATCGTCTCTGCGCGATTCAGGAGGGCAGCCCGCACGGGCGACCCAGCCCGAGCGTCCGGACACGCCGCCCCGGAGGGAGATCCCGGCCCTCCCGGCCGCGAAGCCGATTGTCGGTGAGCACCGGTTTGGGTCGCGAGAGGCCAAGCCGCGGACGCCGGGGGCGTTCCGGCTTGCGACGTACAACGTCGAGAACCTGTTCGACGAGGTGGACGACCCGAACCTCAGCGGAGACCAGGACGATTTGCCGATGGCCAAGCCCGCGGCGCAGCGGGAGGCGATCGCGGCGGCGATCCGGGCCGTGAACCCCGATGTGATCGCTCTGGAGGAGATCGAGTCTAAAGAGGCCCTGATCTGGTTCCGTGATCTGTACCTGTCGGACATGGGGTACGAGCATGTGGAGTCGGTCGACGCGGGCGATGACCGGGGGATTGAGAACGGTGTTCTCTCCAGATTCCCGCTCTCGAACCCGCGTGTGTGGGTCGGCATGGACTTGGGCGGCGTGCATCCGGACACCTATGGCGATCGCGGCGCGGCGAACTGGATGGCCGGCGAGCCCTTGAAGTTCCGGCGGACGCCGTTGTGCGTGGACGTGACTGTGCCGGCGGGGACGGATCTCGACGGTGTGAAGCTGGAGAAGCCATACGAGTTCACCCTCTTTGCGCTGCACCACAAGTCGGGCGGTGGGAGCGGATACTGGCGGGAGGCCGAGGCGGCGCGGATCGTGCAGTTCATCGGAGAGATTGAGGGCGCGAACCCGGGCAGGCCGGTGGCGGTGGTGGGTGACTTCAACGCCGTGCCGACCGACAAGGTGCTGGAGATCTATCGCCAAGCGGGGATGGTGGACACGCTTGCCTCGCGTCCGCCGGCCGCTCCGCGCGGGACACCGATCGCGCCGGAGGCGGCAGCGTTCATCACGCACGCTTCGGAGCGGACGATCGATTTCGTGCTTGTGAACAAAGCACTTGCAGCAAGCGTGGTGCCGGACTCGGCGTTTGTGTTCGGGACGCTGATCCTGCCCAAGGGCGTGGACTATCGCGCCGTGACGCCGCCGGCGGGGTACGGCTCGGACCACTTTCCTGTTGTGGTGGATGTTGATGCAACCGGGAGGAACGGGGCTGGGGATGTGCGCGGAGGGGATGAAGAGGGCGCGAAGGTCAACGCAGCGCAGTAGACGGGTGGTGGTCGGGTGCGGTATGCTCCCGGCTGGCGGATCGTTCCCTCGCGCCCGGGATCCCGGTGCGGCTCGGTTCTCGTGGTCGGTCTGTATCGGTCGAAGGTCAGCGACGACAGAAGGGCGGATGCATGTTGAGCATGACGACAGATCGCAAGAGTTGTCGAGTCGGATCCTGTCAGCGTCCTCGTCCGGCCTTCACACTCATCGAGCTGCTGGTGGTCATTGCGATCATCGCGCTCCTCATCGGCATCCTGCTCCCCGCGCTGGGACAGGCGCGGCGCGTCGCCAGAACGGTGCTGTGTGGCGCGAACCTGAACTCCATCGTCAAGGGCATGGGCCTTTACGCGAATGACTACAAGGAGGCGATCGTCGGCGGCTCGACAACGAGCGGCTACGACGCACTTCCTGCTTCCGCCGGCTTCAAGGACACGCCGGCTCGTTTCAATGGCGTGGCGGTACAGCAGTGGGATTTCCTCGGGCCGCTCGCGGCTTCCATGGGCTATCAGGGCCCTGGCGAGACGTCATCAAGCGAAGACATCCCCGAAGAAGTGCGGGCGCAGCGGTTCAACTGGCTGCGCGAGTTCGCCCCTTTCACGTGCCCTGAGAACAACATTACGGCAGTGCCCTATCCCTCAACGGGTGGCGGCATCTGGTCGCAGGGGCGGATGGTCTCATACAACATGTCAACGCAGTTCACATCAACTGAGGGCCCGTTGAACCAAGGTGGCACACTTGGGCCACGTCTCAATCCGTCTCGAGAGATGGATCGACGTCTGTATCAGCCGTACCTGTTCCGCGTGGGTTCCACATCGATGAAGATCGCGGTCTTCGAGGGCCACCGCTACGCCGAGCATGGTACCGAGCCGGACTTTGACCACAAGATCGACGCTTCATACGGCGGCATGTTCGGAGGTGTCGGTCCGTGGCAGAACGAGAGCAAGGAACTCAACCGCGCGCTCGCACCCGGCGAGCCGCTCGGCAGCTTGCCGATCGCCCTCTTTGATGCTCGCCGCTGGGCTTTCAGGCACGGCTCACGCATTCAGGATGTGCGAAGAGGCCTGAAGGGCGGAGACCTTGTTCAGGGCAACATGGCCAGTTTCGACGGAGCGGTCAAGATTTACACTGATGGCGAAGCGACGGACCCTGATCTCTGGTTCCCCACCGGTTCGTTCCTAAGGAGGGACATGAGCGGGAGCGTGTGGAACTACACGAAAGCTAATTTCCCTGACAAGATCAAGGCGGGGTACCGCATCCCATGAGCATCGTCGCCGCCAAGCCACGAGCCAAGGAGGGGTCGATGCAGTCAGGTCCGAAGTCTTCGCTCATGGACGGGATTGAGAGGTCGGATGCGCGTTCTTCGAAGGGCGGGAAATCGTCCGGGGGTTCGGCGAAACAATCTTTCGATGCGAAGTCGATCGCGATGGCGGTTGGCGGCGTTGCGATTCTGCTCGTGTCTGGCTTCCTGATTGTTCGTGGCGTGGGTGGCTTGGGCTCAAACCTCGGCGACGCGACGCGCTCGGTGGTCGCTGGTGATTCAGAATCCGGCAGAATCTTTGAGAACTATCGCATCAAGGACGGCGACTCGTGGCCTTGGAAGCATCCCTCCACCGGGAATCGCACGCTCTATCCCGCGGAAGCCTGCTACTGGACCAGTGACGGACAAGCGAAGCTTGAGCCGACCTATGTGGTGCTGAACAGCATCATGGGCAAAGAAGGCCCGACCACGTGTCCTGACTGCGGGCGCGAGGTCGTGGCTCACAACCCCATGCCGCCGGCGGACCTTCTGGTAAAGGCGGCCGAACGGGCCAAGTCCGGCGGGAACTGATTGCCGATTTCAGCGTCCTGGCGTAGATGCACTGGCCGAGCGGGCCAGATGTGGCCCTATTTCTCCAAGTTTGCCCATCTTCCCACACGCAATCTTCGCGGGATCCAGACGAGTTCCGGCTGTTCAGCCGGACTTGACTTCGATATGCTTCTTTCGTCGGATCGAATGGGCTGCTCGATTCCGACGCGGCCGTGCATCAACCGTTCCTGACCCGTCTGGCGTTGCACGATCGAGAGAGAGACGGCCCAACATGGTTGCGTGTACCGACCGGCGGCGTCATACCCCGGCGTGATCGGTGTCCGCTTGAGACAAGACGTTTGTACCTTTAGGAGAGATTGCACATGAAGAAGACCCTTGCACTGGTTGCGTTCGCCGGCATCACCGCCGTCGCCAACGCGGATGTCATTATTTCAGAGGTTGTGGACGGTGACCTGTCTGGCGGCAACCCGAAGTTTGTCGAGCTGACCAACACCGGCGTGGTCGCCCACGTCTTCGGCGCGTCTGACTCGATTCAGGTTTATTCCAACGGCAGCACGTCCGCGTCCGCGACGGTCTCCCTCAGCGGCATCTCCATCGCCGCCGGCGACTCGTACGTGATCGCCTCCAGCGCCAACGACGGCGTGAACCAGTTCCTCGCGGCGTACGGCGTCGGAGCTGACCTCTTCACCGGCGCGTTCTTCAGCAACGGCGACGACGTGTACGCCCTGAACATCGGCGGCACCGTGGTTGACTCGGCTGGCCAGATCGGCGTTGACGGCACGGGAACCGGCTGGGACTATCTTGACAGCTACGGGTTCCGCAACCCCAGCTCCATCACGCAGGGCGCGTTCAACCTCGCCGACTGGACCTTCGGTGGCGTGGCCGCCCTTGACGGTCCCGACGACGCGACGCGTATCGCGCTCCTTCAGGCCTTCACGACCCCCGGAACGCACACGTTCATCCCCGCTCCGGGCGCTCTGGCCCTCATCGGCCTCGGCGGTCTGGTCGCCGGCCGTCGTCGTCGCTGAATCTCGGCACGACACGCCGCGGGCGAACTCCCACGGTGAGCATGACTCGGTTGTTTGAAGTCTCCAACGCCCCGGCGCACATGCGTCGGGGCGTTGTGTTTCATGGCGGCGCCCGTGACATCAACGGACGCGCCACGCCTACCCTCGCACGCGGCGCACGACCCGCGAAACAGGAGTCCTCACGATGGCCGTTGACAAGGTGCTGGCGTGGCTTGAACAGAACGAGGGTGCGGGGATCGAGCGCCTGTGCGACTGGCTCAGGATCCCGAGCATCAGCACGGATCCGAAGTTCGTGAACGACGTGCGCCGTGCCGCCGAATGGTGCGCGGCCCACCTTCGTGAATCGGGGATCAACGCCGAGGTGCGGGATGCGGTGTCCAAGGATGGCAAGCCGGGGCACCCTGTGGTGTACGCCGAAGTCGAGGGCGATGCGGACTACAAGGGGCCGCACGTGCTGTTCTACGGGCACTACGACGTGCAGCCGGTTGACCCCGTGAACCTTTGGGAGAGCGAGCCCTTCAACCCTGTGATTCGCGAAGCGCGCACGGGCGAGCCCGGCGGGCGGCGCATCGTGGCGCGCGGCGCGGTGGACGACAAGGGACAGGTCATGATGTTCCTGGAGGCCATGCGCGGCTGGAAAGAGGTCACCGGCAAGCCGGCGGGCGGCGTCAGAATGACGATCATGATCGAGGGTGAGGAGGAATCCGGCTCGGTCTCGCTCGAGCCGTTCGTCAAGGCGCACGAGGCGTCGCTCAAGAAGTGCGACATCTGCCTGATCTCCGACACGGGGATGCTGGGGCGGGGAAAGCCCGCGATCACATACGGCGTGCGCGGGCTCGCGTACACGGAGGTCGTGCTGCACGCGGCGAACCAGGATCTGCACTCGGGGCTCTGGGGCGGACGCTGCCCGAATCCGATTACGGAACTCACGCGCGTGCTCTCCCAACTCCACGACAAGAAGCGTCGCGTGACGATTCCGGGCTTCTACGACGATGTCGTGCCCCTCACCAAGAAGGAACGCGAGAACTGGAAGAAGCTGAAGTTCAATGCCAAGGCCGCGCTCAAGCAGATCGGTCTTCCCCCCGCGGCCGACATCGGCGAGCAGGGATACACCGCGATGGAGCGGGAGTGGGGGCGGCCCACGGCGGAGATCAACGGCATCATCGGCGGCTACACCGGGCCCGGCGCCAAGACCGTGATCGCGAGCCACGCGAGCGCGAAGGTCTCATTCCGGCTGGTGGCCAATCAGAACCCCGCGAAGGTGACCAAGGCGTTCTTCAGGTGGTGCAAGGAGCGGACGCCCCCGGGCTGCCGCTGGGAGTTGAACGATCACCATGGGGGGCTGGGCGTGACGACGCCGATCGATTCGCCGACGATGAAGCGCGTGGAGCGTGCGATCAAGAAGGCGACGGGGAAGTCGCCTGCCCTGATCAAGAGCGGCGGTTCGATCCCGGTGGCGGGCATGCTCAAGGGGCGGCTCGGCATCGACACCATTTTCATGGGCTTCGGGCTCGACGACGACCGGGTGCACAGCCCGAACGAGAAGTTCGAGATCGAGTGCTACCGGCAGGGCGCCCGCTCTCATGCCGTGCTCATCGCGGAGTTGCTCGCCAAGTGAGGGCTCAGGCGCCGATGACGACAACATCCGAGTCCGGGCTTTGGCAGGCGGCGCGAACCTTGGCGGAGGATTCCAGGTACGCAGATCGAATGCGAAGGCATTCCTGGCGGTGCTCCCGGATTCGACGCTCGTTGTCCATCGCGGAGGCCATGACATGGAGCATCGCCACGATGCCGCTGGCGGCAATGGTGCCGAGCACGAGCCATTCCTGAAGTCCGATGGCGGCCATAGGGGCAAGATCGGCCGCACGACGGGCCGGGTTGAGTTCCGGTAGAATCCAGCGGTGCCCGCGGCACAAACAGGAGCCGTTCGCCTGAACCTTCGATCCACGCTGCTGCTGATTCTCGGGCTGCTGAGCGTTATCTGCCCACCCGCTGCGGCCCAAGGCCCGGCCGAGGTGGCTATTTCGGTGGACAGGTGGGGACCCGGGGGCGCGATTCGCCGCGGGGAGCTGACGGCGCTGCGTCTGGCCATCACGGATCTGGGGACGCGGCAGCGAGAGCTGCTGGTCCGGATCGAGTCGCGGGATTCTGACGGGGACAGCCCGTTCTATCAGGCGGTGCTGGCCGGCAATCCCGGTGTCGAGCAGCGAGTGTGGATGTACGCTCGGATTCCGGCCTGGGCCCGGGGCGGCGATCCGATGACGTTCGTCGTTCATGAAGCGATCGAAGATCCCGGGGCGCCGGTGGAGGACGATCCGACGGGGCGTGGTGTGCGGCCTGGGCGCGTGGTGGCGCGGGTGCCCCTCGCGATGCCCGGGCGTATTGCGGATTCATATGAGTCGTTCATGGGGGTGGTCGGGCGTCAGGCCAGTCCGAGCCTGGCGCTCTATGGCATGACCGCCAGTGGCGGCGCGATCGGCGAGGAGTGGGCTCCGCTCGGACACGAGCGAATCACGCAGGTCACGCTCGCGCCCGGTGAGCTCCCTGATCGTTGGTTCGGTTTCCAGTCCTTCGGCTGGCTCGTGTGGCAGGATGGCTCCCCGGCGGACATGTCCCCGGATGCGACTGTCGCGTTGAAGGAGTGGGTCTCGCGAGGCGGGCACCTGGTGGTGGTGCTGCCGACGGCGGGGCAGTCGTGGGTGACGCGGGACGGATCTGGATTGTCCGATCTGCTTCCTCGGGCCCGGATCACGCGGCGCGAGGGCGTTTCGCTTGAGGGGTACCGGCCGCTGCTGACGGATTCGGCGACGATCCAGTTGCCGACGAGCACGGTTGTGCATGAGTTTGAGCCGGTGGGCGATGCGGCGCCGGGCGAGGCGATTCGCGTGCTCTCCGGACCGACCGGAGACTGCGTGGTCGCGAGGCGACTGGTCGGGGCCGGTGCGGTGACGGTCATCGGGATTGACGTCAATCACATCGCGCTGCGCAGCGCGGGCTTGCCCCAGCCGGAGCGATTCTGGCACCGCGTGCTCGGGCAGCGCGGGTTGCGGCCGAACTCGACGGAGTTGAAGCGGCTCACCGATGTTGCCGGGGCGGGCATCAGGCAACGTTCGTCGGTGTGGGTCGATGAGGACACGCCGGACCTGATCGCCAGGCGTGGGCGGGCGACTGCGGGAGTGCTTCTCGGGTTCATGATCTTTGTGACGTACTGGCTCGTTGCGGGGCCGGCGGGCTATGCCCTGATGAAGAAGTTCGGCGTGCATAGGCACGCATGGCTCGGGTTCTTCGGAGTGGGCGTGGTCTTTACCGGGATCGCGTGGGGCGGGGCGACGCTGCTGCGGCCTCGGGAGATCTCTGCGACGCACCTGACGCTGCTTGATCATGTGTACGGGCAGCCGGTGCAACGAGCGCGAACGTGGATGAGCGTGCTGCTGCCGGAGTATGGGCGCTCGATGGTGTCGGTGAACGATGCCGCGGGCTCGCGCACGGGTGTTCAATCGAGGAACATTCTTGTTCCGTGGGAAGGGCGTTCGAGCGAGGGCGGGTTCACGTTCACATTCCCGGATTCGAGTTCGTACGTGATCGAGTCGCGTCAGCCGTCGCAGATGGCGGTGCCGGCGCGGGCCACGATCAAGCAGTTTCGAGCCGAGTGGTCGGGCGGGCCAAAGTGGGGGATGCCCCGCCCATTGCCCGCCGAAGGTGAGGCGCCGGAGGAGGCGCGACTGCGCGTGTCGCGTCTGGCAGGGGCGGGCGTGGGAGGGCGCGATATCGTCGTCGGCTCGCTGGTGCACGACCTTCCGGTCGACCTTGAGAACGTGATCGTGCTGTTTGTCACCGGTCAGCGCCAGTTGATCACTGCAGGCGGCACGACCGGCGGGTCGTTCTGGATCTCGGATGCCTTTGCGTACCGGCTCACGGCGCCCTGGGCTCCCGGCCAACCACTCGACATGGAGCGCATCACGTCCGAGGGGGAGACGCGGACGGTGCTGGCGTCGGAGTTCATCAAGGACCTCCTGAAGAATCAGGTGAGCGCATCGGGGTATCGCCTCACGCCGGAGGCGATCTGGGATCGTCTCGTGGCGCAGGCGCTGTTCCCCATGCTGGAGCCGCCGGAGTTCTCAAGCGGGCTGGCGAGCGGACAGACGCAGGAGCTGGCGCGACGTGGCGAGACGCACGGCTGGGACCTGGGGCTGTGGTTCACGCAGCCGTGCGTGATCGTTCTGGGGCAGATGGGGGCGAGCAAGAAGGATGCGCCGACCCCTGTCCCGCTGTCCGTGGACGGTCGCGCGATCGAGCCCCGCGGCCGTACCGTGGTCCGATGGGTGTATCCTTTGCCCGATCGTCCGCCGAGCTATCGGCCGGGATCGGAATCGGCCGATCCGGGCTGAATCCGGATCGATGTGAGTGGGTCTTGCTGTTGCAGGGAGCCGCCGAAGCATGGCGATGATCGAGACCGTCAACCTGACCAAGCGATACGGCGATCTCGTCGCGCTCAACAATCTCAACCTCACGATCAACGAGGGGGATTGCTTCGGGTTCATCGGCCCGAACGGCGCGGGCAAGACAACCACGATCAAGATCCTCTCCACGCTGCTGAAGCCGTCCAGCGGACAGGCGCAGGTCGCGGGGCTCACCGTCGGATATCAGAACCGGCAGATCCGGCCGCTCATCGGCTACGTGCCCGATTTCATGGGCGCGTACGAGGACATGGTTGTCCAGGAGTATCTGGAGTTCTTCGCCGCGGCGTACAACATCAACGGACCGCAGCGGAAGAAGGTCGTTCACGATGTTCTGGAGCTGACGGATCTGGGGTATAAGGCGACGGCGGAGGTGAACTCGCTCTCGCGCGGCATGCAGCAGCGGCTCAGCATCGCGCGCGTGCTGCTGCACGATCCGAAGGTGCTGCTGATGGACGAGCCCGCGTCGGGGCTCGATCCGCGGGCCCGTATCGAGATTCGTGAGCTGCTGAAGGAACTGAAGCGGATGGGGAAGACGATCCTGATCAGCTCCCACATCCTTCCGGAGCTCTCGGAGTTGTGCAACGTGGTCGGGATCATCGAACGCGGCACGCTTCTCTTCTCCGGCACGGTTGCGGACATTCTGCAGAAGGCGCGGCTCGGGCATGTGGTCCACGTGAACGTGGTGGATCGGCACGAGGAAGCGGCGGCGCTGTTGCGGAAGATGCCCGGCGTGCAGAAGGTGGCGATCACGAATGTTGACACCGGCGCCCGCAATGGCCCGGTGCTGCACGTGACCTATGAGGATGGGTCTGCCGGGGCGGGGCGGAACTACGCGGACATACCGAGCGTCCTGGTCAATGGCGGGTTCCGCGTGAGTCTCTTCACCGAGGAGGCGGTGAATCTCGAGACCGCGTTCATGCGCCTGACCAAGGGGCTGGTGCAGTAGCGAAGAGGACGGGAACCAACCGGGCCCGCCGTGCGGGCGGAACCGCGGGTCTCCCGGTCGGTACAGAAATGGCCCGTCACGCGCCCCGGCGTGCCGGGGCACGCAGCACTCGGGGCGGAGCATTGAAATGGTTCGTCATCACTCGCCTTTGCACATCATGGCCGTGCTTGTGGGTACATGCTGGCTGGCAGGCCAGGCCGCGGCGCAGATCGTGTATCCGGATTCCGCCCGCGTCGATCACGCGGACACCTATCACGGGAAGGAGATCCCCGATCCGTACCGCTGGCTGGAGGATCCGGACGCGCCGGAGTCTCGGAAGTGGATCGATGCACAGAACGATCTGACGTTCGGCGTTCTCAACGGCATTGCATCGCGGGACCGCATCAAGTCGCGGATGACGGAGCTCTGGAACTACGAGCGATTCGGCGTGCCATTCAAGGAGGGCGGGCGGTACTTCTATTCTCGGAACGACGGCCTGCAGCCGCAGTCGGTGCTGTATGTCGCTGACTCGCTCGACGCGGAGCCGCGCGTGCTTCTGGATCCCAACTCGTTCTCGGCCGACGGGACGGTGGCGCTGTCCGGGTACGCGGTGAGTGAGGACGGTCGATACATCGCTTACGGCGTCGCGGACGGCGGCTCCGATTGGCAGACGTGGCGCGTGCGGGATATCGCGACTGCGACCGATCTTCCCGATGTCGTCCGATGGGTCAAGTTCTCGAACGCCTCTTGGGCGAAGGACGGCAGCGGGTTCTATTACACGCGTTACGATGAGCCCAAGGGCAACGACCTGACTGACCTCAACAAGTTTCCGAAGGTGCACTTCCACCGCATCGGCGACGACCAGTCCCAGGACGCGCTTGTCTACCACCGCGACGATCAGCCCGAGTGGGGCTTCGGAGCGGATGTGACCGAGGACGGACGGTTTCTGGCGATCAATGTCTGGTGGGGAACCAGGCAGGAGAGCAGCTTCTTCTATCGGGATCTCTCGGCGCCGGATGCGCCGGTCGTCGAGCTGCTCACCGGGTTTGATGCGGCGTACAACTTCGTCGGAAATGATGGGTCCACGTTCTACTTTGTGACCACGCTCGACGCGCCGCGCGGCCGGCTGGTTGCGATCGACACCGCGCGCCCGGATCGATCATCCTGGCTTGAGGTCATCCCGCAGCGTGAGGAGAATCTGACCGGCGTGTCGTATGTCGGCGGGCACTTTCTGGCTCAGTATCTGAAGGATGCCAAGACACTGGTCCGGGTTCACGACACGGCGGGACGCGCGATTCGCGAGGTTGACCTGCCCGGCATCGGCACGGCGGGTGGATTCGGAGGGAAGACCCGCGATTCGGAGACCTTCTACTCCTTCACAAGCTACACCAATCCCGGTGCGATCTACCGCTATGACGTTCGGAGTGGAAAGAGCGAGGTCTTCCGCCAGCCCAAGGTCAAGGCGGACCTTTCAGGGTACGAGACTCGCCAGGTGTTCTACAAGAGCAAGGACGGAACACGGGTTCCGATGTTCATCACCTGCCGCAAGGGTCTGGAGTTGGACGGGAACAACCCGACGCTCCTCTATGGCTACGGCGGTTTCAATATTCCTCTCACGCCCGGCTTCTCTCCGGCGACGATCGTGTGGCTGGAGATGGGTGGCATCTACGCCGTCGCCAACCTCCGCGGTGGCGGGGAGTATGGCAAGGAGTGGCACGAGGCGGGCATCAAGCTCAAGAAGCAGAATGTCTTCGACGACTTTATCGCCGCCGCGGAGTATCTCATCAGCGAGAACTACACGAGCCCGAAGCGTCTGGCGATCCAGGGCGGCAGCAACGGCGGCCTGCTGGTGGGCGCGTGCATGACCCAGCGCCCCGACCTGTTCGGCGCGTGCATCCCGCAGGTTGGCGTTCTTGACATGCTGCGATTCGCTTCGTTCACCATCGGCTGGGCGTGGGAGAGCGACTATGGATCCGTCAAGAACGAGGACGAGTTCAATGCGATGCTCGCCTACTCCCCTTATCACAACACAAAGTCCGGTACGTCATACCCGGCCACGATGATCACGACGGGCGATCACGACGATCGAGTCGTTCCCGCGCACAGCTTCAAGTTCGCCGCGGCTCTTCAGAAGGCCCAGGCCGGAGACGCGCCGGTGCTGATCCGCATCGAGACACGGGGAGGACACGGAGCCGGCAAGCCGACCGCCATGATCATCGAGGAACGCTCCGACATTCTCGGTTTCATCTCATGGGCCTTGGGTATGGAAGAAACGGAAGCCCCGACGACGCGGCCCGTTTCGCAGTGATCCTTCGCGTTCTTTCATGGACAAGGGCCGCCCCATCCGTGATGGGGCGGCTCTTTCGCTTTCGTGCTCAGACGGTCAGGCAGCCAGACGCGCCTGTGGCTGCGTGCCATCGGCCCGGAGCGTGTGCGTTGCCAGCATGCGGTCGTACGCCGTGAGGTCGAGCTTCAGGAACAGTTCGGCCAACTGAGGATCAAACTGTGAACCAGCGCACTTGCGGATCTCCGCCAACGTGTGCTCCCGCGGCAGCGCGGGTCGGTACGAACGGGTAGAACTCATGGCGTCGAACGTGTCCGAGATGCCGATGAACCGCGCGATGAGCGGGATGCTCTGACCCTCGAGGCGATGGGGATAGCCCTTGCCGTCCCATCGCTCGTGGTGCGAGAGCACGCCCGGCAGCACATCCTGAAAGAGCGGGATGTCTTTGAGGATGTTCTGTCCGATCTCCGGGTGGAGCTTGATCTGATCAAACTCCTCGTCGGTGAGCCGCCCCGCCTTGGTCAGCACGGACTCGGGCACGCCGATCTTGCCAACGTCGTGAACGAGCCCGGCGATGTGGACGCGATCGGCGCTGGCCTCGTCGAATCCGAACATCGTTGCAAGCTGGCGTGCGAGCAGCGCAACGCGCTCCGAATGACCGCATGTGTAGCGATCCTTGGCGTCGATCGCGGCGGTCATCGCGCGCAACGTGCCCAGGAATGTCGCGTTCTGCTCGGCGTACAGGGCGGCGTTCTCGAGGAACGCGGAGAGGTATCCTGAAGCGGACTCGAGCAGTCGCGTGTCGTACGAGCTGACCTGGGGGTCTTCGCCGCCCTTGGCTCCAGCCATCAGGAGGCCCACGGGCCTGCCCTTGCGCGTGATCGGTTGCAGGACCACTTGCGGCCCGGCGGCGGGAGGCAGCCCGTCGACAAACCCGGCAATCACCGGCGTTGAGCTCACGATCCCCTTCGCCAGATGTGAGCGGGCGGCGTGCATCACGGCGTCATCGTCGCAGAGGCGCCGGCCACACCACGTCACCGGGCTTGCGGAGAGCGGGTGGTCCGAGCCATCGGGCGGGAAGGCGGCCGCGATCCAGCCGAAATCTGTGATCCTGTGGAGCCTCTCAATGGTCATCGCTCCGAACTGAGCGGGCCGCTTGAGCGTGCTCATGGAGCGCCCGAGTTCGTACAGCAACTCGACGGTTTCGTATGCCTCGGTCAGGTGCGAGGTGAACCCGGCGATCGTGCGTTCCTGCTCCGTCGCCGACTCAAGGTCGGCCTGCATCAGGCGCAGCGATGCCCCGATGGAAGCCACGCTCTGGGCCGTCCAGTGGGCCAGATGCGATATCGCGTTTCTAGCGGCGGCGGCGTCTGCGGGTGTTGCGGCGCAGATCTTCTCGAAGTCCTCGCTGTGCAGCCCGATCGATCCAAGCAGAAAGGCCACCACGTACCCGCTCCGGCGCCGGCGGCGTATGACGGGCATAGGCACGACCCAGCAACCCGGGAAGAGCTCTTGCGGCATCGCCGGGTCCTGATCGTTCCAGGCCCGAACGGCGGTCGCGATCAGATCAGTCAGAGGCTGGGACCTCAGAAACAGCCCAACGAGCCCCTGCTCGCCCGGTTCTTCGATCACAAGCCCCGCACGATCCACCTGCCATGTGGGCAAGCCGATCGAGCGGCATCGGTCGCGAACCCGCGCCTCGGTTGGCAACGCTCGATCTGTTTGGGATTCATCGCTCATGCGGCCTTCCGTTCCGTCACCTGGTCGCCGAGCATGGCCTGAACGGCCTCGAGCAGCGCGAGCGCGCTGAATGGTTTGGCCATGATCTGCCGGATATTGGTGAGCGCGATCTCAGAAGAATCGATGACATAGCCACGCGCCGTCAGAAGCAGTACGGGCGTGTTTGCGGTCTTGGGGTCCGCTTTCATGCGCATCGCGACTTCAAAGCCGCTGAGATAGGGCATCTGCAGGTCGGTAATCAGCATGTCGGGCGTGGACTCAAAGGCCGCCCGGAGGGCCTCGTCGCCGTCGTTGGCGACCTGGACCACATAACCGGCCTTACGAAGCTTCGCCGCGACCACGTGGGTGACGTGTGCCTCGTCATCGGCGATCAGGACTCGCTTGGTCGTGCTCAAGGGGCGTCTCTCAGTTTCGGGGAAAGGCATCTACGGGCAGGGGACCATCGGCCCGAGCCGCTCGAATCTTCAACAGAGACCGGCGGACGCCGGAGGGGGCCTGTGCGATCTGGTCGGCCTGGGAAGGCCAGGGCTTTATCTGGACCTGACGGAGGGCGCCGCCGCGCCGTTCTCCGCCGAGCCGGGTAGCATGCTTCCATGCAGGAATCAGCCCCGGAAGCCACGGCCTACCAGACGGCACCAGAAGCGATCCGCCTCGATGGCATGGTCGAGGCGGTGCTGCTCACGTCAAATCGTCCGGTTTCTGCCGGCGCCATCGTGCAGGCCCTCGCGGGAGCCGGCAGCACGGCCGCGGCGAAGGACGTTGAGCAGGCCATCGAGCGGCTCAACACCTCGTTTGATGAGACGGGGCGAGCGGTTCGGATCGAGCGTGTCGCGGGCGGGTTCAGATTCATGACTCGTCCGGAGCACGCCCCGGTGCTGGCCTCCATCCGGCAGCAGCAGGTGCAGGGCAAGCTCAGCCGCGCTGCGATCGAGACGCTTGCGATCATCGCGTACAAGCAGCCCATCACCCGCGCGGACCTGGAGTCAATCCGGGGTGTGGCGTGCGGGGAGGTTCTGCGATCTCTGATGGACCGACGCTTGGCCTCCATTGTGGGCCGCGCGGAAGAGCCCGGGCGTCCGATGCTCTACGGAACCACCCGCGAGTTTCTTGATCAGTTCGGCCTCGGGTCACTGAAGGATCTGCCGCCCGCGGACGCAGGAGTTGCACAGTGACAAAGTTACGTCCAACGGCACGTGTGGCCCTCCTCGCCATGGGCATCGGCCTTTGCAGCTTGTTGACCGGATGCGGCGGCGTGACGTTTCCGGGGCGCGTGGTGGCCGGCCCGGCGAGCATCGCGACGGTTGTTCCGGCGACCGATCCGCGATTGAAGGGGGACGGCGGCGTGGGCGGTGTGACCGTCGTCCTTGTGGATGACAAGCAGAACGTGTATGGCTCGGGCGTTTCCGCTCCGGATGGAGCGTTCGCGATCACTGTGCCGACCGCGTCGGCTCCGACGCGCCCAGCCACGGTCCGCGTGAGCGGGCCGGGCGTGGCGGCAAGTGACACCCTGCTGTATCTCCCCCGCGACGGCAGCAGTATTCTTGTCAATGTTCGCAGGGATCCGTCCGCGGCCGGCGCGGGTACATCTGGACAATGACCAGGAGTGCGGAACAGTCCGCGCCGATCGTGCGGCGCCGCTACCACGCGAGCGCGGGCAGCGTGCTCTACATCATGACGACCATGTTTCTGGCGATCGGTGCGATCAACAGCCAGAACAACCTGCTCTTCTTCGCGTTCGGGATCGCGGCCGGAGCGATTGTCATCTCCGGGTTCGTGAGTGGTCCGGCGCTGATGGGCGTCCGTGCCAGGCGAGACCTGCCTGTCACGGTAGAGGTCGGGCGACCGATCGTGGTGCGGTACACGATCTGGAATGTCAGCCGCCTGCTGCCCGCGTTCGGGCTGACGATCACCGAGGATCCCGGGCCCGTCACAGGGGTGGACAAGCTCGGGCCGATCCGATCATGCGTTCACCATGTGGGAGCGGGACAGGCCGTCCGCGCCACAACCTCGATCACGCCAATCCATCGTGGCGTGGCTCCGCTCGACCGCTTCACGCTGTCGACGACGTTCCCGCTCGGGCTCACGAAGAAGTCCGTCACGTTCGGGCTTCCGACAACCGTGATCGTCCGCCCGCGTCAACTGTCGGTCCGCCCCGGGCTGCTTGACCGTCTCGATGGGGGTGTCTCCCGTCTGAGCAGCGCACGGAACGTCGCCGGACACGGCGATGAGATGTACGGTCTCCGGGATTACACCCCCGGCGATTCGCTTCGTTCCATCGCATGGCGTGCCTCTGCTCGCTCCGGGTCGCTCGTGGTGCGTCAGACATCGCAGCCCGCGCCCGCCCGCCTCTGGATCGAGCTTCGTCCGTCGCTGGCCACGCTCTCGGCGCACGAGCAGGAGATCGCCGTCTCGCTCGCGGCTTCAATTGCACGAGCGGCGGATGCGCGGGGCTTTGCCGTGGGTGTCTCCGGCTTCGGCGCGAGCCTGTTGCCCAAGCCCGGTCGCCGACACATTGAGCGCGTGCTCGATCTGCTGGCGCAGCTCCAGATCACCGCGGGCGATGTCCCCGGTCCAAGCCCGTTGGCTCGGAGAGATGGCGTGGTTGTGGTTGCCGCCGCCCAGGAGCCCGCGCCCGCCGGCGCCGTCTTTGTGTCCGTGGCGGATGCCGCGAAGTACCTTGCGCCGGGTGAATCCTTGCCGCCGATACCGCCGCCGGCGGTCGGCCGCGTGCGTCGTGCGGTTGGCGAGTTTCTTGGGCTCGATTCCGTGCGTTCGGGGGAGCCCGCATGAGCCGCGCCTTCAAGACGCTCGCGTTCTCTCTCGCTCTTCTCGCGATTCTGTGCTACGCGATCGCGGATGGGCGTCCGGTGTTTGGTGCGATCATGATCGCGGCTGGCCTGGCAGGAATCTGGTTGACGGAATCGGCGGCGCGACGGCCGCTCCCGCGGATTGTCATTCTGACGCTTGTGGCGATCGCGCTGGCGAACGCGGCGTGGGCCGCGACGTCTGGCCGCTTGACGGTCTCTGCGTTCTCGGAGTTCGTCACGTATCTTCAGGTCATCAAGCTCTTCGACCGACGACGCGCTCGCGACTTTGCCCAGCTCCTTGCGCTCGCTGTCTTCCAGGTTATCGGGGCCATTCTCACGAGCAACTCGCTGGCAGTGGGCGCGATCATGATCGTGTTCGTGCCGAGCATTGCGCTCTGCGCGGCGCTGCAGCAAGTCTTCGCGGCATCCGAGTCGGTACCGGGACCTTGGACCCGCCACGCGCGTGGGGCGCACGCCACACGGGACCTGATCGTGGTCGCCGGCGTCTGCACGAGTGGGGCGATCCTCGGCGGCGTGACCGCGTTCCTGCTCATCCCTCGCGGTCTGGGCACGCAGAGGATGGGCGAGTGGGGCAATGTGTCCCTGGGGCAGACAACCTCATTTACCGACTCCGTGACCCTGGGAGTCGGTGGGCTCATCACAGAGTCTCAGGCGGAGGTTCTGGATCTGGAGATCACGAACGCGATTGGACGCAACCTGGGGGGGCACGACAAGATCTTCTACCTTCGCGGCGCCGCGTTGGAACGATACCAGAACGGCCGCTGGGCGCCGGTTCAGAGTGAGCCACCCTCGCGTGTAGCGATGGAGAGCGATCGCTCCTTTCCGGTGGGCGGCGTGCCATCAGACATCACGCACAAGGCCCGGATCACGCTGCGCAACGCCTCGGAGAGAACTGGCTATCTGTTCGCGCTCTGGCAGCCCGCGAGGGTGACGTTCGTTGGGAATCGCGGAACGCTCGAGAGCGGTTCCAACGGTGTGCTTCGAAGGGAGAGTCCGCCGGGCCGATTCGACTATCTTGTCGAGTCGATCGTGGACACGGCCGTGCGTCTGCGCGATTCGGACGCCGTCCGTCAAAGAGAAGTGATCTCGCCCCGAGCCGCGGAACTCGCCGAGCGTGTCCTGCGCGACGCGGGTATCGAGCCCGATCCGGCGGTTCGAGATCGCAGCGACGACTTCCGCGCCGCCAAGCTGTTGGAGCGATATCTGGGAGAGAACTACGGCTACACGCTGGACATCCTCGCGCCCCGGGGCGCCGAGGATCCCATTGACTATTTTCTGTTCAACTCGCGTCAAGGCCATTGCGAGTACTTCGCCTCGGCTCTCACCGCGATGTGCCGAGCGGTGGGCATTCGCTCCAGGGTTGTGACGGGATATGTGGCCGCGGAGTTCAGCGACGGCTCCGGGCGCTACATCGTTCGAGAGAGCAATGCGCACGCATGGGTCGAGGCCGTGGTGGGGGAGGGACGCTGGACCACGCTGGATGCGACACCGCCGGCGGACCTGACGCGCATTCACGCTCCATCCCTGACGCCACTGGCGCGCCTCCGGCGATTCTTCGATGCGGTCGAACTCGCGTGGATCGACGGCGTCGTCGGGTTCGACGAGCGCCGGCGTGCCGAGGTGGTCGGCGTGCGCCCGATGGACCCCCGCGCGGTCGAGAATCGGGTCGCGGACATGAACATCCGCGTGAGCGCCGGTGGCGTCTCGTTGATAGCGCGGGCCATTCGCAACGGGCTGGTCGTCTTTGTCGGTCTGAGCTTTGTTCTGGGAGGCGCCGCCCTCATCGCCCGCACGCTGTATCGAAGGTTTGCGCTTCTGCGCCTGCTTCGAGCGGCGCAGCGGGCCGAGCCGGGGCTTGAGAGTTCTTTGGCGGGGGCGTCGTTCTTTGCGGACCTGCAAGCGTTGCTCGCGAGCAGAGGACGCGGCCGACCGATCTGGCAGGGCGCTCTGGAGCACGCGACGGGTGTTGAGAGGGAGATCGGAGAGCCCTCAAGGCTGACGGAACTGGTGCGTCTGTATTACCGGGCAAGGTTTGGCCGACAGGTGCTCTCTCGGGATCAGTCGGCGGAGGCATCGCACGAGATCGCCGATCTGAAAAAATCCCTCCGAAAGAAGCGCCGCGTGCACGTTGGGGGGCGACGACCAATGAGCCCGGGTCTCGGGACGGGGCATCAAGAGTGAGCGATCGGGCTTAAGTCCGGCCCTTGGCCGGTCGATCAGCGGCAATGCGTGCCGCACATGGAAATCGCACGCGCGAGGGATCCACGTGCCAGCCAATCGCTCACGGACAGAACGATGGAAGGAGTGCCTCGCCGACATCGCGCAGCGCGGCGGTGGCATCGAGCTTTCCATCGATCGTGGCCAGTCCATCACGGACGAATCCCGTCCGGATCTTGTCTGGAGGGTGCGACTGGCGGCACTGACCGCGACCGAGCTGGTGGCGGAGCACCCGACCTCGCTCCATAAGCCCGTAGAGCTTCCGGCAGGCACTGCGATGATCGGTGCGATGACGATTGGCCAGAACCGCTGGATGTTCCGTACCACCGTTCTGGGCCCGGCCCCTGGGCTCTCGCGCGGCTCTCCCATGCTGCGATTGGCAGCGCCCGATCATGTTGAGAGGTGCTCGCGCCGTTCGTTCTATCGCGTCCCGCTCGGCTCTGTTGAGTTGCCTCAGGTGGAAATCTGGCCGCTGCTCGATCCCATGAGTGCCGTCGCGGCTGAGGTCGCGAATCGGGCCGCGTGTCACGACCTGGAAATCTCGGGACCTGCGATGCCCGGTCTTGTCGGGAACCCGGTTCTGCCGGATGTCGGCCCACGGTTCGTCGGACACCTGGCGAACTTGGGAGGTGGGGGGGCAGGGTTGCTCGTCGACCGAGACGACTCCGGATCGCTGGACTGCTCCAAGCATCTCTGGCTGCGGATTGACCTTCGCCCTGAGCTCGCGGCGCCGATCGGATTGGTCGCCAAGGTGGCCCATTCGCATGCCGACAGCTCAGGACGCGTGTACGCCGGCGTGGCATTTGAGTTCGGTTTTAGTCAGGGCCACCAAGAGTTCGTTGCGGAGCAGATCGCCCGCTACGTGAATGCTGTGACTGCCGCGGGCAGAGAGGCCCGACGCAAAGCCGCCTGATCGCCGCTTGTAAAGGGTTTGGTATTTCCCATACACTATGGCGGGTCCGGGGTTGTTCCCGGGCGGTGAAGTCATACCGGCCGGTGTGCCGCGTGTGTTGAATGGAAGAGTTTCCGTTCGCGTTGCTTCGGTGTGATGGCCAACCGCCTCACCGCAGCGTGCGGGCGATCCGGGCGTGATGGGATTCGCGTCCAGGTGTTCGGGCAAGGATGAGCGTTCACGAAGGTCAGATGGGGTTAGGGGAGAAATCGTGCGGCGAGTGCCGCATTGCATGGGAGGTTCGTGAGCGTTTGTTCGCGTGAAGCCGGATCGGCTTGACGCCCGACCAGGGGACTTATCCAGCGACGCGGCACAACGGCCTTGATCGTCCGGGACACCATGCGCCCGGAGGAAGGGCTTGTGCTATGAACTCCTCCATACTGCTGCTCGCTGAGATCGGCGTCATGCACGCCGTTCTCAGCGGCGTCGGAGGCGTCGTTGTCGGCGCGCTCCTCGGGTACTTTCTATGCCAGTCCATGGCGGGCAAGTCGCTCGCGAAGGCCAAGGCAGAGGCCGCGCAGATCATCGAGCGGGCGGGGGCGGATGCGAAGACCCAGGCGGACGCGGTGCGAATCGAGGCGGAGCGACAGGCCCTCGCGAGCAAGCACCAGTTTGAGAAAGAGGCCGAGGCCGCCCGAACCGAACTGCGAGAGACCGAGCGGCGGTTGGCCAAGCGGGAAGACCTGATGGACCGAAAGGAAGAGACCCTCGCACAGCGAGAGTCCTCCTTCGCGAAGCAGGCCGAATCCATCCGGGCACGCGAGGAGAAGCTTGGAGCAAAGGAGGCCCACCTTGCCTCCCTCGTTGATCAGCAGACGCAGAAACTGCACCAGATCGCGGATCTGAGCCGTGAGCAGGCGAAGGAAGAGCTCCTCCAGCGCGTGGAGCAGGATTGCCGCCTCGATGTGGCGAAGTTGACCCGCAAGATCACGGAGGCGGCCGAAGAGGACGCCGCCAAGCAGGCTCGGGAGATCACGCTGATGGCGATCCAGCGGTATGCGACGGAGCACACCTCCGAATCGACGGTGCGAACGGTCGCGATCCCTTCGGACGACATGAAGGGAAGGATCATCGGACGAGAGGGACGCAACATCCGCGCCTTCGAGCAGGCCGCGGGCGTGAACATCATCGTCGACGACACGCCGGGTGTTATTGTGGTCTCCTGCTTCGACAAGGTCCGGCAGGCCATTGCCGTTGAGGCCTTGGAGCGCCTCGTCGCGGACGGGCGCATGCACCCGGCCCGCATTGAGGAGATCATCGAGAAGGTCAAGAAGGAGATCAACGAGAGCATCATCAAGTACGGAAAGGATGCCATCGTCGAGACCAACTTGCGCGGCATGCACCCGAAGATCGTCGAGGCGATGGGCAAGCTGTACTACCGCACCTCGTACGGCCAGAACGTGCTCCGGCATTCGGTCGAAGTGGCGTACCTGTCACAGATCATCGCAGAACAGCTTGGGCTTGATGGCGCCATCGCACGCCGGTGCGGCTTCCTGCACGACATCGGCAAGGCCATGGACCACGAGATGGAGGGCGGGCATCCCAAGATCGGCATGGACTTCGCCAAGCAGTACGGCGAGAAGGAGCCGATTCTCAACGTCATCGGTGGCCACCATGGCGACATTCCGTCGACAACGTTCTACACGCCCATCATCATGGCGGCCGACGCCGTCTCGTCCGCGCGTCCGGGCGCCCGGCGTGAGAGCATGGAGCGGTATGTCCAGCGCCTGACGCAGCTTCAGGACATCGCTCTCGGCTTCAAGGGCGTGACCGAGGCGTACGCGATCCAGGCGGGCCGGGAGGTCCGGGTGATGCTGGACGCGGCGAAGGTCGGAGATGATGAGGCCTTCCTCATCGCCCACCAGATCGCCAAACGCGTCAGCGATGAGATGACGTTCCCGGGCGAGATCAAGGTGACGGTGCTGCGGGAGACGCGCGCGATCGAGGTAGCTCGCTGATTCGATCGAAGGTCTGGACAAAGACGCCCGTTCCTGCGAGACTATCGGCACAGGGCCACGCGGCCCGAGCGGAGGCGTTATGTTCAATCGACTGATTGCTCTTGTCTGCACCACTCTGACCGCCTGCAGCGGCTTCGGCCAGCCCGATGCCCTTCCGGGCGAGTCCGTCGTCCGCTACGACGGTCATCGCGTGGTCAGCGTGACGCTGCGGGATGTGCGTGACGTCCGCACGCTTGAAGCGATCGGGATCGAACCATTTGTGTGCGAGCTTCGCCACGATCTGCCCAACGATTTCCGCGTGCCGCCCGACCGGTACCATGCGTTGCTTGACTCGGGCATCCCGCACGAGGTGGTTGTCGAGAACCTGCAGGCTTTGGTTGACGCAGAGCGGGCCCGTCTCCGCGGTCCGCAACCCCGAAACGCATCCTGGTTCGATGACTTCAAGAATCTTCCCGCGATCGAATCCTACATGACCGAACTGGCCGCCATGCGCCCCGATCTTGTGACGGAGATCAATCTCGGCGACTCTCTGCAGGGACGTCCCATCCGCGGCTTGCGCATCGCAAACGACGCGTTCGATCCGGGACGGTGCAAGCCGGCGATTCTGCTGAACAGCGTGCAGCACGCGCGCGAGTGGATCACCGTGATGAACAACATGTTCGTCGCCGATCACCTGGTTCGCAACTACGCGACTGACCCGTACATTCAGCACCTGGTCGACAACGCGGATTTCTACATCATCCCGGTCGTCAATCCCGATGGCTATGTCTACACGTGGACAACCGAGCGGTTCTGGCGGAAGAATCGGCGCGAGAATGCCGGGGGCTCGTTCGGCGTCGACCTGAATCGCAACTGGGGCTACCAGTGGGGGGTCGCCGTTCCCGGCGGCGCCGGAGGCAACTCCAACGGCTCCAGTGAGGTCTACTGGGGCACCGGACCATTCTCCGAGCCCGAGACGCAGCGACTCCGCGACTTTGTGCAAAGCCGCCCTGAAATAAAGGCCCACAACGACATTCACTCCTACGGCCAGTTGATCCTCTGGTCGTGGGGATGGACACCGTCGCCCATCCAGCATCAACCGGAGTGGAGCGCGATCGGTCAGCAGATGCGCCTGCTCATTCAGCAGGTTCACAGCAGGTCCTATACCCCCGGCCCAATCTACACCGCGATCTACCCCGTCTCGGGTAGCAGCGTCGACTGGTTCTATGGCGAACGGGGAGCGCTCTCACTTTCCTACGAGCTCCGCGGCCCGGGCTTTGCGCCGCCGGCAAGCGAGATCCTCCCCTGTGCGCAGGAAACGCTCCCCGCAACGCTCTATCAGGCCGAAGCGATGATCGAGCGGTTTGAGTTTGTGGCCGACTGGAATCGCGACTGCATCCACGACATCGTCGACTTCCTCGAGTTCTTCGCAGACTTCGGCGACCACGCCCCGCGATGCGATCTCAATGGCGACGGCGAGCTCGACATCCTTGATCTGCTGGACTTCTTCCAGCTGTTCTCCGAAGGGCGTTGATCAGACTCCTCGGGTGCCATGCGGCGCGGCTCACGCCAGCGTCAGGTCAAAGACCAACGCCATCGAGGCCCACCACTCGCCTTCTCTTGCTCCCGGGGCACGTCGCTGGAATCTCCGCATCAACTCGTCCCATTCGCGGCACCGCGGATCGTCCGCATACCGCTGGTAGTCGCGTGACGGATCGAAGCCGGGCTCCGCCTCGAAGATCATGAACAGGCGGCTGCCCAGCCGAAAGATCCGCATCTCCCGGATGCCGATCTCACGCAGGGCCGACACCACTTCCGGCCAGACCGCCCGGTGATGGCGCTCATATTCCGCGATCTGAGTCGGATCGTCGACGAGATCGATCGTTTGTGCAAATGTCGCCATGCTCGCGCTCCAGTTTCTCCCGTTATACTCGATCCGATCACGTGCCGCCGCAGATCGGAGACGACCGCTTGGCAACCCATCGCTCTCAAGCTCGTATCACGCCCGTGAGGGCTCTAATCGTGCTGGCCGCTGCGTTCTGCGCCTCTTGCGATCGCGAGCGACAGGCCGCTTCGACGACGACCCCGCTTTCGGATGCGAAGCCGCTCCGCATCGCCGTCGTGCCGAAGGGAACCACGCACGAGTTCTGGCGCACCGTGCAGGCCGGCGCGGCGCGGGCCGCGTCCGATCTCGGCGTTGAGATGACCTTCCGCGGCCCCGAGAAGGAGGACGATCGCGCCCAGCAGACCTCGCTGGTGCAGAATCTCATCGGGTCTGGCCGGTTCGACGCGATCGTGCTGGCGCCGCTGGACGATCGAGCCCTTGTCGGCCCCGTCAAGGAAGCCAAAGCGGCAGGCATTCCCGTGGTCATCTTCGACTCCGGCTTGGAGCCCACGCTGATGTCGCCGGGGACCGACTTCGTCTCGTTCGTGGCAACCGACAATAAAGAAGGCGGTCGTCTCGCGGGTGAAGCCCTCGCCGCCGCGATGGGTCACTCGGGCAAGGCACTCCTGCTTCGATATGCCGAGGGCTCCGCCAGCACGCTCCTCCGCGAGCAGGGCTTCATCGAGGCGATTGCGCGGCATCCGGACATCACGATCATCGACCCGAAGCGATACGCGGGCGCAACCCGCGCCACAGCCCAGGAGGCGGCGGAGAATCTGCTGAATGCCCACCCTGACATTCAGGGCGTCTTCTGCTCAAACGAGTCCTCGACCTTTGGCATGCTGCTTGCGCTCCGGTCTCGCGGACTTGCCGGCAAGGTCAAGTTCGTTGGTTTCGACTCCAGCGAGGCGTTCATTGACGCCCTGCGGAAGCACGAGATGGAGGCCTTTGTCGTTCAGAACCCCATGCGGATGGGGGATCTTGCCATTCGTACCGCCGTCGATCACCTGACGGGGCAGCCCGTGGAGCCCACGATCGACACCGGCGTCGGTGTCGTGACGATGGAGAACGTCGACTCCGCGGAAATGGCCGACATTCTGCGTCCGCCCCTCTCGGCACAGCCCTCGGCATCGTCGCCTTCCGGCACACCATGAGACGCCCACGACCTTCGGCAACACTCACGCTGTTCCGCTCGCTCGGGCCCGTCCTGGGGCTGGCAGTCGTCGTGCTCGCATTCTCCGCATTCGCGCCGGGCCATCCGCTTACCAGCGCCGACGTCCGCAACATCACGCTCCAGTCCTCGATTACAGGAATCGGCGCTCTCGGGGTTGCCATCGTGATTGTCACGGGAGGAATCGACCTCGCCGTGGGATCGGTGGTTGCCGTCTCGTGCGTTGTCACCGCTCTTGCACTCAGAGAGGGGGCCAGTGGACCGCTCGCGGCTCTCATGGCGATCGCCGTCGCAACGCTCGCCGGTGCGTACACAGGACTGCTCACATCCGCACTCCGTCTTCCCGCTTTCATTGTTACGCTCGGCGCCATGGGCTTCTGGCGCGGTGTCGCAAAGTGGCTCTCCGGCAGCACCACAGTCGTCCCCACAACCGACGGTGGCCTCGGAGCGATCGTGCGCGTCCGTCACGGCGGGCCCTGGTGGCAGTTCGCACCCGCTTCACTCATCTGGCTTGGACTTGCCGTCGTGGTCGCTGCTTTCCTCGCGCGAACCGTGCTCGGCCGGCACATGGTTGCCATTGGATCCAATCCCGAGGCCGCGCGTCGGAGCGGCATTCCTGTCCGTCGCACGCGAGCATTCGCGTATGTCATCTGCGGCTCGTTCATCGGGATGGCGGGCATCATTCAGTTCGCTCGCCTGACCGTCGGCGATCCGACGGTGGCATCTGGCGAGGAGCTTCGCATGATCGCGGCCGTGGTGATCGGTGGGGGCTCGCTGCGTGGTGGTCGCGTCTCCATCACGGGCACGGTGGCGGGGGTTCTGCTCATGTCATTCCTCTCCAATCGCTCGGACGTGCTCGGCTGGCCGAACTACATCCAAGAGATCATCACGGGGCACATCATCATCGCCGCTGTGCTCATCGACAGGTTCCGATCCCGAGCGGAACTGCTTGAAGGCGAAGGGGCCTGAAACGTGCCGCTCACGCGAACTGACGCGGGAATCGACTGGCTGGTGATAACAGCCGCCTCGCGCGCGCAGGCATCCGGCTATCGCTCCATGCTGCAGGAGCGTGCCGCCTGCGGCCTTCTGAGGGGTGTTCGTCGATGGCTTGTCGTTCCTGACCCGAAGGACGTGCGTGCAGGTTCCGGAAACGCAACGCTGGTCGCCATGGCCCGCGTTCTCGCGGCTCGGCTTGCGGAGCTCCACCGTCAGTCAAAGAAGCCCCGAACGCTTCACGATCTCCTGCTCGGCCAGCGAGTGCTTGTCATCCATTCCGGGGGCGACAGTCGGCGTCTGCCCTCATATGCCGCGTGCGGCAAGCTCTTCCTGCCCTTGGATCGGCGACTCTCTGACGGCCGGTCGGCGACGATGTTCGACTTGATCCTCGCTGATCTGATGCGTGTCCACGTGCGGGGCGCACCTGAAGGAACGACGCTGGTCGCGTCGGGTGACGTGCTGCTCAACGCGTCCGCCCATTCAATCGACTTGTGTCCGAAGGGAGTTGTCGGCGTTGCCTTTCCGGCGGCTCCCGAAGTCGCGGCCCAGCACGGCGTGTACGTGCGAGAACAGGACGATCGCGTCGCACAGTTCCTCCAGAAGCCCACAGAGGAGGAGCTGAAACGCCGGGGAGCCATGACGGAAGACGGGCGTGCCCTTGTTGATAGCGGACTGGTCTCGATTGACGGGCCAACCATGACCCGCATCCTCCGGGCATTTGGTTTGCGGCTGGAGAGGGACAGCGGCCGCATCCGCCTCTCAGGTGAGTTTGCGCGCATCGCCGACGCAACGGCGAAGGCAATGGACCTCTATCAGGACGTTCTCATGGCGGCGGCCGGCTCGCTCGCCGGCCCACCGACGCTGCGAAGGGCGTTGGGAGGAATCCCGTTCCGAGTCCGGGTCATCCCCTCGTGCGACTTTCTCCATATTGGCACAACATCGCAGCTTCTCTCGATTGCGGCGAGGGATCCGCGCGTTCGCGATGGAATCTCGTCGGTACGGGCCGCTGTTGTGCTCGCGTCTCCCGGCGCTGACAAACTTCGAGCCGCGTCGGACTGCTGGATTGACGCGTGCTCGTTCCGCGCGTCCGCGAGGCTTCCGGGTGAGAACGTTCTTGTAGGCGTTGATGTCAGGCGCCCACTCAAGTTGCCGCGCGGATGGGGTGTCGTTGTGGTTCCCCTCTCCAACGCACGGTGCGTGCCGATCGCGTTTGGCATCGATGATGACTTCAAACTCACAGCGGATCGGGGCGGCACGTTTGGAGGCATGCCCCTCGGGGATCTGGTCGATCGAGTGCCCGATCCGGTTGCTGTGTGGCGTGCAGTCGAGGGCGCCGCCGGCTCCCTCCCTCGCACCCAGCACACTCTCTATTCCGCGCGCGTGTGGCCGGTCGTCGCGAAAGGCGTCGATGCGTTAGAGGCGGTTCGGTGGATGTGGACCACCGGGGCAAGGCCGTCGAGCACGTGGCGCGGAGCAGAGTGCATCTCCGTCGCGGAGGCGATGAAGCTGTGCGATCGTGCGGCGATGATCGAGCGTCGCCGCGTGCTCGCCAGTCACGCCGCGGCCGAGTCGCATGCCGGGAAGGGACGCGCCGATACTGCGACGACGCCCATCGCGGATCTCACGCCGGAGGATGCGGCTCGGATGCTGTCCCCACACACACGGGCGGCATGGCTCGAGAAGTCTCCGACACGCCGAGCCTCGGCGCTCTGGATCAGTTCTGAGATTGCTCGCGTTGCGCGGAGGGACCCCGCCCCTCTGGCGAAGGCCGCGCTGCAGGCTGTCGCGGAGGCGGTGTCGCTCTCGGCCATTGCCGCTCGAGGGCGTGATCGCACCCCCGTGACGCGGAAGCCTCTCCTCCCCGAGCAGTCCTCGTGGGCATCCGCGCCAGCGCGGATCGACCTGGCGGGTGGGTGGTCGGACACGCCTCCCATCTGCCACGACCTGGGCGGAGCGGTCGTCAACGCTGCCGTGAGGGTCGGCGGGCGCGCCGCGGTCCACGCCATCGTCCGCAGAACCGATCGTCCCGGCCTCACGATCACCAGCACCGACCTCGGGCGCACCACACGTATCCGCGACGTAGCGAGACTCGCTCCCCCATTCGACGCGACCAGGTGGGCGTCGCTCTCGTGCGCTGCGATCGCGCTGAGTGACGGTTCCGACCGGCGGCCGCGTTCGATCAATGAGTTCACCGAACGATTCTGGCGGGGCTCCGGCGGCCTTCATGTCACCACGTTCTCCGCATTGCCGAAGGGCTCCGGACTCGGCACGTCGTCGATCCTGGGCGCAACAGTTCTGGCAGCACTCGCCGACGCCAGCGGTTCATCGCCATCCGTGACCGCGCTGTCAGCCAGGACGCTGACGCTTGAGCAGATGCTCGGCACGGGTGGCGGATGGCAGGACCAGGCTGGCGGGCTGTCGCCGGGCGTGAAGTTTCTGACCACCGCTCCGGGCGTCCATCAGGTTCCCCGCTCCACGCTGCTCGCGCACACTCTGTTCGCCATCCCGGACGGTCCACAGATGCTGCTGTACTTCACCGGGGTCCGGCGAATGGCCCGAGACATCTTGCACGGTGTTGTTGGGCGGTACCTCTCACAGAACGCCGCCACACTGCGTGCCATTCACGCCCTGAAGGCAGGCGCATCAGCGATGGCTGAAGCGGTCACTCGTGGTGACCAAGCGGAGTTCTGTGCGCGACTGGCGGAGTACTGGACGCTCAAACGAGATATCGATCCGGGAGCCGCGCACCCGGCGGTGGATGCGGCGGTTGCGCTCGTTGAAAAGGATCTGCTGGCGTGGGAACTTCCCGGCGCGGGGGGTGGGGGCTACCTCTTCATGATCGCCCGCGACCCGGCAGCTGCAGCCCGCATGCAGCGCACGCTGACACGCTACGCTCCCAACGAACAAGCCAGATTCGCCAGCGTATCCATTGATCCCACCGGTCTCCGGGTCATTCGCACCTGAGTTCGCCCCATGTCCACGCCGCCCGCCGAGATCGCTCTGAAGCCCAGACGCGCCGCGCTGCGTGCCGCCCTTGTTCGTGCCGTTGCGCAGTTGCCGCCGGGTGTTCCCGGCGGCGCCGCCCGCACGCTGGCAGCCCGGTGGCTCGTGCTCCGTGACGCGGCCCTGCTGCTGGCAGAGCAAGAAGAGCGAGCGTGCACTCTCCCCCCGCCACCTGCAATCATCCGTTCGTATGTCTCAGCGTGTGCATCAACCGAGATCGACACTGCTCCGGAGTCGCTTCAGCCGGCGGATCCATTGGCGTTCCGTCTCGGGGTTTGCGTTCAGGAACTTCTGGAGTGGACGATATCGCCCGATGGAAGCCCAAGGCCCATAGGGCGCTCCGAGCGACGTGCCGCCGGTTCGTTCTACACGCCGAGGCACCTGGTCGATCGTGTCGTCGGCCTCGCGTTGAACGCGATCGATACAGATCGTGCGGCGACATCGCTCAGCGTCTGCGACCCCGCGTGCGGTTCGGGCAACTTTCTCGCCGGCGTGTCAATGGCGATGAAGGGTGCGAGGGGCACGCTGGCTCTGCATGGCGCGGACCTCGATCCGCTCGCGGCATGGGCAGCTCAAGCCGCGCTGCCAAGCCGCGATGGGGAGGCGGGCAGCGCCTCCCAGATCCGGCACGGAGATTCGCTCGTCGGGTCGATTTCCGATGTGCCTCACGATCGTTCGCTTGCCGATGCGATCGAGACGAATCCGCTCAACTGGCCTGCTCGCTTTGATCTCGTGATCGGCAATCCTCCCTTTTTGGGCCAGCTCACGGCAGCAACGTCTCGGTCGCGCGCCCTCGCTGCATACCTCAGAGACGCCTCGAAGGGCGTGATATCCGGCTATGCGGACACGGCCGCAGCCTTCCTGTGGCGCAGCATCATGCTCTGCGCTCCGGATGGAATCGTCGCGCTGATCGTGCCCCGCTCGATCCTCGCGGCACGCGACGCGACGTCGCTTCGACAGTTCATTGATGCGCACGCCGAGGTCGTCCATCTTGAACCCATCGACCGGGCGATGTTCGACGCGGGCATTCAGCCGTGCATCATCATCGTGCGTCGTCGTGCCGATCCGGCACCGGACACCGATGAACGCCCGACGGCGCCGGCATGGAGCTTCAGAGCCCACCCGGGTAGAGATGGCGAGCCACCGAAGCCAACGGCATCACTCGGGACGATCTGCACAGCAACCGCGGACTTTCGCGACGCCTATTACGGCCTCCGAGATTTCGTCTTTGAGGACGAAGGAGGGATGAGTGATGAACGCCGGTACCCGCGTCTCATCACGAGCGGCATGATCGAGCCCGGACGATCGCTATGGGGAGAGAAGCGATTTCGCCTGTTCAAGAAGCAGTGGCTGCGACCGCGAGTCGACCTTCACAGAATGCAATCTGACCCTTCCATGCTGGCCTGGGCAACCAAGCGGCTGGTGCCCAAAGTCCTCGTGGCGACACAGACCCGTTCCATCGAATGCGTCGCGGATGAGCGAGGCGAATGGTTGCCGGTCACACCCGTGATTACGATTGTTCCCCACAGCGGTGTCTCGCTCTCACGAGTGATGAACGCGCTCTTGGACCCGGCCGCATCAGACGCAGCCGCCAGGTTGGCTGAGGGCACGGGCATGTCTGCAGGTGTTTTCAGGCTTACGGCACGGCAGATTGGGCATCTGCCTCTGCACGAGTGAACATGGGCGGGAAGCCACGGAGCGGAAGTTATGAAGGCGCATCTTCTCCAGCTCGACATTCTGTGGGAGAACAAGTTGGGAAACTGTTCCCGCGTGCGATCCCTGGTTCAACAAGCCCATCCGGCACCCTCCGATCTTGTCGTCCTGCCGGAGATGTTCGACACCGGCTTCTCGTTCCACGTGGAACGGACCGCGGACGCCGATGGTTCGATCCTGGGGTTCCTCAGCGGACTGGCGGCCGAGCACCGGGTGTTCCTCCACGGCTCGCGCACCGCCGTCGACTCGCGTCGCAGAGCGATGAACCTCGCGACGATTCACGGGCCGAATGGTCAGCTCCTCTGCGAGTACGAGAAGATTCATCCGTTCGGGCTGGGCGCGCCCGGGGAGCGTGAGGCGGATTCCTTCCCGGGCGGCGGGCAGGTCCAGACATATGACTGGAGCGATGAGTGCGGCGCGTTCCTTCGCGTGTGCCCCGCGATCTGCTATGACCTTCGCTTTCCGGAGCTCTTCCGCAAGGCGCTCCTCCTGGGCGCCGAGATGTTTGTTGTGACCGCCAACTGGCCCGCGGCACGAGCGGAGCACTTCCGAGCGCTGCTGATTGCCCGTGCTATCGAGAACCAGGCGTTCGTGCTCGGCGTGAACCGCGCCGGCGCCGATCCGAAGGTGGCCTATCACGGCGCGTCGGTCGCCGTCGGCCCCAAAGGCGAGATCATCGACCAGCTTGGCAGCGATGAGGGGGTTCTCTCCGTCGAGATCGATCCCACGGCGGTCAGGGAGTGGAGAGCAAGGTTCCCGGCGTGGCGGGATCACCGCCTCCTCAGTCGTTGACGACGAACACCGTCGCGCGAGCGCGATAGGCGTGCATCCTCTTGGCAAACGTCGGCTCCGCGACCGTGTCGAAATAGGCCTTCGCCTTCTCAACGCCCCAGCCCCTTTGGCCCGACGACTCGATTGCGGCCCATCGCTCCCAGCGAGTCTTCGGATCGGCTTCCACGAACACGGCTATGTCCAGGTGTGGAAGCACACGGTCTTCAAAGGCGTGAATCCCTTCGACCACGATCGGGGCGTCTGTTCGAACCACATCCTGCCAGCTCTCCCGTCTGTGAGAGTGGAGTGACCAGACGGGAATGCGCGTTGAACCCACGGTCCGCAACTGCTCGATGTGAGCGGCGAGCAGCTTCAGGTCCGCGTGCTCGGGCATATCACGCTCGTTCTCTGGGAGCGTGTGGTAATCCGGGAGATACGCGTCGGTGGGTACAACGCAATGCGACAGGCGGGATGCGAGCGTCGACTTTCCAGAGCCCACGGGACCGGTTATTCCGATCACCGCCGGCGCGCGCTCCGCTCGCGAGGCAAGCAGACGGATCGCGGCGGGCGCGTCGGACATGCCACATCGCAGCGGCATGAGATGCTGAGTGATGCCGGTCGATCGGCGCGAGGTCACCTTGGATCACTCCCAGCGAAGGACGACCTTGCCGAACTGCTCGCCTGCCTCGATGCGCTCGTAGGCCCTCACGCCGTCGCGAGCATCGAACACATGATCGATCGCCGGACGCAGCCCACCTGTGTTGAAGAGCGCGACGACCTCCTTGAACTCATCATTTGTGCCCATCGTAGACCCCAGCAGACGGAGCTGGTTCCAGAAGATCCGAGCAAGATCCGTGATCGCGTCCGGACCGCTGGTGCATCCCGGCGTGACGTACGCGCCTCCCCGGGCGAGCGACTTGATGCAGTTGAGATGCGTCGCCTTGCCGGCTGAGTCCACGGCCATGTCGACGCCGCGCTTGGCGGTCCACGTCCGGACCTCTTTGGACCAGTCCTGTCCCTGATCCAGGATGCACATCTCAGCGCCAAGCTCCCTCGCCCTTTCGAGCTTCCATTGGTGTCGGCTGGTAACCGCAACCGGGCAGCCACGATGGCGCGCGATCGCCAGCGCGCTCGTGGCGACCCCGCCGCCGATACCCGTGATCAGCACGCTTTGACCGGGACGCAACTGCCCCTTCGTCACCATCATGGAGTAAGCGGTGAGCGCACACAGACCGAAGCCCGCCGCCTGCACCGGGTTCGCGTCGCCGACGGCGGCCAGGTTCGCGGCCGGAACCGCGAATCGCTGGGCGTGCATCCCGTTGTGGTGCTCACCGATCAACTCGTATTGGGGCGCGAGTGTGGAGCCCGGGGGATCCTCGGGTCGATGCCGCTCCGGAACGACCGTCGCGGCGTTGGCGATGACCTGCTTCCCGATCCACATTGGATCGACACCTTCACCCACAGCTTCGACTACGCCGCACGCATCACACCCGCTGACGCGCGGGTACGTCAGGTTCAGCCCGGGCACCCCGCGTCCGACCCAGAGGTCCATGTGGTTGAACGCGCTGGCGAGCGTTCGCACATTGACCCAGCCGGGACGGGGGGATGGGAGATCCGGCCAGTCTGTGCGATACTGGATGTGCGGCGCGACAGGGCTGCCTTGGCGTGTAACAACGAGTGCGTGCATGCGAGAAGGATATGGACCGGAGCGCCGATGCGGCATCGGGGCGCATGAAAGAGGCCCCCGCGCCTTTGCGCGAGGGCCCGGAACATGTCGAGATCCTGAATCACTGACGGAAATCAGACGATCAGGAGCACTGGCCGAAGATGTCGAAGAAGCCCAGGAAGTCCTGGATGTCGATGAAGTCGTCATCGGCGTACCGGTCCGGATCGAAGACTGCATCGGGGCACGGCATGTTCTGGAACTCACAGGGGCCGTAGTCACCGAAGAAGTCCAGGAAGTCCTGGATATCGACGATCGTGTCGCCGTTGTAGTCCGCGGGATCGCACGGATCGCCGCCGGCCGCGTTCAGGTTCACATACTGGTCCCCCGCAATCGCCGAGAAATCGATCAGGCGGGGCTCGGCCAGATTGCCCGAAGCGTCGGGGAGTCCGCCAATGATCTGATTGGAGATGAAGCCGCTGTCACCGTTGCTGATGAAGCCGCTCAAGAGGACGTCCGATGACCCATCCCAGCCCAGTTCATCAAGATCGATGCGGATCTCGACGCCCGTCGTGACGCTCCCCGCGCCGGCGGCCGAGCCGCTGGTCACGCCGAGGATGTTGGAGTTGTCGGTGGCGACGGTGATCGCGTCAGCGATGCCGACGGGGTTCAGCGGATCAAGCAGGAGACTGTTGCCGGTGAGGCGGGGAGCGTACTGCGTCTCAAGGTCCGCGTCGGTCCCGTCCTGGCTATCGAGAGCGGTTCCATCGAACGCCATGACGTTCGTGACGTCATTGAGCGAGCCGCGGTAGGCGCGGTAGTCGTACGGCTCGTCGTTGAATCCGAGGATCGGTCCTCCGGCGCGAAGCGTTGCGCCGTCGGCGTACTGGGCGACGGGGAAGCCGCCCATGTTCACGGCCATCCAGTAATCGGGAGCGAACGCCGCATCCCAGATCATGCCCGGGCCCTCTCCGCCGGGTCCGAAGCGGTTGATCTGATTGAAAAGCGCTGAGACGTTATCACTCCGCATGACGTTCTGGCCATCGGCGCTGTTCGCGTCAAAGAACAGGTGCAGCTTGTTGTAGTTGCTCTCGACGTTTCCGGTCACGAGCACATAGAGATCGTTGTTGGCCGAGTCGATGTAGGCGTACACGCCATCAATCTCAGAACCGACGGAGAAGTCGGTTGAGGGCACGTTAAAGGGCGGGCTGCCGGTGACGCCTGTGATGTTGGAGTTATCGATGGTCGCGGTCATCGCGGGGGCGCCGCTGTCGCCACCGGTGAGCGCGCCGCCGACGGTGGCGTAGCCGCCATTGCCGACGAGATAGCCGGTGCCGCCGGCAAGCTCGGCGAAGTGCACGTTGTTGGTCGTGCCGTTGCCGTCAAAGGTGAGGTAGTAGTTGGCGTCGAAGCCGCTATCGAAGGTCAGGCCGTTCATGGTATTGAGTCGAGTGCCAGCGCCGCCGCCAACAGCGTTGCTCAGCGTGGTCTGGCCGCCCCCGACGGCGTTCGAGTCAATGAAGAGATCCAGACCGTTGCCATTGGACTCGACGTTGCCGGTGATCATGACGTAAAGCGTGCCGGCGTTGACAACCGCGTAAACCGCGTTGATCTCGGAGCCGCCGCCGCCCGCCGGCGTCGCCGTTCCATTGTCGCCGAATCCGGTGAAGTTGCCCTGAAGCCACCCGGCCTGCGCGGAGCCGTAGATCGAGTCCTTGGTGCCATCGATGGTGGGCGCCGTGCCGACGGTGGCTGGATTCAGGGTGATGTACTGCGTGCCGGCGATCGAGTTGAAGTCGATGCCGCTCGTCCCTCCGAGATTGCCCAGGTTGGACAGGCCGCCGATGACCTGGTTGGACATGAACGTCCGATCGCCGGAGTTGATCCATCCGCCGAGGCGCATGTTCGCGGCTGAGCCACCGATCGCCGAGAGCGGGATGGAGAACTCAACGCCGTGGACGGCGGCGGCGGCGTCGCCTGAGGGGGGCACGTTCGCAGGGTCATTGTCTCCGAAACCGGTCGGAACGTTCTGCACCCACTTGATGCTGCCGTACAGCGACTCATCGCCGGCGAGCTTTCCATCGACGACGGGCTGTGCAATGGCCTGACCGGCGAGCGCCATAAGGGCGGCGGCCGAAAGAACAGTGTGGACCTTCATACTTCAGATCTCCCTCAATACGGGTCAGACTCCGCGGCGTGCGCACGCCGCGATGGGACGAGCCCCGAAAGTGCGAAGGCGCATCGGGGCGGGCCCAAACTCCTCGAATATAGAGGTTGAGAAGGCGAGTTGCGAGACAAATCGCCTCGCTCCCCACGCCTTTTTCACTGAAAGCGGGGTCGGTCGCGCCCGTCACCGCGGCGGGTGGCCGGGCGGCACGGCGTGGAAGATCCGGGCAGAGAGCCCGGGCACCCGAGCATCCGTCGAATCGTTCATGAAGGATCCGACCAGATCGGCCACGTCGAACGTTGAATGGCTCCGGTTCACAACGACAACAACCCGTCGTCCATTGAGTTCTCGTTCGAACGCGAGGACGTCGGCGTTTCCTGATTCCAGGAACCGGACTGTCCCATAACGAAGTGTGGCGCCGACTTCTGGGTCGCGACGCAGGGTGAGCCAGGCGCGGAACTGATCGAGCATCCAGAGGTCCGGCGCATCATCTGGATTCAGTGGGGGATCCTGATCCGGCCACTGGATGGGCTTGCGATTGTCAGGATCGTCCGGTCCGAAGACGCCAAACTCATCACCCGCGAAGATCATGGGGGAGCCGGGGAGCGTTGCTTGAAGTGCCACAGCCAGCACGGCTCGTCGGGACACCTCTTGCGACGGGCGCACACGTGCCGCGTCACGCCCGACATCGGCCATGGTCGCGCCGTCGTCGTACGCCGCGAGCGGGCGCGAGAGCATGGTGAGTAGGCGCGTGGTGTCGTGTGAACCGAGAAGGTTCATCTGGCAGAGCTCGGTGTGGGGAGCGTGAGAGAAGACGCGGAGAAGTCGCTCCGTGAGCGACTGGCTGGAGGCGCGTGCCGATCCGGACGCCCACTCCACGACGGCGGACGCGAACGGATAGTTCATCTGGGCATCGAACGCGACGCCATTGAACCAAGGCTCCGCATCAAACCAGATCTCACCGATCAGGACCGCATCGGGATTGATTGACCGAACATGCGCTCGCCAGCGCGTCCAGAACGCGTTGCCAATCTCTGGAGCAACATCAAGTCGCCATCCATCGATGCCATCGGAAGGGTCTCCATCTCCGTTCGGATCCATCCATCGGGACGTCACGCGAAAGATGTGATCGGAGACCTCCGTCGTCAGATCACCCTCGGGGGTCTGGACAAACTCAGGCAGGTTGCCGTTGCGGGAATCCCACGCATCCCATCCAGCGAGTTGCCCATGTGCGTTGAATCTGGCTCGGAACCAGTCCGCGTAGCGTGACTCGGCACCTCGCTCCATGATGTCCCTGAATGCCCAGAAATCGGTGCCCGTGTGGTTCCAGACGCCGTCCAGGATCACACGGATTCCACGCCTCTTGGCCTCGGGAAGCAGGGTATCGAGAAAGTATCGATCAGCGTCGGTGAAGTCCCACGTGGCGTCCGGCTCGGGATGCGCCGGGACCGGTCCGAATGTCGGGTCGATGTGTCGGAAGTCGCGGGCATCGTACTTGTGCAGAGAGGATGAGGCGAAGACCGGGCAGAAGTAGATCGCGGTGATCCCAAGCGATTCGATGTGAGCAAGAGTCTGATGGACGCCCTCCAGATCGCCTCCGTACCTGCGCGCGTAGATCGTGGCGCGGCGAGCTCCGCCCGGGCGATTCCAACCCGCGCTGGTTCGGCGATCGTCGGCCCGCAGGCGTGACCAAGCGATCTCGATCTCCTCAGTTGTGACGTCGCCAAAGTCAGACGTCCACGCCACCGTGACGGCTTGTGGCCCGGTCGGGTCGTTGTTGCGGTCGCCGTTTCGGTATCGTTCGGGGAAGATCTGGTACCACGTCGCTCCAAGCGCCCAGTCAGGCGGGGCGTGGGCCGGGTCGAGTTGCTCATCAAGCGAAACGGGCTCTTGGCCGTCGACCCGGAGCCAGACGCGATCCATTGCTGTTCCTCGGGTGCCTTCATCCAGCATGAGCCTTGCCCGAACCGGCTCGGAGTCGTGCACGCCAACCTCGCCTCGCCAGGTCGGGACGCCGTCGGCACGCCGCAGTGGCACACGCATCCGAATCTCGAGAGAGGCGTCCAGAACCTCCATCCAAACGGGTTCGGGCCCTTGACCGGTCACGGTAATATCAAACAGGCCAAGTTCGGCAGAGAGCGGCGTCACTCTGATCTGAAGATCACGTGCCGAGGCGAGGCATGAGGTATCCCACGCCAACCCGACGAGTGCCGCGAGCCACCCCCGACTCAACAGCCGTTTCGAACGATCATGCACCCTCTATCCCTCCCTTTTCGTGCCGCGGTCGAGCGTCTGTCTCGGCGACGCCTGGCCCATGATCATGACGCGATCAGTCGGGTTCCCGGCGAATCCGGCGGCGAGACCGAATCCGGCGGAAGTCCGGGAACTTCTTGACGGGAACCTGACGCGGACGGTACCTTAGTGCGTGCGGCGGAGCAACAGGATGTTGCCCCGCTTGTGGTCATCCTGTCCGGGACGAGGAGCTATCCATGCAAGTTGGTGCGCAGTGTCGACGGGCATTCACACTGATTGAGCTGCTTGTGGTGATCGCGATCATCGCCCTGCTGATCGGCATTCTGCTGCCCGCGCTCGGCGAGGCCAGGAAGGCCGCTGCGGTGACAAAGTGCCTCGCCAACACGCGATCGATGGGCATGGCCCTGACGCACTACGCCAATGAGAACAAGGACTGGTATCCGTTGTTCCTGATGAATAACGCCCAGAAGACGGCATGGCGGACCAGCAAGATCCTCGCGAGCCAGAACTCCTACGGAGGCGTGGCGGGGCTCTTCAGTCTTTGGCAGGTCGGAGACGCCGAGGATGAGAACGGCGTGCTCACCGGCACGGGACGATACGGGTATCGCGGCGCGGCCGGCCCTTCGGGCGATCCGAGCACGGCGACCTATCTGGGTTCAAGCCCTCCGGTATCCGTGCCCTTGATGTCCGGGTACATCGATGGATACGGGGCGATGAACTGCCCATCGGACCGCGAGGACCGGTACTACGGCAAGCTTCTGGATGACACGAACTACGCCACTGCAACCGCGGTGGTGCCCAAGGCGCCGAACAGCGAACGGGACATCGTTTCCTACAACATCTCGTACATGTATATCGCGGGCTTCAAGACGTACGAGTCCGTGATCCTGAACCCCGCGCCGCTGTGGGGCGACGACACGAACGGGCCGGATTTCAGCACGAACTCGTTCTACAAGTCCAACAGCAACCACATCCCAGCCCGCGCACAGCCCGGAAACTACGGCAAGGTGGACAATCACGGTGACAAGGGCGGGAACTGGGTGTTCACCGACGGACACGGCGATTTCATCGGGGGACGGCTTGAAGAGGTCTTCTTCGAGACCGGCGACTCCACGAACGCTCAGAGCATCAACACCATAGATCCGACGAGGAGTCGACGCGTTCAGACAATTGACTGAGACGCGTGATCCTCTTGCGCACGCTATCCTTTCGCCCGCGCCGGCGAGTGTCGGCGGAAGCAGACGGGCACGACGTGCGCCCGACCGAGCACGGGAACTGACTGAAATCCGGATGCGGGTGCTGATCTGACAGACGCGAACGGACAAGCGAAGACCGGGGTGCTGCGGCGGCTTCTGGCAATCCAGGAGTCGGGGCTCGTGCTCGTGATCGTGCTTATGGCCGCGGCGTTGACCATCTTCGGCGGCACAAAGATGGTGCCGCGTATGGATCCGGCGACGAATGCCGTCATCCGTGATCCGGAAACCGGCCAACCGGTTCGAGATCAGGTGAACAGGTTTCTCGACTCGCAGAATCTCGTGCAGGTCGCAAATAACGCGTCGTACATCGCGGTGATGGCCGTCGGGATGACGGCCATCATTGCTCTGGCAGGGATCGATCTCTCGATCGGGTCTATTTATGCCCTGGCGGCCTTGGCCGGGGCGTTCGCGTTGCGGGAGTTGGAGCGATCCGCAGGGCTCGGGGTTGCGCTGCCGGTGGGTCTTGGCGTGTGCATGGGCGTGGGTGGCATGGCGGGGCTTTTAAACGGCGTGATGATCGTCGGACTGCGGGTGCACCCGTTCATCATCACACTGGGAACCATGGCGATCTATCGGGGCGTCGTGTTCGTGCTGAGTCGCGGACAGACCGTCAGCGGGTTCCCCGAGTCGATCCAGAAGGGGTTCTTCAAGTTCACGGCCGGGGGCGTGCAGCCGGTTCCATCCCTCCTGATGGTGCTCACGATGGTGGGTGGGTGGTTCGTGCTTTCGCGGACCGTCCTGGGGCGGCGTGTCTACGCGATCGGCGGCAACGAGGTCGCGGCCCGCTATGCAGGCATCCCGGTCGGCCGCGTGAAGATCATCGTCTACACGCTGGCGGGGATGCTCGCCGGGCTGGCGGCGTGCATGTACGCGGGCTACTTTGGCGCCGCGACGTCGGACGCGGGCGCCGGATATGAACTGCGTGTCATCGCGGCGGCGGTGATCGGCGGGGCATCACTCTCCGGTGGGCGCGGCTCGGCGCTGGGAGCGGCGCTCGGGGCGATTGTGATCGAACTGATCAACAACGGCATGATCATCCTGCAGGTCGATCAGAGCTACAACCAGATCGTGATGGGCGCGGCGATTGTTGTCGCGGTGCTCGTAGACCAGGCCAAGAGGCGTCCGGGTCGACACCACTGAGTCCGGCCGGATGACACCGGCCTTCGACGGAGGTCCAACCATGTCTCGTACGGTTCTGAATGTGCTGGGCGCCGCGTCGCTGCTCCTGGCTTCGCTGGCGGGATGCAAGAAGTCCGAGAGCGGCACGGCGGCAACGCCGGCGCCGGGGGGGGCAACCCCCAAGGCCGCGGCGAAGTCGGAGTATGTCTTCGGCGTGATCGCCAAGAGCCAGGCCAATCCGGTCTTCCAGGCGGCCCGCACGGGCGCGGAGGACGCGGCTCGAGACCTCTCTGCCAAGCACGGCGTGAAAGTCTCGGTGAACTGGCGCACGCCGAACACCGAGGATGCGCAGCAGCAGGCCCAGTTCATCGAGCAGCTCGCGGCCCAGGGCGTCGACGGCATCACGGTCTCTTGCACCGACGCAGCGGTCCTCACCGGCGCGATCGATGACGCGGTGAACAAGGGCGTCGAGGTTGCGACCTTCGACTCCGACGCGCCGGCGAGCAAGCGATTCGCCTACTACGGCATCAACGATGAGGAGGCCGGCAGGGCGGTCGCTCGCGAGCTGGTGAAGGCGATGGGCGAAACGGGCGTGGTCGCGATTCTCGCGGGCAACCAGAGTGCGCCGAATCTCCAGACCCGCGTCCGCGGTGTGCGCGAGGAGATCGCCAAGCACCCCGGCATCACCGTCAAGGACGTGTACTACCACCCGGAGACCGCCCCCGACGCCGCGGCAAAGGTGAAGGACGTTCAGATCAATAACCCCGAGATCACCGGCTGGGCGATGGTCGGTGGCTGGCCGCTCTTCACGGAGAACGCCCTGGACGGCGTCGCGGGCAAGGCCAAGGTCGTGTCGGTCGACCACCTGCCCGAGCAGTTGAACTACGTGCGCGCCGATCAGGTCCAGGCGTTGATCGGTCAGGACTGTTACGGCTGGGGCTACAAGACGGTTGAGATGCTGTTCGAGAAGGTTCACGACAACAAAGATCCTGAGAACGTCATCAACAACTTCGATCTCTCCGTTGTGACCAAGGCCAACGTCGATGAGTACGCGGACACATGGAACAAGTGGCTCGGCAAGAAGTGAGCTAGCGGATCTCACGCGGAGCATGGGGAACTCTGCTCCGCGTCTTTGTCTGGAGTGTGCCCGCTTCCATGGATGCGATCGCGAACAAGCCGCTGGTGCTGGTCGAGCACGTCTCGAAGCGATTTGGCGTGACGCAGGCGCTCGACGATGTGTCGGCGTCGTTCCTTGCCGGAGAAGTGCACGCGTTGATGGGGGAGAACGGCGCAGGGAAGAGCACGCTCGGCAAGGTCATCGCCGGGCTTCACCGCCAGGATCACGGCATCGTCACGATCGACGGACACGCGCTTCGGCCCGGTTCCATCGACGACGCGTTCGCCCACGGTGTCCGGATCGTGCACCAGGAACTCGCGCAGTGTCCGAACCTGTCCGTCGCCGAGAATCTCTGCCTGCATGACATTCCGCGCGGGCGGTTCGGATTGGTCGACCGACGCACGATGAACGATCGCGCTGCGAAGCTCGTGCATCAGCTGGAACCGGGGATCGACGTGACCCGGCCTCTCGGGCTTCTGTCGCCGGGATGGCGGCAGATCTGTCAGATTGCGGCCTCGCTCGAGCGTCGCGGAGACGGAAGTGGCAGCGATCCCAGGGTCATCGTGTTCGATGAGCCCACATCCTCGCTGTCGATCTCCGAGGTCAACCGGTTGCTGGAGATCGTTCGTGACCTCGCGTCGCGCGGGCTGACGATCCTTTACGTCTCGCACCGAATGGGCGAGATCTTTGCGTGCTGCGATCGAGTCACGGTCCTGCGCGATGGAAAGTACGTGGCCACCTCGAACGTCCGAGAGATCGATGAACCGACGCTTGTGGAGCAGATGATCGGGCGGCGGGTGGCCGCGACGGGAGCGCGAGCAAGGACATCGGATGCCGGCGGCGGAGCCGAACGGCCTGACGCCGAGCACGCCGCGCGGAGAGCATCCGACAAGGGGCTTCACGTCTCGTCGGTATCTTCACCTGGGAAGCTCGAGAACGTCTCCTTCGACGTGGCGCCGGGTGAGATCGTGGGCATCGGCGGCCTGGTTGGTGCGGGCCGAAGCGAGTTGCTCGACGCGGTCTTCGGATTGGATGTTGCCGCGACCGGACGAGTTGAAGTCGCGGGCTCGGTGATCGAGTCTCGGAATCCGCGAGCGTCGATCCGGGCGGGAGTCGGCTATGTTCCAGAGGATCGAAAGATCCAAGGCCTGTTCTTCCAGCTCGGAATTGACGAGAACATCGTTGCGCCGATCATGGGGTTGCTGGCCGCGCCCGGCGGCATCCGGCGTCGCGCGGAGGAGAATCGTCTCGTGGCGGAGCGAATCCGCTCGTTCCAGGTCAAGGCCGCGTCCGCCGCATCACTTCCCGGGTCGCTCTCGGGAGGCAATCAACAGAAACTGCTGCTTGCGAGATGGATGGGCAAAGAGACACGCGTGCTGCTGCTCGATGAACCCACCCGCGGCATCGATGTCGGCACCAAGTCCGAGATCTACCGACTCATTCGCGATGCGGCGTCAAAGGGCGTGGCCGTGCTGCTGGTCTCCAGCGAGATGCCCGAACTGCTGCACCTTTCCGATCGCGTGCTGGTGATGTGTGATGGTCGTGTGACCGGCGAGTTGAGCGGCGAGCAGATGACACAGGCCAACATCCTGCGCCTGGCAACGATGGAGAGTCTGCAGAGCGCGGCTTCCACGTAGCTTGCTCAGTTTCCGGTCAACATGGGCGGAAACAGGAACTCAAGGGCTGCTGAAAGCCGCTCCGCCCATGCCTCTTCATTGTGTATCGCTCCCTGACCGATGACGAGAACGCGATCGCCTTCCGCGACCCCGTTGGCTTGTAGCAACGCATCGAGGTCCTTCGCGCTCTGCACGTACGCTGCGTTGCGGGCGGCGTCCGATTCATCATGGCCGACCTCATGGGTGCCAACGCCGATGTGCGCCCGTGTCGGGAAGTTGCTCCGCCCCTCGAAGAACCGGAAGAGAAGCCGGTCCTTCGCCAGCATGGCCGGGCTCTCAAGCAGCACCGCTCCGAACAGATCGGGACGCTCAATCGCGGCGTAAAGGGAGATCACAGCTCCGAGCGACGACCCTCCGACCACCCTGTTGGCTTTGCCGGGTCTCACGCGGCAGACCCGCTCAACGCGCGGGATGACCTCGTCCGCGAGCCAGCGGACGTGCGCCGCCCCGCGTGCGGGAATGCCGTCAAAGACATCGACCGGGACATACTCCTCAATCCGTCGCATGCCCGCGCTGGGCACGGCGACGATGATGACCGGCTCGATTCTGCCTTCGCTGACGAGTCGTGTAGCGGTCTCGTCCGCCATCCATTCACCGGGCACGTGGGGCAGCTTCTCAAAGATGTTCTGGCCATCGTGCAGGTACAGGATCGGATACTGCTTGCTTGCGTTCTCGGGTTGGTCATAACCGGGGGGGAGCCAGACCAGCACATCACGCCGGATCGGGATGGGACCGCCGGCGACCTCGACCCGTCTCAACGTTCCACCCGCGACGGGGATCTCGCGATTTGGATCCAGCCGGAGGCGGACGTCCGTCTCCGGAGCCGGGTCTCGGAACTGCTCCACAACAATCTCAACAACGGGCTTCTGACCGGGGGCGAGCGCCGAGATATCGATAAGGGGCAGCTCGCGATTCGCGATGTCGTTCATCTCCGCCGTGACTTCCACCGTCTCCCAAGATCCCAGCGTGACCTTGAACGCCAGACGTGAGCCGTCGGGCGATGGGGGCACCTCGATCTGCCACTTGCTGTCCGAACGCGGGGAGAGTCTGAGATTGGGATCGCCTGGGTTCCAGCCGTTGTGATTGGTGCCAAGATGAAGCGGGCGTGCGTCGCTTCCCTTGCCGGATCGGTCCGTGACCACCAGCATGAAGCCGGTCGGAAGCAGGTCGGGCTCCTTCATGACCTGGGGCTGCCCGCTTCCTGAGGGGCGCCCACGCGCCAGCGTCTGCTGCATCACGCGCTTCAGCTGGTCCGGCCACGATGGATCGAAGGGCACGCCCTCGGTCTCCGATCGCGACATTCCCTCCGGCACAAATGCCTTCCCAAAGACGTCCGGATGGGAGGCAGCCGCTTCCTTCGCAAGTTCTCCAGCAACACCGGTTCCGACGATCAACGCGCCGTGACCGCCGCCACCGACCGCCCGCAACACCCGCGGCAGCGCGTTCGCGACCAGGTCATCGATCAGCTCTTGCCCACTGGCTTGCAGGCCGTACTCGGTGTTCCTTGCATTCGACGTGACCGGTCCGGGCACCGCCACGATGATCGGCGGCGTGATGCGACCGGTGTCGCAGAGTGCGATGGCCGATTCATCGGCTCTCCATTCGCCTCCGATGGCCGGCACAACCTCGAAGGCGGCCTGGCCGTCCAGAATCCACAGGATCGGGTACGCCCTTCCCGCGTTCACGGGCTCGTCATGTCCGGGTGGGAGCCATACGAGCAGGTCTCGCGACTTTCCGAGCAGCACGGCCTCCACGCGCCGCACGTCGCCCGTCGTCTCCAGCATGCGGTACGGGTCGGCGCGATGCACGTCCGGCTCGGGAGGGCGCCGGTCCTTCCAGCTCTCAATCACGAGTTCGATGATCGGCGGTTCACCTGGTTTGATGCTGTTGGGAGAGAGCCTCGGAAGCAGCCGGTTATCGATCTCTTGAAGCGAGGCGTCGACTTCGACGGTTTCCCACGAGCCGCGTGTGAACTTGAAGTTCAACCGGGAATCCAGGGTCGGCTTCGGGCGGACGATCTGCCACTTGCCATCGGAACGTCGGGTCAGCGCCTGGGTCGGATCATTCGGGTTCCAGCCGTTGTGATTCGACGCCAGGAGGATCGGCGACTCGGTGGACGCAAAGCCGGATTTGTCGGTGACGAGAATGACGAACCCTTGCTCCAGGGACTCGGGCTGGACGAGCTGGTCCTGCCCTCGGGCGACAAGCGATGCAGCCGCTCCAAAGAGGAGTGCGACGAGAATCAGCGTGAGTTGCCGTGAGATCATGGGAGTGTTTCCGTGCAGACGCGGACGCGGACGTCCGCGGGCGGGCGCATGCTTCGGGAGGGTTCACTGTCCGACGGGCTTGGCGGTGGTCAGGTCAACGCTCACCGTCTGTCCGTCCTTCGAGTATGCGATCGCTTCCAGACCACCATCCAGCAAGACGCGAATCACGAGATTCCGATCGGGGCGAGGCATGTTGCCACGCGAGCCGGCGATCTCGACCGAAACGGAATCGCCGTCTCGTCGAGCGATATAGGTCGTCCGGAGATACTCGCCCTTGCGATACCCGAAGCCCTCGCCCGCATCCTCGTACAGCGTGCCGGTCGCTTCTCCTGTTTCATCAAGCGAGACATAGAGCGTGAGCGGATCGAGTGGACGCTCGTCCACGTACTGCTCAATGGGGCCGGCCGGGATGACGCTTCCCGCCCGCACGTAAAGGTCCGGCAGGTCGGGGTCGGTGGCGCCGTCGTGCAGGTTCAGCGGCCGCCAGACGCCGCGAGGCATCACGGGCATGCGGTCGCCGAGCGGCGTGACCTTTGCGACCACAAGCAGATCGTCGCCGAGCAGGAATGAGTCGTCCTCTGAGCGGAGGGCCATGTCCGTCGGATCGGCGAAGAAGGTGGGCCTTGCAACGGGCAGCCCGTTCCGGGACGACTCCTCGAAAAGGGTGTAGAGGTAGGGGATCAGCCGATACCTGCGCTCAAGAGCCATTCGACAGGTGCGTTCGACATTCGCGTCGAATGCCCATGGCTCCTTGTCGCGATTTCCTTTGCCGGTGTGCCCTCTCGCGAACGGGAGCATGGAGCCGATGCCCATCCAGCGTGCGAACTGCTGACCCGTGCCATTGCCGATGAATCCCCCGATGTCCGGTCCGCTGAAAGGCTGACCGGACAGTCCGAGGTTCAGGATCATGGGAATGGAGTTCTCAAGGTCGTACCACTCCGCGGCGTTGTCGCCGGTCCAAGTCGCGGCGTATCGCTGGCCGCCAATCGCGTTCGCCCGTGTGAGAACAAACGGACGATTATCGGGGTTGGCGGCTTTAATGCCTTCTTTGGATCCCTTGGCCATGAGCATGCCATAGACGTTGTGGTAGCGAGCGTGCGGCCCCGCGCTCAGCGTCCCGCCGCCGCGATGTACGTTGTCTTCCGGCATTGTCTTGGACGGCACATTGAAGACCGCCGGCTCATTCATGTCGTTCCAGACGCCATCGATGCCGGTTGCCATGAAGTCCTTATACAGGCCAGCCCACCATGCCATCGTTTCGGGACGGGTGTAGTCGGGGAAGACGCACTGGCCGGGCCACACCTCTCCGTTGTACACGCCGCCATCGGCCTTCTTCACCCAGTGGTCGCCTGCGCTGCCTGAGTCAAAGACGCTGTAACCCGGCTCGGCCTTCACCCCCGGATCGATCATCCAAATGGTGTGGTAGCCGAGGGCGTGCAGATCGCTATTGGTCTTCTTTGGGTCCGGGAAATGGGAGGAATCAAACGTGAAGACGCGATAGCCGTGCATGTAGTCGATGTCGAACCAGATCACGTCGCACGGGATCGCGCGTGAGCGGAAGCCCTCCGCGATCTCCTTGACGCGTGCCTCGGGGTAGTACGAGTATCGGCACTGGTGGTATCCGATCGCCCACAGCGGTGGCAGCTCAATGGTGCCGATGTGAGCCGCGAGCTGAATCATGACATCCTGCGGCGACTTTCCTTCCATGACGATCACGGGATACGCGGGTCCCTCCGCGGCAAACGCGATGCCGTCGGAGAGATCCATCTCGCATCGCCACGTCGTGTCCGCCAGCACGCCGAACGCGGTTCCATCCGATCGAACCGCCAGCACCCACGGGTGCGACTGGTACAGAGACTTGGTCTCCTCGCGATACCCGTACGCGTCTGTGTTCCACGCTTCGACGACGCGACCATTTCGAAGCAGCGGTCCTGCGTTCTCGCCGGTTCCGTACAGGCTTGTGCCCTCGGCGACGGACAGTTTCACCACATGTCGGCCCCGCTCATCGGTGGAGAAGGTCGGTCGCAACGAGCCGCTCGACGTCGTCGGCTCACGCTGGTCTCGGTGCTCGGGATTGGCAAAGAAGAGCGAAGGCAGCGCCTGACGTGCCGCTTCCTCAGAGGCATCCCACCGCATGGCGCCGGTGGGAAGTTTCGCGACGACCTGAGACCATGCATCGGCGGCAAGACCCGAAGCCAGCACCACGGCGAGCGAGCAAGACAACATGGGTCGGAGGCCGGAATCGGTTCGGAGCATCTTCGCAAATCTCCATTCGTGCGTCGAGTGAGGTGAGCCCGTGCCGAATGCCGAGTCCGGCATCGGTGCGCCGTTCGAGAAAGGCCGGACGAAGAGCGTAGCAAGATCCGTCCGCCCCGTGTCCGCACCCAAACGGCCACCCTGAGCGTGTATACAGCTCCGGAGTGCCGGAGAGCAAGATTTGCCTTGATTTCGCAACCATTGCCAGTTTCAATCCGGAACGGGTTTCGCCATAATCCCGATAGGAGACAGACCGCCCGGCTCGGGCGGCTTCTGTTGTTGATGGAGACCACATGATGCCGAACTGTGCCCGTATCCCCGGAACTCTGTTGACGTCAATCGCGGCCATTGCGGCAGCGGGTCTTGTTGGACTTCCGGCATGTGGCGACGACAGGCCGGTGATGCTGCACTGGTTTGAGCAGCCGTGGCGTGATCTTGAGCGGCGGGTGCCCGACTTTTTCAAGGCTGGTTATGGGTCCGTGTGGCTGCCGCCGCCGGGGAAGGGTGCGAGCACCAACTCGGTGGGGTACGACGTCTTTGATCGCTTTGACCTTGGTCGCCCTGGTGCGCAGACGGCGTACGGCACCGAGAGCATGTTTCAGGTGATGGTCAAGGAGTTGCAACGGGCCAATGCCGAGGTGTACGTCGATTCCATTCTGAACCACAACTCGGGGCGTCAGACGAGCGCTTCCTTTCAGGCCGCCGGCGGTTGGCCGGGATTCTGGATGGCGCCGGCGGCGCCGCCGGTAAACAAAGCGGCCAACAGCCCGTGGGGCGATTTCCATAACAATCCCGGAAGCGCGACCAACTACCTGCAGTCGGAGAACCCCGGGGGCGCGTGGTACGACGTTCACAAGGGGGACCTTGTGGCCCTGGTGGACATCGCTCAGGAGTCGAATAACGCGTTCATCAGGCATCCCGTGGCAGCCGGCAATCCGGCGAACCTCCCCGCGGGAACTGTCTATAACCAGCCCAATCCGAGCAATGCCCGCTTCTACCCGGACCAGTCTCTCTCGCCGCTGGTCTTCACGAATCCGTCTTTCCAGGGCCAGCCTCCGCAGAGCTTCACGCTGCACCCCTTTAACACGGCCAGCCCTCTGAGTGGCGATGCGTACGCGGAGAACGCGACCGGACTCCTCATGCGATACACCCAGTGGATGCTCGACGTGCAGGGCGTGGACGGCTTCCGCCTGGATGCATCCAAGCATGCGCCGAGCTGGTTTTGGATCCAGTACTTTGACGCGGCTGTTCACAGCCGGCGCACGACGCCCGATGGCCGCAAAGTGACGGCCTTCTCATTCGGCGAGAACACCGACGGGAACGCGTACGTGTTCGACAACTATGTGCGGAAGCCGAACGGAAAGAACCCGCCCCGTCCGGGCGATGAGTTCGGAAATCGCGATGCGCTGGACCTTTCGGGCGCCGGCTCGCTCCGGAACCTGATCAACGGAGGCGGCTTCGGAACCTGGGGCGGCGTCCTCGGGTCTCACATCGATACCGCTGACGACGGCTTCAACAACGGCACGGTGGGTGTCAATCACGTCTTCAGCCACGATAACGGAACCGTTGACGGTCCCGGCGCGCTCCCGGCTTTGCCGACGCTCCGGCAACAGGGATTGTTCGCACACGCGTACGTGATCAATCGCCCCGGCATCCCGATCGTCTACTACAACGCCCGAGGTGTGACGCGTCCCGGAGGCTCGTTCTTCCCCGATGAAGGCACGCCCGTCGCGCTCGGGTGTGATCCCAATACCAATGCCCCGTCCGACCTGATGACGCGTCTGGTGCAGGCCCGCAACTTTGCCGGACGTGGCCAGTTCTTCCCGCTCAACTCCAACACCAACGACATCTTCATCTACGAGCTCAGTTCGCCCCGATTCGCCGGCGCGTCCTATCCGGGCGGCTACACGGCGAACATGCTTGTCGGCGCCAGCGACAGCTACGCCTCGGGCAGCGTCGCCGGCGTCATGACGACGACCTTTCCCGCCGGAACGCGCCTCCAGGAGATCACCGGCAACGCAGCGGACCCGATCGTCGATCCCAGCGGCACCATCGCCGAGACGCTCGTCGTCGGAGCCGGCGGTGTCGTCAGCATTCGAGTGCCCCACAACACGAGCAGCGCGGGCGAGCACAACCGAGGGTACGTCATCTACGTGCCGACGCTCCCGACCGGCACGCTCGAGCTCACGCCCGTGGCGAGCACGATTCCTGCGGACCTTGCGAGTGTTCCCATGCACCGCCGTCGCCTCACTTCGGTCCCCGTGATCTCGGCCGATGACTTCACGGTCCGCCTGACGACGAGCAAGACCGATCCGCTCGACACGAACTTTGATGACAACGCCCTCTTTCGCATCGATGCCGGCTACTTCGATGCGAACGGCAACGGCTCGATCGACTTTGATCACACAAACGGCGTGATCGCGGGCTACGAGGCGTTCACCACAGTCAACCAGCCGTTGTTCGGCTCGGCCGCGGCGAACGGCCTCTACGAGCAGGTGATCGACGCGTCGGCGCTGGCCGAGGGCATGCACTACCTGTCCGTAAAGGCGTTCCGCAAGCGGAACGCGGACGAGGCGCCGCTCTTCCGCGAGTTCCGCGAGGTGTTCTACGTCGACCGCGAGCCGCCCGCGATCGAGTTCATCGATCCGCCCGCAGTTCTCACCTCGACAAGTCACGAGTTCCGAGTGGGCGCGCTCGATCGGACGACAAACTTCGTCTACATGCTGCTCGACGTGCCGAGTGGAACGGACCCCCTGACGCTGATCGGGCTTCCGAACCTCGCATCACGGCACGACCGACTCGAGCACCGACGGACGGTTGGCGTGTTCAACACGCACGGATTCCACACCGTGGCCGCCGTGGCCACCGAAGAGTCCGGCAACGCGAATGTCATCACGCACACCTTCTTCGTGGACCGATGCATCGCAGACTACAACAAGGACGGGATCTCCGACGTGGTTGATTTCCTGGATTTCTTCGACGACTTCGGTCAGTGCGAAGGACAGCCGACACCGTGCGGAACCTCCGGAAATCCGGATGTCAGCGGCGACAACTTCGTGGACGTTCAGGACTTCCTGGACTTCTTTGACGCCTTCGGACAGGGCTGCGTGTGAGCACCGGCGAGCACGGCACGCACCCGGCGCTCGCTACTCAGCGAGCAGCGGAACGGGTCCGACTCCCTTGAACGTGATCGTCACGGGCTTGATCAGGCCGTCGGCAGCGAACTCCATGCGATCGATGCAGACCACGCGATGGTCGCGATCGGTCTCTCCGAGCGGGCGACGGTGATAGACGATGTAGTATTCGTCCCTGCCAGGAACCTGGATCACACTGTGATGCCCTGCGCCGGTCGCAACGGTGGGGTCCTGCTGCAGGATCTTCCCTTCGCGCCGGAAGGGACCTGTGGGTGAGTCGGCAATGGCGTACGCGACCGAGTAGTCCGGGCCAGTCCAGCCGCCCTCGGACCACATGAAGTAATACTTCCCGGCGCGCATGAACATGAAAGGGCCTTCGACGTACCCCTCAGGCGTGATCTCCCGGAAGGTGACGCCGTCGTCAAACGGCACCAGCGAACGGAAGTCCTCGCTGAGCTTTGCGATGTTGCAGTGGCGCCACCCGCCGTAGATGATGTAGTGCTCGCCCTCGGCGTCCCGGAACACGAACTGGTCGATGGGCTGGGCGCCGTTGTGGAACTTGTCGATCAAGGGCTTGCCGATGTGGTCGCGGTACGGCCCCTCGGGGCGATCGGCGACGGCGACCCCGATGCCCCCGAGCTCGGCATCGCTCTGGATGTCGTTGGCGCCGAAGAACAGAAAGTACTTGCCGTCCTTCTCGATGGCCGCGGGGGCCCACATCGCCCGCCTTGCCCACTTGACCGATTCGTTCGTAAGCACACGCTCGTGCTTTGTCCAAGCAACAAGATCCGGCGACGAGAACGCGTCGAAGTGCAGTTGATCGTCGTAGCGCGCCGAGAACGTGGGAAAGATCCAGTAGCGGGGGCCATCCTTCCCGGCGTAGACCACGCCCTCAGGATCGGCATACCAGCCCGGCAGCACCGGGTTTCCCGAGCGGACCTCAGCCGTCGGCGAGGGAGCACTCTGGCCGAACGCTGCGGCGGTCCAGAACTCGGCAAGCAACAGAGCGACGCAGAACGATCGGATCTGCTCGGAGCGTCGACGAGAAAGCCATCCGTCCATGCCGAACCTCGCTCTCACATCGGCTCATGCTGCGCCGCAGCGGGCTCGCTGGTTTGTGCCTCAACCGGCTCGGCGGCAGGCTCGCGCATCGCGGCCAGTGCGGCCTTCAACGGGTTCCGCTTGCGACGGTCCGGCCTGGTCTCAGGAGCGACATTCTCCGAATCCGGGGTCGCCGGAAGCTCGCCGTGTGCCCCGACCTGATCGAAGCGAACCTTCACGCGTGTAGAAACGCCACGCTCCTGCATAGTCACGCCGTACAACTGGTCGGCCGATTGCATGGTCTTCTTGTTGTGCGTGATCACGATGAAGCGAGAGCGATCTGTAAACTGCCTGATCATCGCGCAGTAGCGTGCGACGTTCCCCTCGTCGAGCGCGGCGTCGACTTCGTCCAGCACGCAGAAGCACGAGGGCTTGGAACGGAAGATCGACATCAGCAGCGCGACAGCGGTGAGCGTCTTCTCGCCGCCCGAGAGCTGATCGATCGTGCGAGGCTCCTTGCCCGGCGGCTTGGCCACCACCTCGATGCCGCTCTCGAGAAGATCCACCTCGTCGGTGACGACTTTCTCGCCGTTGATCTCTTTGACAAGCGGCATGAGCCGGACTTCCGCCCGCCCGCCGCCGAAGAGCCGGCGGAACATGCCGTCCTGGCTCCCGAAATGCTCCTGGATCGCGCCGAAGATCGCTCCGAACTGCTCCTTGCTGACCTGATTCAACCGAACGATCAGGTCGCTCAGTCGCTGTGAGGCGGTATCCAGGTCCGCGACCTGTCGCACGAGATTCTCGTTCTGCCCCTCGAGCTGCGTCTCTTCCTCGATTGCATCAAGGTTCACGTTGCCCAGCTTCTTGATCTCCTGCCTGAGCACCTCGATGCTCGAGACTGCTTCGGCCTGATCGATGCGGAGTACGTCGCCCGGCGACATCAACTCGCGATACTCCGGGTATTCCCGTCCGAGGTCGATGGAGAGGTCCTCTTGCGTGCGCTCCTCAAGCGTCTCACGCTTCACCTCCAGCTCGCGGCGGCTGATCTCCAGGGAGTTCCAGTCGCGCTCATAGACAGAGAGCTGCTGGCGGGCAGCGCCGAGATTTCCCGCGTGCTCACGCACCGTCGTGTCTGCACGCTCAATCGCGACGTTTGCCTCACCCGCTTCCTGACGGAGCACCACTGCCGCCGCGGCGGATTCCTGGATCTGCCGATCCGCTTCCGCGATGGAGCGTTCATGGTCGGTGATTCGGGAGCGGGCCTGCTCCAGATGCTGGAGCAGATTGCGATGCTGGCGCTCGGCGTCGTCGCGCGCGAGCGAGAGGCGGCTGACCTCACGCCGCGCGGAACCAAGCTGTTCCCCAAGTCGTCCGACGTCGACCTTCGCCGACGTGACCTGCTCCGCCGCGGCCTCCGCGCCGAGTCGGATTCTTGACGCTTCCCGCTCCGCCGTCTCCGCTGCGGCGGTCTGCTCCGTGTGCAGCCGGGAGAGCCCCTCGGCCTTGGCTGAGAGCTCGTCCATCTCATGCCGGGCCCGTGCTTCTCGCGAGCGAATCTGGCTGATCTCCTCATCCAGGCCGCGGCGTTCGCGGGCCATGCGATCCGTGTCCGCCGTGAGCCGCTCGAGTCTGGCCCGATCCGCGACCAGTTGGCGGGACTCGGACGCGTGCGCCGATCCCAGCTCGTTTCGCCGCTCCGCGTGCGAGGCAACTTCCGCATCCAGCCCACGGAGCGAGGAACGCTCCCGCTCGAGCTCGCCCGCAACTTCGGCGACCTGAACCTCCAGGGCCGCCAGCTCGGTCTGGCGCTGCAGCAATCCGCCGGCGACCGCCGCAACCGGCCCCGCGGTCAGCCGCCCGTCCGATTCGATCAGTGTGCCGTCGGGCGTGACGAAGCGAACGCCGGCCACGCTGGCTAGCGGCCCTGTCGCCAGCAGCATGGCCGCGTCGATGGATGTGACGAGGTAGGTCGTTGCGAGTATCCGGTCGAGCAAGCTTGAGAGCTTGGGCAGGTCACGCGCGGGCCTGATCGCGTCACGAAGACGAGTCACCCGCGGCTCCAACGCCGAAACGTCCGGCAGCGTCCGGTGCTGCTCAAGCGAGGGCAGTCCCGCCAATGGCAGGAATGTCACGCGCCCCCGCAGCGACGCGATCTCCTCAGAAGGAGGCGCCGTCACAACAGATTCAATCACCAGACCCTGCAGCAGCGTTCCGAGGGCGGCTTCCACTGCGGCGGCGTGCGCCGCATCGGTCTCAAGCAGCTCCGCAAGCGGCGCGATCACGCTCTCAAAGCCCGTGCCGGACGCCCTTCGCTCAAGCACATCCTTCACGGCGTCGGCGAAACCCTCGCGGGAATCCACCATCTCGCGAAGTGTTGCCCGGCGCCCGTCAAGACGCAGGAACTTCTGCTCCAGCTCGGAAACTCGCGATGCCAAGTCACGCCGATCGCTTGAGAGCGCGAGCGCGGTCTGGTCGTGCGAAGAGAGCAGGGACTCGAGTTCTGCCACTCGGGCCGCTCTGGCCTCTCCCGCACGTGAGATGTCCTGTGCGGCCGACGCGACCGAAGCGTGCTCCGCCTCAATCGCGCCGGCCTTTGTGCTGAGACGCTGGATCTGTTCGGCCAGCGAGTCGATCCGCTTCCCCTCGGCCTGCACGTGCGCGAGCAGCGAGGACCGCTCGCGATCAATATTGGCGGCGGCGGCACGCTTCTGGGAGACTTCCCGTTGCAGGTCGCCGAGTTCCTCCAGCACGGCAGCCCGCGTCTCGGACGCGCGAGAGAGCATTCGCTCGGCTTCGGCCAGTCGCTCCGAGAGCGCGGCCACGGCTTCCGACTGCTCCGCGACCGCGCGGGAGAATCCTTCCAGGTTCTGGTCGACCTCAACGATGCGCTGCGCGTCGGTGTCCGCGTGACGCCGCGCGTCGTCCAGGGCGCGGGCCGTCATCTGGCGTCGCTGCATCGCCGAGTTGTGGGCGTGCTCCGTGGCCAGCAGCCGCTCCTGCAACTGCTTGTGCGCGTTCATCGCTTCGTGGCGCGCCAGTTCCGCTTCCTGCTTGGCGGCTTCCGCCTGCTGCACCGCGTTCATCGCGGATTGGCGCTGCTCGTCGAGATCCGTCAGACGCGACGTCAGCCCATCAAGTCGCTGACGCAGGTCGTCGTACATGTCGAACGCGACCGCGAGCCGCAGGGCATTGAACTCGGCGTCCAACTCCTTGAACTTCCGTGCCTTGGTCGCCTGTCCGCGCACCAGGCGAAGCCGACGCTCGGTGGACTCCAACTGCTCCCGCGTCAGGGCCAGATTGGCCTGGGCACGCTCCAGCTTCCGCTGGGCCTCGATGCGGCGTTGCTTGTACTTGGCTATCCCCGCCGCTTCCTCGAAGATCGTGCGCCGTTCCTGGGGCGAGGCGAGCAGCATCGCGTCGACCTTGCCCTGCTCAATGATGGAATAGGCATCGGCGCCGACGCCGGTATCAAGGAACAGGTCGCGGATATCCCGAAGCCGGGCCTTCCGACCATTGATGACGTATTCAGATCCGCCGTCGCGATACAAACGGCGCTCAACCTCAACCACATCCGCGTCGATCGGCAGGATCCGCCGCCGCTGTGTGACGGGCGTGGTCTGCACCTGCTGCGCATCCTCGTCCTCGTCGCCATGACGGGACAGATCCAGCTCGACAAGCTCCGCTCCGGGATTGACGACCGGATTCTCAAAGGTCAATGAGACGCTTGCCAGGCCGGAGGGCTTCCGCCCCACCGAGCCGGCAAAAATCACGTCCATCATCTCCTTGCCGCGGAGCGACTTGCTCGATCGCTCGCCCAATACCCATTTCACCGCATCAACCACGTTGGACTTGCCGCACCCGTTCGGGCCGACAATTCCCGTGATCGATTGATCAAAGGTGAACTCGGTTCGGTCCGCGAAGGACTTGAATCCAGCAACAGTGAGCTTCACCAGACGCATCAGGCCGCAACCTCCGTGCTGCTGACGCGATCAGGGAGTCCGACGGCGATTCGCGCCGCACGGCAGATGGCGGCTCGGGTTCCACCCGATCCTCCGCCCAGCCCACATCGCGCCCGGGCCCTCGCCCAGAGCATTATGGATCGACCAGAGCATACCAAACCGTTCAGCGATGTCGAGTCACACGTCACTTTGGCTTCGCCGCCGGCTCGGGGGGCAGGATCGGCACCGGCTTGGGAGGCGCCGCCGGGCCCACGGGGCGCTCAGCCACCGGCTTGGCCTCCGGGGCGTCGAAGAAGACTGTCTCCGACTCGTCCGCGGCGGTCTCGGGCCGCTCCTCAACCAGAGCCCGCTGGTTGGCGTCCAGCAACTGAGCCATCAGCTTGTCCCGTTCGGTCGCGAATGCCGCGTTGATCGCGCCCGCAGTCTGGAGTCCGTAGAGGGCTCCGACGACCTCGGAGTAGGACAGGTCCAATCCCGGGCGCGGATCCTGCGGAGAGGGACGGCGGCCGAAGAACTCCACCAGATCCGTAAGGTCCGACGGCACGTTTGTCTGGGTTACCCGGGTAGTCCGGTAGTCGCGATAGTAAATCCGCGGCTCGTTGGAGGACGAGTCGTTCAGCAGCATCAGCCGGTCGGTCCAGATCGACGCGAACGCTCCTTCGGTCACACGGGGCCCGTCGCCGAACACCACCACCCGCGGGGCCCGCTGCTGCGTCACGTACACGAGCGGGGGTCCGCCCAACACCCTGTCAAGAGCGAACTTGTCTCCGATCAGCCGTCGCTCCACGCCGTGGATCGTCGCCCCGGACATGACGCGGTAGACCGTGGGCTCGAACGTGCCCGCCTCGGTGACGACCTTTGTCGACGGGTTTCTCGCAGCCGCGTATGAAAGCTGCTTCTGCTCCGCCCGATCGGCAAGCGTCTCATACGCCGCGACGCGGACCGTCAGATCGCTCTCGGTCAGCAGCTCGCGGAGGGCCAGTTCCAGCGTCGGGCCTCCAGAAACCGTCTTCAGCAGACCGATCGCCTCGACGCGAATAGGGGTCGGGCCGGTGCGAGCCAGCGCCAGAAGGGGCTCGACAACGCGAGCGTCGCCGAGCCAGGCCCCGACGTTCAGCGACGCCATGCGCGGCACGATGTCCGGGTCCTCATACAGCTCGCGCACAAACGGCAGCGAACGCTCGCCGATCGCGCGAAGGCACCACATCATGTCCTCCGCCATCAGGGGCTCGTTCTTCATGACGCGAACGTAACTCTGGGCGTACGCGTCGAGATTCGCCTGATCGATCGGCAGATGCGTCACCAACTGGAGGAAATCCGCGGGCCTCTTGGCGTACTGCGTCGGAACCGTCAGCGTCACGGAACCCGCTGATCGCCCCCGCGCGGTCTGCCCGTGGTGTGCCGGCGGAAAGCGGGAGTTGATCGCCGAGACAATCGAACGTGCCCGGGCTCCGGACTCGTTGTCCAGTTGCAGTTCCAGCTTCATCGGGCTGTCCACGAGCCCGCCATCAAGCACACGGCCGACCGCCTGCCCGACGCCCGTCTGCGATGTACCGGGATCCACAAACGGATTGACAAAGATGGAGCCCCGTGCCGACGCAAGCTTCTGCGTGCGATACCCGCCCAGCACGGTCGGATCGCCGATCCGCAGTTCCGTCGTCCACAACATGCCGCCCTCGAGCGAGGTCGCGTTCAGAGCCCGCACGTACACGTCGAAAGCCGCCCCCTCGGGCGAGCCCGGCGGAATCGCGGCATACACCGTCACCACCGCCGTGTTCGGGTCCGAAAGCAGCTCGCGCGGCGACAATCCCTCAATGTTCGTGCCTGCCGTGGAGTTTCCTCCCTGGCTGATGCCGCGCAAGCCCAGTTCACGCTCCATCGTGGCCGCCACGCCCGCATCGAGCGCCATCCCACCCGTGCCGTTCAGGCCCACCACAAGGCCCAGCCCTGAGACGATCACCGGCTGAACGCCGTTGACCGTCACTTCCGAACCGATCGTCCCCCGAAGCGACATCGGCACGTTCCGAACCACCGGCGCGACCGTCCGCGGCTTGGGGGGCTCCTTCTGCGAGCCGCCGCACGCAGAGAGCGTGGAACCAGCAGCCGCCACCAGAAGAGTGAGCGTGGCGGCAGACGCGATCGAGCGACGTGACGATGACACCTGCGGCATTCGTTGCTCCGGAGAACCTGCGGGACTCTGATGGAAGGCCCGAACTTTACGGGAGTTGCGGGCCTCGCGTTCCCCACGCTTGGAAAGTGGGGGGAATGGACCCCAGAACCGGATCCGGTTCAGAATCGCAAAGCTATCCACAATGGGCGGGAGCTCCGGGCGCGTCAGACAGTGGGTGAGACAACCCATTCGGGCGGTGTGCCGTCGCGAAATACCAAACAGGGTTCGCGCGCAAGTCTCCATATCTCGGGATGTTGGGCGCAACTGACAGGATATTCAGGGAAGTTCTACCGGATTTTGTGGGCTGACCCCATTGCCAGCACGATCTGTAGTGGTATCCTGAGCCCCCGCTGAGATCTGGCGGGTTGACCAGACCGGCAAGGAAAGCCAGGAAACGCCCAATTGGGGGGCGGTTATTTGCTTGATTCGGTGCGGCTGTTTTCGGGATATGAAAGGACTTTGGCAGTGGGCGTACTCTCCGACACGCAGATCCGCGACCGGGTTCGCATCGAGCCCTTCTCAGACGCCCAGAAGCGTCCGGGCCGGATCTCCTTCGGCGTCTCCTCTTATGGATACGACGTCCGCGTCGGCACCCGCTTCAAGATCTTCACGCCCACGCCGCGATCCGGTGATATCGCCGTGGTCGACCCGAAGAAGTTCAGCGACGACATGATGGTCGAGGTGGATGTCGGTCACAAGGCCGAGGGCCAGCAGTACGTGATCATCCCGCCCAACTCGTTCGCGCTCTGCGAGACGGTGGAGTACATCGAGATCCCGCGCGACATCCTGGTGATCTGCGTCGGCAAGAGCACGTACGCGCGGTGCGGCTTGATTGTGAACGTGACGCCGCTGGAGCCGGAGTGGCGCGGCAAGGTGACGCTGGAGATCAGCAACACCACGCCGCTGCCGGCGCGGGTGTACGCAAACGAGGGCGTGGCACAGTTGGTCTTTCTCGTCGCGGATCAGGTCTGCAAGACCTCGTACGCGGACAAGGGCGGGAAGTATCAGGATCAGGGTGGGTTGACGTTGCCGAAGGTGGACTGATGGGAGAGGCAATGGTGACGCTTTCGGAGCGTCGAGGAGACAGCGTGCGGGCGAGACGCGGTAAGAGATCGATGGCGAGGGATTCGCACTCACACCTGCGGCCGATCTTGGTCGAAGGCGGTGACCGTACCTTTGTCGAAACGAGCGTGCAAGAGGCGATCGCCATACAGCGGGACCATTTGCGTGGCATGCTCATGTTTTTCTGGAACGCGAGATGTTTGTATTGCGGTTGCGAAGTTCGAATTGATTCTCAAGTTCATGCAAGCGTGACCTGTGATCACGTGATTCCGAGAGAGCATGGAGGCGAAGATGTGATTTGGAACCTCGTGCCAGCTTGCCCGCCGTGTAATTCATCCAGGCGGTCGAAGCAGTTCGAAGCGACGTTGGCAGAGCATGGAAGATCTGAACAGGAAGTCCGCTTCATCTGCAAGCGCCTCGGTTGGATGAAAGAGCTGTCCGAGTTAATTGAGCCACATCACACAACAGATAACGCAAAGCTAATCCGAAGTGGGCGAGCACGACGCTCTGCCAAGTCATGGGACAGGTTGTTCGCAGATTGAGTGATAAGGGCGCCCAATGAAGATCACCCGCAAGTTCACCAAGGACGGAATGGACCCCTTCGACAGCGTGCGCTGGACGCGCCGGTCGTCGAAGATCTCGAACCCCGACGGCAGCGTCGTCTTCGAGATGAAGGATGCCGAGGTGCCGGAGACCTGGTCGCAGCTCGCGACCGACATCATGGTCTCCAAGTACTTCCGCAAGGCGGGCGTGCCGCAGATGGAGGACCCGTGCGCGGTCCCCGGCGCGGGCGCTGGCGGAAGGTTCAAGAAGGACAAGGACGGCAAGCTCGTCACCGGTCCCGAGCGCTCGGCGCGCCAGGTGATCCATCGCCTCGCCGGGTGCTGGCGCTACTGGGGCGAGACGCACGGGTACTTCGACTCCGCGGCTGACGCTCAGGCGTTCTACGACGAACTCGTCTACATGATGGTGCACCAGATGTGCGCCCCCAACTCGCCCCAGTGGTTCAACACGGGGCTGAACTGGGCGTACGGCATCTCCGGCCCGGCCCAGGGCCACTGCGTCGTGGATCCGAAGACCGGCGAGGTCTCGCTCGCGAGCGATGCCTACACCCACCCGCAGCCCCACGCGTGCTTCATCCAGAGCGTTGAGGACGATCTCGTCAACCCCGGCGGCATCATGGACCTCTGGGTCCGCGAGGCACGCCTCTTCAAGTATGGCTCCGGCACCGGCACCAACTTCAGCCACCTGCGTGGCGAGGGCGAGCCGCTGTCCGGTGGCGGCAAGTCCAGCGGGCTGATGTCCTGGCTCAAGATCGGCGACCGTGCCGCCAGCGCGATCAAGTCCGGCGGCACTACCCGTCGCGCCGCCAAGATGGTCTGCCTCGACATGGACCACCCGGACATCCAGACTTTCGTGAACTGGAAGGTCCGCGAGGAGATCAAGGTCGCCGCGCTGGTCGAAGGGATGAAGAAGCTCTCGAAGGAGCGGCAGGAGACGGCCTCGAAGATGGGGCTGAAGCTCGACTACGACTTCAATGGCGAGGCGTACCAGACCGTCAGCGGCCAGAACTCCAACAACTCCGTGCGCATCCCCGACTCGTTCTTTGAGGCGGTGGAGAGCGATGGGGAGTGGAAGACGTTCTGGCGGACCAACGGGGACCTGGCCCGGACGTTCAAGGCCCGGGAGTTGTGGGACGACATCGGGTACGCCGCGTGGCGGTGCGCCGATCCGGGCGTGCAGTTCGACACGACGATCAACGCGTGGCACACGTGCCCGAGCGCGGGGCGGATCAACGCCAGCAATCCGTGCTCGGAGTACATGTTCCTGGACAACACGGCGTGCAACCTTGCATCGCTGAACGTGCTGAAGTTCTACGATCCGGAGACGCGCAGTTTCGATATCGAGCGATTCGAGCACGGCATCGACCTCTGGACGATCGTGCTCGAGGTGAGCGTGCTGATGGCGGCGTTCCCGAGCCGCGAGATCGCGGAGTTGAGCTACAAGTACCGCACGCTGGGCCTGGGCTACGCCAATCTCGGCGCGATGCTGATGCAGGCGGGGATTCCGTATGACAGCGACGAGTCGCGGGCGATCTGTGCGATGCTGTCGGCCGTGCTCACCGGCCGCTCGTATCGCCAATCCGCGGAGATGGCGGAGCTGCTTGGGGCTTTCCCCGGCTACGAGGCCGACAAGGAGAACATGCTCCGCGTCATGCGGAACCACCGCCTCGCGGCCCACGGCGAGCCACGCGACAGCGACCGCTACGAGTCGCTGAGCATCACGCCGGTCCCCGTTGATCACGCACTGGTGAAGTCTGGTCGAGCCGATCGCATCGCCAACGCGCGGACGATCCTCGACCGGGCCACCCGCGCCTGGGACGACGCCGTCGAGTTCGGCGCCAAGCACGGATACCGCAACGCGCAGACGACGGTCATCGCGCCCACCGGCACCATCGGCCTCGTCATGGATTGCGACACCACCGGCATCGAGCCCGACTTCGCGCTCGTGAAGTTCAAGAAGCTCGCCGGCGGCGGGTACTTCAAGATCGCCAACGAGTCCGTCAAGCCCGCGCTGGATGCGCTCGGATACACCGCGGCCCAGGTCAAGGACATCATGACCTATCTGCTCGGCACGCTCTCGCTCGACGTGCCGATGCCCAAGGGAATCGGGGGAGGCCTCAGCTTCGCGGCATTCCTGAAGACCAAGGGCTTCAGCGCAGAAGAACTCGCCAAGATCGAGCAGTCGCTTCCCGGCGTCTTCGAGATCGGGCACGCGTTCGGCACCTGGGTTCTCTCAGACGCTGTCCTCAAGGCCATCGGTGCGGATCCCGCCAAGGCCCGCGCCGACATGTCCTTCAACGTGCTCAAGAAGCTCGGGCTGAATGACAAGCAGATCGACGAACTCAACCGCATCATCTGCGGCACGCAGACCGTCGAGGGCGCGCCGCACCTGAAGAAGGATCACCTGCCCGTCTTCGACTGCGCCAACACGTGCGGCAAGACCGGCAAGCGATTCATCCACCCGCACGGCCACATCCGCATGATGGCGTCGGCCCAGCCGTTCATCTCGGGCGCGATCTCCAAGACGATCAATCTGCCCAACGAGGCGACGGTCGACGACATCAAGGAGTGCTACAAGCTCTCTTGGCAGCTCGGACTGAAGGCCAACGCTCTGTATCGCGACGGCTGCAAGCTCAGCCAGCCCCTGAACTCGACCTCAGACACCAAGGCCGACGTGGATCTGGAGAGCGAGGTCGATGAGTTGGGGGAGTCCGAAGCCAAAGAAGAGGTCGCGGCGGCGACGGTGGCTGTTGCACAGGCGGTTGCGCGGGCTGACGCGCCCGCGGCAGACGCCAAGCAGGTGGAAGTCCAGCATCGCCCGATGCGTCGGCGTCTGCCGGACACGCGCCGCTCACTCACCCACAAGTTCAACATCGCCGGCCACGAGGGGTACCTCACCGTCGGGCTGTACGACGACGGCCAGCCGGGCGAGCTGTTCATCACCATGGCCAAGGAGGGCTCCACCATTGGCGGCCTGATGGACTCCCTGGGCACCGCAACGAGCGTCGCGCTCCAGTACGGCGTGCCGATCCAGTCACTGGTCAACAAGTTCACGCACCAGCGGTTCGAGCCCGCGGGCATGACGACCAACCGCGACATCCCCTTTGCCAAGTCCCTCGTGGATTACATCTTCCGATGGATGGGCATGCAGTTCGTTGACGGCTATCGCGAGGCCAACGCTCCCAAGCGCGAAGACGGCTCCGTCGCCGATCCTGTCATCGGTCGCATGAAGGAGGACAAGGGCTGGGCGACTTCGGCCCAGCGTAACGAGAGTCACCGCATCGCGCGAGAATCGATCTCCGTCACGGACTCCTCGTCCAAGTCGAGCAGGACGTCGGGCGACGGACGTGTCCGCGTGACCATTGAGGAGACAACGGTGATCCACACCGGCACGCTGACCGCGGCTATGGAGAACACCAGCGATGCCCCCCCCTGCGATGTCTGCGGCACGATCACGGTTCGCAGCGGCACATGTCACAAGTGTTTGAACTGCGGCAACAGCATGGGGTGCAGTTGAAGGATGGATCGAACGTCGTTCAGTCTCGAGCGGCTCACACGCTCCAGACCATCCCGAGCGACGTGAACGGCATGAGTCGGGCAGGATGGAACCGGCCCGGAGAACAGGAGAGGGACTGTCCTTGTTCTCTTTGAACTCAGACTTCTGACGGAGCAATCGGCAAGGGAGCCCGCAGCCCTGTGCCACGGAGCGTTCGGGCAGAAGCACGCCGCACACGTTCGGGCGGGCCAACGGGCGATGGGCCCGCAGCCGAGACGGGACGACAACGGGTGGACGGACCCACCACCAGGACGATGCCAGCGAGGCGCAAACCTCCCGCGGCGAGTCCTGAGCCTCCCAGCCCCCGGGCGTCCATCACGGATGCTCGGGGGCTTTGTTTGGATAATTGACGGATCGTTCCCGGCCAAAAAGTCTGAAAATGTGGCCGGTGCAGGCCATTGGGGGGCACGTCCGAGAGAAATCCGCGTCGCGAAGCAAAAAAACTGGAAACTCGTTGGCAAACCCCTCGATTTTGCTTTCGCATGACACCATACTGTCAGCAGAGAGACCGACCGGCCGCAGGCGCTTCCGGGCATGTGTATCCCGGCCTGCGATTGGTTCATAGGCGTCGGGCCGAGAGACCCCGACGACGGGAGAGAAGACATGGGTAAGGTTGTTGCAGTCATTGCCGTCGCTGGCGTTGCGTTCGCTGGCGCGGCTTCCGCCGACGTGATTTCCACGTTCGGTTTCACGGACCTGAACGGCTCGTACGCCCCGATCAACGCGACGATGGGCACGTTCACTGCCGTCGCCGACAGCGTCGGTGCGATCCAGACCGGTGGCGACGTGACCCGCAACGTCGGCCCGGGCGGCACCGCTCAGTTCGACACCGGCTTCATGAGCATGGCGACCTCCGCCGACGTCCAGATCACGCTCGACGTGCTGAAGACCAGCTCCACCGAGGGCACCGGCACCGGCACGCTCGTCATCACCGACATTGATGGCGACACCATCACCGCCACGATCGACGGCCTCTGGCAGTCGCCGGGCTTCGGCGTCGTCTTCTTCAGCGGCCTCATGGAAGAGGTTTACTTCAACGACAATGGCGCCGCCGACGGCACCTTCAACGGCGTCTCGGGCTCGTTCGACATGGACATGCCCGGCAACCCGCCATACCTCGGCGCGTTCAGCCAGCTTTATATCCGCTTCGGCGGGGGCTTCTTCGGTTCGGCATTCACCGGCCAGACGGTGTCGGCTGACGGCCAGATCGTTCCCGCCCCCGGCGCCCTCGCGCTCGTGGGCCTGTCCGGCCTCGTCGCCCGTCGTCGTCGCAACTGATCACCCGACTCGCTCAATGCAACGCTTTGAAGGCCGCGTGGAACTCCACGCGGCCTTTCTCATTGGTCGGTGGTCGCCCTCAACCCTCCGAACGCGGGAGAGGAGGCAGATCGAGTGCCGCACGTCCCATGGGTGCCTGGAAGCGTTCCCGCGTCGTGCAGTAGGTCGTGCCCCCCATTCGGCCGCAGAGGTCGAGCACCTCGGGATCGATGTGGTGCCGATCGTTGATCGCCTCGTCACGGACGTGCACATGTACCACGCGGCCGATCACCACATTCCCGCCGGCGGGGGCGCCCGGATTGGTGCGGATCACCTGCATCGTTTCACACTCGAACGCGACCGGCGATTCCAGCACACGCGGAGGACGCACGAACAGTGAGGGTGACGGCGTCAGGCCTGCCAGCTCGAACTCGCTCTCGCCATATGGGAGCGGCTCCGCCGCCGCCGCAACCCGATTGATATACGACGCCGATGCCACGTTCACAACGAACTGCCCGTACCCGCCCTCTTCACGCGGCTTGCAGTTCCTGAGCGTGTCTTTCTCACGCCCGTGACCGTCATTCGCCGGGCAGAACAACACCGTCAGGGGATTGGAACCGACCCCGGAAAAAAATGAGAAAGGTGCGAGATTTGGTCGCCCGTCCGGAGAGATCGTCGACACGAACGCGATCGGACGGGGCAGGATGCACCCGATCAGGAGCTTGTAACGCGTCGCGACGTCGAGCGAGTCTGGGTTGAGTTCCACGCCCAGATGGTTGCACGTGCTTCCCCACCGGGCCAGCCGCGACTGCGCCCGATGCGCGTGTCATGCGGCCTTCGGCACGAACACCCGCACGCAGTTGCCTCCCGCCGTCTCGCACGCCTGCAGCGCCTTTGCCGTCGCCGCGGTGAACTGCTCCGGGCGTGTGAAAGGCAGCGAGCCTCCCTGCTCAATGCCGACCACGCCGACGCTCGCCGTGGTCGCGTGACCGCCGTGTTTCGCCCAGCGTGCGCCCGTAAGCTCGAGATCCGCCCGGAACTCCTCCGCGACGCGCTGCGCGCCCAACCGCCCCGTTCCCAGCACGACGACCCCGAACTGGGTCTCCGCGGTCCTGCACACGATGCCGCCAAGGGGCTGAAAGTGCTTGTTCATGAGAGCTGAAACGCCCAGGAGTGTCTCCGTCGATTCGTTCGTCGAGACCCCCGCCGGAACGCCCGCGACGCGGATCTGGATGACGCTCACGGCCTCGGCTCGCTTCTCGCCCGCATCGAGCGCGGAGCGCAGCGCGGCCTGGAAGGCGCCGACCGTGCCCAATCCCGTCATCGGGTCCTTCTCATAGACATCGAACACCGGCGTCGCCGATCCGGATTCTGCGCGGGACACGTCCTGACGAGCGATCTCGACCAGCCGCTCGTTCGCGCGGATCAGCACCTCGTCCACGTCCGCCGACTGACCGGTCGAGAGACGCAGCACTGACGACATCTCACGGACGCCCGCCGCGATCCGCCGCAGCAGCTCGTCGACCTGGTCCGGCTTCAGCTCAAACCACTGCTCGGCCCTCGCGTACATGCGCCTGACGGACTCGGTGGGATCCGCATCCGTCAGCACGTCGTGGGCGATATTCCCGATCGCGACGCACCGGATGAGCGGCACACACGACGCGGGCGCGGCCGTCGGCCGCTCGTGATACTTCACGGGCAGCACAATCTGCGAAGGGAGTTTCCATCGCTCGGCGAGCATCGCGCCGATGTCCGGATGCTGGACCTCGAGCAGTTCGAGCTCCGCGCTGACAAGGTCGCGATGGTGGGGGGCTCGTCGGAGCACCTCGTCGTATCTCGCGCCGAGCGCGCGGTGAATCGCGATCATGCCCACATCCTGCAGCAGCCCGCCCAGGAATGCCTCGTCGGGATCTTCGAGCTTCTCCAGCCCGCCGAACACCCTTCCGGCCACGGCGGTATAGAGGCCTCGCCGCCAGTACGCACTGAAATCGAATGAACACGCGTCGTGCCCATCCTCGACGGCCTTGACGAGCGAGAAGCTGAGCGCCAGCGACTTGACCGGGTTGAGCCCGAGCATGACCAAGGCCTTCTGGATGCTGCCGCACTTCTGGCGAAGCCCGTAGAAGCTTGAGTTGACCGTTCGCAGGATTTTGGTCGTGAGTCCCTGATCGGTCTCGACGACTCGCCCCAGGTCCGCGAGCTTGACATTCGGATCACTGGTCAACTCGATCACGCGGACAGCCACCGCCGGAAGCGACGGCAGCGAAGGGCAACTCAAGATCTCTTCCAGCACGTCCTTGCGCATGGCGAGTTTTCACTTGTCCAAAGGCCTGGAGCACGAACCCAACCCGTATGCGATCGGCTCCCCGACCCACCAGCTTCACTGAACCGAGGCCGCCCCCCCTGATTCTTCCGATCGGGCAAGCAGTTCCCCCGACCGCAGCTCAACACCCAGCGTGTATCTCAAGCACGCGTCAAGAAACCGGCGTGCCCGACCCCACGTTATCGGATCCGGCAGCGCAAGGCGCCCTTCGGAATCCTCGGCAGCGATCGCGCGAAGCAGGTGGACGGTGACCTCTCGAACCCGCCACAGCTCGCCGCCGACCCTCTCCCGCGGGCCCACCATGCGCCCGCACAGGGGAGAGAACTCGAAGTACGCCGAGGCCGCCTCTCGTTCCCTCACGGGGTCGCCCTGCAGATCCGGCTGATGCCCTCCCTCGGCGAGCGCGGCCCACTGCAGACGGACCACCGCTGGATCGCCTTCGGAAGCCTCGCGCAGTCCCGCTTCGAGCGCGTCGAACAAGCCCGGATGGGGATCCATTTCGGTGACGAGCCGGCTGACCACCTCCGTCATGTAACACGCGCAGGCGAATCCGCCCAGTGTGTGCCGCGGGGCTTCAAACCTCTCCTCCAGGTCCCAGCTCGCGAGCGTCGAAAGCCCCCCGGAGTGCCTCGGAAACACCTTCGCCTCAGCCGCGGCAACGGCCTCGAGCCCGCCGGAGAACGGGGCTCCGTCTCTGCGCGAGCCCTTGGCGAGCACGCGCAGCAGGCCGATCTGCCGGAACATGATCAGGGCGGTCTGGCTGGTCTCTGACCAGTCCCATGTGCGAAGGCAGATTCCCCGATCGATCACGCCGCCCATGGGCCGAGCGTATCGCCGGCGCCGCCCTCGCCGCTACCATATTGCATGCACTTCTCGCTGGTCGACCGAGTTCTGGAGTGGGGCCCTGACCGGATCGTCACCCTCAAGCAGGTGACGCGTTCTGAGGAATATCTCCTTGATCACTTCACGACCTACCCGGTGCTACCCGGCGTCTTTATGCTGGAGTCCATGGTGCAGGCCGCGCGACTTCTGGCCGAGCGCGACGGGGACCCCACGGTACCGCCTTTGGTCTTGGGCAAGGTGCGCGCCCTGAAGTACGGCACCTTTGTACGACCGGGTTACGCGATCCGTGTAGAGATCGATCGAACGGTGACCGCCGCCTCCGGCGAGATTGACTTCAAGGGCGTCGTGCGGCTGCTGGATCCGGCAGCGCTGCCGGGTGCCGACACGCCGACGGCCTGTACCGGTCGGTTCTCGCTCCGACCGGCGCGTGTCACAAGCCCGATTCTCGTCGGCCGCCCCGAACCAGCCCCGATCGGCTAAACTCTGTCCCTCCACGGGGACGTTCCTTCCCGTCCAAGACTCCGCGAAGCCGGGTGTGTAACCCGTCGTGCGCGGCTCGGGCGGGCAGAACCAGGGATCTCGCATGACTCGCGACGACATTTTTGCAAAGGTGAAGGACATCCTCGCAGATGCCATGGGCGTCGATGAGGGAGACATCACGCCGACGGCCACGCTCAGGGGCGACCTGGGCGCCGAGTCCATCGATTTCCTCGACATCGTCTTCCGCCTGGAGCAGGCCTTCGGGATCAAGATCCAGCAGGGGGAACTCTTCCCCGATTCGCTCGCGCAGAACGCTGAGTTTGTTCAGGACGGCAAGGTCACGCCCAAGGGTGTCGCCGCGATCAAGGAGAAGCTCCCGCACGTGGACCTCTCTACGTTTGAGCGGGATCCTCAGGTCACCAAGATCGGCGATATCTTCACCGTTGAAGCGCTGGTGCGCTTCGTTCAGAACAAGCTCGCCACAAAGGCCGGATGAACCAACCGTGCGATGGATGTGGATCGATCGTGTTGTTGAGCTCCAGCCGCGTCAGCGTCTGGTCTCCATCAAGCACATCTCGCTCGCCGAAGAGCACATGCACGAGCACTTCGCGGCAACGGACACGCGATCTTCGCTTCCTGTGATGCCCGGCTCGCTCATCGTGGAGGGCGTCGCCCAATCGGGTGGCATCCTCATCGGGCACGCCCTGGCATTCGAGCAGAAGATCGTGCTTGCAAAGGTCACTCGCGTGGACCTCGACCACGACGCAACGGCCGGCGACACCCTCCGCTACACCATCACAATGGACCAGTTCGGTCCGCAGGGCGCCTCGACCAAGGGCGTGGTCGAGCTGCTGGAGGCGTGGTCCGGAAAGGTCCGCACCATCGGACACATCGATCTCATGTTCTCTGTCCTCGAGAACAACATGGCCGGCATCGAGTTCCCCGAGGGCAACTTCGTGTTCGGTGAGGCGTTCAAGACGCTCATGCGCAACAGCGGCGTGCTGATCCCCGGCGAATGAGTCGGGCGTGCGGTGCCCAGCGCGTTTCTGGTACCATGCTCGGCGTATGAGCACCCCTCGCAATGTCGTGGCGTCTCTGGCTGCCGGTCTTATGGCAATGCTTGGCGGCTGTGCCTCCAAGCAAGCTCCCGCCGCAGCGTCGCCCGCCTCGGAACCCGTTCTATCGGCCCCCGATCCCGCTTTGGCGACCGAGGCGCGAACGGTGAGGATCTTCCGCGGCGGAGATGGGTCCCCGGTCGACTGGGAATCACTCGTCTCCGAATCGTCAAACTCGGAAGCCCTGGTCATCGGCGAGAACCACGGCCATCCGCTCGGTCTCGCGTTCGCCCAGGAACTCTGGGTCGACGTGCTCTCGCGTCGCGGCTCCGCCGTCCTGAGCATGGAGTTCTTCACCCGCGACGAGCAGTCCCGGCTCGATGACTACCTCACCGGTCTGTCGGACGAGACCTCGTTCCTGAAGGCCACGCGGCGTCTATCCGACTCCTCGTACCCGCCCGGACATCGGTCGATGATCAACGCCGCGAAGGACAGTTCCCGCCCGGTCATCGCAGCCAACGCGCCGCGTGTGTACGTGCGGGCCGCCAGCCGCGAGTCGTACGAGCGACTGGCCTCGCTCAGGACGGAGCAGCGGCGCTTGTTCCGCATTCCCGATGCGCTTCCGACCGGGAAGTACCGGGCCGATTACGACGCCCTGATGTCCAATCCCGCCATGGCCTCTCACGGGGGGCCGCCGAAGCAGGAGACGCCGGAAGAACTTCGCAGCCGCTTGGATTCAAGCTTTCGCGCCCAATCGCTCTGGGACTGGACCATGGCCGATTCCATCGCCATAGCGATCAAGAAGCTTGGAACGCCCGTCGTGCACGTGGTCGGCCGCTTCCACAGCGATTTCCGGGGCGGTCTGATCGAGGCACTGCTCAAGCTGCGACCCGGCGCCCGTGTCGTCACGGTCAGCGTCGTTGATGCGTGGTCCGAATCTCTCCGAGAAGACGATCGCGACCGGGCCGACTTCGTGGTCTACGTGGGCGAGTTCGAGTGAATCGCTGATGCGATGGAGAGAGCGATGTCCAGGCAGAACGTCGATCTGATCCGCGGGATCTACGACGCGTTCGCCAAGGGCGATGTCGCGGGCGTGCTCGGATGCATGAGCCCGACAATCGTCTGGAATGAGGCGGAGAACTTCCCGTACGCCGACGGCAACCCGTACATCGGGCCCGAGGCCGTGCTGAACGGCGTCTTTGCCCGTTGCGTTGGCGAGTGGGACGGCTTTGCGGTTGTCATTGAGGAGATCCTCGATGCCGGCGACACGATCGTGGCGTGCGGTCGCTACGGCGGCACGTACAAGGCCACCGGGCGCGAGCAGAACACCCAGATGCTCCACATCTGGCGAGTAGCCGATGGCAAGGTGATACGCTTCCAGCAGCACGCCGACACCCTGCATGTGGCAAGGGTCACGGGCGAGCATTTATGATGCGCTCGAATCGGCTGCCGAGCACGCCGTGAATGCCAGAAGCAGAGTGAGGACGACAGCGTGACTCGAGGAGCGGCAAAGGGACCAGCGGCGCTCGCGAGCGACTCGCCATCGAGCAAGTCCGGCCCCGCGCGTGCGGGCGCGAAGGTCCGGTTCCGGGCCACGCTCCTCCGCCCGGCAACGACCGGAAAGGCCGTCTCCTGGTCCTTCTTGGCCCTGCCGAAGGCGGCCAGCGCGAAGCTCCCTTCGCGAGGGCAGGTCACGGTGAAGGGCACGATCAATGGCTTTGCTTTCCAAGCCACCCTCGAACCCGACGGCGAGGGAGGCCACTGGCTCACGGTGGACCGTAAACTTCGCGAAGCGGCCGGACTGGAGCGCGAGGGCGAAAGCGTCACAATGGAGTTCGTGCCGGTAGCCCCCGCCGATGAGCCGGAGCCGCGCGTGCCGCCGGATCTGCGGCAAGCGCTCGCGACCGCGCCCGCCCGTGCGAAGGGAGTCTGGCAAGACATCACACCCGTCGCGCGCCGCGATTGGATTCAGTGGATCGTCTCCGCCAAGCAAGCGGAAACCCGCGCCCGCCGGATCAGCAATGCCTGCGACATGCTCGCCAAAGGAAAGCGGCGACCATGTTGCTTCGATCGGTCCGGGATGTATGGCAAGAGCATGAGCTGTCCCGTCGCAGCTCCCCCGAAGCAGGATGCGACGGCACGCGATGGGGATCGCCCGAACTCGCGAGCCAAGAAATCGTCAAGCGAATAGCGAATAGTTGCGCAATCGCGCGAGGTGATCCAACGCCTCTGAGCCCAGTTCGGACCGGACGACGCAGTGGGCCTGCCTGCTTTGTCAGGCGTCTCCAACTCGCTCCATGAACGCCTGATACCTCCCGGACCTCGCGCCCTCCGGGCCATAGCGTTCGATCGCTTCCAGCGCTGCGATGGCCAGATCAAACACGGAAGCGTCGCTCGGCTCAAGTCGTAGACGCAAGAAATCAACGAACGGAAGAGCCGCGTGCGCCGCCTGAGACGAGCCCTCTCGCAACTCTGCACACCCTCTTACCAGCATGTGGAGAAGCGACGCGACGCCGTCAGAACCCAGATTGTGGATGAGCGTCAAGCAGTGTGGTTCCGAGCAGAACGCGCCGAGCCACCACGCGCCGAAGATCTCGTTCATCGGCCGTTGCTCGGTCATGTCGTGCCGCTGCATCAGAGCGCACTCGTACAAGTTCCCTCTACCCGCGTATTGATGCGACCCGGTGTTGAGATAGCGTCGGAACTCGTCGGCGATCTCATCGCCGTCGAAGTCATAGTCCGCACTCGCGATACGACGAATCTGCGCCTGAGTCAGGTGATCTCGCAGGAACACACGCAGATGGTCAGAGGTTGCGGGTCTGTGCGACGGCATGGCAAGTAGCCTCGCAATGGCCGCGTCCTTCAGCTCTCACGGGCTGGACCGTCGCTGGGTCGGGCCGAGAATCGGGGTAGGCGGATTCGAACCGCCGACCTTCTGACCCCCAGTCAGACGCGCTAACCAAGCTGCGCTATACCCCGGACAAACAAGCACTTACGGTCGCCGCTCGGGTTGGTGCCGCTGGGGGCGGCTCGGGAGGCGACAGGGCATAAGGATAGCCCAAAGGTCGCTCGTCTTCCAAGCATTCACATCACGCAGTCGCGGAACCTCGCGACGGTGGCTCGCCGAGCGCGTCGACCAGCGGTCCGATATGGCGTTCGTAGTTCTTCCACCTCGCCACGGCCGAGGTGTACATCGGCTTCCGGACCTGGTCGATGCTCCGCGTCATCGCAACCTTCTGTTGCTTCTCGTGACGGAGCATGCGATCGTCCCACTCCAGCCCGGCGAACGCGGCCATCGCCCGCGCGTGCGCCGGCGGGTCCGCCACGTGCTCCTCATACACAACCCGCATCCGCGCCAGGTCCAGCACGCTCGCCCAGTGCTCATCCAGGCGGCACACATCCCGATAGAACCGCCCAAGCCACTCCGGCTTCTCGCAGTACGGCGCGAGCGCCCCCCGCAACTGGAACATGCACGAGAGGCACGTGTCCACCGGATCCCGCTCGCAACGGATCACGCGTGCCCCGGGGCACGCGCGCGCAATCAGACCGAGATAGAGCACGTTCATCGGCAGCTTGTCGATCACGCGTGTCGCATCCATCGACGCCTGCGAGAGAGCCCTCGCGTGCGCAGCGGATCCCATGGCAAGCAGCTCCGCAGTCACCGCCGCCGGTTCGCCCAGAAGCGGCACGCCCCCGACGCGACCGCTCGGCCACCCGCGCCCCGCCGCCTGCTGAAAGACGCTCAGCTCTCCCGCGCTGGCCACCTTGGGGTGCGAGGCCAGCACCTGCTGCACCAGCGTCGTTCCTGAACGCCACATCCCGAGCACAAACACCGCTCTCGGGGCCGCGGTCGACGCGACGGGCATGGCCGCCACGCGCTCAAGCGTCCACGCGGCAATCACGCCGTCGATCGATGCCGCCACGCGATCCGGGTCATACCCAGCGGTCTCGGGGTTCTTCCTCGCCTCCATCAAGTCGGCCCAGGCGCGGTCGTACTCACCGATTCCATCCAGGATGTCCGCGCGTGCAAACAGCATCGTCCGGCGCACAGGCATCGGCAGGCCCGGCTCCACCAGGGTTCTCGTCAACAGATCGACACCCTCAGCCCCGCGGCCGACGCGCCACAGCGAGTTCGCAAGCCGGTGGATCACCGTGTGCGGCGCGGCCTTACCGACCAGCGGCGTGAGCGTCTGGATCGCCACGTCGTGGCGCCCGGCGATCGCGTGCGCAACGCCCCGAAGGGTCTGAACTTCCACACGCCCGGGAGCCAACTGCTCCAGCCGATCGATCCCGGCCAGAGCCTCATCCGGATGCCCCTGATGGGTCAACGCATACACCCATTCGTAAAGCAGCCCCGGATTGCGATCCATCTGTTCCCGCAGCGGCGTCAGCAGTTCCCTCGCCTCCCCGTGCATGCGCAGATAGTTCATGGCCGCCGCGCCGATCTGCGTCGCACCGGGATGCCCTTTCCGCAGGCGAAGGGCCTGAACCGCGAGGTGGCAGGCTTGTGGCGCATCCCCCGCCTGAAGCCGAGCCGCTGCCATAGCGACCAGGCGGTCCGCGTCGCCGGGCACGTGAGAGGGCGTGTTCATTGCAGACCAAGGTAGCCGGGAGCGCCGACAGACGCCACGACTCCCTCCCTCCCTTCCGCATACGCTGGGGAACATGGCACGACTGCTCATCACCGGCGGACGCGTGATCGACCCCGCATCGGGACTGGATCAGGTTCTCGATGTCGCGATCGAGGATGATCGCATCGTGGAGATCGGCAAGGGATTGGCAAAGTCGCCCGCCGATCGGACCATCGATGCGAAGGGAAAGCTTGTGGTCCCCGGGCTCATCGATCCACACGTCCATCTGCGCGAGCCGGGCGCTGAGCACAAAGAAACAATCGAGTCCGGCACACTGGCCGCGGCAGTCGGCGGGTTCGCCACCGTCTGCTGCATGCCGAACACGACGCCCGCGCTCGACACGCCCGAGATGGTCACCTTCGTGGATGGTCGTTCACGCTCAACCGCACACTGCCGCGTGTACACCGTGGCCGCCGGCACCAAGGGCCGTCGGGGTGAAGAGCCCTCTGAGATCTCGCTGCTCGCCCGCGCGGGCGCTGTGGGCATCAGCGACGATGGCGATGCCATCGCGTCCGCCGGCGTCATGTCGAAAGTCCTCACCATGACGCGTCAGGCCGGGCTCGCCTTCATGCAGCATTGTCAGGATCCAACCCTGACCATGGGGGCCTCAATGCACGCAGGGGAGGTTTCGGTGCGACTGGGTCTGGCGGGCTGGCCGCGCGTCGCCGAGGAACTCATCATCGAGCGCGACGTGCGCCTCAACATGGCGATCGGGTGCCGCTACCACGTGCAGCACCTCTCCGCCGCGGGCAGCGTCGAGATCGTGCGTCGGGCCCGAGCCGCGGGCCAGCCGGTCACCGCTGAGGCGTCTCCTCACCACCTGCTGCTGACCCACGAGGCGGTCGGCGGCGCGGACGGATTCGCCTACGACACCAACGCGAAGATGAACCCTCCGCTCCGCGAACAGTCCGACATCCAGGCGATCAAGGCGGGGATCGCGGACGGCACGATCACAATCCTCGCGACCGATCACGCGCCGCACAGCGTCGAAGAGAAGGCCCGCCCGTTCGAGGAAGCCCCCTTCGGCATCATCGGCCTTGAGACCGCGCTGGCGCTTTACGCCGAGGCGCTCATCAAGCCGGGCGTCATCGACTGGCCGCGGATGATCGCCATGATGACCATCGAGCCGGCCCGCCTGTGCGGCCTCGATCGCGCCGGGCTGGGCATGCTCGCCGCCGGCGGTCCCGCCGACATCACCGTGATCGACCCGGATCAGGAATGGACGATCCGTCTGGAGGAACTCGCCGGCAAGAGCCGGAACACGCCGTTCCTCGGACGCCGCGTCCGAGGAAGGGCGGTTCTGACATTGGTCGGTGGGCAGATCCGCCACGAACGCCGGTGAACGCCGCGCAGCGTTGGAATCGCGCTCTTTCATTGAAATCAGACCCATGCGCCCCCTAGCGTTGCGCTCGGTCCCGCACTCGCATCCCGGCGGCACACCCGTCGGCCTCACAACCGGGGAGTTCCCATGGCAATCCGCATCGGCATCAACGGCTTCGGTCGCATCGGACGGCTCGTCTACCGGCTCGCCTCGGAGTTTCCCGAGATCGAGATTGTCGGCGTCAACGATCTGGTGCCCGCGGACAACCTCGCGTACCTCCTGAAGTACGACACCATGCACCGTCGCTTCACAATCGGCGGCAAGCCCGTCGAAGTCAGCGCGACGGAGAACTCCTTCACGGTGAACGGACGCGTCACCAGGACCTTCGCCGAGAAGGATCCATCCAAGCTCCCCTGGAAGGACATGGGCGTTCACTATGTCCTCGAGTCCACCGGCCTCTTCACCGATCTCGAGAAGGCCTCGGCCCACGTCACGGCGGGCGCCAAACGCGTCGTGATCTCAGCCCCGACCAAGAGCGAGCCGGCCCAGGTGCCGACGCTGGTGCTCGGCGTCAATCAGGAGTCCTACGACCCCGCCAAGCACACCGTCGTTAGCAACGCCTCCTGCACAACCAACTGCCTGGCGCCCATCGCCAAGGTCATCAATGACGCGTTCGGCCTTGAAGAAGGCCTGATGACCACCATCCACGCTGTCACCGCGACCCAGCCGACCCAGGACGGCCCCTCCAAGAAGGACTGGCGCGGCGGACGCAACGGCTACCAGAACATCATCCCGGCCTCCACCGGCGCGGCGAAGGCCGTCACGCTCGCGATCCCCGCCCTGAAGGGCAAGCTCACCGGCATGTCCTTCCGCGTGCCCACGGCGGACGTTTCCGCGGTCGATCTGACCTTCAAGACCGCGAAGGACACGTCCTTGGCTGATATCAATGCCGCCATGAAGGCCGCCTCTGCCGGCTCCATGAAGGGCGTGCTCGCGTACACCGACGAAGAGGTCGTCTCCAGCGATTTCATCGGCGACCGTCACTCCTCCATCTTCGATGCCAAGGCGGGAATTGAGCTCAACAAACGGTTCTTCAAGGTCGTCTCCTGGTACGACAATGAGGCCGGGTACTCCGCCCGCTGCGTTGACCTGATCCGCCTGATGGCTTCCAAGGACGGCGTGAAGTAAGCTCTCGAAGTACAATCGGGGCGTGAGCACCGCAGCGCCGCCAGCCCATTTCATCGACGATGGCAGGACGCTCCAGACGGAGCGTCTTGTCTTGCGCCCGTGGCGAGAGTCAGACCTCGACGCCCATGTTCGATTGAACGATGATCCTGAGATCGAGCGGAACACGAGCTCGGTCACCCTTCCCTACACGCGCGAGAAGGGGCTTGAGGCGCTCGCGAAGTTCTCCCGCATGGCCTCGGACGGCTCCGGGCTCACCCGCGCGTGGTGCCTCTCCGGCAGCGACGAGCCGGTCGGAGGCGTGGGTCTCATCCTGCATGCCAAGGACAACAACGCCGAACTTGGTTACTCCACCCGCCGCGACCACCGCAAGGGCGGCTACACCACCGAGGCCTGCGCCGCGATGCTGGAGTGGGCCTTCGGCGATCTTGGTCTCCACCGCGTGTTCGCCCGTCACTTTACTTGGAATCCCGCAAGCGAACGCGTGATGGACAGGCTCGGTATGATCCAAGAAGGCGTCCAGCGCGAGCACGGCCGGAAGGGTGATACGTACGTCGACCTGTGCTGCCACGCGATCCTCGCCCGCGAGTGGAAGGGACTCAAGCGCACATGATCGAGCACCCCGCGGCCGAGGCCTCCGATCGAGCGCCCGCCGAGTGGCCCCGCCACGGCGTGTCGTTCCGTGAGGCGATTCGCACGTGGTTGTACATCGGCATGCTCTCCTTCGGCGGTCCCGCGGCTCAGATCGCCGTCATGCACCGTGTCGTCATCGACGAGAAACGCTGGATCGGCGAGCAACGTTTCCTTCACGCGCTCAACTTCTGCATGCTCCTTCCCGGGCCGGAAGCCATGCAACTCGCGACCTACATCGGCTGGCTCATGCATCGCACACGCGGCGCGCTCGCGGCGGGGCTTCTCTTCATCTTCCCGGGCGTAGTGTGCATGCTCGCGATCGGTGTCCTCTACGCCAACTCGAGCCGCTACGGACTCGTCGAGTGGCTGTTCTACGGCGTGAAGCCCGCCGTGGTCGCCATCGTGGTGCAGGCTGTGATCAGGATCGGAGGACGGGCCCTGCCCAGTCCCGCGATGGTCGCCGTGGCCGGCGCATCGTTTGCAGCCCTGTTCTTCTTCCGCGTGCCCTTCCCCGCAGTGGTGATCGGCGCAATCCTCACCGGCCTGATCGGCGCTGCGGTGTGGCCCGAGACGTTTAAGCCCGTGTCGGGGCATAAGCGGATGGGAAAGGACGCCGACATCCAGCCGCTCCTGCCCGATGATGCCGTCCTGCCGGTCTCCCGATCTCCGCTGCGTGCGGTGCGCGTCGCGGTGGTGTGGCTCATCATCTGGTTTGCGCCGCTCGCTCTCGCTGCCGGACTGTTCGGCCCCAACAGCTCGATCGCAACGTCCGGACTGTTCTTTGGAAAGGCGGCCGTTGTCACGTTCGGCGGGGCCTACGCCGTGCTGGGGTACGTCGCGCAGTACGCCCCCGAGGTGGGATGGGTCACTCGGGGCGAGATGCTGGACGGGCTGGGCTTGGCGGAGACGACGCCGGGCCCGCTGATCCTCGTGCTCCAGTTTGTGGGACATCTCGGGTGCTTTCGCTATCCACCCATGGAAATGGACGGCGCAATGGTCCCGCTCACGCCATTCTGGTCGGGGTTGGTCGGCGCGACCCTCGCGACGTGGATGACGTTTGCGCCTTGCTTCATGTGGATCTTCCTGGGTGCGCCCTACATGGAGAGGCTGCGCCACAACCGCCGGCTCGGGGCGGCCCTCGCCTGCGTCACGGCGGCGGTCGTGGGCGTCGTGCTCGCCCTCGCCCTCTGGTTCGCCACCCACGTCTTCTTCCGCGCTTCGCCGGTGCCCGTTCGCCTCGGGCCGATGCGATTCGACGTCCCGGCGTGGGCCTCGTTCGACCCGTGGTCCGCGGGGCTCGCGATCCTCGCGGCATATCTGATCTTCAGGCTGCGGTGGGGGCTGTTCGCCGTGGTCGGCACGTGCGTGCTGGCGGGAGTCGCGGTGCGACTTGTGCTGATGATGCTCTACTGGAACCCCGACTGACACCGCACCCTACCATTCGCCCCCTATGCCACTGACCCAACTCGAGCGTGAGATTTCCGCCGCGGTCAACGCCCGGCGCGACGCCCTCTTTACCGACCTGAAGCACCACGTGGAGACGCCCACGGGCGGCAACAACACCGCCGCCCTGGATGCATCGCGGGCGATTCTGCTCGACCGACTCACGCGCCTCGGCGCAACCACCACGATCGTTCCCGGTGATCCCAAACCCGATTGGCTGCTCGGCGCCTCCGGCGGCTCCATCCCCCCGACCGGGATCGCGTCGCGCATCTCTAGCGATCCATCCCTCACGCGGATCCTCCTCGCCGGACACCTCGACACCGTCCACGATCCGGCCGGCCCATTCCAGAAGCTCACGGTCAACACAGACGGCAAGACCGCTGTCGGCCCAGGATGCGTGGACATGAAGGGCGGCATCGTCATCGCTGTCGCCGCGCTCGAAGTCCTGCACGAACTCAAGATCGACGCCAGTTGGTCGTTCCTGCTCAACTCCGATGAGGAAACCGGCAGTTACTACTCCGAACGGGCAATCCGCGACGCCGCACGAGCCCACCATCTCGCCCTCGCCCTCGAGCCCGCGCTCCCCGATGGTTCGCTGGTTGTCGAGCGTGCGGGCTCCGGTCAGTTCAAGGTTGAGACCTTCGGCAAGACCGCCCACGTCGGGCGCGACTTCACCGCCGGTGTCTCCGCCGTCACCGCTCTGGCCGAAACGCTCGTCGCGCTCGCGAAACTTCCCGAACCCTCACGGGGCATGATCGTGAACGTGGGCCCTCTCAAGGGCGGCGAAGTCACGAACGCGGTCCCCGATTACGCGCAGGCGTGGGGCAACGTCCGCTTCCCCGATCCCTCGGGCTGCGAAGAACTGGCACGCAAAGTGGACGCGCTCCAGACGCCCGCCGACCGCCTCCCGCGCGTCGTCATCAAGCGTTCATTCAACCGCCCTGCCAAGCCGCTCACGCCGGGGGTGCAGTTCCTCGCGGACTCCGCCAGAAGCGTCGCGACAGATCTCGGCCAGTCCATGCCGTTCGGGAAAACGGCGGGTGTCTGCGACGGCAACATCCTCCAGGATGAGGGACTTCCCTGCATCGACACGCTGGGAGTCCGGGGAGGTGGGCTGCACACGCTCGACGAGTGGATCGACCTGTCCAGCCTGGTTGAACGCTGCCAGCTCCTCGCAATCCTCATCGCCCGCCTTTCCCGTGCCGATCGGGCTCGCTTGGGCACCCTTCCCTGACCGATCCAACAATGCGGCATTGCCGACACGTTTGCCCGCGCCCCACGACTTGAGGGTCCGAGAACACCCGACCCGCCCGCCAAAGATCGACCGACGCCACGAGAGAGGACTCCATGACTTCCGCCACGCCCGCCTCGTCATCCACCACGGCAGCCCAGAAGATCGCCAGCCAGCACGCCGCCGGAGCGCCGCTTTCAGTCGGCCGGCAGCTCGCGGCTTCACCCGCCGTGCGGACCGCCGTCGATGCGATCGTTTCCGAGGTTCGCGCCAAGTCGGCGATGATCACCGACGTGCGTGGCCCGGTGCCCGAACTGGCCAAGTCATACGACGAACTCATGGCCCGCGCCGCCGCCGTCCGCGGCCGCGGCCTCCTCTATCCCTACATCTCATCCGGCGCTGGCAACGGCGCGCTCGTCGAGCTTCTCGACGGATCTGTCAAGTGGGACATGATCTGCGGCATCGGCGTCCACTTCTTCGGCCACGCCGAGCCGGATCTCATCCGTGCCGCCGTTGAAGCCGGCATCGACGACACCCTCAAGCACGGCAACCTGCAGTCGGGCAACGGCGCGTTCGAGTTCGCGGAAACGCTGCTGACGGAAGCCAAGAAGAACAGCCGCCTGAAGCACTGCTTCGTCACCACCTCCGGCGCGATGGCCAATGAGAACGCGATCAAGGTGTGCTATCAGAAGCACGCCCCGGGAGCGACGCGCGTCATCGCGTTCCAGGATTGCTTCATGGGGCGCACGGTCACCATGTCGCAACTGGGCGACTCGGCCGCGGGGCGTGTCGGCATCCCGCTCTCCACGCAGGTCGACTACATGCCCTTCTACAACCCGGTGCTCGCCGATCGGATGGGCGAGACCCGTTTCATCGACATGTCCCTGGAGCATCTCCGCCAGTACATCGAGCGCTACCCCGGCCAGCACGCCTGCTTCATCTTCGAACTGGTGCAGGGCGAGGGAGGCTTCAACGTTGCGCCGCGCGATTTCCACAAGGCCCTGATGGAGATGTGCAAGGCCCACAACATCGCGGTGTGGGACGACGAGATCCAGTCCTTCGGACGCACGCCGCGCATGTTCGCTTATGAGCACCTCGACCTCGGCGACTACGTCGATGTCCTCTGCGTCGGCAAGATAACACAGGCCTGCGCCACGCTCTACACCGAGCAGTACAACCCCAAGCCCGGCCTGCTCTCCGGCACCTTCACCGGAGCCGCCGCCGATTTCCGGGTCGGAACCCGCGTGGTCGAGAAGCTCCGTGACGGCGCATACTACGGCCCGGACGGGCTGATCGAGAAGCACCACGCCGAGTTCAGAAAGCAGATGCACGCCATGATCGCCCGCCACCCCGAGTGGTTCCCGGCGAACCCCAAGGTGAAGGACCAGGTCTCCGGCTGCGGCGGCATGATGCGGTTCACGCCCTTCGGCGGCGACAAGGACAAGGTCATCAAGGCCTGCCGCGCCTGCTTCGACGAGCACGTCATCCTCTTCTACTGCGGCCATGGCCCGTACCACGTCCGCATGCTGCCGCCCCTGGGCGTCATGAAGATGGAAGACTGGCCCCGCGTCATCGCCTGCCTCGAGAAGGGCCTCGCGAAGGCCGCGGCATCCTGAGCGTCCGACCACGACCGAGCCAATGCGTCACTGATTCCGATACCAACGCACCGACACCGAAAGCCAAACCGTGTTCATCATCCGACGCGCGATCCCGAACGACGTGCCCACGCTTCTCAAGCTGGCCCGCATGGTGTACTTCATCAACCTCCCTCCGGATAACACGATCATCGGGGAGAAGGTCCAATGGTCGCGCCAGTCGTTCCTGCTCGCCTCCGACGTTGAGACCGGCGCAGGCCGCGTCTCCGCCGCCGGGAAGCGCACCGACCCGAGCGCGGGACACCACGGCGCAATCTCCGCCGGCCTTCGCGCGATCACCGGCAAGGCGCCTCTCTTCATGTTCGTACTCGAAGATATCGAGAGCGGCACGCCCCTTGGCACCTGCCAGGTCGTCTCTCGCATGGGCGGCCCGGGCCAGCCCAACCTGTCGTACCAGCTCGCCAAGAAGGAAATGTTCTCAACCGACTTGCAGGTTGGCACGACCCACGTCGTCGCAAAACTCCACCTGGACGAGTCCGCGCCGACGGAAGTGGGGGGGCTCATCCTCCAGCCATCGATGCGGTCCCACCGGCAACGCCTCGGCCGCTTCCTCTCCTACATCCGCTTCCATTTTATTGGCCTCTATCCGGAACTCTTCGCCGATCGCGTCCTCGCCGAGATGATGGCCCCCATCTCCCACGACGGGCAGAATCCCTTCTGGGAGTACTTCGGGCGCCGCTTCATCAACCTCTCCTACCCCGAAGCCGACCGCTTCTGCCAGCACAGCAAAGAGTTCATGCTCTCGCTCCTGCCGCGCGAAGAGATCTACCTGACGCTCCTCCCCGCCGAAGCGCGCAACGCCGTCGGCCAGGTCAGCCCCGAGACTGTTCCCGCGCGCCGCATGCTCGAGAAGCTCGGCTTCAAATACCACAACCGCATCGATCCCTTTGACGGCGGCCCGCACCTCGAGGCCAAGACCTCCGAGATCGAGATCGTCAAGAAAACCACCCGCGCCGCCCTGGTTGATGAGATCGACCCGGCCGATTGTCCCGTCAGCGGCTACGCCAGCGTCCTCACCAGCGACGGCGAGTTCCGCGCCGTCGAGACCCCGATGTCCGTCGATCGACAGGGGCGCGTCAGGATCACACGCGAGGCCATTGAGGCCCTCAAGGTGAACACCAAGGACACCATCGGCATCACGCCCATCGACACACTGAAGCATGCAAAGCCGGATGCGGCGCCGGCCAAGGCCGCGTCGTCCAAGTCACAGGCGTCAAAGCCAGCCGCAAGGCCAGCATCGGGCGCCAAGAAACCGCGTCCCCGCTCCAAGACCAAGGCCTGAGCACGCTACCGTCGTTTGCCACTGGCTGCTCGCCAGCCAGTGTCCTCAGATTCGACTTCATCATGAACCATCCTTCCCTCACACACGCCTCTTCAAACCTCATCAACGGCCGCTGGATCCCTATTCCCGGCGACACGATCCGATCCTTCAATCCCGCGCGCCCCGATCAGGCCGTCTTCAGTTCCTCATCCAGCGTCGCGCATCTGCACGATGCAGTCGCCGCCGCGCGAGCCGCGCTCCCCGCCTGGTCCTCGTGGTCCCGCGAGCGCCGTTTCGCGGTGCTCCAACGCTTCAAGTCACTCGTCACCGCACGCGCCCAGCACATCGCCGATCTGATCTGCGACGAGACCGGCAAGGCCATGTGGGACAGCAAGGGTGAGGTCTCCGCGCTCACCAACAAAGTGGACATCACGCTCGACGCCACGCCCACCGGCGCGCTCGCCCGTGTGACCGGCGTCGAGTTCGCCATGACACCCACCAAGCAGGGCAAGTCCTGGTTCCGGCCCCACGGCGTCATGGCCGTCCTGGGCCCCTTCAACTTCCCGGCCCACCTCCCCAACGGCCACATGGTCCCGGCCCTCGCCCTCGGCAACACCATCGTCCTCAAGCCCTCCGACAAGGCCCCCGCGACCGGACAGCTCCTGATCGAACTCTTCCAGGAAGCGCTCGACGCCGAAGGCGCACCGCCCGGCGTTGTGAATCTCGTGCAGGGCGGCGCGGATGTCGCATCCGCCCTCTCTTCTCACGATGGCATCGACG
>CAZPPG010000007.1:0-95018 GCA_964588385.1 uncultured Phycisphaeraceae bacterium
GGCGTCCGCCCGGTTTCGATGCGGGGCGACGGTGGGGGAGGCGTGGGCGGCACGCGAGCGTTCGGGGCTTTACAATTGTCCCGGGGGGGCGGCGACACCGGGGCGGCCGGGGGTGGGACGGCAGGCGAGGGAGGCCGAGAGGCGATGGCCCGACTGGTGGGGCTCGGCGTGAGGCAACGCGGTTCGCTTGCGGGCGGCAATCCCCCGAGCCCATTCAAGCTTGAGCAGGAGTCTGCGCTCTCGGCGCAGGTGTCGCGCGGGTTGGCGCAGGTGCTGAAGGGCGGCGGGGGTGAGATCACGTTGCGGCTGAGGCCCGAACAACTTGGGGAGGTGCGTGCTCAGGTGCGAATGGAGAACGGCGTGGTGAGCGTTCGGATCGAAGCCGCGAGCGACGAGGCACGAGCTTTGCTGGAACGAGAGTCGTCGAGTCTGCGGAGTGCGCTGGAAGCGCGCGGCCTGACGGTTGAGCATGTGAGGGTCGAGGGCCCGGCGCGGAGCGCGGAGCGATTGGATCAGGCGTCGTCGGAGATGACGCGGGAGCGCGAGGATCGCGCTCCGGGGAATCAGGGCGAGGACCGCCCGGCCGATGGAGATCGGCGGAATCACGATGAAGCGGCGCAGGGACGCGCCGGCGGCTCGCTGGCGAGCGAGATGATGCGGGGAGCACCCGGCGCTCCGGATGTTTGCTGCGCGTATGGCGTAAGGGGTTGGGACGCGGGCGCGTCGTGGGTAGGCGTCGATGGTGTGATCCGGCTGGACGCAACGGCGTGATTCGCGGCTGTGGACGGTGTGAAGGAGCGTGCGATGGCGATCGAGAGCGTGCTGGGAGCGGGCGAGGCAACGCGGACGGCGGCGGGCGATGCGTTCAGCAACTTGAGCAGCGAGGAGTTCACGAAGATCATCCTCACCGAGTTGCAGAATCAGGATCCGCTGGAGCCGAACGACACGGGTGCATTGCTGGAGCAACTGTCAAGCATTCGCTCGATCCAATCGGATCTTGAGCTGCAGACTCGGCTTGAGACCATGGTGGCACAGAACGAGCTGGCGGGGGCCTCGGGGTTGATCGGGAAGCGTGTCAGCGGCCTGACCGACTCGAACCAGCGCGTGGAGGATGAGGTCGCGTCCGTGTCGCGAACCGACGCCGGCGCGGTGCTGAATCTCAAGGGCGGGAAGCGGATGCCCATGTCGAACCTGGACGAGATTCTCGCACCGATCGCGGGGGTGGCCGGATGACAAGCGGTGTTGATCTTCTAAGGTCGCTCGGCGCGGGCGTGAACGGTCCGGAGCGTGTGTCCTCGAGCCCGGGGGCTGTGGGTCCGGCGGATGGGATTACGCGCGGCTTCGCGTCGATGCTGGAACAGGCGCGCGCGAGGAGCTTCGAGAGCGGTCTGCCGGTCAGAGTCGCGCAGAACGCGGGTGTTGAGCTGAGCGAGGAGCAACTGGCTCGTCTGGGGCCTGCGCTGGATCGGCTGCACGCGAGCGGCGCGAGCCACGCGCTGCTCTCGATCGACGGGCGGCTTCTCAAGGTTGATGTGCTGACGCGTGAGGTGCGGGGCGAGTTTGATCCGGCATCGGGCGAGATGGTCGAGGGGATCGATGCGGTTGCCTCGGTTCCACCGGCGGGTGGAACGAGCGTGAGCCCGCTGGTGGGCGTGCCGAGTGTGGGCGCGATGAGCTCTTCACTGGCACGGGCGCTTGAGAAGGATGCGGCGTGAGGACGAGGTGCGCTCGACTCTGAGCGTGGAGGACGTGCGATGGCGACGACAACGGCTTTCTACACGGGATTGACCGGGCTTGCGGCAAACTCGAGGACGATCGAGGTTGTGGGCAACAACATCGCGAACGCGAACACGACGGCGTTCAAGTCAAGCCGCGTGAGCTTCTCGAACATGTTCGGGCGCACGTTGAGCATCGGCACGCCTCCGGGCGACACGACGGGCGGCACGAACCCGTCGCAGATCGGCTTCGGCGTGCGGGTGGCGGGGACGCAGCGTCAGATGGGCGGCGGCGCGATCAGCCCGACGGGTGACGGACGGGATCTGGCGATCGACGGTAACGGCTTTTTCATGGTCGAGAAGGGCGGGCAAACAGGATTCACGAGGGCCGGAGGTTTCCGGCAGAACAGCGCGGGCGACCTCTCGACCGTGACGGGAGAGCGGCTGCTGGGGTATGCCGTGGACTCGGATTACAACATTCAGCGCGGCACGCTGACGGGGATCTCGATCCCGCTCGGCGAGCTGACGATCGCGGAAGCGACAACCGTGACGCGATTCAGCGGCAACCTGAACTCGGGCGGCTCTGCGGCGACGCGCGGGTCGCAGGTGACGTTGGGATCCTCCACGACGGCAGGATTCGGGCTGATATCGGGGGCGACGGTTGCCCCCAGCGGCACGAATGTGCTGGAGACGACGAGCTTGCTCGGGGAGATCGAGGATCCCGCGGCGCCGGGGAGCGGATCGCCGCTCTTCAGCGCGGGTCAGTCGATCGAGCTCAGCGGCGCGCAGCGGGGAGGGACGACGCTTCCCACGGCGGCCTTTCCCGTGACCTCGACATCAACCGTTCAGGACCTGCTCGACTTTCTGACGCGGGCGCTCGGGCTGCACGCGACCGGTGGAGCCAATCCTGACGGCGAGACGCCCGGCGTGACGGTGGATCCGGCGACCGGCATTTTCACGGCTGTCGGGAACACGGGGAGCTCGAACGCGGTGCAGATCGACGCGTCTGATCTTCGCGTCGTGGACGCCGATGGCACGCTGGCGGGGACTCCGTTCGTGCCCACGACGTTGCATGATGCCGATGGAGAGTCGGTGCGGACGGCATTCATCGTGTATGACTCGCTCGGCGCTCCGGTGCAGGTGGAGATGTCGATGGTGCTGGAGTCCAAGGGCGATCTCGGCACGACGTGGCGGTACTACGTCGACTCGCGTGACAACGCGGATGGCGACGTGCGCGTGGCGAGCGGTACGGTTGACTTTGACACACAGGGCCGCCTGCTCACGACGACGCCGATCGGCGTGACGATCGACCGATCCGGCACCGGTGCGACGCCGGCGCTCGCGTTTGAGATTGATCTTCAGGACGATGCGGGTGAGGTCACTGCCCTGGCTGACACGACGTCCGCGATCGCGGCGGTGTATCGGGACGGATCGCCGATCGGGACGCTGGCGGACTTTGGGATCGGTACCGACGGCGTGGTCACCGGCGTCTTCACGAACGGCCTGACCCGGACCCTCGGTCAGGTGGCTCTGGCGACGTTCCGCAACTCCGAGGGACTGGTCGATCTTGGGAACAACATCTTCACCGTTGGCGCGAACAGCGGGCCTCCGGTGGAAGCGGCTCCCGGACAGCTTGGTGCGGGGTCCATCGTGAGCGGCGCGTTGGAGCTGTCGAACGTGGACCTGGGCCAGGAGTTCATCACGATGATCACGGCTTCGACGGGGTACTCCGCCTCGTCAAGAGTTGTGCGGACGGCCGACGACCTGATCCAGCAGTTGCTGCTGATCGGGCGATGAGCACCGAGCGCGGGCCGGCGTCCGATAACCGGTGAACATGACCGCCGCACTTGATCAGACCTTGCCGCCGAGCGGTTCCGGGGCTCCACACCGGCGTCTTGGTCAAGCGGACTCGATGAGGTGCCGATGCCTGAATGCCGACCCGTGAGGGCCGGCTTGGAGCATCGCATGCGCGTCGCGGAGCGGTTCAACGGACTCGCAGGATTGGAACGCCACCAGAGGGTGGGGGCGATCCTCGCGGCGGTGTGCATGTTTGCGATGGCGTTGGGGCTCACCCCCGGTTCGTCGATGGGACAACTGATGGGGGCGATCGTGGTGGTCGCCGCGTTCAGTTCGGTGATCGCGTTGGCGGTCGGCGGGCGCGAGGAGCGTGCGAGCGCGGGGATCGCGGGGCGCATCGAGCCCCCAGAGACGAGTTCCGAGATTTCGAGTGTGACCGGTCGGCGCGCGGCGTGACGCGCCTGTGTGAGCAGTCCAGAGGCGGGAGCGCGGGATGTCAAGCGAACAAGCGAAGCTGGGAGAGGGCGCCGAAGCGCCAGCCAAGAAGAAGGGGCTTCCGATGCCTCTGGTCGTCGGCGCGCTCATGGCGGTTGAGGGCGTCGCGGTCTTTGCCGTCGTCAAGATGATGTCCGCTCCCGCCAAGAGCGAGGCCGCGCACATTGAGGGGGGGGACACGGCAGCTGAGGATGCGCTGGTGGAGGTGCCCCTGGTGGAGGACCGGTTCCAGAACATGCAGACGGGTCGCGTGTGGCTCTGGGACGTCGAGATCTTCCTGAAGGTGAAGGCGAAGCACGAGGACCACGTGGCGTTTGTTCTGCAGGCGCGATCGGCCGAGGTCAAGGAGGGTGTCTCGATGCTGTTCCGGCGGGCAAGCCATGCCCAGCTGAAGGAGCCGGGACTTGAGACGATGAATCGCCAGCTCGTCGCGTACATCAACGAGATCGTGGGGGTCGACACGGACGGGCATCCATATGTTGAGCGGGTGCTGATTCCGCGCTGCAAGGGCATGCAGATCGACTGAGCGTGTCGGCGGAGGGTGGCGAGAGGCGCGGACGTTGCTTGCCCGCCGCGCGGACTTTGCGCTCATCGGCAATATTGGCGTCGAGCATGTGATCTTTCCGATAGCGAATCGGCCGATGGCGGCGGTCGTGTTGTGGCCGTGCCGGATGGCGGAAGTCTGCATGGGCGGAGCCAATGTCAGAGCAGCCGAACCAAAGTGAAACGACCGGGGTGGCGAACGGCGGAGCCGCTGAGCCGACAAAGTTCCAGATGCCGGAACTGAGCGCGGCCTCGGGCGGCTCGGGCGTCCAGGGCATGTCGCTGCTCTCGGACGTCACGCTGAACGTGAAGATCGAGCTGGGACGAACCAGAATGCTGGTTGAAGACGTCCTGAAGCTTGGCGAGGGCGCGGTTGTTGAGCTTGAGAAGCTCGCGGGCGACCCGGTGGATGTGTATGTCAATGAGCGGCATGTCGCGAGGGGTGAGATCCTCGTGCTGAATGACAACTTTTGCGTGCGCATCAGCGAGATCGTGGAGGCGCCGACGGAGCGGGCGAAGGCATCGGCGTGACAATCGTTGATCAATGTGTGGCGCGAGGATCGCGCCCGAACCCTGCCAGGATGGCGCGATGGGCATGCATTCTCCGTACAACCCAGGTTCCGTCGTTCAGATTCGTGGACTGAGCAGCCGCGCATTCAGGACCGCGCTTTGCGGCGTTGTGCTATGCCTCGGGGCGTGGTTGGCTGACGGCGCCGGGCCGGAGCCCGAGGATCGGCCGGCAAGGGATGTCGAGACGATGAGGGTTGGGCCGGAGGCGGCGGGTGTCGGCGGCCTTGCGGCATCGGAAGCACAAGCCCTGGGTGCTCCGGAAGTTGAGTCGCGGCCGTTGAAGGCCGCGTCGGAGCGGCGCGGAGAGGGCATCGCCGACGGCATTCAGACCGTGGTGGTTCTGGGCGGCGTGGTGGCTGTCATTCTGGGAATGGCGATGGGGCTCCGCGTGCTCGCGAAGCGGCATGGTGGGTTGATGGCGGCGTGTGGTCCGGGGGGCAAGTCGCCGTCCGGGGTGTTGAGCGTGCTGGGTCGGTACCCAATCGCCCGCGGGCAGACGCTGCTTCTCCTGCAGTTTGACCGACGCGTTCTGCTCGTGGGACAGACGACTGGACGCGGCGGCGCCCGCATGGCGACTCTCGCCGAGTTGTCAGACGCAGACGATGTCGCGTCCGTGCTGGTCAAGACCCGCGATGAGTCCGGAGAGAGCGTTGCGCGGAAGTTCCGCGAGATCGTGGACAAGATGAGCGAGTCCGGCACGGCGTCGGAGCGCGCGGTGACTGTTGTGGCTCCGATTGAGCGCGCGGATTGGTTTGAGAAGACGGGCAGCAAGCGGGCGAGAGCCGAGGAGGCAGCGGCCGCGCGATCAAGCAGGACCGCACGCGTGAGTGAGCAGGCCCGTGGCACCGCGCAAGGGCCGAGGATGGATGGCGCTGCCGCGCTGCGATCGCGGCTTGAGGCGATGCGCGCGGGGGGCGTCCGATGATCCGGATGTTCATCGCCATGGTGGCGCTGACCTTTGTCTGTTTGGCGGCGCTCGCGCAGTATGGACCGCCGGTGAACGAGTCGGAACTGCCCGTGATGGCGCCCGACATTCTGCAGCAGACGATGTCGGGCACGCTGAATCCCTTGAAGGTGTTGGATGAGGCGGCGGGAACGATGACGGGGCGCGGCGCGGGCGGGCGCGAGGGTGTGGGGCTCTCTGCGGCGATCAACGTGATGCTGGTGCTCACGGTGATCTCTCTGGTTCCCTCGATCATGCTGCTGTGCACGTGCTTTCTTCGGATCCTGGTGGTGCTTGGCCTGCTGAAGCAGGCGATGGGCACGCAGACGCTGCCGCCGCCGCAGGTCGTTACGGGGCTTGCGCTGTTCATGACGATGCTGGTGATGGCTCCCACGGCGGAGCGAATCTGGGATGAGGCGGTGGAGCCGTATCGACAGGGCCAGATCACGGACTACGACACGCTCTGGGTGAAGGCGAAGCAGCCGCTTCGGGACTTCATGTTTGATCAGATCGACGCGAGCGGCAACTGGTCGAGCCTGTACATGGTGCTTGAGTACCGCGGGGTGGACACGACGGAGCCGGAGCGTCTGACGCGCGCGGATGTGGACATGGTGACGCTGGTACCGGCATTCGTGCTGAGCGAGTTGAAGGTCGGATTCATGATGGGGTTTCGGGTCTATCTGCCCTTCCTGGTGATCGACATGGTGATTGCGAGCGTGCTGATCTCGATGAGCATGATGATGCTGCCGCCGGTGTTGATCTCACTCCCTTTCAAGCTGCTGCTTTTCATCCTCGTGGACGGGTGGCGACTGGTTGTTGGCGGGCTTCTGACCAGCTTTGTGACGGTGAGGAACGGGGCCGGTGCGGGCGGGGAATCTGGGCCGAGCGCGATGCTGCATGGACTTGACTCGGTATACGCGGTAGTGCATGAGGTCGCGCCCGGGTTGATCGGAGTGGTGTGCTGAGCCGGGAATGAGGGTGCGAGCCATGGACGAGAGTGCGGTTGAGATGGCGACACAGATGCTGCTCGTGATGCTGAAGATCGCCGCGCCGATTCTGCTGGTCGGGATGATCGTCGGGCTGGCGATCAGCATCTTTCAGTCCGTGACATCGATCCAGGACCAGACGCTTACGTTTGTTCCGAAGATCGGCGTGATGGTGATCGTGGCCGCGCTGCTGATCCCGTGGATCGCGCAGCGGCTTGTGGAGTACGCGATCGAGGCGTTCACGCTTTCATAGGGGCCGGCGGATGCAGGGCGTTGAGCCGCTCGTGGCTCTGGCAGTACCGTGGTTGCTGGTGATCGCGCGGGTCGCGGGCTTGTTCGTGTTCGCGCCGATGCTCGCGAGCGTCACGCTGCCGATGAGGGCGCGAGCGCTTCTCGCGGCGGCGATAGGTCTTGCGGCGGCGCCGATGGTGATCGGTTCTGGGTGGGTGGATGTGCGGCCGGACTTCGTCTCGTTGCCCTGGCTTCTGATGTCGGAGCTGATGATCGGGCTCACGATGGGATTGATCGCGGTGGTTCCGTTGCTGGCGCTCGATCTGGCGGGTGTGCTTATGGGGCACCAGATGGGCCTGAACCTCGCTCGTGTGTACAACCCGGAGGCGGACGCGGAGGTCGACGCGCTTGGGCAGTTGCTTTTCTTTGTGGGGTTCGCGGCGTTTGTGGCCGTGGGCGGTCTGGAGTCGCTGTTTCTGGCCCTGCTGGCGACGTTTGAGCGCGTGCCGCTGGGCGGCTTTGGAGTGGAGATGCTGCCGCTGGACATGCTGGTGGGAGTGCTGGGGTCCGGGGTCGAGCTTGCGGTGCGGGTTGCGGCTCCGGTCTGGGGGGTGGTCGGCGCCGTGCTGGTTGTGATGGGGCTGCTGGGCAAGTTCGTTCCCCAGATCAGCACGATGACCGTGGGATTCATGCTGAAGATTCTGGTGGGGATCTTTGTTCTGGCGGCATCCATGCGGGTGATCGGTGAGGTGAGCGTGGATGCGATGCGTCAGTCATCGCGCGAGGCGGAGAGCTGGGTCGGCACACTGGGTCCTGAGCCCGAGGAGTCGCCATGGCCCAGGAACTAGGTGAGCGAACCGAGGCGCCAACCGGGCGTCGGCTTGGGGACGCGCGGAACAAGGGGCAGGTTCCCAAGAGCACGGAGCTCGCGGGCACGATCGAGGTCGCCGTTGCGCTGGCGATCCTTCTTGTACTCGGTGGGTGGATGACGGCAGCCATGGCGACTGTGATGCGTCGGCTGCTGGAGCTGGAGAGCGACGCGGACCCTTTGACCACGGCGGACCTGGCCCGGACACTGCGGTGGGTCGCCATTGAGGGTGCGGTGGCGGCGGCCCCGCTTATGCTGATCCTGTTCGTGACCGCCGCGATCGCGCACATGATGCAGGTCGGCATGCTGTTCACGACGTACCCCCTGCGTCCCAAGCTCGAGAAGCTGAATCCGATCTCCGGCGTGAAGCGGCTCTTTGGACTGCGAGGCGTCGTGAAGGGCGGGATGGGCGTCGCGAAGCTTGGGATCGCGGCAGGGGTCGCGACCATCGTGCTCACGGCGAACCTCGGGCGCCTGGCGATGCTGCCGAACTTGAGCGCGCTGGCCGGCGTCTCGGTGATGGTCGGCATCGTGGTGGAGCTTGCGATCTGGGTGATCGCGATCTTCTTTGTGCTCGGCGTGCTCGACTGGTGGTATCAGAAATGGCAGCACACCAGGGACCTTCGGATGACCAAGCAGGAGGTCAAGGACGAGCGTCGATCGATGGAGGGTGATCCGGAGATCAAGCGCCGGCGGATGAAGATCGCGTTTGAGATGGCGATGCAGCGGATCAAGTCGGATGTCCCCAAGGCGGACGTGATCGTCACGAATCCGACGCACTTTGCGGTCGCGCTGAAGTATGACAGCGCATCGATGCGTGCGCCGGTGGTGGTCGCAAAGGGCGCGGACCTGCTGGCGTATCGGATCCGTGAGGTGGCAGCGGTGCATGGTGTGCCAATCGTCGAGCGGCCACCCCTCGCGCGAGCGCTCTATTACAACGTAGAGGTCGGGCACGCGATCGACCCGGAGCAGTATGAGGCGGTGGCGGAGGTGCTTGCGTACGTGTACCGATTGGAGCGTCAGATCGCCTGAGCGATTGTCATGTTCGGGAGCGTTGAGCCTTGCCAGGGTCGATGAAGAGCACGGGGCCGGTGGCGCCGAGAGGGTTCTCGGCAGCGATCGCGCGTCATCGCGGGCTGATCGTGCCGGTCGCGTTTGTCATGATGATCGTCGTGATCGTTGTGCCTATGCCGCCGGCGCTGATGGACGTCATGATCGCGCTGAACATCGCGGTTTCCGTGATCATCCTCCTGACGTGCATCTACATGTCCAAGCCCCTGGAGTTCAGCGTCTTTCCTTCGCTGCTTCTGGGCACGACCTTGGCGCGACTGGTGCTGAACATCGCCTCGACCAGACTCATCCTGACGGCGGACGCCGCCACGCCGGAGGAAGCGGAGAACGTGGCGGGGCACGTGATCCGGGCTTTCGGCGACTTTGTGGCTGGTGATTCGCTGTTCGTCGGCGTCGTCATCTTTCTGATCATCGTCATCGTGCAGTTCGTGGTCATCACGAAGGGCGCGGGGCGCGTCAGCGAGGTTGCGGCGAGGTTCACGCTGGATGCGATGCCGGGCAAGCAGATGGCGATCGATGCGGACCTGAACGCCGGGATGATCGACGAGGCGGAAGCCCGGCGAAGGCGTGAGGAGATCCGTCAGGAGGCGGACTTTTTCGGTGCGATGGACGGCGCCAGCAAGTTCGTTCGCGGCGATGCCATTGCGGGCATCATCATCACCATCATCAATGTGCTGGGCGGATTTGCCATCGGCATCATTGAGCGGGGCTGGCCGGCGGGGCAGACCGCCGAGGTGTTCACGCGACTCACGATCGGTGACGGACTCACCAGCCAGATTCCATCGTTCATCATCGCCATCGCGTCCGCGCTGATCGTAACCCGATCGGGATCTCGCGAGGATCTGGGTCAGGAACTGACGGGACAGTTGATCAGCCAGCCCAAGGGCCTTTTCATCACGGCAGGATTCCTTGGTTTGCTGGCGATAACACCCTTGCCCACGATTCCTTTGCTGTCGTGCGCGGGGGCGATCGGATGGACCGCATGGACCATGACCCAGGGCAAGAAGCGGAAGGTCGAAGCGGCCACGGCGGCGGCCAGCGCGCCCGTCAAGTCGGAGCCGCCACCGGTCGAGACGCTGCTGAAGGTTGACACGCTGGAACTCGAGGTCGGGTATGGGCTGGTCTCATTGGTTGACCCGGGGCAGGGCGGGACGCTGCTGGACCGAATCGCGGCGGTGCGGCGCCAACTGGCGATCGAGATGGGGCTTGTGATGCCGCCTGTTCGAATGAGAGACAACGTGCAGTTGCAGTCGACTGAGTATCGCGTCAAGGTGCGCGGGGCGGTTGTGGCGACGGGGAGCGTCAAGCCGGACCGGCTGCTGGCGATGGACTCGGGCATCGCGGAGGGCAAGGTCGAAGGGGAGCGGACGCGTGAGCCCGCGTTCGGGCTCGACGCGTGGTGGATCGACTCGTCGCAGCGGGCTCGCGCCGAGTCGTTGAACTACACGGTCGTGGATCCGACGAGCGTTGTGGCCACGCACCTGACGGAGATCATCAAGCGGCACGCTGATGAGCTGCTGACGCGTCAGGAGGTCGCGAATCTCCTGGAGCCGCTGAAGGAACGCGCGCCGAAGCTGGTGGAGGAGACCGTGCCGGCAATCGTCAAGCCAGCCGAGTTGCAGCGAATCCTGCAGAACCTGCTGCGGGAGCGTGTGCCTGTGCGGGACATGGAGACGATCCTCGAGACACTGTCGGAGTGGGGGCCGCGTACCAAGGACCCCGACATCCTGACGGAGTACGTCCGGAACGGGCTGAAGCGGTCGATCTGTCAGCAGTACGCCACCCCGACGCCGGAGGGCAGAATGAATCTGGCATGCGTCACACTCGATCCGGCACTCGAGGACGTGATCGGCGGCTACATCGACCGCAGCGCAACGGGCACGACGTTCTCCATGCCGGCGAGGGTCGCGAACGCGATCGCGGAACAGGTGGCGGAGGGGCTGAAGCGAGTGACGGCGACAGGAGCGCATCCGGTCGTGGTCGCGTCCCCACAGGTTCGTGCTGCGGTGCGCCAGATCCTCGATCCGCACATGCCAGCCGTCGCCGTCCTGGGGTACAACGAGGTGGCCTCCGGCGTCGAAGTCGAGTCCATGGGCCTGATCGCTGTGCCCACCAGTCTTGCCCGGCAGGCCCCGGTGGCGGCGTAGGGGGTGATCTGACTTGCGGAGTGGATGGGGCGCGGGCGGATCTGCTACAGTGAGCGCGCAGGACGCACCGAATGGCCCAGGGACGGCGCCGATGGAACTCAAAACATATCGCGCACACAGCATGGCGGACGCGCTCTCGGAGGTGAAGAAAGACCTCGGGAAAGACGCGGTAATCCTGCACGCGCGGACGTTCAAGGTCGGCGGCGTGATGGGAGTCGGCGCTCGCACGATGGTGGAGATCACGGCCTCTTCGGATCAGCGTGCTCCGGGGCCGCGGGCACGCGGGAGCGGTCAACCGTCGACGAGCGGCACGGCCGCCGGAGCGACTGGTACATCCGCCAGAAGCGAGCCGATGCTTGCCCGGTCCGCAGCAGCGATCCCCGCGGTCGCGAGGGCGTATGCCGCGCCGGATCAGCCTGTTCCACCCATGCCGATGCGTAGCGGCGTTGATGCCGGCGCGATTCGGGGCCGTTTGGTGGATGCTTCCCGGGCGCAGCCCGAGGCAGTTGAGACGCGATCGAATGAGCTGCCGCGCACGCGTGTGAAGCTGAACCCTATCGATGAACCCGCCCGGGCGTCGCTGGAGGCGGAGCTGGCGTCCATCAAGCGGCTGGTTGGCGAGGTGCTGGAGATCAGCAAGCGCGGGCCCGCCGGTGAGATCCGAAGCGGAGGCGGTGAAACGGAGCTTGGCGTGCCGCTCAGCGCGTGCGTAAACGCCCTCCGCCGCCACGGTGTCGCCCAAGTATGGATTGACGAGTTGATCGAGCGCGTTCGGGCCGACGGGGCAATCGGTGGGAGCGAGGCGGGCGTGAGCCGGGCGATCCGTAGCGTGCTCGGATCGATGATCCCCGTCACACCTGTGTCTGACGAGGTGGCCGTACGACGGGGTCGACCATTGGTCGTCGCGCTGGTTGGCCCGACGGGCGTCGGCAAGACCACCACCATCGCCAAGCTCGCGGCGGACCTCGCGCTGCGGAGGGGCAAGCGGGTCGCGCTGATCGCCGCGGACACATACCGCATTGCGGCGGTTGAGCAGATCAAGACGTATGCGGGCATCATCGGGCTGACGGTCGAAGTCGTGCACGGGCCGGACGAGATGGCCGACGCGATGGCCCGCACCCGCGACTATGACGTCGTGCTCATCGATACGGCCGGGCGCTCGCAGCGGGATACCAACCGGCTGGATGAGCTTGCGGAGGTTCTGGCGGCGGCGGAGCCGGATCGGGTCCACCTGGTTCTCTCGGCGACGGCGGCCGAGCCGGTGATTCTGGAGGCAGCCGCGGCGTTCAACGCCTTGCGCCCGACGAGCATCGCATTCACGAAGCTGGATGAGGCGGTGTTGCTCGGCTCGCTCGTCAACGTGCCTCGATCGCTGGGGATGGGTGTGACGTATCTGACCAACGGCCAGGATGTGCCGGACAACATCGAGCCAGCGACGGGTGAGAGGATCGCCACCATGCTTCTCGGGCACGAACGCCGAAACGCGTCAGGCGGCACGGAGCGTGCGGGATGAGCGTGCCGCCCCTGACAGTTCCGGCGCCGTCGAAGGTGCGCGTGGAGCCGGGGCGCCAGGACCAGGCAGCGCGGCTGCGCTCTCTGGCGGAGGGCTCGCTCCGGCACGTCGAATCGCGTCCGGATCGAATCTCGCCCGCGATCGAGGCGGAGCGCGCGGGGTGGTCCCGTGTGATTGCCGTCGGTTCCGGCAAGGGTGGGGTGGGCAAGACGGCGATTGCGGTGAATCTTGCCATCGCCATAGCGCGACGCGGCCTTCGCGTGACCCTCGTTGATGGCGATCTGGGGACCGCGAATGTCGATGTGGTCTGCGGGCTTTCACCCTCTCGGCGATTGGATACAGCGATCCGCGATGGGCGGGCCCGGTCGAACGAAGTCGGGCTCAATGAGCTCTCCATCGGGACTCGATTCGGCTTTCGGCTCGTTCCCGGCGCGGCAGCGACAGCCAAAGCGGCCGATTTGAGCGGTTCTTCTTGCCGAGACCTGGCTTCGGGACTTGGGTCACTCAGGGACGAAGCGGATGTCGTGATCGTCGATGCCGGGGCGGGGATCGGTGTCGGGGTCCGAGCGTGGATGCACGCGGCGGACTTACCCCTGATCGTCGCCACCCCGGAGCCGGCGGCGATTGCCGATGCGTACGGCCTCATGAAGTGCTTGCGGATAGAGGACTTGCGCACAGGGTGCGACATGTCGCTTGTGCTGAACCAAGTGGGCGGTCAGGCTGAGGTTGATCGCGTGACCGAGCGACTTGGAGCGGTGACCCGGCGATTCTTGCGGACGGAACTCAACTTCGCGGGCCCGATTTCGTGGGATCGGGACGTGATTCTGGCCTCGCGAACTCGCCAGCCCCTGCTTGACATCCGAGGTAAATCCCGGGCCCGACGGGACATTGAGGCTCTTGCTGGACGGGTGCTCGACCGGCTGCGTGTGACAGCTGCCGTGCGGGCGTGAGCCGTCTGATAACGGGAATTGTGGAAATGTTGAAAGGGCTTCCTCAGGCGGGCCGCCGCGGAGGCCGATGACGCCCCATTCGGCCTCTGGCCATTGAACGGGGTGTGACGTCCTTGGAATCCATCGGCCGACCCATAGGCGCGTGTTTCGCGTTGACCGCTTTCGCGATTGCGATTGTGGCAGGGTTGGTTGCGCAGAACGACGCCGTGACGGTTCTGGGGCGTGCGATTGTCGCGTTAGTTGGGTGTCGCGTGCTCGGAGCGATGATTGGTCGGGTGTTCGCACGCGTCGCGGCTGAGTCTCTGCAAGTGCAGACCCAGGCGATCGAAGCGGTGGGGAACCATGGCGCGGATGTGCCGGTGGGGATCGAGGTCGGCGATGGTGGCGAGGGAGAGGTCATGCGAGGGCGGCGTGCGGCGTGAAAAGTTGCGTGGACAAGTTGTGGATATGGCCCGCGTGTTGCGAAGGACTCTGTATACTTCGCCCCACGCCCGGCCAAGGACGGACCGGGTATGAAGTCGTGTGTGGCGTGAGCCCGAGGCACGCCAAATTCTGAAGACTCGACGTCGAGGGTCAAGGAGCGGACCAGATGTCAGCAGCGAAATCATTGCGTCATGGCATGAGGGGTCACGGCCGGTATGCCGCGCGTCACGCTGAGGCGTGGCTGGCGGGTTCGCCGTATGAGTCCTGGCCGATTGAAGAGGTTTGGAAGGAGTACCACAAGGCTCCGACCGAGGACCTTCGGAACTATCTCATGGAGAAGTTCCTGCCGCTCGTGCGCTACAACGCGGAGCGGATCTATGCGCGCCTCCCGGACGAGGTGGATATCGAGGACCTGATGTCGGCCGGTCTGTTCGGCCTGATGGATGCCATTGATGCGTACGACCTTGACCGCAAGGTGAAGTTCGAGACGTACTGCGCTCCGCGCATCCGCGGCGCGATCCTGGACGAGTTGCGTTCGATGGATTGGGTGCCCCGGCTCGTGCGGCATCGCACCGCCAAGGTCGAGCACGCTCGCCAGAAGATCGAGATGGAGACGGGACTCGAGGCATCGGACCAGCAGGTCGCGCAGCGCCTGGGCATCCCGTTTGAGGAGTTTGAGAAGTACAAGCGTGACTCGGTCGCGGTGAACACCATCAGTCTGACACGCAAGTGCTTCGGTTCCGATGGAACGCGAGAGCTGCGCGAGATCGATGTGATCCGGGACGAGACGCAGCGGAATCCGCTGAGGATGCTCCAGAGCCGCGACCTGCGGGAGATGATGACCAAAGGGCTGTCACGGGCTGAGCGGCTGATCGTGATTCTGTACTACTACGAGGGCATGACGATGAAGGAGATCGGCGCCACGCTGGCTCTTTCCGAGTCCCGGGTGAGCCAGATGCACTCGTCGATTTTGGCTCGTCTCAAGGCCCAGATGCAGCACAAGATGCGTGAGCTCGAGGACGACGGCGGCGAAGACTGACCGGGCACGGGCACCTTCCGAAATACGAATGTTTGCCATGCGGGCCCGGTTTGAAGCCGGGTCCGCTTGCTTTCAATCGGGCGCTGGGCTTGGCTCTAGGCATGGAGCAGACGCGTGGGGCAATCGAGTCGACCGGGTCGGACCTGACGGTGGCGTACATCGCGCTGGGGTCCAACCTCGGGGACCGTGAGGCGACGCTGAGTTCTGCGGTGGACCAGATCGGATTGCTGCCGGGCACCCGCCTGCTTGCTCGCTCATCGTGGGTCCAGACAGATCCGGTGGGGGTTCAGGACCAGCCCTCTTTCCTCAACGGGGCTGTGGAGATTGAGACATCCCTCGCGCCACACCGGCTGCTGGAGGAACTCCTCAGGATCGAGGTCGGTCATGGCAGACGCCGCGAGGAGGGCTCGCGATGGGGGCCTCGCACACTGGATCTTGACTTGCTGCTCTACGGAACGCGTGAGGTGAAGGAGGCGGGGCTGACGATTCCACATCCGCGGATGGCGGAGAGAGCGTTCGTGCTTGTCCCGCTGTCGGAGATTGCGGGCCACGCGCTGATTCCAACGCTCGGGCTGACTGTTGACGAGGCCCTTGAGCGATTGGGGAGATCCGGCACATGAGCTTCGCCAGGATGCCGGGCGGCTTCAAGGTCGCGGTGTGGGTGCTCGCGACGCACGTGGTGTTGTCGTCACAGGCGCAGACGCCTGATGCGGCCGCGCTGATTGCGCGAGCGCGAGAGGCGTATCTCAACGCCCCCTTCGCTGAGCGGTTGCAGATCGAGGTGGTAGACGCGACCGGTCGGCGAGAGAACTCGGAGATCATCGTGCGCGTCGAGCCCGGTGATCAGGGGGTGCGATCGGTGCTGGTCGAACTTCCGACGATGCGGATCTGGTCAGGAGATGAACGGCTGGTCGTTGTCGGGCCGCGAGAAGCGGGAGCGTGGTGGGAGCTGACGGACGCGGGCGCCGGCTCGTTCTCGCGCATGGAAGCAGCGCTCCCGCACGTTATTGCGCCGGCACTCGCGATTGTGGCGGGGCGCGAGCGATGGACCCCGGTGACTCCGGCTATTGACTGGACGGGGGCGAGCGAGGACCCCAGTGGCACGGGCTGGCTGATCGGCGGTGTGAGCGGTGAGTTTGCGGTGCAGGCGACGTTTGATCGCGGCACGTCGCGTCTGGCTCGCGTCGCCGTGTCCGGCCCGAGCGGCGGTCAGATTGTGAATCTCTCCGTGGTGATCGAGCAACTGGCGCCCGGGAGTCCAAGCTCTTGGAGGCCGCAGACCGAGGGGCTGGAGCGCCGCGAGTCGCTCGCTGCGGTGATCGACCGCAAGCCGACGCTGCTGGTTGGGGACAGCTTCCCGGCGGTGGGCTGGGTTCGGGGGGATGGAAAGTCGTGGCAACTGGCTGACGCATTCGCTCCGGCCGCGGGAGTGAATGCGCCCGCGGCGGCCGTGGTCGTGCTTTTCCGAGTTCGCGGAGCGACGTCGGCCCGCTCGGAAACGCTCAGGGATGTTCGTGCGGGAGTGGAAGGCCTTCGAGCGACCCTGCGAGATCGACTGCGCGAGCGGGTGGTGGCGGGCGAGCGCGGGCGTGACTCAGAGGTTCTGCTGGTCCCGGCGGCGGTGTTCGGCGGGGAGGGATTCGATGCTGCCGTGTTCGACCAGATCTCGGGAGAGATCGGCGACTTGGCGCCCGATGCACCCGGGCTCGTGTGGACGATGCCGGAGCGAAGAACGATCGACGCGGTCGCGCCGGGTGCGATGAGCGTGATGTGTGTTGTGGATCGGGGCGGGGCTGTTCGGCATGTCATCCGCATGGATGGCTCAAGCGACCGCCTGGAGAGCGTGCGCAAGGAGATCGCTGCCGCGATCTCCGAGACGCTTGGAGAGCTCTGATTTCAAGTTCCTGGGCGAAGGGGAGCCGCTCAACTGGCTTCGGCGCGGGGATGGGCGTTCTTGTACGCCTCTTTGGCCCGCTGCGAGGTCAGGTGGGTGTAGATCTGTGTCGTGCTCAGCGACTGATGGCCCAGCAGTTCCTGCACGCTGCGCAGGTCCGCGCCATTGTCGAGCAAGTGGGTGGCGAAGGAGTGCCGGAGCGTGTGGGGGCTGATCGAGGGATCGAGCCCGACACGGATGAGGTACTTGTCGAGCTTGCGACGAACGGATCGGCTTGAGAGGCGCTGGCCGTGTTTGTTCATGAAGAACGGGTGCGTCGGCCGGGCGTCCGTCCAGTTCTGAGCGAAGCGCGGGTCTGCCTTCACCATCGTGATGTAGCGGGTGATGGAGGCCAGGGCGTGAGAGCCTAGCGGGACGAGGCGCTCTTTCTTACCCTTTCCACGGACACGCAGCGCTTCGCCCGCGATGTCCAGATCCTCAACATCGAATCCAACGAGTTCGCTGACGCGGATCCCTGTTGAGTAGAGGGTCTCAAGCATGGCGCGGTCACGAACGCCGAGCACATCGGCGTCGCCGGGTGCGGAGAGGAGTCGTTCAACCTGCTCGACCGTGATTGCCTTCGGGAGGCGCTTGCCCTGACGGGGCGTGCGGATCATGGTCATGGGATTCGTGGCGGAGAAGCCGCGACGGTCGGCCCACTTGTAGAAGGATCGAAGGGTCGCGATCTTTCTCGCCATCGTTGCCGCCGAGTACTGCTGCTCGCCAAGGTGGGCGAGGAACGCGCGGATGGAGTCAGGATTCGCGTCGCAGATGGAGCCCGTGAGCGATTGCGGAGCGATCTTGGCGATCACGCCGTGATCGGCCTTGGATTGGCCGGGCTGGGCGGCCCGGTCGGCCAACTGCTTGAAGATGTCGGACTCGCGCCGCTCATTGATCTCAATCCCGTGCTCAGAGCAGAGGAACTCTACATATTGGCGGAGATCGGCGCCGTAGCATCGCGCGGTGTACGGGCTGAAGTGGCGCTCGTCGATGAGGTATGCCGAGAACGCGTCGATGATGGAGAGCGAAGACATGTGAGACTCCTGGGGCCCTGCCTTATCGGCCGGTTGGGGGGCGGTCCTGCGTCGAGGTTGAACGGATTTGGGGGATAAGGCCCAGACCCTCGGCAACGGCGCGGCGCACGATCAGCGCATCGGTATCAGAGAAACTCAGTTCGGGATGTGTGGATAGTCCGTGGAGGGCGGTGTCCAGGGTGTCGCGGCCAGTCTGATCCACGTCAAACGTCCACCGGTGCTTTCCGGTGGCAAGCGTGATTCGCACGCTGCGTGTGTGCGTTCGGGTCTGGTCGCTTCTGCCGGGCATCATCGTCTCGCGCCGGGGCCCTCTACCCCGGTGGCCGACGAGGCCGGCGGGATCAGTGGGGGGCCTGTGCCTGGCGTCCGGCGTCGTTGGTAAGCCGGAGCCACTCATTCTGCACTAGCCGGTCCACGACATGGTGGGCCGCGAACTGCGCGTACCGATCCATGCTCGCAAGATAGACTTCCCAGCCCATCGCGCTGCGGTCGTCGTGACGTCCTTGCGCGTAAGTCCTTACGTCCATAAGGACTTGGTGGTTCGCACCGTCGAGTACCGTCGAGACGACTGAGGCGGGTGATCGGGTGCCGGACGCGGTCGTCGCGGAGTTTGAGTCCGTTGGCTGCACGCTGAGCGTCCGCGGGTCCACGTCGGGGGAGGCGCGCATGGACCCGGGGGCAGCGTAGAGAGCCAGTGAGAGGCCGATCTTGGGTGGGTTGTACGGGTCGTAGGCCGTCACCGAACCGACAATCAGGCCATCCACGCGAAGGGCGTTGGCAAGCATGCGCGCGTCTTCGGGTGTGCGGACGCTCGTGAGTTCCAAAGAGCGCATCGTCTCCAGGACTCGGTTGAGGGGCAGGCAGCGGAGGCCTCGCACCTCTTCAACGGCAAGTATCACCTTGTCGGTGATCTCGAAGCCGTCGATCAGGGTGGTGCCCGACTCATTGCGGAGAGGGGCGACGGCCCAGAGCGTCTCGCCGCTGACGGAGTCATACGGCGCGACCAGCACGCGTGGCGGGATAAGTGCGCGGTCCTTCTGCGTGCTCTCACAGGCACTGAGGGCCAGCGAGAGAGTCACGGGAAGGAGCGAGAGAACTGCGACGCGCGCGGCGGACCGCGAGCGTCGGGGATTGAGCATGGTCGGTGCGATTGTCATGGCTTCCTGCCTTGTTCGCCGCCGGTCCTCCGGGCGGGCTTCTATTCAAAGGGCGCTCACGCCTTTCGGCGCGAATGCCCGCGTTTCTTTACTCGTGTTCGGCGTCCTGCACGTTTGCAATCGGTTGATCCTGTTCGAGGGTCACCGTGCGGACACCCTGTCCCGTGATGACGGAGCGTGTGGTCGGCTCAGCGCCGGTTGCGGCAAGGATCGCGGGCGACAGGTCCATCGACCAGATGTTGTCCGATCCGGATCGATCGGAGATGAAGTAGATGCGGTTGTCGGGGCCCCAGGCGGGCATGAGATCGATCGCGTCGCCGGAAGTGAGCGCCACGCGAGAACCGCCGGCCACCGGCATCATCCAGAGCTCGGCACGCGGGGGGCGTGCGGATGAGCGGTCCCAGGCGCCAGGGGTCGGAACGGTCGCAAAGACGATGTGGCTTCCGTCAGGAGACCAGGAAGCGTTGATGAAAGCGGCCAGCGGCGACGCAATGAGCTGGGTCAGGTTGCCGACGCGCCCGTCGCGGTAGTCAACGGTCCAGAGTCCGAAGGCCCGATCGCCGCGTTCGCGGCTTCTCTGGAACAGAATGCGATCCGCGCCGGAATCTCCCGTTCCTGCCGCGGGACACCACTCAGGGAACATGCCGTACCCGATGAACTCCGAGACGGTGGGATTCGAGACGTCGACTACCCACATCTCCCAGCGGTTGCTCGTCTGGCCGAGTCGACCGAAGACGAGACGCGAGCCGTCAGGTGACCAGGAAGGATGGAGCTCCCCGGATGCATCCGTGGTGATCTGGACGGAATGGCCACCGGAGACGGGCATGACGTACACGTCCCAGTTGCCTGACCGGTCGGAGCAGAAGGCGATGCGGGAGCCGTCTGGGCTCAGAACCGGCATCGCGTCGCTGGCGGGATCATTCGTGAGCTGGGTGATGACGCTGGAGCCGACACGCTTGAGGTAGATGTCCGGCGTGGGGCGATGCTGCGTGCTGGCATACACCACGACGGAGCCGTCGGAGGAGATCGCCGGATCGAAGTCCGCACCATCAAAGGTGTAGGTGACCTGGGTGGCGTTGGGAGCGTGACGATCCGAGATACCCCCTGACGCCTCGAACGGAAGGGCGTTGCCGAGCGTGCCAGCGTACTCATCAGAAGTCGGCTCGAACGCAATGTCAAAGGTGGAAGAAGGCGCGGACCACGCGACCTGAGCTGGACGTGGCGTGAGTGCGGCGGAATCCTGGGGCGGTTGTGCCGCGGCAGTGGGGCGGGGGTCCGCGTCGACGGATCCCGGGTTGTACGTCGTCGCGGTCGTGCTCTGGCACGCGGTCATACCGAGTGCGCACGTAGCGAGAAGGGCTGCGGCGGAGATTGAAGGATGCATGCAGATGCTCCGAGGTCGCCAAAGGCGGGCATTTCAGCCCCGACACCGAATGGGGCTTATCGGACCGCTTTCGAGTCGGTCTTGAAGCGTTCCGGCGTCTGCGTGAACATCGGACGGTCGGAAGGGTCTCATGAGTCCGGGAACCAGGAAAGTCCGCTCAAGGTTCTCTGGGGCGGGCGCGCGGCGGCAGCGCGGGCGGTCCACCACAACCGCCCGCGCTGCGGGCCTGAGAACAAGGTGTCGTGAAACGGCGGGCGCCGTGGGCCGCGTCGTGCATTTATTCAGCGGGCGCTTCGTGCCAGACAATTGCCGGCGTGGAGGCAGATCGGACCCACCTAGACCCGCGAGGCTCGGCGGCGACCTGGAGGTGGCTGAGGTACTCTTCGAGCCGGTTTTCCTCGAAGCGCATCAGGAACGTGGGGTTGGCAGACGGATTAAGCCCGACAATTCGCTCGACCAGCTGATCGCGCCGGAGTGCTGGAGCGAAGTCCGTCGTCGTTGGCGTGGGGGCGGCGGTCTGTTCAAAGAGGAGTCCGATCAACGTATCACTCCGGTGCTGATTCCCGTTCGGGGAGCAGTATCGACGGCACGCATGCGAGGACTGCACGGTGTAACCGGCACGGACGTAGCGAGACGCGCAGCATGTGCGCCGCTACTGTCGCGCGTGGCACAGATTCTCTATCTTCGCGCTGACGGCTCCATTCGCGGTAGCGATGGTGCCATTCTCGGGCGGTCGATTCTCGTGAATCCCTGGAACGAGGATGGCAAGATACGCGAGGCCTTGCTGCAGGAGCCGGATGATCTTCTGGTGGCTCCCAGCGGGAGAATGGATGCGCCACACCGCACCTGGGGAGCACCGGGAGCGGCGGCGTTCAACGCGTGGTGCGAGCGGCTGCGTAACTGGAAACAAGGTAAAGGGACCGTCGGGCGTCTGGTCTTGATCAGGCCGAATCACGCTGACGTGCTCTCGGATATCCAGCGGTGCGTCAGTTTCGGGCGCGCTGAAAGGGGCGGACTTGAGCTCGCCATGGATCCGAGCGGTCTGCTCGCGCCCTCGATGATCGAGAGAGCGGCCGACCATTTGCTGCGCTTCCGGGACGCGATGGAGGGGAGCCCCGCTGTCGGCGCTGTCGCGCTGACCAATCTTCAGTTGGATGAACAGGGCCGCACCGTTCCGTCCCCGCTTCATGCCGGGCTTCTCGACCCGGCGTTGCTTCAGCCGTTTGCAGGTCTGGCGGCGGGGCGGCGCGTGCCGCTGATGCTGATGGAAGAGGGCGGATCGGACCAGGACTCGCTGGTCAGGTCGTGGAATCTCTGAGCAGGGGAGGCCGGGGCCGAGGGTGAGAATGTGGACGGGGGAGGATGGGGTCGGGCTACAGTTGGCGACAAGGGGTCGTCTGTCCCTGGGACCACCGTTCGTGAGGATCGCATGTCGCAGTCAAAGCCGAATCTCGAGCACCCGACGTTCAAGATCGTGAAGGATGCGTTCAGCGCTTCACGATTCCGGGCCACGGAGTTCCGCGGCCAATCGACCCTGATCGTCGAGCCCACGGATCTGCATCGCGTCATGTCGTTTCTGAAGAGCGATCCGCGCTGCGACTACAACTTTCTGTCAGACGTCATCGGCGTGGACTATCTGAACTACCCGGCCAAGATGCCTGGGCGGTTCGCGGTGCTGTACAACCTCGTGTGCGGCGCACGAGACGATCGCTTCTTCGTGAAGACGTATCTGGATCCGACGCTTCCGACCGACGGCACGGTCGAGGACCCTGCGTTGATCGTGGATTCCGTGACGGATCTCTGGCCGGGCGCAGAGTGGACGGAGCGCGAGGTCTATGACATGTTCGGGATTCGCTTCCGGAACCACCCGGACCTGCGTCGAATCCTCACTTGGGAGTCGTTCCCGGCACACCCGTTGCGCAAGGACTATCCGGTGCGCGGGCGCGGTGAGCGTGAGCACTATCGGATCGTCGATCGCTCATCGACGTGAAGCGAAAGATCCGCGCCCGCCTTCGATTCGCTTCGATCAACGTGGCCCGGAAACGGTGCCAAGCCCCCGGATGTCGATTCGATCTCGGGCAAGGTCCCAGAATATGCTGCGGGCCCGCACGGGGGTTCCGCGGTCTGTTTCGAACAGCGTGACAACGTCCCCATCGGCGGCGGTGGCCTCGGCGGTGGCGCGGACGGTGTCGTAGTCGAGCACAGCAGCAAGAATTTCGCGCTTCAGCACGAGTGGGCTGCCAACGCGCTCTGTGACCACGACGTTGCCGCGGGCGGTCACGCCGGTGAGATCGAAACGAGTTTCCGGCGCATCGCTCGAAGCGGGAGTCTCGCGGACTCGGGCTTCCAGAACATCACCCGTGACGTTAAGAACTCCTCCATCTTCCAGCCGGCGCTGAACGAGTGAGGCGCGGTCTGAGAGGCGAATGATGCCCGGACCCCGTTCATATCGCATCGACCCCTGCCAGTCAAAGAGGGAGCGACCCCTTGATGAGCCGCCAACAGGCGAAGCGGATGGTGCGGCGTCGTGTTCACGCGGACGCAGGTCGGCCACGACCATTCGTCCCGGACCAGGGATCTCGATGAAACCGCCCGCGTTGTCGCTGGTGATCGTCGCGCCCTGAGCCTGGAAGAGGCGCTCGATGCGAGGCGCGTGGCTGACTTCCGGGCCGGAGAGCGGCTGGGCTGGCGGCTCCTTTGCGTAGTACACAGCTTGGATTCGGGATTCTCTTTCGGCGGCGGCATCGGAGACCGCCTGCGCGAAGAGGATCTCACGATCTGGTGAAGGGAGGCCGTTCTGCTTCGCTTCTCGGACCCGGGTGTTGTAGGTCTCGGCGGGCTCGAGCTTTGCATCAATCCAGTCGGCCTCAAGCGTTTGTCGCTCGAATGCCGAGACGTTGGAAACCGCGTTGACATCGCCGCGGGCGATCAGCACGCCGTTCGCGTCATCGAATCGCATGGACTCTGTCCAGCGCGCCTCGATCTTGCGAGCAGTACTGTCCACGGTTGGTTGAGCGGACCCGTGAGAGAAGGTGCCGGCGCCGGTAATCTCGATCGCACTGGAGCGGCCATCCAACTGGATGCGATCCCCCGTCGCGACGGTCACGGTGCTTTCAGACGTTTGGGAGATCAAGGACCCGGGGCCAATCAGGTCGACCACCTGGTTCGCGACATCGGCCATGAGAAGGGGCGTGATCGCACGGCGACCATCGGGCGTCGTGACCTCGACCCACTCTTCGGCTCGTGCGGTGTGCGCGGTGAGGTTGCCCCTGGCATCGCGTTCGAGGTGAGCCTCGACGAGTGCCGCGGTCACGATCTCGCCCTTCTCACTCGTGACCTTCACTGAGCCGACGGCGGTCGCGACACTCGGGTCCGGGTCCTCGCCGGGAGAGGCGGACTTGAAAGCGACATCGAGCTCGTCGGCACGGATGGAGTTGCCCTTGGAATCACGAGCGAGCACGTCTCCGGTGGATCTGGCGCGAGAGAGGGACGGTGACTGGTTCTGGCCGGGCGTGAAGAAAGCGTGGAGCGTGTCTCCGCCGATCGATGAGCCGCTGGACGATGCGTGGACCTTGCCGTCCAGGATCGCTTCCCGAAGCTGATCGGTCATGCGGCCGTCGCTGGCGTGAAAGAGGAATGTTGCGCTCTGGCTCCAATGCGCAAGGGGGCGATTCTCGTCCCGGGGGTCGTCACCCTCAAGTGACTCGATGGTGCCCGCGCCGGGCACGTGACCGACACCCGTTGCCAGATTCTGTTCGATTCGTGTCGCGGTGATGCGGCCACGATCGGGGAGCGTGAGCGTCGCGCCTTGGGCACCCGAGCGCGCGATTCCCAGTTCCTGGCGCGTCGCGGCGTAGTCGAGAAGAGCGCACCGACCTTCGGCTCCGGTCGCTTTATCGTCCATTGTCACGATACCCGACTGATCGGCCGTGACGCGCAACCAGACATCGTCAAGCTCCAACTCACGCGGTTCGTTCGCCAGCGGACGAGCGACCATCGGACCTGTCCACGTCAGACGCACGGATTCGTCCGATACTGCGGCCGGCGCTGCCGAGGGCTCCACCGGGGCGCGTTTGGGTTCCCCTTCCTGTGGTGTGGGATCGGGCGCTGGCCGGGGCGGGTCGGGCTGATCTGTCTGGTCTCTTGGATCGCCTCCGCCGATTGCGCCCTCCGGAAGCTTTCCGTCGACAATGCGCGACCAGACGTCGAGGCGATCGCCCGTCAAGACTCGCGAGGTCTGTGTGACCACAACATCGTCAGAGAAGCTCGTCAGGTAGTTGACGATATTGGGGATGGAATCTTCGGTCGCGCCCGCTCTTGGTGAGTCGTCAGTGGTCGTGCCGCGATCGGGCTGGTACGAGGTCAGGACAATGGTCGAGCCGGGGTGTGATCGGGATGGACGAGGCGTCATGGTGCCAGCGTCCGCCGGGCGCGAGGTTCGAGACGCCTGCCGGGATTTCTGCTTGGGGGGTGTGTACACGAGTGTTCCGCCACGGAGCACCTCGACCAGTTCGAGCCGTTCGCGTGTCTGGCTGGCGAGCACACGAAGAGTCTGGCCTTCGAAGAAGATTCCGCGCCCTTCGACCGTGAAGGGCTGTGGCGATTCCATCTCCGGTACGGTGGTGTCGAAGGTGAGCATCGCCGTCTTGGCAACGATTGAGGGTGGCCCGAGCTCCGACTCGTCGCCGACGCCGAGCGCGTCGTAGAGACGGATCTCCACCGCGCCGCGAAGCACGCCGGACTCGGGTTCCTGTCGACGGGAGGGCATGACGAGCTGCCCGGAGTCTGCGCGGACGTAGAGCGTCTTGCCGCTCTTCAGGAACATCCAGATCTGCGGCTTGTCGACGGCGTAGTGCCCGGGGAGCTGCATGGGATCGACAACCGCGGCGCGAAGTTCGCCAGACTGGCGCGTCGGATCCTCCTTGTCCATCATCTGGACCCGAAGGTCTTTGCCGGCCATTGCGCCAACCGATGCGTGCTGTGGAAGGGCATCCCGGATGTCGGGAGGGGCGGGCGTGTCCGCGTCCGGCGGTGGGGCGGGCGGGCCCTCAGATGACAGCGAGAGCACGGCGATAAGTCCCCCCGCCGCGAGCGCGAACGCGCCTGCCCCGATGAGGCCGTAGAAGCGGGCTTTGAGCATTCGGCGGCGTGCCATTGGTCAATGGTAGAGCAAGCGTGCCCGCTCCAGAAGTCCTTTCAAACCAAGAAGATGTTCTACAGCCTCACGAACCGCGCCGCGACCGGCGCACGCATTGGTGACATGGTCCGCCACGGCGATCGTGTCCGGCGTTGCATCCGCGGGCGCGATGGCGTACGCCGCCCGCTTCATGATGCGGATATCCGGCCAATCGTCGCCGACGGCGCACGCCTTGTCGGCGGTCAGGTTCAGAGCGGCGAGGATCGAGGCGAGTGACTCTTCCTTGTTCTTTGAGCCCTGGATGACGGGGTCGATGCCAAGCTCGCGGGCACGGGTTGTGACCGCCTGTCCGGAGCGACCGGTGATGATCGCAGCGCGAAAGCCCATCTGCCTCCAGAGCTGAATGCCGAATCCGTCCTTTGTGTTGAAGTGCTTGAGCTCGAGGCCATCTGAGCCATGCACAATCAGCCCGTCGGAGAGCACGCCGTCAACGTCCAGTACCAGCAGTTCGACTTTCGATCCGTCACGGGGCATTCGGTTAGTCCTTGACGAGCTTCATGGCGACCAGATCCTGCACGTCCAGCAGACCAATGGGGCGATGGTCCCCGTCGACCACGGGAATCTCGTCGGCGCGGAACTCGCGGACCATGCGGACCGCGTCACGGACGAGGGCTGTGTGCGGGAGGGTGCGAGGGTTCCGTGTCATCACCTCCTGGATGGGGCGCGAGAGCTCGCCCGGGTCTCGCAGCACCAAGCGCCGGAGATCGCCATCCGTAAAGATGCCGGTGAGGCGGCCGGTGGCTCGATCCGTGAGGAGGAGCGCACCCGGACGGCGGCCGCTATCGACTGCGCTGCTCAGCGCATCGCCGACGCGCAGATCATCGCACACGACCGGCAGGTTCTTGCCCGCGCTGAAACGCAGAACATCCGTCACGGGTCGGAGCAGGCCGCCGAGACTTCCGCCCGGGTGGCGTTTGGCAAAGTCCGCTTCCGTGAACTGTCGACGGCGGGCAGCGCAGAGCGCGAGCGCATCGCCCAAAGCCATTGTGGCCGTCGTTGAGGAGGTTGGAGCCACGAGCGTTGGCGCCCCAGCCTCTTCCCTGACTCCGAGCCGAAGGGACACGGTCGCCAATCGCTCCAAACTCGACGGCGCTTCATGCACGCCGCCGGTGATCGCGATAATCGGGAGGCCGTCCTGCCGGAGCGTCGCGGCTAGTTCGACAACCTCGTCGGTCTCGCCCGAGTGAGAGATGCAGATGACGGTGTCATTGGGGCGAAAGCGCCCGAGGTCGCCGTGGGCTGCTTCTGCGGGGTGGACCGGGTGTGAGGTGATGCCGAGACTGGATAGAGTTGCCGAGATTTTGGCCCCCACAAGCCCGCTCTTGCCAAGCCCGGAGACCAGCACGGTGCCTCCGGCTCCGGCACAACCCGCGACCAGGCCCACCGCCCGGGTAAAGCTCTCCCCGTCTTCGACGGCAAAGTGGACGAGGCCGGCGATCGCCGTCGCTTCGGCCTTGATGACCGCGCGGGCGTACGCCAACTCATCACTGATGCCTGTGGAATCGAGCCTTTCAGGAGGGCTGCTGGCCATGGGAGCTAGAGGGTACACTGGACACGCGCCGATCGCGCGTCGGCGCCGTGGATGACGCCTGACGGCTTTGTTCGGATTGGAGGCCCGGATCATGGTGGCGAGCCAGGACTATCGCGTACGGCTGGACGCCTTTGAGGGGCCGGTTGACCTCCTGCTGTTCTTGATCCGGCGTGCAGAAGTTGACATCCACGACATTCCGGTTGCTGCGATCGCGGACCAGTATCTTGAGTACTTAGCCGAACTGGATCGTGGTCACGTGAAGATCGACATCGAGCTTGCGGGCGAGTTTCTTGTGATGGCCGCCACGCTGATGGAGATCAAGAGCCAGATGCTCATGCCCCGGCCCGAGCAGGCCGCCGGGCACGAATCGGTCGGTACGGACGCGCCCGTGACCGATCCTCGGGCCGATCTTGTGAAGCAACTGCTGGCCTACAAGCGATTCAGGGACCTTGCCGACGGGCTTGAGCGTCGTCGCGAACTGTGGTCGAAGCGGTATCCCGCCACCGCCGCCGGGATCGACGGGGATGCTCTGCAGGCGGCGATCGATGCCGCGGCCGGGGAGATCCATGTCGATGACCTCAATCTGAATGATCTGGTTGACGCGTTCCGACGTGTGTCGTCGATGCTCATTTTCGAGCGTCTCGGCGAGCACCAGGTGACGTATGACGACACGCCGATCGAGCTGCACGCAGCGGACATCGTCGACCGTCTGAAGCGCGAAGCGGGTGGGCGCGGCTCCATGCGATTCGTCGATCTCTTTGCCGGGCGGCAGCGAGGCGAGATGATCGGTCTGTTCCTCGCGATGCTTGAACTGGTGAGACGCCAGGAAGTGAAGATCGGCCTCGCCAGGCGTTCCGACGGGGACGCGGAGATCGAGGTCACGCTGGCGGCAAGCCTTGATTCCGAAAGCTCCGGTCTGCCTGATGTGGTCGTCCCGGAACGTCGTGAGGCGGTCGTGAATGATGTTGACCAGACCGAGCCGACGGCTTCGGATACTGAGTGAGAGGCGCAGGCGATCTGAAGGAGTTCAGGCGCGCTTGAGCGACGCGAGAAATGCCGCGAACCGGTCCATGCCTCGTTCGATCTGCTGCTCGCTGCAGGCGAAGCTGATTCGGATGTGGTTGCCGCCGCAGCCGCCGAAGTCTTCCCCGGGCACGAATGCGACGTGCGCCTCGGCCAGCAAAGACTCACAGAGGTCGAGTGCGGAGTGGATCCTTTTTCCGCCCGGCGAGACCGTGCCGAAGTAGGATGAGGCATCCGGAAATGCGTAGAACGCGCCTGTTGGCGTCGGCGTGCGAAGGCCGGGGATGGCGCCCAGACGGCGGGTGATCACCTGGGCTCGCTTCGCGAAGGCGTCGCACATCCGTTGTGCATCCGCGTTGCACTCCCTCAGCGCGGTCCGGATCGCCGGGTACACAAACGAGGTGATGTTGGTGGACATCTGGCCCTGAAGCGTCGCCATTGAGTTCGTGAACTGCTTGCCCCACTCGCCGGGACAGCCGGTGTAGCCGATCCGCCATCCCGTCATGGCGTAGGCCTTTGACAGTCCATTGAGCGTGATGGTTCTCTCCGCCACTTCCGGCACGGATCCGATCGAGAAGTGGGGGATGCCGCCGTAAACGATCTTCTCATAGATCTCGTCGGAGAGGATGACAAGATGAGGAGCGATCGTTCGTGCGGCCTCCGCTACAACCGCGGCGATCTCCCGAAGCTCGTTCTCGCCATACATCGTGCCGCAGGGATTGCTCGGACTGTTGAGAATGAGCAGGCGGCTGCGCGGCGTGATCGCGCGGCGGATCTGTTCGGCCGTGGCTTTGAACCCGGAGTCGCCGGTTGTCGGAACCTCCACAACGCGGCCTCCGGCCAGTTCCACGATGGGTGCGTAGCTGACCCAGGCCGGAACCGGGAGCACGACGTCCCACGGCTGCTCGCCTGGGGCGGGGGGGTCGAGAAGGCAATGGCAAAGGACAAACAGCGAATGCTTCCCGCCCGACGAGATGGCAATGTGCTCACCCTTGAGCCCCGGGATGCCATTCTCGCTGGTCAGTTTGTCGGCGATGACCTGTCGGGTCGGCATATCGCCGAGGGTGGGCATGTACTTTGTCTGGCCGGCTCGAAGGGCGTCGATCGCGGCCTGCTTGATCGCGTCTGGTGTGTCGAAATCGGGCTCGCCCGCCGCGAAGGAGAGGACATCGATCCCCGATGCCTGCATCTGTTTCGCCCGATTCATCATGGCGACGGTGACGGAGGCCTTCAGGGACGAGACACGCCGCGACAGTCCGATGTTCGTCATGGTCGGAAGGGTATCGGTCGGGATGGAAATGTCCGCGCGAGACATGGGAATTGGGGTTGATTCAGGTATGGTTTGCCATCCGAACCGATGCCGATCGCGAGGGCGGCGAGCGTTGATCCGGTGCCCTCTGGTGTCTAGAGTCTTCTCCCGAATCGGGACTGCAGCGCGAGTGTCGCGCCGCCCGTCGTTCGGGTCTTTGCCGCCGCAGCCTGGGATATCTCTTTCATGGCCATTTCCGCCGAGACCAAAGCCGCAACCATCAAGAGCTTTCGCCGCCACGAGACCGACAGCGGCTCACCCGAGACGCAGATCGCGATTCTCACGGATCGCATCAAGGCGCTCTCCGGCCACCTGCAGGAGCACCGCAAGGACGTTCACAGTCGTCGTGGTCTGCTCATGATGGTGAGCCGGCGCAATCGACTTCTGCGTTACCTTTCGCGGACGAACCACGAGAAGTACGCCGAGACGATTCAGCGACTCGGCCTGCGTAAGTAATCAGCATTCAAGGGCCCGTGTGCGGAGACGCACGCGGGCCTGTTTCGTACGTGCAAGCCCATCCCCGTCGGTCCCGAGTGGCAGTGGGCACGGCGCAGCCGATCGTCAAAGTTGAGCGTCTGCGTCGTGCCTTCTGCCCTGAGGGATCGGATGAGCAACCCGAACCCAGGTATCGTCGCGCGATATCCGCGCGAGAGCCGCAGCGCAGAAGGACCAGAACAACATGGCAGAACTCATCCGCGTCGAGCGTGAAGTCGGCGGTCGCAAGCTCATCCTCGAGACGGGCAAGATCGCGAAACTGTGCTCGGCGGCCGTCATGGCGACCTATGGCGAGTCGACCGTGCTCGCGACCGTGGTGAGGTCGAGCCCGCGCGAAGGGATCGATTTCTTCCCGCTCACCGTCGACTATCGCGAGAAAACCTCCGCCGCCGGCAAGTTCCCCGGCGGATTCCGCAAGCGCGAGGGCGCGCCGAACGAGAAGGAAGTTCTCACGATGCGGATGATCGATCGCCCGATCCGTCCGCTGTTTCCGGATGGGTTCCTCGATGAGGTTCAGATCCAGGTATGGGTCATGAGCCACGACGGTGAGAATGACACGGATGTGCTGGCGGCCACTGCCGCGTCGGCCGCGCTGGCCATCTCCGATGTCCCGTTCGAGGGCCCGACGGCCACCGTCCGCGTGGGACGCATCCACACCGAAAGTGGTCCGACATTCGTGCTCAACCCGACTGTTTCGCAGCTTGATTACAGCGATCTTGATTTGGTGCTCGCCGGTCACAAGGACGGCGTCAACATGATCGAGGTCGGGGCGGCGGAAGTCGGTGAGAAGCCCGTGCTCGACGCGATCGCCTTCGGTCACAAGGCCGTGCTCGACATCCTCGGGCTGATCGACGAGCTTGCGAAGAAGTGCGGCAAGTCAAAGGTGATGGGCGAGCTCTTCCTCCCTCCGCAGGAGATCGTGGATAAGGTGCGTGAACTGGTGGAGAAGGATCTTCTCGCGGCACGGCAGATCCCCGGAAAGGCCGAGCGAGGCGCCAAGGTTGATGCCCTGCGCAAGGCAATGCTCGACACCCATTTCGCGCTGAAGACCGACGGTAATGTCGGCGCGCATCAGGAGAGCGTCCAGCGTCGCGGCTTCGCCAAGGAGGCGTTCAAGCGCCTTGAAGAGAAGCTGACGCGCAAGCTGATCGTTGAGAAGCAGAGCCGCGCCGACGGACGCAAGCCCACCGAGATCCGCAAGATCGAGGGCGCTGTCAGCGTGTTCCCGCGGACGCACGGCTCGGCGCTGTTCCAACGCGGCGAGACGCAGTCGCTCGTCTCCTGCACGCTGGGAACGGCCAAGGACGAGCAGATCATCGACGGACTTATCGCTGAGTACTCGAAGAAGTTCACGCTCCACTACAACTTCCCGCCATTCTCGACAGGCGAGGCCAAGCGCATCACCGGGCCTGGGCGTCGCGAGATCGGGCACGGCGCCCTCGCGGAACGCTCGCTGATGGGGATTCTGCCCTCTCCCGAGGAGTTCCCCTACACGATCCGCGTGGTCAGCGACATCACCGAGTCCAACGGTTCATCGTCGATGGCATCGGTGTGCGGCGGCTGCCTGGCGCTGATGGATGCGGGCGTGCCCATCAAGGCCACATGCGCCGGCATCTCCGTGGGCCGCTTCGCGGATGACAATGACAAGAACGAACTCTTCGTCACGGACATCATCGGTGAGGAGGACTTCTTCGGCGACATGGACTTCAAGGTCGCGGGCACCCGAGAGGGGATTACGGGCATTCAGCTCGATCTCAAGACGCGCGGCCTTACGATCTCGCAGATCGAGCGCATCTTCGAGCAGGCCCGCATCGGCCGACTTGAGATCATCGATCGCATGGAAGAAATTATCCCGGCACCGCGTTCAACGATCTCGGTGTACGCACCGCGACTGGTCACCATCCAGATCGATCCGGACAAGATCGGCAAGCTGATCGGCCCCGGCGGCAAGATGATCCGCGCGTTGCAGGATCGGTACGGCGTCACGATCGATGTCGAGGATGATGGCACCGTGATGGTCTCGGCTCCGAACGGCGAGTCGATCGAGCAGGCCCGAAGCGAGATCGAGGCGCTGTGCGCGGAGATCAAGGTCGGCACGATCTACACGGGTAAGGTCGTGAGCATCAAGGACTTCGGTGCGTTCGTCGAACTGGCTCCGGGCACGGATGGCATGTGCCACATCTCAGAGCTTGCCGACGGATACGTCAAGAGCGTGAATGACGTCGTGAAGATTGGCGACGTGGTCAAGGTGAAGGTGCTTCTGGTTGACGATCAGGGGCGCATCAAGCTGAGCCGAAAGGCCGCCATGGCTGCGGAGACAGCGGGACAGCAGGCCTGATCGATCGTCGGCCGTCCGTTAACATGTGGCAGGACAGACTGTTACGCGGGTCCGATCATTATCGGACCCGCGTTCTTTCTTTCAGTTGCATAAACCACGCACAACTCGATAAACTGGGTAAGGCCATTTGACAAGCGTGGCCAATCTTGGCCACAATGGTTCTGCGATCGAGATCGCTGTCGGGAGTCAGGTTCGAGAATGGATGCGCTCTCATGCCTGCGATCGCCGCGCATGCAGAGTGCTTCGAAGTGTGCTGCAAAGGTCTGGGAGAGTTCCCATGACGGATCAATCCGCCCAGCGGCTTGAAGGTGTTGAAGGGCTTGTGAAGTGGTTTGACCCTCGAAAGGGCTTCGGCTTCATCGTCGGACCGCAGGGGCAGGACATCTTCGCGCATTTCTCGGTCATTGTCGGTGAGGGATTCCGCGCGCTCAAGGACGGGTCCACCGTCACGTACGACGCGACCCAGACCGAGAAGGGCTGGAAGGCCACAAGAATCGTGCGGTCGCCGGAGGCCGTCGAGGTCAACGTCGTGCCTCGCCGGAACTACGCTCGAACACCCCGGAGGTGAGCGAGAGAGCAGGTGTTCATCGGCAACTCCCCATAGGATCACGAAGCGACGATGGAGGCAAGTGTTCCCCGTCGTCCTGATCTGGGGATGGATGTGCCCACTTCGCTCACCGTCGGTCTTCTCTCGTTTGGTGGCGGCGTGCTTCTGACCGCCGCGGCGGCTCGCTGGATCATCGTGCGCCACCTTCGCAAAGTCCGAGCGGCGGAACGACGGGCAAGGGCCGCGGAGCGCATGGCCGAGATCGGAGCGATGACGGGCGGATTGGCGCACGAGATCAAGAACCCGCTCTCGACGATCGGCCTTAACGCGCAGTTGCTGGCTGAAGCGATCAGCGAGCTGCCCCTGGCCGAAGAGGACAAGGGACGGCTGACACGCCGGATTGCATCGCTGCGACGCGAGGTCGAGCGTCTGCGCGGCATCCTCACGGATTTCCTGAGGTATGCCGGCGACTTGAAGCTGGAGAAGGCGCCGGCAGACCTCAACGAGGTGGTGCGTGAGCTGATCGATTTCTTCCTGCCGCAGGCCGAGAGTCAGGGCGTGAGATTGCGCGAGAGCCTCTCGGACGGGGCGTTGATGGCGAACATCGACGCGCCGCACCTGAAGCAAGCGCTCCTGAATCTCATGCTCAATGGTGTGCAGGCGATGGCAGGGGGAAGCGGCGGGCAAGTACGGGACATGATCCTTCGGACCGAGGCGACGATCGACGCCGAGCGCCGGCCAGAGGTGAAGCTACACGTGATCGATACCGGGCCCGGGATTGCCTCGGACAAGCTCGAACGGATCTTTCAACCGTACTTCACAACTCGGGCGGGCGGGAGCGGTCTGGGGTTGCCGACGGCGCGCCGCCTCGTCGAAGCCCATGGAGGAAGGCTTGAAGTACACTCCGAACCGGGAGCCGGCACAGACTTCACAATCGTGCTACCCGGGCTGTCGGAGAGTACCGGGCTGGGCAACTCGGAGCGCTCCCTCAGAGCCCCGTCGCCGACTTGACCGAAGCGACGATCGAGGCGGCTCGAGAGAGTTCATCAGCCGTGTTGAGAATGTCCGGACAGAACCGAACATGCGGCCCGCGCGCGTCGGTGTTGAGGCCCGCGTGCTTCAGGGCATGGGAAAGAGCTTGCGCGTCGGGGCTTGGGACGAGGAGGAATGCTCCGCGTGGTTCAACTTCGCGAACCTCGATGCCGCGCTGACGCAGGAGACTGGCGAGATACGCCTGCTGCTCGATGTTGTAGGCGCGGAGACGTTCGACGCCCAAGGCCAGAAGCAGGGCGATCCCGGCATTTGCCTGGTACGCGCTCGCAACGGCGGGAGTGCATTCCATCCACGCGTCGCCGCCAGGGGCGAGCAACGGGCTCCTGTCGCGTTCAAAGGCGAACATGTTCTTCTTGGCGAACCACCCCGTGTCGAGCGAGCGAAGCCTCGGCTGATCTTCCGAGAGGTGGCGAGGATGGATGGCGAGCCATCCGGCGCCCGGGCCGCCGCGCAGGTACTTGTACGACCCGCCAATAGCAAAGTCGGCTCCCAAAGTTTCAAGAGAGAGCGGGATCACCCCTGCCGAGTGGTACATGTCCAGAAGGCAGAGGGCGCCGGCGCGGTGCGCTGCGTCGACGATCTCCGGTGCGCGGCTGATCAACTGACCTGTCGCGAAGACGACGTGGCTGATGACCACCATGTCCGCTGAAGAATCAATCGCACGGATGGCTTCTTCCTGATCGACGAGCCCGTGGTGCGTCGGGAGCCACGTGACACGGATTCGCCCCTGGAGCTCGTACGTCTTGATGATGAAGTCGATTGAATCGAACTCGGCGCGGGTCGTGACAACATGGTGAGCGCGTCCATCCTTCGGCGCCGGCAGTGCGTTCAGCACGGAGCGGAGCCCTTGGCCCGCACCCGTGCGAGGGACCGCGGCATCGGAGCGGGAGAGACCCAGCAGATTGGAAATGCCCGCGCGGAACGAGTTCAGTTCCGCCAGCCACGGTCCCCAAGCGTCGTCCATGCGCTCACGCCAGAGTTCGGCGAACCGAGCCGCATCCTCCGTCACGCGATCGAGCGGACGTCCCAGCGAATGGTTCGCGAGGTAGATCTCATTTCGCTTCAAGACGCGTGAAAAAAGAGGGTGGACCTGGGCGACGAGCGCGTCTTCTTTGAGGGGGCCAGGGCCCATCCGTTTCACCGCGTCGTGGATGTCATCAAAGACGAGCGCCCCGTCTTGATTGTGCGCGTTCGGCATGGCCAGGCTCCTTGGAAGCGATTCAGACCTGTCGGCGCTTGGGCAGGCCGTACGTGGGCGGCCCGATGACCGTCCGAACCTCCCAGAGCTCGGGGAAGAACCGGATGGAGACGGTCTTGCCGAGGAAGCCGACACCTGAGGTTCCGCCGGTTCCGGCCTTCATGCCGATAACGCGCCAGACGACGTTCATGTGTCGGAATCGCCAGAGCGCATATTGCTCATCCACATCCACGAGCTTCTCACACATCTCGTAGGCATCCCAGTTTGTGCCCGTGTTCTCGTAGATGTTTCGGAACACCTCAACAACGCCGGGGTCGCTGGCATGCGGCTCGGAGAAGTCACGATTGAGGACCGACGCCGGCACGGCCATCCCGCGCCTGGAGAGATGCGCCAGGAACTCGTCATAGATGCTGGGGGCCTCGAGATCGGCCTTGAGTTGTGCGTGCGAGGCCGGATCGTGCGCGTGGACTTCGAGCATGTTCCGGTTCTTGTTCCCCATGAGAAACTCGACCGTGCGGAACTGGACGGACTGGAAGCCGCTGGAGGGGCCGAGCACGTGCCTGAACTGGACGTACTCGCTCGGGGTGAGCGTCGCCAGAACGGACCACTGGTCGAGCAGTTGGGACTGGATGTGCTTGACGCGGGCAAGAATCTTGAAGGCGGGCTCCAGGCGGTCTGCCCTGATGTGGACGAGGGCGGCGCGAAGCTCGTGGATCACCAGCTTGAACCACAGTTCGGTGGTCTGGTGGATGATGATGAAGAGCATCTCGTCGTGATGCACCGGCTCTGAGAGGGGGTGCTGCGCGTTGAGCACTCGCTCCAGATCCAGATACTGGGAGTAGGTCATTTTGTCCTTGAAGTCGGTGATGACCCCCGACTCCAATCCCCGCGATCCGGGCTGGCTCATGGCAAATCTCCTGACTTGCCAAGGTTAGCCCCCGCGCGGCCCCTCTCGCCTCAGGGATCGTCCGACTTGTTCGCGGCGGCTGTGAGTGGGATGCCTCCTGCGGCGAAGCCCGCGACGGCGGGGTACTTGGGCCCCTCAGCAAGGGTCGAGCGATCCCCCGGCACGCCGATCAACTGGACGGACCGGATCTGGAGAAAGTCGTCGCGGGCCGAGAAGCTGCAACCTCCGATGAGCATCCCGGCCACAAAGCAGGGAGGGGCCAGCACGATGAAGAGAACACGTTGAATGATCGTGGGCTTGGCGCGTGTGCGCACGGCTGGCTCCGCTCGCTTCCCCGGTGATACGCAACATACGAAGGCCCGCCAGAGTCGGCAGAGCAGCGTCCGCGTCGCTGTGATGGAGTATCTGATAGAAACCAGGGGCAGCCCCGATTTGCGGCCCGGCCGCCGCCGGAACCCGCGCGATGGCTCCGGGCGGGCCGGTTGCGTGAGTGGAGTCGAGTTGGGGGGGTGAACGGGTCAAAAGGTCCGATCTTGCCGGTATCCGGGAGTTTGTGCTTGCCAACGGGATCCGTTTGACAGCGGGAGCGAGGGCGCGGACGATTGATCTCTGTTCGGGCCTTTCTTGGGCCAGAGGAATCGCACGCATGAAACTGGCCTTCAGCACCGTTGCCTGCCCCGAGTGGACACTTGAGCAGGTCGCCACATTCGGATCGAGCAGTGAGTTCGATGGCGTCGAACTCCGGACGTTCGGTCATGGCTCGACGTCGCTCGCGTGTGATCCGGCCCACACGGCGCACTCCAAGCTGCGCGACCTGTTCTCGCGGGCGGGCGTCTCGCCGTGCTCGCTGGCCACCGGCTGCCGGTTCGATGAGCCGATCTTTCCGCCCGTGATCGGGCGGGTGATCACCGACACCGATCGCAGCGTGCGCGAAGCCAAGTCGTTCATTCACATGGCGGCAGCCCTGGATGTCCCGTTTGTGCGTGTCTTCGGCTTTGAGTTCCGACAAGGCGACAGCCCGAAGCTTGCCGAGAGGCGTGTCGTTGAGCGGCTGGCGATGGTTGTCGATGCGGCACGCAATACCGGCGTGAAGGTCGTGCTTGAGAATGGAGGATCTTTCCCGACGGCGGCGGACGTGCGCCGTGTTGTCTCGGAGATTGACCATCCTCTGCTGGGCGTTTCGTACTCACCTGCCGCTGCCACAGGCACTGGTGAATCGGCGATCGACGCGCTTGACGTTCTAGCCGATCGTGTGTGGATGGTGAAGCTCAAGGATGTTCGTGGCGGGAAGGCCTGTCCTCTGGGTACGGGGGAGTTAGGATGCGAAGCCCTCGTGCGCCATCTTGCCTCGCGGAACTTCACCGGCTGGGTTGTTGTCGAGTGGGACCGGCTTTGGTCGGCGGAGCTTTCCGAGCCGGGGAGCATCCTTGCGGATGCGGCGGCAAGGCTGCGTCACTGGTCGGCATCCAAGAACGGGCGGCACGCTGTGAGCGCGTTGCACATCTGATTCGAGAGGCGTGCGATGAGCGTCACGCCCCATGACGTCGGCGAGAAGATTGTTGAGCGGTGTCGCGAGCTGGGATTCGCGGCCGCCGGCGTCTGCTCCGCTGAGCCCTCCCTGCGTGCGAGCGAGTTCCGCGCATGGCTGGATCGTGGTGAGCACGGAGAGATGGATTTCATGGCCGAAGCGGTGGAGGTTCGCCTCGATCCTTCTCGGTTGCTTGAGGGCGCCCGTTCAGTTGTCATGGTCGCTGACCTTTACGCTTCGCGCGGAGAGGATCTCCCACGCCGGGCGGGAGGAGCGACTGGCCGTGTGGCTCGGTACGTGCGAGGCGATGACTATCACAAGCTCATAAAGCGGCGGCTGCATGCCTTGTGCGACGCTCTTCGCCCAGAGCATCCCGGGCACATGTTTCGTTCGTTTGTCGACACCGCTCCGGTGCTTGAGCGAGAGCTCGCCGAGCGATGCGGCATGGGGTGGACCGCGAAGAACACCATGCTGATCCATCCCGGGCTCGGCAGTTACGTGGTGCTCGGTGGTTTCGCGACAACGCTCGATCTCACGCCGCCGACGAGTCAGGAGAGATTCCGCGATCACTGCGGCACCTGCACTCGGTGCATCGAGGCTTGCCCTACCGGCGCCATCACGCCCTACCACGTGGATGCGCGTCGATGCATCTCGTATCTCACGATTGAGCACCGCGGTGAGATCGAGCCGTCGCTCCACAAGCCGGTCGGCGAGTGGCTGTACGGGTGCGACATCTGTCAGGAGGTGTGTCCGCACAATGCTCCGACGCCGTTTGGCGTCAAGAGCGGCGCGGGCAAGGTGGGGGATGCCTACGCGAAGGTGAGGTCGGGCTTCGATCTCTTTGAGGTGCTCGGATGGGGCCCGAACGAGCGGCGCGGAGCGTTCAACTCCTCGGCAATGAAGCGAGCAACGCTGGAGATGATGCAGCGAAACGCGGTCATCGTGATGGGTAATCTCGCCAGCGCTGAGCGGGATCCACTCCGGAGGTCGCAGTTGCGCGACGCGGTTGTCAACGCGATGTGGGACGCGAAGGCATCCGAACTGGTCCGACGCACCGCGAGGGTTGTGCTTGCGTCCATCGACAGTGCGATCACGATGCCCGACGATGGGATCGAGGCGTGAGCAAGACCCGCGCGATGAGAACGATCGCCATGCCGGGCCCGAGCCACCAAGTCTGACGCTCAACGAATCCAAACCAGAAGAACGGGCTCGCGATGACGACCGCGCCGGCAAGTATGAGCTGCTTGCGGCGACCTTCCGGACCGCCGATGCCGGCGTGGCCGTCACGCGTCGGAATGGCGATGAGCCACACGTACGCCGGGAAAAGCAGCCCATAGAACGACATGAACAGTCGATACCAGATGAGTTTCTCGGCCGGGTCTGTGAGCGATGGCGGCAGACGCACGTCGTCGCGTTTGAGAAGGACAAAGCCCGCAAGAAGCACGGCGGTCGCCACGAGAGACGAGAATGCCCCGCGTCCGAGAGAGCCGGCGGACTGCGCCCGGAGTGATCGGAGGTGAAACGTGATGGTTGCCGCGGCTTGCGCGCTCAGGTGGAGCACGAGAGCGTCCAGCAGCCAACGACGCGGTGTTGGACCAGCCGGAGCGTACTGCGGCGTGAAGATGGGGGCATAGCCCGTTGTGAACAGGATCATCGCGAGAAAGAAGAGACCGAAACCAAGGCCGAAGCCGAGCCCGGATTCCTTGCCTTGAAGGTGCTGTCTGGCCTTGTGAAACGTGAGATCGAGGTAGGGACAGAGCAGGAAGCCGAACACGCAAGTGGGAGCCAGAAACAGAACCTCGAACTCCGGCAGCCGCATATCGCGGAGAGTCTCATTCGCGATCGCATCGGGCTGGGGAACCGGGAGTCCTACTCGAGACATCACAGCAAGGACCACGCCGATGCTGATCCCATATGCGACCAACGCGATCAGACGCGGCCGATCGAACCACGACAGCAAGAGCGGCGCGACGAGTACTCCCAGTGACCCCATGACACCGGTTCGCAGACCCTCGAGGGGGTGGATCACGAGCATCACGAATGCAAGGTGAAACGCGACAGTGATTGCGCTGAACGCGACACAGGCGAGACGATGCCTTGCAACGAATCGGTGGCTGGCCTCAGGGCTCAGAACGACCCATCCCATAGCAGCGGCGCCCACGACGTTCGGAATCGCGAACGTGAGGTAGCCCGGCCATCCGAAGTCTCGAAGCAGAAGGATGGGCAGGAACATCCCGATGCACCACGTCCACGACACGGCGAGGTAGACCGCCCAGCCGAGAACCGCGTTCCAGCGGACCGATTGACCGTTGGGAGGAGGCATGGGGCGGAGTGTAGGGAAACCGACCGGGCCCGCTTTTTGTGACGAACAGGTTGACGAATCCCGAACGTGCTGCACACTGGATGCGGCGGCCGCTGATTCCGGCCCCTGCACAGATCGGGAGTGCGATGCGATGTGGACCACGAGGCTGATGGCGATGGCAGCATTGGGTGTGATTGGCGGCGTTGCGAGCGCCGGCTTCACGCGGAACATCATGATCACCGGCTATTGGCCGCAGACCAACAACATGGTGCGCCAGTTCAGCACCAACGCCTCGCAGAATCCTGACGGATGGGCCGGGGAGGACTGGGAGGGTCGGGGGTACAACATCCACTCTTTTTTCCCTGAGTTCCCCGGCGTGACCGGACCGAACTGGGGCAAGGGACAGGGGGATTTTGAGGTCGACTACCAGGACACCGTCGCGGACTGGCATCGGATCACGGCGGAACTCAATCCGGTGGCGATCATCACGTTCAGCCGGGGGAACCCGGGCAGTTCTTGGGAGATCGAGACCCGTCACCGGCGTCGCGCGCGAATGGGATGGTCGCCTGATTACAGCTCGCCGACGCTTCCGGACGCGGATATCCCGATCTTTCAGGCACTCCCCGTGGGGACGGATCTCTTCTCTTCGTTGCCGAAGGACGAGATTCGTGCAGCTGTGCAGGCCGCGGGGATCATCGAAGACGTGTATCTGGACACTACGGGCACGGGTGGCAACTTCCTCTCTGAGTTCATCGGACTGCACGGCGTGTGGTACAACTCGATGAACAACTCTGAAGACGCGGCCTATCGAAACTTCGCAGCGGGGCACATTCACGTCGGCATCGACACGCCCTTTGACGCTGCGGTGCAGGCGACGGAGATCACGCTTCGCACGCTCACGGACTATCTCGACACCGTTATTCCCACGCCCGGGACAGCGTCGCTGCTCGTGGCTGGCGCGGCGATGTTCGGGCATCGCCGCCGGCGTGCATGACTGACGGTCAACCCTTTAGGGCTTGCGACTGAATGCGTCGAGCGCAAGGATCTCGAACATCACGTGCGAAGCGAGGAACGCGGTGATGTCCGAGACGTCCCTGTCCGGGAGCACCTCGACAACATCGGCGCCGACCAGGCGTGCGCCGCGGAGAGAGCGCAGGATCGCCAGCGCCTCTGCGCTGGTAAAGCCGCCGACACATGGCGTGCCCGTGCCCGGCGCATAAGCCGGATCAACGCAATCAATGTCAAAGGTAAGGTATGTGTCACGCCGTCCGATTCGACCAAGGAACGCCGCGATCACTGCCGGCCCCTCGCGCTTCCATCGTTCGTAGGTCAGAACCGTGATTCCCTTTGATGCCGCGTAGTCGAGGTCGTCGCGCCGATTCAGGGGCCCCTTGATGCCGATGCTCAGCATGGCGTGCGGGTCGATCAATCCGTCTTCGATGGCGCGGATGAAAGGTGAGGCGTGGCCCCAGCGTTCGCCCCACACCGCGTCAACGGTGTCGAGGTGGCTGTCGAAGTGAATGAGGGCCAGGCCGGACTCGGGCTTCCCGCGTCGGAGCCACGTGGCGCGGATGTTTGCGTATGCGATGGAGTGGTCGCCACCGACCGCGAGCAGCTTGGTGTGCGTCTTGTCGCCCAGCGCTTCTGCAAATCGAGTGACGGCGTCGAGTGTCTCTTTGATGCCGTACGGGCGCACCGGTGCGTCACCCGCATCCGCAAGCGAGAGGACCTCGCAGACGTTGGTGTCATGCTCGATGGAATACGGCTTCACGTACTGAGACGCCTCCCGGATCGCCCGAGGCCCGAATCGGGCGCCAGGTCGATACGTGACTCCTCCGTCGAACGGCACGCCATAGATCGCCCAGTCCAACGGGAGGTGTTCGGCCGCGACGGACTCAAGGAGTGGATAGCGGCAGAACGTGCAGGGACCGGCAAACCGGGGCGTCGTTCGGGCATCGGGAAGGCGGGTTCGCATGGGTGCACAGTGTATCGGTTCGACGGTCTGCGTTCGTTTGCGTATGGGCGTCCGATCGCCCGGCAAGGTCCGTACGATCGTGCCCATGGCACAGCTCGCTCGAGGCGTCTCAGACAAGGCCGGACTCGACGTTCGCTATCGCTGGAAGCTGCTTCGCGCGGGCGGTTTCAAGCTCGATGCGGGGAGCATGTTTGGGCTCATCCCGCGCGTGGTCTGGTCCAGATCGGTCCCGACGGATGAGCAGGGCCGGATGGACGTGCATCACAACTGCCTGCTGCTGGAACGAGCCACTGACGTGCCGCAGGGAGTCGACGCTCCAAAGCTCATCCTGCTGGAGTGCGGCACGGGAAACAAGCTCGACGCGAAGATGGCGAGCGTGTTCGCGCTGGAGCCGCGATGGGTCTATGACGCGCTCCATGAACTGAACTGTTCCCCGGCGGACATCGAGCGCGTGGTGGTGACACACCTGCACTTTGATCATGCGGGAGGGCTGACCCGCAGGCCGCTCGCGGGGGAGTCGGGCGGGGCTCACCATGCGGTGGCGAGCTTTCCGAACGCGACGATCCATGTGCAGGCCAGGGAATGGTCGGACGCGATTGCGAATCGGAGCGTGATGACCAAGACCTACTACAAGGACCATCTGGAGCCCATTGCCGAGCGCGTGGTGAAGGTTGACTCTCCGCGGCCGTTCGTCGCGGGGGCGATGGTTGAGCGGGACGCGGATCCGGCGGTTCCGCTCGATCTTCGCCAGACCGAGGTTGCGCCCGGTGTCAGGGTGTTTCTGGTTCCGGGCCACACCTGGGGGCAGCAGGCGATGAGCTTCCGGGATCCCGACGGGCGGACCGTCGTTTTCACACCGGATGTGATGCCGACAGCGGCTCATCTCGGTTCGGCATACTCACTGGCTTACGACGTGGAGCCCTATACCTCGATGGTCTCCAAACGGTGGTTTCTGGGCGAGGCCGCGCGGCGTCACTGGACGCTGGTTCTCGACCACGAGCCGGGAAATCCGGTCCGAATGGTCGAGTCCGACGACAAGGGGTGGTTCCGCCTGGTCGAGTCTTCGCCATAAGCGCGAGGCAGGGAACGCATCCCTACACTTCCCGATCAGAGCGAGGCCAGCGTGTCGCAGACCACACCCACCAACCCGACGCTTCTTCCCCCGATCCCGGGCGCTGGCGATCCGGCGGGCGGAGAAGGTCGGGCCGCGCCTTCGGTTGACCCAGTTGCAGATGGCGGTTCACTGGCCCAGGAGTCCGATACGGACGGTCGGTCCCGCGCCACGCGTAAGGGGAAGCGGCCGCTTTCTGAACGGATTGAGGCGTACGTGAGTCGCCTCTCAAGCAGGAACAACTTCTGGCATCGTGTGACGTCGCTGATCTGGCTGCCCTACGCGTTTCGCTCGGGCATCAAGATGAAACGGATCGACGGCAAGACCTTCGAGGCCGTGCTGCCGTTTCGTCGGTTCAATCGAAACTGGTACAACGCGATGGCGGGCGCGGCGCTCCTGGGCAACGCCGAGATCGCTGGTGGTATGTATGTCTTCGGCATCTGCGGCGGCGACTACACGGTCGTCTGCAAGCACCTGGAGTACAAGTTCCTCCGGCCGTGCTTCGGTCCTGCCCGCTACCTCATCACGCCTTTGGAAGATCTTCACGCGCTGGTCGGGCAGGGCGGTGAGTTCAACATCACGATCAAGATGGACGTGCAGCAGCAGCTCAACAAACCGGGCGACAAGCCCAAGCGGGTGGGGCGGGCGACGGCCACGTTCCACGTGACGCCGAAGTCCCACCACAAACACAAGAAAGCCGCCCGGGCGGGCAAGTGATGGACGTGCGCTCGTCGAGCGCGGGCGTCTCACGCGATCGTGCGGCTCGCACGATCGTCACGTCATATCGGCTGCTGACGCGCGCGTGCACAGGGGCTGACCGAGATGCCGACCGGGGCGTGCTGGTCGCATGCTCGGGCGGCGCCGACTCGGTCGCGCTGACGCTCGCGCTGGCCGGCGCGGGTGTTCCGGTGGTCGTCGGCCATGTGGTCCACGATCTGAGGGCGGATACCGACGCAATCTCCGATCGAGACCACGTTCGTTCCATCGCCACCAGACTCAGGCTCCGCTTCGTGGAGTCTGCAGTTCGGGTCCGTGACGCCCGGGGAAACGTCGAAGCGAACGCACGTCGGGCCAGGTACGCCGCTCTGGGCCGGCTTGCGGCGGACGCCGGGCTTGGGTTTGTCGCGACGGGGCATCACGCGGACGACGTGCTCGAGACGCTGCTGATGCGTCTGATGAGAGGGGCGGGACCGAGGGGCCTTGCCGGGCCGGCGCCGAGTCGGAAGCTCTCAGGGGGGCAAGGCTCACACGTGTCGGACGTGTGGTTGATCCGTCCCATGTTGAGCGTTTCACGCGCCGATGCCGAGCGCATCTGCAAGTTGGCCGATGGAGGAGCGGGAATCGGATGGGTCCATGATCGCACCAATGACGACTTGGCGCTGATGCGCAACGCGCTCCGGACGAGAGTTGTTCCGATCCTGCGAGAACTCTCGCCCGGCGTGGCGATTCGCGCGGGTCACGCGGCTGAGCTACTGCGGGACGCGACCCGCCTCCTTGATGAGCGCGTGACTGCCCTTCTTGACATGGCAACCCGCGAGGGCGGGGCGATCGTCATGGATCGCATCTCACTCGCTCCTCAGCCCGGCGTGGTCGTCGGGGACGCGCTTCGCCGGGCCGTGTCGGAGGTGGCGGGGGGAGTCGGACTCGACCGGATCCCTGCGGCAGAACTGGAGCGAGCCGTCGCTGCGATCCGCGACACACGGGGCGACATGCGTACATTCGGATGGGGCGATGGCGGGCGGATTCGAGTGACCGTGCACCGCGACCGTGTCCTTGTGAAGTTGGCCGGAGGTCAGCATGTCGGCGAAGCGGATCGTTCTGGTGGGTCATTGCGGGCCTGATGGGTTCGCGCTCAAGAGCGCCCTTCAGAGCTTTGCCCCGGGTGCGGTGGTCGAGTCCGTGGGCGATGAGGAGGCCGCGTCACGAGCCGCGCTCGCCAGCGACCTGCTTGTTGTGAACCGTCTGCTGGATGGGGACTTTGACGTGCCGAGCGGGGTGGAGTTGATCCGTCAGTTGGCCCTTCGCGGCGTGGCGGCAAGGTTGATGCTGGTGTCCAACTTTCGGGACGCCCAGGAGGAGGCGGAAGCAGCCGGTGCAGTCCCCGGGTTTGGAAAGCGGGAGCTCTATGCCGAGGCGACACGCCGCAAGGTACGTGATTCTCTTGGGCTTGATTGAATCGATCGCCGGGATCGGAACTCAAGCGAGAGGTCTCAACGCCGCGGGATCGACGCGGCTCCGTCCGTGGCTCGACGCTTGAGTGCGTCCAGCGATGCGGTGTCGTTGAATGCGTAGAGCGACAGAACCTGCCTGTCCGGCCCAATCAGGAACAAGCGAGAGGGGTGCATGATGTTGTTCATCGTGCTGCCGTCGGCGAGCGTGATCGGCCGCGATGGATCGTCCTGGATCTCGAACTTGAGGCTGTCGGAGACGATTTTCCGGATCTGCGACTCCTCGCCTGTCATCCACGCCCAGCGGGCGTGATCGACACCGAGCCGATCAGCGTGTGCCTTGATGACGGCCGGTGTGTCGTTCACCGGATCAACACTGATCGAGGCGAATCGAACGCCGGTTCCCACCAGTTGGGTCTGGAGCGACAGCATCGCCGCGGTCATGCCGGGACACACGAAAGGACAGTTCGTGAACGAGAAGTCCAGGATCGTGATGCGGCCGTCAAAGACCGACTGGTCCACCGGGCGACCGTGCTGATCCAGCAGGCTGAATGGAGGAATGACAAGCCCCTCGAGCCCCTCGTCCGGTCGCAGCGGCGCGGAACGCGCTGCATCTTGAGTGTTTCCGGGGAGGGCCGGTCGCTTCGGCCGAAACGTGATCATGATGCCTGAGCCGATGATGACCGTCGCGGTCGCCACCATGGCCAAAAGGAGCCAGCGCGGGAGGGTCGGCGCGGATGTCGCAGGTTCTCTTGCGGGCGCGGGTTCGTGCATGGGAATCTGGTCCTGGGTGCGATTCGCTCACGCGCCATCCGGCCGTCACATGAACACGTGGACAAACGCGTCGAGCACCATGGCGATCAGAAGGAGTGGGAGGTGGATAATCGAAGCGAAGAAAAGTCGACGGGCTGCTGGCCTTGTCCTTCTCCCGGCCATCTGAATGGACAGAGCCAGAAACGCGACACCTGTCAGGCTGGCAACCGAGAGGTACAGCGGACCCAAGAGCTCCGGCATCGCCCATGCGGGCCAGAGCGTCGCAGGGAGCAGTAAAACCGAGGTGAAGACGATTGCTGTGGCGGTCTTGATGCCGCTGGGATCCGTCATTGGCAGCACGCGGAATCCGCCGTGGGCGTAATCCTCTCGGTAGAGCCAAGCGATCGCCCAGAAGTGGGGCAGCTGCCAGATTGTCATAAGGACGAACAGGGAAACCCCGCCAGCCGCAAAGATGTCGCCTGAAACGGTACCAACGCTCGTCCATCCGATCAGTGGGGGCAGCGATCCGGGAATGGTCCCGACCAAGGTGGCCATCGCGGTCCGAGTTTTCAGAGGCGTGTACGCGAGCACATACACCAGCATGCACGCCAGGGAGACGAGCATGGGTGCCAACCCGACGCTCAGGCCGAGGACGAGGAGACCTGCCGCGCACAGCGACATGCCGGCCGCGAGGACCATTCGAGCGCTCAGGTGCCCCGCCGGAATCGGTCGCATGGCGGTCCGGGGCATTCGGGCATCGCGATCTCGCTCCAGCCACTGATTGAGGGCGTTGGCGCCGGCAGCGGAAAGGAAGGTGCCGATCGTGCATCCGGAAAGGGCGATCGCAAGCTCGAGCGCGGTCCAACTCCGCCCAAGAGCAGCCATCGCGAATCCGACCAGAGCGGTGATGGTGACAAGTCGCGTGATGCCGGGCTTGGTTGTCGCGATCACCGCTTGCACAAACGTCGGCGGCGAACTTAGCGCGTCGTTCACGCTTTCGAGGCGACTTGAGATCGAGGTGGGGTGCTGTGTCAACGGAGTGCTGCTTCGAGCGGGCCGACGGTCGGGATCCTGTACAACAGCACGAATTGCTGTCAGGCGGGAAGTCTTTTCCGAATCAGTATATACGGCAACGTGACGCTCGGTCCGACCCTCGCTGGGGTCGAATCTCTGTCGGTGTCACCGCGCTGGCACCCTGACGTCGACCCACACTGGGAAGTGATCAGAGGGAAACGGTCGGTCTGTCGGAGCCGGGTTTGATCGCCACACACCCGCTCGGAGCGGCTCAAGCGTGCGGCTGGGCAGGACGTAGTCCACGCGGAGCTTGAACAGGGCCGTATCGGTTGGTTCCAGGCCGGGCATGTCCAGGTCCGCGGCCGGTGTTACCGTTGCGTTGATGCGGGGGTTGGCGAACAGATTTCGCTGGATCGGGTTCTTGAACGCGTTGCCCTTCTCCGGGTCGGCGTTCAGATCCCCCATGATGATGAAGTGGGCATCGTGCTCGAGACCGCCCGGTCGGTTCAGGTCATCGACCATGTACGCGGCGTTGTCCAGATAGTCCGCCCAGAATCGGATTTCGTCGTGGTTCCGTTTCTGGTTGCGCATCTCCGTCCCGTCAAACGCGGGGGGCGTGGGGTGCGAGCAGAGCAGATGGATGACCTCGCCGTTGGGCAATCGCACGGGCACGTCCCAATGAGACTTCGAACTGAGACGGAAGATCGCCCATTCCTCCGCGTTGTACCAGGGTTCGCGGGTCTCCGGGACACGCGGCATAAACGCCCCGGGGACATAATCCCACGGCATCAGGCGGAATGTTCTGACTTGGTCGTGCAGAATCTCAAGCCGCTCGTCGACGAGCAGCGCCATCCCGTACTGCCCGGGAAACGTGCCAAATCCCCAGCAATCGTTGCCGAACGCGCGTTGCTCCGGTGTCTGAGGAGGCGGCGTTCCGTCGGGGAGCGGCCGCTGCGGCATGGGGTAGGTTGAGACGACTCGCCCATCGTTGTCCAGATCAAAGCCGCTGTGCATCCCCGTGTTGACCGGCGCCATGAACGCGCGATACCGCACGCCGGCGCCTGGGGAGGCCCCGTCGGCGCCTGCGGGAGCGTGGATAAAGGTGTCCGCAAATCGTTGCGCATTCCCTCCCGGCGGATCCGTGTCGACGAATTCGGGCGAGCCCGGTCCGTCATAGGCGATCTCGTTGAGGAAGATGATGGTGGGTTTCAAATCGCGTATGACAGCCCCGAGCCGCCGGAGTCTCGGATGGTTCGGGTCGGCCAGGTCTGAAGACCGGACGTCTTCAACGTTGAAGGTGGCGACGCGAAGATCGACCGGGACTCTGGTGGGCCGATCGGCAATGCCCTGCTGTGCGTGAGCACGTCCCGGCGCGAGGGCGACGATGGCGAATGAGAGGGCCGTGATCAGAGAACGACGAACGGGGTGTGCCATGTGCCCGGATTGTTGCTCCATCGCTTGCGTGCGCGGCGCGCGACCTCGAAGATCCGGGACCCCGAATACACTCAACGTGTGCCCCCGTAGCTCAGTTGGATAGAGCAACGGATTTCTAATCCGTCGGTCGGAGGTTCGAATCCTCCCGGGGGCGTTTGATTGGTATGCGTTCGGATATTGAGGATGCCCGGCTGCAGATTTTGCCGATCATCTGAGGCGATCGCCTCACAAGCTTGGAACCGCCAGTTTGGGTAGACCGAACAGCCGATGGTACGGGTGGTGGGATCGTTGCCCTCTTCTGGGCGCGGTCGCGTCTGCCTATCCCGGTTTGTTGCGGCGGTGCGTCCGGGGCACGAGAGAGATTCCTGTCACATCGAAATCTGGAGTTCAAGTGATGAGAGTGCGTGGAGCAACCGGTCTTGCGGCGGCGATGCTCGTTCTCGTGGCCGGTACGGCCTCGGCGGCGAATCAATCCAGTGGTCTTACGGGCGCGGCGAGCGCGAAGTTCGAGCAGTTGGAGCAGGTGTTCCCTGGCGCTCGAGTGCATGTTGAGGGTACGAACATCAAGATGGTGTACGGCGTGCCGATGACTGGCGGGGCAACGCCGGACGCGGCCGCTGAGGCCTGGCTCACGAACTACGCCTCGGTCTGGGGTGTCGATGCTTCCGAGCTTGAAGTCGACCGAGTCAACGAGATCGTCGACGGTCGCTTCACAGTGATCGCGTACAAGCAGACCATGAACGGTCTTCCGGTCGAGAACGGCATCGCCCGTATCGTTGTGAACAACGCGCTGGGCAAGGTCGTTCTCGCTTCTTCCAAGCTGGCGGAGCGTCCCGCGGAAGGGTTCGCGCCGGTCGCGATGGATGCCGAGCAGGCCGTGCAGATCGCCGGCGCGCACCCGATGTTCCGTGACTACGGCAACTGGACGATCCCCGAGTTGGTGGTTTGGGCGGACGCGGACGGCCGCAGGACGACCGAGGCCTGGAAGTTTGAGGGCGGGCGCGACCTGCCGGGCGACTTCCAGTGGCGGACGTTCTTCGTGGACACCGCGACGGGCGCGATCCTGGAAGCTCGCGATGAGGTTTACACGATCGATGTGTCGGGCAACGTGCAAGGCTTCGGTTCGCCCGGGCTCTTTGCGCACAGCGCGAGCAATCCTCCCACCAATCTCGCGATGCCCAAGATTCGCATGACGATCACGGGCGGCAGCAACGCCTTCACCGCCACCAACGGCAACTACACGATCGCGAACCCCGGCTCGGGCGCCGTGACCGTCACCTCGAACCTTTCCGCGGGTCAGTGGGTCAACGTCAACCCGAACGGAGTCGCCGAGCTCTCGGTCTCCGGCAGCGTGACGCCTCCCGGCCCCGGCAACTTCGTGTTCAATGCCGGCTCTGCCGACCAGGCCAACGTCGCGCAGGTGAACGCCTTCATCCACACGACGCTCACGCACGACTACATCAAGGACCGCGCTCCTTCCTTCACCGGCCTCGACATCGTGATCCCCGCGAACACGGGCGTTTCCGGTTCGTGCAACGCATTCTTTACGACCTCCGGTGGCCCCTCTATCAACTTCTACAATGCGGGCGGAGGCTGCAACAATACATCATTCTCAACGGTCATTGCGCACGAGTACGGCCACTTCATCGTGAATCGCCTCGGCCTCTCGCAGAACGCCTTCGGTGAGGGCTTCGGCGACGTCATGGCCATCATGATGTACGACACCGGTATTGTCGGCCAGGGCTTCCAAACTGGAGGTGGCGCGGTGCGCAACCCCGGTGCGGCGAACCAGCAGTACCCGTGCAGCGCGGGCGCGATCCACACCTGCGGCCAGATCCTCGGCGGCACGTGGTATGAACTCACCGAGCTCTTCCAGAGCCACTATGGCTCCGCCACAGGCCTTTCCAACGCTCAGGACCTGAACGTCGGCTGGGCGATGATCACCGTCGGCGGCAGCGGCACCTTTGACTCTGCTCATCCCGCGACGGCGATCGAGGTGCTGACGATCGACGACACGAATGGCAACCTCAACGACGGCACGCCGAACTACAGCCGCATCTGCAACGCCTTTGGACAGCACGGCATCTCCTGCCCCGCGCTGCAGTTGCTCTCGTTCACATACCCGAGCGGCCGGCCCGAGGTGGTGACGCCGGGTCAGACCACGTCGTTCCCCGTGATTGTCGGGCCGGTCGGTGCGACACCGACGCCGGGTACGGGGAGCATCATCTACACGATCAATGGCGGCGTGCCGACGCTTGTTGGTCTGGCCGAGACGTCCGCGAACAACTACACGGTTGTTTTGCCGGCCGTGAACTGCGGCGACGAGATCGAGTACTACCTGCGCGTGAGCTCCTCGTCTGGCTTCGTGTACGATCCGACCTCGTCCAATGAGGTCGGAGGTCCCCGATACGCCGCGACCGGCGCGTACGGTTCGACCGAGGTCCTCAATGACACGATGGAGACCAACCTCGGTTGGACCGCCGGAATGGCGGGCGACACGGCGACGACGGGCATCTGGACCCGAGTCAATCCGAACGGCACCGCAGCGCAGCCCGAGGATGATCACACGCCTGCACCCGGAACGATCTGCTGGGTGACCGGCCAAGGCGCCGTCGGAGGAGGCATCGGCGACAACGACGTCGATGGCGGCGTGACCACGCTGCTCAGCCCCGTCCTTAACCTTTCCGGCTCGAACGGCGCGAAGATCTCGTACTGGCGCTGGTACTCGAACGACGAGGGTGCTGCACCGAACGCCGACACGTTCGTTGTCCAGATCACGAACAACGGCACGTCGTGGACAACGGTTGAAACCGTTGGTCCCGCCGGCACACAGGCCTCAGGCGGCTGGTTCTTCAATGAGTTCACCGTCAGCGACTTTGTCGCTCCGACCTCGAACGTCCGGGTCCGGTTCCTGGCGGCTGACGCCGGGTCCGGCTCGATCATCGAGGCGGCGGTGGATGACTTCCGCGTGACCACCATCGACTGCACCTCGCCCTGTGCGGCGGACGTGAACGGTGGCGGCCTCGATGTGACCGATCTCCTGGACTTCCTCGATGCCTTCGGCACGTGTGAGGGTCAGCCGGCGCCGTGCTCTTCAGGCGGCATCAGCGGCGACTTCAACGGCGACACGATCGTCGACGTCTTGGACTTCCTGGACTACCTCGACGCGTTCGGCGCGGGCTGCGCAGGATAAGAGTCACTCACTATGAAACAAGGCGGGCCCATCGGGGCCCGCCTTGTTGTTTTTGAAGGGCTCGCGTTCCCGCAATACCGGAGGACGCGATCAGCTCTCTCGCCGGCGCGGCGGGGCCGCCCAGTGCAGGCGTTCGATCAACGTGCTCCAGTAGTCTGCGTGCAGGTTGCGCACGAAGCGAATCTGCCGGTCGTGCTTGCGGAGCACGATTCGGTCGAAGTCCCGGAGCGGCTCAGAAACCTGACCATCGAGCACGAGAGCGCAGGTCTGGCCTCCCGCCGGCGCGGACGCTCGCAGCATGGACAGTTCGATAACGCTGCTCCCGGAGACGACGACGGGGCGGAAACTCAGCGAGTGCGGCGCGAGGGGTGTGATGGCCAGCGCGTCGGCATCTGGGGCGAGGATCGGACCGCCCGCGGAGAGGTTGTAAGCCGTGGATCCGATCGGCGTCGACACGATAAGCCCGTCTCCGCTCACCGAGGGACCGATTCGACCATCGATGGACAGCGAGAGTTCCATCATGTGCCGCGGGAGTCCGTTCGCGACGACCGCTTCATTGAGGGCGATGCCTCGGAGTCGGGGAGCGGACTGGCCGGGCGAGTAGACCTCCGCGTGCAGCATGGCAAGCGCCCGAGTCGGCAGCTGACCATCGCCGAAGAGGGCGACCGCCTGATTGCGCAGGGAGTCGAGCGTGAACTCCGCGATATAGCCCAGTCGGCCGAGGTTCACGCCCAGCAGCGGCAGATCCAGGTCAATGAAGCGACGGGCCTGCGAGAGAAGAGTCCCGTCCCCACCCAGCACGACAATGACATCCGCCTGGCGTGCCTCCACCGGCACGGGTCCGGGGCATGCATCCTGGCTCCCGACGACCGGTGCGATGGACGCGATGAATGCAGCCACGTCCTTCGCAGCGGCTGTCGCCTCCGCGCTTCGAGGATTGGTCAGAAGAAGCACGCGTTTGGGCATGGACGTGAGTGTACCGCGCCGGGCGGACCTAAACGTTCGTCGCGTTCTCGTGCGCGGCGGTGAGCCCGCCTCGCTGCGGAGCTTCAATCTGCGCAGCAGCTGCGCGGGGTCGGTCGAGCATCTCTCGCACCAGGCGGCAGATCCCGCCCTGATCCAACCCGACCTCGGCGAGCTGGGCATTGCGAGAATCCTGCATGATCCAGCCGTCCGGCATGCCGTGGACGCGGACTTGCGACGCGTCCATCCCCATCTCGGAAGCCGCCTCCAGCACGGCCGCACCGAAACCGCCAATCACGCTGTGGTCTTCCACTGTCAGGATCGGCACATGCTGCTGGATCAACGATTGGATCAGGCGGCGATCGACAGGCTTTGCGAACCGGGCGTCGTAGACGGCCACGGCGTAGTCGGGCGCGAGTGCGTCAGCGGCCTCCAAAGCGGCGATTGCGGGTGTGCCGAAGGCAAGGATCGCCAAGTCCGGCCGCTCGGCCTTTGTCGTGAGCTTGCGGGCGACTCCGAGTTCGAACGGCGCACAAGACGCCGGATCGAGGCGTGCGGACACGTTGTCGCGCGGGTAGCGGACGGCCGACAAGCCGTCTTCGTACGTGCGCATGAACTCGAGCGAAGCGAGGAGCGACGCCTCGTCCATCGCGGCCATGAGGCACGCCCCCGGGAGGGTGCGTAGCAAGGCGATATCACAGAATCCGTGGTGCACCGCCCCGTCGCCGCCGACGAGGCCGGCGCGGTCCAGGCAAAGGCGGACCGGAAGGCCCTGCAAAGACGACTCCTGGAACGCCTGATCGAACGCCCGTTGCAGGAATGTGCTGTATACAGCAAAGAACGGCTTAAACCCGGTTTTGGCGAGGCCTGCCATCATGTCCAGCGCGTGGCTCTCGCATATGCCCACGTCCCAGGAGCGTTCTGGAAAGCGTTCGAGCACCCGGTTGATTCCGGTTCCGTCGGGCATCGCCGCCGTGCACGCGACAATTCTTGGATCCCGATCCATCAGCGCGACCATGGCCTCGCCGAACGCCGTCGTAAACGAGCGGCCTTCCTTCTTCAACTCCACACGGCAACCCTCGGCCACAAGCTCGCCGTCAACGCTGAATGCGGGAGGTGAGTGGAACGTGCTCGCGTCCGATTCGCTGAAGGCGTATCCCTTGCCCTTGATGGTCTTGACGTGCAGCACCATCGGCCGGTCGAAGTCGCGGGCTTCGCTGAGGAACTCGATCAGCGTGCGGAGGTCATGGCCATCGATCGGGCCGACGGTGACCAGCCCGAATCGCTCAAACCAGGAATCTTCGGTGACCCAGGCCTTCGTCGCCTCGCCCATGCGGTGGTACGCGTCCTCAAGCACACTCCCGCCGGGCACGTGCTTCAGGATCCGATGGGCAGATTTCTTGAAATCCCCGTACAGGGTTGAGAGCCGCACACGATCGAAGTACTGCGACACTGCACCCTGCGGCTTGCTGATGGACATGCCGTTGTCGTTCAACACCACCAGGAACTGGCGATTGAGCGTGCCGGCGTTGTTCAAGCCCTCCATCGCTACACCATTCACGATGGATGCATCGCCAATCAGGGTCACCACGCGACGCCCCTCGACGCGGGTCTTGGGGTCAAATGCCTCGGCGTTCAGTGTGTCGCCGCGGGCCATGCCGACCGCTGTCGAGATGCCCGTGCCGGCGTGGCCGACGCGGAAGAGGTCGTACGGCGACTCCAGGGGCTCTGGGAAGCCCGCCATGCCCTTGCGTGTCCGGAGGGCTCCCAGCAGCGGCAGGCGGCCGGTGAGCAGCTTGTGCGGGTAGCACTGGTGCCCGACATCGAACAACAGTCTGTCGTGACCGAAGTCAAAGACATAATGGAGAGCAATCGTCAGCTCCACAACCCCGAGATTTGGCGCCAGATGTCCCCCGGTCCGGGAAACCTGCGAGACGATCGCCTCACGGATCTCGGAAGCGAGCTGTTCTAACTGCTCTATGGTGAGCGTGCGGAGCTCGCGAGGAGAGGTCAGCGTCGGAAGGATTCGTGCCTGGCGTTCGTTCACGTGTCTGCTTTCAATGGATTCTGAAAGAATCATATCTCGGTCGATCGCCTTGGGCCACGCGCGGTCCGGGCGGGCGGCATTGACTAGCGATCCCGAGCCGCGAGAGTTCGCGCCATTCGCTGAAGCCCCCGGGAGCGAGGACCCAGGGCTTCAACGGCGGTCAGGGCCGTTTGGAGCAACTCGTCCACTCGCCGGCGCGAGCCTTCCACGCCCAGCACCGAGGGGTACGTGAGCTTTCCGGCCTCAGCGTCCTTCCCGGTGCGTTTGCCCGCCCGTTCTGCGGTCTGCGTGACATCAAGAAGGTCATCGACAATCTGGAACATCAGCCCGATCGCGTCGGCATAGGTCCGAATAGCGCGGAAGTCGGGATCCGCCTCGACCGATCGAACGTGGCAGCGCGGGACCGTCATCGCGCCCATGATGCAGGATGCGCGAATCAACGCGCCGGTCTTGCTGCGATGGATCAGCACGACCCGCTCCTCGTCCGTCAATCCAGCCGGCAGGCCGCCGAGCGAGTCGTAGACCTGTCCTGCGATCATGCCGCTGGTCGCGGCGGTCAACTCCTGCATGATGTTCACGTGGCGCTCCGCCTCGACCCTGAGCTCTCCCAGGGCGGCGAATGAGAGCGTGAGCAGCGCGTCTCCCGCGAGGATGGCCATGGCCTCTCCGGCGTGTCTGTGGAGCGTCGGGCGACCTCGGCGAAGGTCGTCGTTGTCCAACGCGGGCAGGTCGTCGTGGACGAGACTGAACGCATGCACCATCTCCACCGCGGCTCCCACCGGCAGCGATTCGCGTCCGTCGCCGCCGAGCGCGACCGACGCATGCCACGCGAGAACCGGGCGGACTCGCTTGCCCGGACCGAGAGCCGCGTAACGAATCGCCGCGACCAGCGAGGTGGGGAGAGTCGCTCGAGCGACAACGCCGTCGATCTGCTCGTCAACAAGCGTCACAATCTCCGGACTTTCAATCACGAAAGATGTCCCTCGCGAGCGTTCGGTCGCGTCGAATCCTATGCCCTGCGCGGGCCGCCGCTCACGGCTACCATGCGTGTTCCATGTCCGATGCGATACCCACTCTCCTGCGTTTCTTTGGCGATGGCGGGGTTGTCATGTGGCCGCTGCTGGGCATGAGCGTTGTCTCGGTGACGCTCTCGCTTGAGCGTGCGTGGTTCTGGTCTCGCACGCACACGGCGCGGCGCGCCAAAGCGCTGCGCTCGATCTCCAGGCGCGTTCGTGAGGGGGATCTGGGCGGAGCGATGGACATGGCGGAGGCGGACGCGTCCATCTACGGCGCGTTTGCTTCCACGATGATCGCAGACGCCCGCCGTCGGGCGGACGCAGCGTCGATCGAAGCGCATGGTATCGAGCTTATCGAGCGGGCCCGCCCGAGGATCGAGCGGTTCTCCACCACGCTGTCAACGATCGTGACCGCGGCGCCGATGCTCGGCATTCTGGGCACGGTGACCGGCATCATCGAGTCGTTTCAGTTGCTGGGCAATGAGCGGGGTGTCACGGATCCGACGCTGGTGGCCGGAGGAATCGCCGAGGCCCTGTACACAACCGTGTTCGGCCTCGTCGTCGCGCTGGTCACGCTCTTTCCGTACGTGATGTTCAGGGGTCAGGCCGAGCGTGCGTTCGGACGGATGGAATCACTGATCGGCGTGATCGCCCAGACCGGCTCAAGCACCCAGCCCTCGTGAACTCCGGCAGTCAGCTTCGCCCGGATGGACCCGCCACTTCCGCCGTGGACTCATTCGGGCCGGTCGCGTTGCTCCCAAAAGAGGCCGGGCCTCCACGTCCCGAAGGAAGCGAGGAGGCCCGGATCGGCGCGATTGGATGCTCGAGTTCCGATTCGAGAAGCGGATGGTCTCAGACGCAGTAGTCGGTGCCGAAATAATCGAAGAAGTCGAGGAAGTCTGAAACGTCGACGATCGTATCTCCGTTGATGTCGGTGTCGCCGATCGAGCCGCACGGCCCGGGCTCACCGGAACACGTGCCGAAGTCGTCGAAGAAGTCGAGGAAATCCAGAACGTCCACCAGCGTGTCGCCGTTGTAATCGGCCGGTGACGGTCCGTTGCGCACGACGCGGAAGATCTCGCCGCCCTGATCGACGATGTACAGATTGCCCCGGTTGTCTTCGCCGAACGACGTGATGGAGCCGATGGCCGCTGCGCCGGGTGGATCGAGCTCGGTCGTGCGGTCGGTGAACTCTGTCACCATTGTGCCCGAGTATCGGAATGACTTGATCCGATTGGAGCAGTAGTCCGCGAAGAAGTACGTGCCGCGGAGGTCGCAGATCGGCCCGCGGTAGACATACCCGCCGGTCACCGAGCAGGAGAATCCGTCGGCCGTGTGGTTGTACACGTGGACCGGAAACACCATGGTGGAAGCGGGGGCGCAGCCGGTGGTATTGAAGGCGTTATTGCCCTCGTAGCACCGCCAACCGTAGTTGCGGCCGCCCGCGTCGCCCGCCGGCTCAAGGTTGATCTCTTCCCAGTTGTTCTGTCCGACGTCAGCGATCCAAAGGTCACCAGTCACACGGTCAAACGAGTTCCGCCAGTGGTTGCGGAGCCCGTACGCCCAGATCTCATCATCATTCGCATCGGCGACGAACGGATTGTCGGAGGGGATCGAATAGAGCTTGTTCGGATCGGCTGGGAACGCATCGTCGTCGGCATTGCCGGGAATGTTGTCGGCGCCGTCGACGTCGATGCGGAGCATCTTGCCCAGGAGCTGCGCGGTCGTGTCCTGGGCTCTGTTACCCGGGTCGCCGCCAGAGCCGCCGTCGCCCGTCGCGATATACAAATACCCATCTGGTCCGAAGGACATCCAGCCCCCGTTGTGATTCGAGAACGGCTGAGCGATGGTGAGCACCACCTGCGCCGAGGCGAGGTTCGCGAAGTTCGAGGTCGCCGGATCGCCGGTAGCCTGGTAACGGGCGACGATGGTGGTTCCGGCCGAGTTCGTGTAGTACACCCAGAAGTATCCATTGGTCAGGTAGTTGGGATGAAGCGCCAGGCCCAGCAGTCCCTGCTCACTCCCAGTCGAGACGCCGCTGATCGACAGAAAGGGCGCGGTAAGCAGCGTGTTCGTGTCGAGATTGTAAATTCTGACGCGTCCGGTCGTGCTCGATCGTTGCTCCACGATGAAGATGCGGGAGTTGTCGCCTCGCGCATGCGTGACGAACAACGGGTTCGAGAGCCCGGTTACGAGGCGCTCGGTGGTGAGCGGCGTCTGGGCGTGGGTGGGCAGCGACACAAAGCCGGCAAGAAGGCCGGCTGCAAGGGTGAGCGATCGCATTCGAGAAACCTCCGTCTCCAAGGGTTGGGGTGAGCCCCCGTCGAGAATGACAGCGTAGCGGCACAGGGGGTTGTGCGGAAGACCTAAACGTCGACGTGCCGAACGCTGCCCGCACGGATTCTCGGACCTGGCGGGAGGACAGCGTTGAGTTCAAAGTGGTCGTTAACCCTCTTGAGATTTGATGAGGGCGAGGATCTCTTCCGGGCTGTTGGCGGCGTAGATGCGCTGCCGGAAGTCCTCCATCGTCATGAGCCGGCTCACCCGAGCCAAGGCCTGAATATGGTCGCTGGTTCGCTCCGGCGGGCTCGCAAGCAGCACGATCAGCCGGACAGGCTGCCCGTCGATGGCCTCGAAATCGAGCGGCGAAGCCGGTTTTCCGATTGCCATGGCCAAGGCCGACATTCCCGCCGCCTTGCCGTGGGGGATCCCGAGGCCGTGACCGATCCCCGTGGTGCGGGTCTGTTCACGTGTCCAGACCGCGAGTTTCAGAGCCGACGCGTCGCTCACCTTGCCCGCACCGGCCAGCACATCGACGAGTTCGTCGATGACGCCCCGTTTGTCGGTGGCGGCGAGTGGAGCGCGGATGCAACTGGGTGAAAGTATGTCGAGCAGGTTCATTCGTCGCTCTTCCCGGAGGCCTGCGCCTCAGGCGAACAGGCGGCTTGCAGTGGGGCAGAGTGTAGACCCCACCCAACACGCGGCCAATCCGGCACGTATCCGCATCGCTCGGACTCAGGACAAGCGGCTCAGCGGCGTACCAGCAATGCCCAGAAGGAGCCGTCGCGGTACGCATGGGGCGGCTCGCCCGGCAGCCCACAGGGCACCGTGTGGGACATCCCCTCGACACCCAGTGAGAATCGAGCCGCGGCGCGAGCCACGAGTTCCTCATTCTCTTCCGGCTCGAGACTGCAGGTGGAGTAAAGGATCCACCCTCCTGGACGCACCAGCGTCATCGCGAGCTCGAAGATGGACCGTTGGACGTCGAGCAGCCGTGCGGACTGGTCTGTGCCGAACCGGTGACGGGCTTCGGGACGGCGCGAAAGCACGCCGGTGTTTGAGCAGGGAACGTCGAGCAACGCCAGGTCCGCGCGCCCGGCGCACGTCTGGGCAAGGTCGCGGGCGTCCACGACCTGCGCACGATTCTGTCCGGAGAGCCCCCGTCGAAGGTCCGCCAGACGCGCCGCGTCGGTGTCTGACGCGAGGATCCGCGCGTGCGGAAATGTGGCCAGAATCTGGCGAGTCTTTGTCCCACGCCCAGCGCAGACATCCACGATGCGCTCCAGCGAGAGAGCCGCGATAGCGTTCACTGCCTCACCTGATGCCGAATCTTGGACCCAGATGTCCGGCCGAGACTCCAGCAGCCGATGCAGGGAGAGCCGGTCACCGCTGAATGTGCAGAATCCTGGCACGGAGTGCGGCTCGACCGCCTCGTCTTCGATGGGGCCGCGCGCGTGGGTGACGTTCAGAATGGTGGGGGGCTGAACCAGGCCATGGAGCGCCAGGTCCCGAGCCCCGATCTCACCCATTCGAGAGGCCCATCTGGCCACGAGTTCGCGCGGCATCCCCGTCGAGATCGCCCATCGGTCGATCGGATCCGTTGGGAGCGCTTCGCCCGCGAGCGCGAGTGCGCCCCCCGAAGCCAGAGGAAGCTCATCGCGTTGATCGTTCCACCCGTCGCGGAGGATCCGCGTGCGCTCGCCGTCGGTGGCCCGAACTCCTGCGACTCGTCGCAGGACAGCGTTTGTGATGCCAGCCGCCCCGGGTCGCACGCGAGTTTTGGCCCATTCGACGGTACGGTCGATCGCGGCGTGGTCCGGGATGCGATCCAAGAACAGCAGTTGAACGGACCCGCTGAGCAAAGCAGCCCGCATTCGCGGCTCAAGCTCGGAGGGCTCGCGCATGGCACACACACGAATGAGGTGCTCGATGGTGAGCCATCGGCGGACTGCCTGGTCGACAATCGTGTGGGCCAGCGCGGCCTCGCGCGTGTCCAGCCCTTCGACCTTGAGCGGCTCGGGTGACAGATCCGGGTATCTCGCGGCGAGTCGCGAGAGGTGCCTGATGGCCGCGTCCCGGCCATCTTCCAAGGGCGTTGACGCGGGGAGCGCTACCCCGGCATTGGCGGGATCAGCGAGACCCGGGCTTGCCGCCGGACCGCGCTTGGAGGACGATAATGGACGGTCCTTTGACACCCCGCACTGTAGCCGTCCGCGCGGGGAATCCGGAGCTCGTTTGACACAGCAACCCTCGAGTTCACAGACCGATCAGGTTCAAGCGAGCGGGCAGACAGGCGCGACGCGGCGCGGACTCCTCGCCGGCATGCGCATCCGAAAGAAGCTGATCTTCCTCCACACGGCGTTCTCAGCGGCTCTGGCGGCAATCCTTCTGGTGGCGCTTCGTCCGGCGATCGCGGAAGTTGTTCAAAGAGCCGAGGTCGCCGAGGCCAAGGCGCTTCTTCGCGTCATCGTCTCCGCCACCGACTCGACGCTTGACGTTCCAGATGGGGTGATCATCATGCGCGGATCCGCAGCGGATCTGGGCGTTGCAGAGAGCGTCGAGAAACTCGCCAGGGAATCGCCCGGACTGCCCATCGACGCCGCGAGAGCCGACGGTGAGACCCGAGTCGTCGCCTATCTCGGTGACGAGTCGGCGCGAGCGTTTCTGTCTGTGAGCGTCCGGATCGATGAGGCCCGCAGCGCCGTGATGCGGCTGTATCTCTTCACCGTGGTTGCGCTTCTTGGGGTGTACGCCCTCGTTGCCCTCTCGCTTGAAGTCTTCGTGCTGCCGCAGCAGGTGTATGGACCGATCAGGCGCATGCAGCTGGCGGACCTTGCGGTTCGTGATGGTCGATGGGATGAGGAACTGATCCCGGAGCATGCGATACCCGCCGATGAGCTCGGCCAGATCATGCGATCGAGGAATGAATCGATCCGGACAATCCGTCTGAAGGAGAGGGAGCTCTCCCGCGCCCTCATCGAGCTTGAGCGGGTCGCCGGCGACCTGAAGCGAAAGAACCACCTGCTCGAAGCGGCAAGACGCAACCTCGCCGACGCGGATCGGCTCGCGAGTCTTGGCATGATGTCAGCGGGCATCGCGCACGAGCTGAATACGCCCCTGGCAGTGCTGAAGGGCCTGGTGGAACGGTTGAATGCCGACCCCGGCGCGGGAACCGACGCCGCGGAGGCGGCGCTGATGCTTCGCGTCGTAGGACGCCTGGAGCGACTGAGCGAGTCGCTCCTTGACTTTGCCCGCGTCCGCCCGCCATCGTCGCGGCCCGTGGCGATCCGGGATGTGGTGGAGGAGGCGGCGACGCTCGTGCGGCTGGACCGTGACGTCCGCGACGTGACGATCGAGAATCTGGTGGAGCCTCGCATCGTCGTGGAGTGTGATCCGGATCGCATGGTGCAGGTGTTCGTCAACCTGCTCCGAAACTCGACGGATGCTGTTCGGACGCGTCTTGTCGCCACGCCCGAACCCCGCGGACTCGTGACCGTCGAGGCCCAGGTCGGACTTCGAGACGGCGCATCCTGGGCCACCATCACGATCACAGATAACGGCCCGGGGATCGATCCGGCGTTGCTCACGACACTGTTCGAGCCCTTTGTCAGCACACGCCTCGATTCACGGGGCACCGGGCTTGGACTGGCGGTGTCGGAGGGAATCGTGCGCGAGCATGGCGGCGTTGTGGTCGCGGGAAATCACCCGGATCGGCGCGGAGCGGTGATGGAAATCCTGCTTCCCATCAGGTCGGCGCCGGACTCACGCAAGCCCCCGACACGAGAAGATCGAACCGGCGAGGGGCTTCCTCGGTAGGATGTGGGCCAATGGATCAGGAAGCCGCAGCGTCCACCTCGCCCCCTTCTCTCGCCATCGTGGCGTTGGATGACGATGCGGACTTTCGGCAGTACATAGCCGCGGTGCTCGACGCTGAAGGACACGAAGTCAGGGTTGCAGCCACACCCGACGAGTTCTTTGCTCTTTGTGAGGATCGGCTGCCCGACGTCGTTCTCCTGGACATCAAAATGGGACGCGCCAGCGGCGAAGATGTTCTGAGCGAGATCCGCAGACGCTGGTCCCGTCTCTGTGTCATCGTCGTCACGGGCTATCCATCTCTGGACAGCATGCGCCAGACCTTCAAGAAAGACGTCTTTGACTACCTCGCGAAGCCGTTCTCCATCGATGAGCTTCGCCGCTGCCTCTCGCAGGCGGCCGGGGCCTTTGAGCTCGGCCAGCGCCCTCAGGATCGTTTGCGCCTGGGTCTTGGCCGGCACATCCGTATGGCCCGAACCGAGCGGTCTTGGACTCTGAAGGAACTCTCCGAGGCGTCCGGCGTCAGCGTGAGCCAACTTTCATCGATTGAGCGCGGCGCCCATCTGCCCTCGCTGGAGTCGCTGCTGGCGATTGCCCACGCGCTTGGTGCCCGTCCGTCCGCCTGGCTGCACGACTCCGGATTCTGATCGGGTATCCGTCGCCCATCAGTTGACCCGTGCGTGTTCAGGGGATTGACTGGTGGCCTTGCCCGCCGCACCCGAACAACGCCCTCGACCGCCCGCCATCCTTTTCACGGCCTTCGAGCCGTCGGGGGACGACCATGCTTCGGCGGTCATACAGGAGCTTCGCAGGTCGCGGTCCGACATCCAGATCTACGCGTGGGGTGGTCCGAAGATGGCGGCGGCGGGGGCCATGATCGTGGAGCGGACCGGGGATGACGCGGTGATGGGAATGCCGGGGATTGAGAAGATCCGCGAGCATCGGCGCATCAACGAGCGAATCGCCGCCTGGCTGGACGCCAATCCTGTGGCGATCCATGTGCCGGTGGATTCTCCCGCGGCGAACTTTCCGATCTGCCGACTCGCGAAGGCGAGGGGCGTCCGCGTCGTTCATCTGGTCGCGCCGCAAGTCTGGGCGTGGGGAAGTTGGCGGATCAACAAGCTCCGCAAGCTCACGGACCACGTGCTGTGCCTGCTGCCATTCGAAGAGTCGTGGTTTGCGCAGCGAAACGTCAAGGCCACCTTTGTGGGTCACCCGCTCTTTGACGATGCGCTCGATGCCGCTGAACTCCTGAGTGAGGCGTCCGCGCTCGAGCAGACGCACCCACGCGTGGCCCTGATGCCCGGATCCAGACCGGGCGAGATTCATCGCAACTTCCCGATTCTGCTCGAGGCGTTCAAACGCCTGAAGGCCGATCACCCGGGGCTTACGGGGTGTGTCGCCGCCACCACGTCTCGGGTCGAGCAGACGCTCCGTTCCATGGCGTCCGACCTTGGGGGGTGGCCCGCAGGACTCGCATCGCTCGCCGGCCGCACCGACGCCATCGTGCACTGGTGCGACCTGGCACTGGTGGTGAGCGGCACCGTAACCCTGCAGATCGCCAAACAGTGCAAGCCGATGGTGATCGTGTACAAGTCCGGGATCATCGACAGAATCATCTTCACTCTGGCCCGGGACGTTCTCTTCACCACGGACCATTTCACGCTGCCCAACCTGATCGCGGGCCGCGAGATCGTGCCCGAGCTCGTGCCGCACTTCGGTGACGCCGAGCCGATCGTGCGTCACGCGAGCGATCTGCTTGAGTCGCCGGACCTCGCGGCAGCGCAGCGCGCCGAGTTACAGAGGATTGTCTCCCAGTTCGAAGGGCGCCATGCCTCCGTGACGGCGGCTCGGCTCATCGCAGAAGCAGTGGACGACGCGTGTGCCGCTCTCGCTTCGCCGGCAACCTTCAATCGCTCGTAGCCGGGCGCGCACCGAACCCCGCCACGACGCACACGCTGTTGCCGATTCGGTCCAGAATCGGTATCGCCACGAGCTCATACGTAAGCAGCGGTACGCCACAGTCGAGCATGCGGTGTGCGGCCGCCGTCAGATCGTGTCTCGCGCTCCTCTCACTGGGTGTGAACATCACGAGGACGGCAACCCCTTGTTGGATTCCCGGATCCGCGGCGAGCTTTCGGACATCGGTTGATGGCCCCGTTATGAGATCACTCGCGTAGGAGCGATTGGGGCCGCCCACGCCGTCGCGGCACGTGAACTGGCCGGTTGTCTTTACCTCTATCCAGATCGCTTCACGCGGGTCGATCGTTGCGCCATGTTCCTCTGGGCAGGGGGCAACCCGCGCGAAGAGCGTCGCGGCACGTGCATCCTCCTGTCGAGCGATATCGACCTCATCGCGAATGCATTGGCCGGAGCGTGGAGTGAGCACCAGGTCGCATCTGTCGCGTTCGGAGCGTCTGGCTCGCCTGCTGGGCGGGGTCGGGTAGGGAACCTCCCGCAACACGCCCCACGCCGACGATTCAAGCCCGCCCGCGATCAACCTGTGCAGCCGCAGCTCATCAAGCATGTCAAGCCCGCGGACTGCCTGCTCCGCCTTGAGTTCAGCCTCGACCCGTTCGAGGACGCTTGCGATCGCTTGCAGGATCTGGGCCACCGGCGCCATGCCGCAACGATAGAACCGGCATCAGGCGGCACCGTGGAACTCCGCGCGGATCTTCTCAATCAGCCCGATGGCGTCTTCGGTCGCTACTTTCAGCGACTTGCGCGCCGTCGATCTCCAGAACCAGGGGATGGGCAGGATCGTGAGCGGCAAGTACCAGTACTCCGTCTTGATCCAGTTCCATTCGCCGGGAATGAGCTGGTCCATGAAGTACACGCCGGGCCACACCGTCACGATGAGAAGCACGATGAAGATCACGGGCATGCGCCGCTGCCGCTCGAGTGTAAACGCAATGCGGGTGCCCGAACCCTCGGGAGAACCGTGCCCGATCAGGTGGTGCTCGAACGGAGTTCCGCATCCGTCCACGTAGAACAGAACCGGACCGGAACCCGCATGAAGCCCCGGAAGCCGTCCGCGACGGGCGGCGATATCCAGCTTCGCCCGAATCTCCTCGGGCCCGGCAGGGACGACAACGTCCGAGAACTGATCCACGGCCTTTGGCGTATCGTTCTTTGGGTCCTGCTCGTGCATGAATCCTCCGCGGCAAGAGTCTATCGGCTGAAGAAACTCCGAGCTATTGCGGCGCGGCACGCCGTATGCACTACGCTGAGGTCATATGGAGAGCAGACGCTCCCAGCCCGCCGCGTTGCGTTTGGTCCACCCCGATCGTGGTGAGGATGCCACGCCGTCGCGTCAAGGCGACACCGTTGCGTACACACCTCCGAAGCAAGCGGGAGTTCGTAAAGGAGACGGCGCGGCACTGCCGAAGCCGCATGTGGCGTCGTCGGCGCGCCTCGTAGAGCGCGAGAACCGCAGTGCCGGGAGCATTGCTCGGGATGATGCCCGATGGATTCTTGCTCGCCGTGCCGCGGAGTCCATAGAGGGCGGGCGTGCCGCGATCCTCAGGCCGGAAGTCCGTCGCCGGCTTCTGTCGACCGGTCAGCGCCTGGGTCTGAGGCCGTTTGACGCGAATCTCATACTCGCGATCGTGCAGGATGATGCCAGGTGCGGGGGAACTGGAGCGGGGACGCCCCTTTCCCTGTCGGCCGAAGCAACTTCGCGCCTTCGCGTCGTGCGTGCAACACCATCAGCCGAAGGTCCATCGGTTGGCCTGCTGTGGATCTACATGGCCATCGCGTTCATCACCGGGATCGTTCTCGCAATCCTCGGCATCCGCTGGTTTCAGGCGTAGCCCCAGTCCGGGTCGCTCTCACTGGGGTCCGAGTCATCCAGTCTTTCTCAGCCATGCTTCTTCAAGCTCCTCCAGCTCGCTCCTCGCCTTGCTGCGCTGGTCGGTCAGCGACTTGCTCTTCTCAACATCCGTCCAAACTGCGGGATCAGCGAGCATCATCTCAAGATCGCTGAGCGCGGACTGGATCTCGCCCATCCGAGCCTCAATCTGCTGGATCGACATCCACGAGAAACGATTCTTCCCCGGCGGCACGCGTTCGCCCGCGGGGTGCTTTGCTGAGGCGGGGGCCTTGGGGGACGTTGGTTGATTGGACGGCTTCGCGGCAGCGGCCGCCGCCTTGCGCTCCGCCTCCTTCTTCTCGGCTTCCTTCCGCTTTCGCTCCTGCTCGTCGCGTTGCCGTTCTTTCTCCGCCGCCTCGCGGCTGGCGGCGCGATCACGCTCATGCTTGCGTTCGTGCCACTCGCTGAATGAGCCGACAAACACCTCCGCATTTCCCGCTCCGTCGAGCACAAGGATGTGATCGCATGTCGCGTCGATCAGCGCTCGATCGTGCGAGATGAGGATCAGCGTGCCATCGAAGCCGACGTCGTCGCCGTCTTCCTCTGGCTTGGCCAGCGCTTCTTCAAGCCGTTCTGCCGCGAGGATGTCGAGATGGTTCGTCGGTTCGTCAAGCACCAGGACGTTCTTCGCGCTCGCAAGGAGCGCCGCGAGCGCGGCTCGAGACCGCTCTCCCCCGGACAGGACACGGAGCTCCTTCTCCTGCTCTCGTCCTGAGAAGAGAAACGCGCCCGCCAGATCCCGGGCCTGTTGCTCCGACCATGGCTTGCCGGACGTCTCTTTCAGGATTGAGTTCTGCAGGTACCGCCAGACTGGCTGATCTAGATCCATGTGATCGTGCGTCTGCCGGTAGTAACCGGGCTTGACATTCGCGCCCACGCGGCAGGCGCCGGCATCGGTCGCCAGCTCGCCGAGAAGGCATCGCACCAGCGTCGTCTTTCCCGCGCCGTTGGGTCCGATGATGGCCCATCGCTCGCCTCTGGCGATTGAGATGTCCAGATCGTGGAACAGTGTCTTGGTCTTGCCCTCATCATTCTTGTACGCCTTGCTGAGACCTCGACCGGACAGGACCACCTCTCCCGTACGCTCCGCCTTAGGCAATGAGAGCCTGAACGAGTCCATCTCCATCGGACGATCGAGCGTGCGTTCCTCTTTCTCCCGGTCGAGCTTGGATTCCCGGCCCTTGGCCTGACGCGCCCGCTGCCCCGCCTTGAACCTGCGGATGTACTCCTCTTCCTTTCGGAAGCGGTCCTGCTGTTTCTCGTATGCGCGCAACTGCGTGAGCCGCCGCTGCGATCGGATCTCGCGGAACGCGGCGTAGTTGCCGGGATAGTCGATCAGCCGTGCGTCTTCGACCTCAATGATGCGTCTGACCACCGCGTCGAGCAGGTAGCGATCGTGCGAGATCATCACGACTGCGCCCCGGTACTCATCGCGCAAAAAGCCCTCGAGCCACATGCGACCCTCGATGTCGAGGTGATTGGTGGGCTCGTCCAGCAGCAGAAGGTCCGGCCCCTCAAGCAGCAGGCGCGCCAGCGCGAGCCGACCGCGTTGCCCGCCGGAGAGGTTCCGAACCGGAATGCCGAACTGGCTGTCGGTGAATCCCAGGCCATGAAGCGTTGCGTCGATCTTGTGACCGATGGAGTAGCCCCCCAGGGTCTCCATCAGCTGCTCGAGCGCGACCTGTTTTGTCATGAGACGATCGAGCGCGGGACCCTCGGCGGTGCCCATCTGCTCGTAAACATGATCCAGTTCTTTGTGAACATCGTGGAGTGCCTTGAACGCGCCCTCGGCCGATTCTCTGAGCGTCTCGTCAGGATCGAGCTTGGGGTCCTGCTGGAGGTAACCGGCCTTTGCGCCTCGCTGCAGGGCCACGATCCCGGAATCGGGGCGTATCTCCCCCGTGATGCACTTGAGCAGGGTCGACTTGCCAGCCCCGTTCCGTCCGACAATCCCGATCCGGTCGTCGGCCTCGATGCTGAGGGATATTCCATCGAGGATCGTGTGGTCCCCGTAGTTGTGAACGAGATTTGTGACTGCAAGGAGGGGCATGGGGGCGATTCTAAACCTCATCGTGACAGAGTCATGCAATTCGTGGATTCCTTGGGCGTCGGCCGGGAAACCCCCGCCCCGATCTCTCGAATACCATTCCGTCGTGAGCAAGAACTCCCCGCCTCCCGGTCCGTCCGATCATTCCGCTCCGCCCACGGGTCCTCAGCCCTCGTCGAAGCCAGGGGCGCGGAGTGTCCCGCGCTCGTCTGTCACCATTCGGACGATCCGGCGGATGGCCCAGGCGGGAGAGAAGTTCGCCTGCCTGACCTGCTACGACGCGACTACCGCTCGCTGGCTGGAGCGAGCAGGGGTTCACGTCCTGCTCGTGGGCGACACGGCGTCGGAGATGATCCTTGGCTTTGATCGCACCATCGATATGCCGCTGGATGTGCTGCTCGCCCTGACCGCCGCAGTGAAGCGCGGCGCCCCAAACACGTTGGTGATGGGCGATATGCCGTTTATGACCTATCAGGCCGACGAAGCCTCGGCTCTGCGAAACGCGGCCCGATTCCTGACCGAGGGCAGAGCGGACGTCGTGAAAGTCGAGGTAGATTCGACGTACGCCCCCTTGGTCGCCAAGATGACCAGAGCCGGCATCCCCATCGTCGCGCACATCGGGTCCAAGCCGCAACAGGCGATGCTCTCCGGCGGCTACGCGTCCAAGGGGCGGACCGCCGATGAGGCCGCCCAGATCGTTCAGGACGCCATGGCCCTGGAGCAGGCTGGCTCCGTCATGCTTCTGGTCGAGGCCGTTCCCGATGAGGTGGCCGGGGAGATCATGGCCCGAACCTCGATCCCGCTCATCGGCATCGGCGCCGGGACCGCCTGTCACGGACAGGTCCTCGTGCTGCATGACCTCATTGGCCTGACCGACACGCCGCCGCGGTTTGCGTCCCCGGTCGCGTCGCTTGGTCCGGCCATTGAACTGGCAGGAAAGCAGTGGGTAGAGCGAGTGGCCGCATCCAGCATCGGCGGCATGCGATACACAATGAAGTCCGGAGAGGTCCAGCGCTTCAGGGAGATGCTCCAGTCCGGCATCGTCCCGACCGATCCGGAGGAGCGCGGGGCCTGAGCCAGACCCCCCGCGGAGACCAAGCTCATGCGCCGGTTCGTCGCCCTCGGCCCTGCAGTCGTCGTCATGCTCGCGGCGGTCGCGCTGATGTTTGTCGGTCCCACGGTGGTGCGCCGCCTCGCCCAGTCCGCAGCGATTGGAAGAGCGCAGGGGGCGCGGGTTGCGCTCGAGAGCGATCAGACTCTTGACCGGATGAACGAGGCCGTTGAGCGCGTCGCGGATGCCGTGATGCCCTCCCTCGTCCACATCGACGTGGACATCCCCTCGAGCGAGTCACGCCGTGGGCGCGCATCGTCGGGGGCCGGCTGGGTGTGGGATCAGAACGGCCACATCGTGACAAATGCCCACGTCGTCCGCGGAGCCACATTCATACGCGTGCAGACCAGCGACGGGCGAGTGGTCCCTGCCGAGGTTCTGAAAGCAGACACGTACACCGATATCGCTGTTCTGCGGCTTGCATCGCCGGAGGGCTTGCTGCCGATCGCACGCGCCACCGGCTCGGAGCCCCGTATCGGGCAGCGCGTGTTTGCGTTCGGATCCCCTTTCGGCTTCAAGTTCTCCATGTCCGAGGGCATCGTTTCAGGCGTCGGACGAGATCCACTGAATGATGAGCCGACCGGCATGACAAACTACATCCAGACCGATGCTGCTGTGAATCCTGGAAACTCGGGAGGCCCGCTCGTTGACGCCCGTGCGCGCCTTGTCGGGATGAATGTCGCGATCGCGACCGGCGCGGGCACGCAGAATCTGCTCCAAGGGCAATCCGCGGGAATCTCGTTTGCTATCCCGCTCTCAACCATTGAGCCCATCGTGTCGCAGATGGTCAGAGGGGAGGATGTCTCACGCGGCTATTTGGGCATCACCATCCCGAACAATGAGGAACCGATCATTACAGATGCGGGCTTCATCGGGACAGGCGTGCGCATCCCACGTGTTGAGAGTGACGGTCCAGCCGCGCGCGCGGGCGTCCGCTCGGGCGACATCGTGACGCACTTCAATCAGACGGCTATCCGGAACCCGGCAACGCTGCGGTCCAGCATCGGCGCGATGTCCCCCGGGCAGCGCGCGGTCATCCGCGTGTGGCGCGATGATGCCCCCTTGGATCTTGAGGTGACGGTCGGTGAGTTTCCGCAGGCGGTGCTGGCGGGGCAGTCGGTCTTCCCCGCGTTGATCCGCTATGGGATGCGGCTCGGGCAGGATCGGAACGGCGTGTTCGTGAACGGTGTTCTCCCGGGATCAGCGGCAGACGAGGCGGGATTTCGCGAAGACGCGCGCCTCACCGAGGTCGCCGGCAAGCCAGTTCAAACGATCGACGAGGCGAACGTCGCGCTCATGCGTGCCGACTTCCTCCTTGGCAAGCCGATCGTCGTGTCCGTCACCGGACCCGAGCCCGAGGAGTCTCACGCGCTCCTGATGCAACTCGGGCGTTGACCGGGCATCACTTGGTCGCCTCAGGCGTCTCCGCCTCGATGGCCTTGATCCGAACAACAACTTCCGTGCCCTGTTTGGGGACGCGCTCTGGATCCGCGATCCACTCCGGATCCTCGACCTCAGCGCTGGGGCTCATCACACCGCGCCAGGCGATTGTCTCCGTAGTGAATGTGTGCAGGCCGATGATCGTGCCCTCGGCCTCCGCGGCGTACCACTCCCGCCCGCCCCTCGAAACCATCCGCGAACCGGCGAACACCCATCGCGGTTCGTTCTCGGGAATCGTGTGTGTCAAACTTTCTCCATCGACACGGCTCACGATCCAGTCGCTCGCCAGATCATCCCGCTGTTGACCCCTTTCGTCCGTCCACACAAACCGCACCTCGACCGGCGAGCCCTCCGGCGCGACCTGTTCGGCTCGCCCGCCGTCCCACTTCCAGGACCCGGTCTTGCCCGGCGTGAGGCCGATGAGAAGCAAGGCCGCGTGAACGTGGGAGGGGCTTGCTCTGGACGCCACAAGCGACTCATGCGCACGGACATCGGGCGTGCAGACCATCACCTCAAGGTAAAGATTCGGCGCCTCCTCAACGTGCGCGTTGATGGGCACGTACCCGTCAAACTCCACGATGCGAGCCCGGCGATCCACGCGCACGTGCGGCATCTCGGCCAGCAGCGCATCAACCCGCTCGTCAACGCCTGCCGGCAGTGGTTTCCCCTTTTCTTGAGCGTGAACCATTCCGCTCAGGAGGAGCAGTGTTGCGACTGATGTTGCCCGCCTCATGATTGGCTCCCGACCGCAGCGAACATCTCCTTGACGAGCGCTACGAATTGTTCCCCGCGTTCCTCGTAGTTCTGGAACTGATCCCATGAAGCGCACCCGGGACTCAGCAACACGATGTCACCCGGCTCCGCTCGCCCCGAGATTGCGGCCATCGCGCGCTCAAGGGTAACGCACGGGATCACACGGTTGCCCGAAGCCGAGCCGCCTGCTGCCTGGGCGATCCAATCACCCGTCGTGCCAATCGTGTAGAGCCCCTTGAGATCCGGAGCCGCGAACGCGATGGGTGACAGGTCCTGTCCCTTGTCGTATCCGCCGGCGATGAGGTGGATTCGCCGGGCGGCCCGCTCCGCTGGAAAGGAGTCGAGCGCCAGCATCGTCGCATGGGGGGTTGTCGACTTGGAATCGTCGTAGAACCGAATACCCCGATGCACGCCGACATGGCGGAGGCGGTGGGGGAGCCCCGCGAACGTCTGTGCGGCCGCGATCGCCGCACCCTCGTTTAACTCCCGGCCTGCTGTGTGAACGACCGCGCGGCAGATCTCAATCGCCATCGCGGCGTTCACTTCGTTGTGGGCTCCGGGGATCAACAGCCCGGGGATGAACGCACTCTCCGGCATGATCACGCGCCTCACGCCCGCGTTTGTCGGCCAATCGGCAACGCCGGCGCCCAGCACCGCGACACTTCCCGGCTGCTGGCCTTGGAGCACACGCCGCTTGCTGTCGCGATAGTGGTCCAGCGTTACGTGCCAGTCCAGATGGTTCGGCTCGAGATTCGTCACGGCGGCAACGCACGGGCGAAAGTCGCGCAGCCAGTGCAACTGGAAGCTTGAAAGCTCAAGCACAACAACGTCTGTGGCCCGAACATCTGAGGCTCGCGCCAGGAGCGAGCCGCCGATGTTGCCCCCGAAGTGAACTCGCTCCCCAAGTTCGTTCAGCACGTGATGCACGAGTGCGCTCGTGGTGCTCTTGCCGGCGGAGCCGGTGATCGCGGCGATTCGTGCGCCGGGTGGGATGCCATCGACTGCGAGCTGGATCTCCGTGGTGATGCGGACGCCGGCCGCTTCCGCGCTGCGGAGGAATCGGTTCTCCCATGGCCGCGGAACAGCCGGGTTCGCGACGACCAGGTCGCACGTGGTGAAGTCGCTGACATTGTGCTCGCCGAGCCGCAGCGTGACACGCCCGGATTCAATGAGATCCGTGATCTGCGCCACTGAGTCTGCCAGCTTCTCACGGGACTCAAGGTCCGTGACCAAGACGTCCGCACCCTGAGCCACGAGGTAGCGCGTGACGCCGATGCCGCCCCCGAAGCGACCCAGGCCCATCACCGTCACCCGCGCACCCGACAGATCCCGCGCTCGCGCCATGTCCTCTCACTCCGTGGAACACCGAACCGACTCGGTCGCGCTCTGCGTCAGACCGCGCCCGTCATCGCCGGGGAGGGGAGCTCCGCACCGACGACCTCAACCAGCGTTCTGGCGAGGCGGCGGGCCACAGGCCCGACTTTGCCGTCGCCTACCGGTCTGCCATCGAGCGTGAGCACCGATGCGATCATCGTGTTCGTGCCGCAGAGCAAGATCTCGCTGGCCCGTGCCAGCTCTTCGGCGTGAACCGGGCGCTCAACGATCTCGGTCATGCGCTCCAAGAGCAGATCGCGCGTGACTCCCGCAAGGATGGAAACACTTTCCAGCGATGGCGTGACAATCTCGCTCCCGCCCCGACCCTCCGGGAGGACCACGAAGACGTTCGTGGCAGTTGCCTCTCCCACGAGGCCGCCCCTGACGAAAATCGCGTCCTCAGCGCCGCACTGCCTGGCCTCCATCGCTGCCATCACGTTCCCGAGAAGCGAGATCGCCTTCACGCGCCCCCGATGCCACCGGAGGTCCTCAACCAAGGCAGCCGTTGTCGTGCCAGGCTCCGTGCAGCGTTCGAGCGGCGGCCGCTCCAGCGCGTATCCGAACACCGTGGGAATCATGGAGACATCGGGCACCCGGGCCCGCACGGGTTGGCCGTCGCCGGGCGCCCCACGCGTGAACTGCCAATACAGGAACGCGTCCGTCAGGCCATTTGCTCGGAGGAGCTCGTCGCTCAACGGGCCGAGCCGCGACGCATCAAAGTCGATCCGCGCCGCGTGCAGGCTCTCGCGCAGCCGCTTCACGTGCCGATCGATCGCTCGCACGCGACCGCGAAAGGCCCGAAGCCCCTCGTACACACCATCGCCGAAGATGAAGCCCCGGTCGAAGGGGTCGATCCGCGCTTCGTCGCGCGACACGAGCAATCCGTTGAGGTGAACACGCATCTGGCAATCCTATCGGTCAATGCCTCACATGAGGGCGATCGGATCGACATCAACCGCTGTGTGCGCGTCGCTGAGCAGTTTGCCTGCCCGTCGGGCCGAGCCCAGCACGCGCTGCACGGCGCCCGCCGCCGCCCCTGACCCTATCCGGCCGGGCGCGCGCACCACCACATCCCACCTGTGCCATCCCTCAATTCGAGCGATGACGCTCGGGATCGGCCCCTCGATGAGCACGCCCCCGTCCGTCTGGGCCTCGAGCCGGAGCAACGCGGCGAGTTCCTCGGCCCGGGCTCTTGCCTTGGCCGGATCCTCCTCCCGTACAACAACCCGGGCCATCCGGCCCGCGGGCGGCAGGCCGGCGGCCTCCCTGGTTCCAAGTTCCAACTCCGCAAACTTCTCAAAGTCGTGGGTCGCCGCTAGCCGGATCGCCGGCGCGGATGGGTTGAACGTTTGCACAATCACCCGCCCCGGATGCTCACCCCGGCCCGCCCGACCCGAAACCTGCGACACGAGCTGATAGGTGCGCTCCGAGGCCCGGAAGTCCGGCAGATTCAGGGCGGTGTCCGCGCTGATCACGCCAACAAGCCGCACATTCGGAAAATCGAGACCCTTCGCGATCATCTGCGTGCCGAGCAGCACCCGAGCGTGCCCTTCCCCAAACCTGCCCAGTGACTCATGCAGATCGCGGACGCTGCGGATCGTGTCCGCATCGAGACGGACCAGCGCCTCACGCGCCCGGTCATTTCCAAGAGATTCGGCGAGAATCTCCAGCAACTCCTCTTCAACACGCTGCGTTCCAACGCCCAGTCCGACGACCTTTCCGCCGCACACCTCACACGCCCGCGGCACCAGCCGCTCCGCCTGGCAGTGGTGGCATCGGACCACCTCTCCTTTGGGAAGGTCCCGTCCGCGATGGAGCACCATCGCCGCGTCGCACTCCGTGCAGGAGAGCGTCCATTTGCACGCGGGGCAGTGCATGAATGTGGCGAACCCGCGTCGGTTCAGCAGAAGAATTGCCTGCCCTCCCTCGCTGAGTGTTCGTATGAGTTCAGCCTTGAGCGTGGCTCCGACCATCAAGGGCCCGCGTCCGCTCCCGCCCGCGCTCGGACCGCCCCGTCCCCACGGCTGCTCCGCCGCCAGGTCCACGATCCTGACCTGTGGGAGTTTGCCCGCTCCTGCCCGCTCCCGCAGCGTCCAGAGACGGAACTTGCCGGCTCGCGCGTTGGCCCAGCTCTCCAGTGAAGGCGTCGCCGAGCCGAGAACGATCGGACACCCCGCCATCTGGGCCCGCTTGATCGCGACGTCTCTGCCGTGGTAACGGGGGAGGGTGTCCTGCTTGTAAGAGCCATCGTGTTCTTCATCGACGACCACGAGGCCGAGGTCTGCCAGAGGGGAAAACACCGCCGATCGTGCCCCGACAACCACCATCGCTTCGCCGCTCGAAGCCATGCGCCATTGGCGATGCCGCTGCGATGCACTGAGCCCCGAGTGGAGCACGGCCACCTTTCCGCTGAATCGGGCCTCGAACCGGCGCGAGGTCTGCGGCGTGAGGGAGATCTCCGGGACGAGAACCAGCGCGCGCCGCCCAGCGGCGATCACCCGCTCAATGAGCCGCAGATACACCTCCGTCTTGCCCGAACCGGTCACGCCGAAGAGCAGGTGCACGCCAAAGCCGCTCAACGCGCCGCCGATTCCTTCAATCGCGGTTGATTGCTCGGGACTGGGTACGGGAACTTCACGCTCAGACGCGAGCAAGTTGTCTGCGTGCTTCGGGGCTTCATAGCCTCGGGCCCGGACATCTTCTCGTCTAGACCGCTTCAGCAGACCCGCCGCCAAAAGCTTGTTGATCGGCGCGAGCGTCGTGCCAAGCGCCGCAGCAAGAGCCCGTGGCTCGATCGGCCACACCAGCGGCTCCATCGCGGCGATGCCCTCCCATGCCTTTCGCGCGGTCGGTGTCCCCTTGAACGCCGCCACAATGCGCGATTCTGTCTCCGCGTCCACGCGTTCCAGCACGTCTACCGATCGTGACCCGGTTCCCTCCTTCACCGCCGCCGGCACCATGGATGCCAGCACCATGCCCAGCGGCGCGATGTAGTACGCCGCGATCCAGCGGCCGAGTTCCACGAGGTCTGGCGGCACCGATGCGCCCAGGCGGGACGTCAGCCGCTTGACCCTTGCCCGCTCCAGGCCGTCAAGGAGCTCCTCACCGCCGATCGCGAGCACAACGCCCCGCGACTTTCCTCGGGCGAGCGGGACCTCGACCTGCTCGCCGACCACAACGTCAGGCCACGGGCTGATGTATGTCAGGCCATCTCCCTCGATCCCGCGCTCCACCGCGACGCGCACCAGGGGCAGCCCGCGTTCGGCTGCGGCCTCCTCTTCCATCCCGGCGAACGGCAAACGCGAGAGTTCCACGCGTACAATCTAGCCCGATGACCACACCCACCACGCCCCGTTTCTCCGCGCCAGACCCGAATCCCGGCCGCGGCGTCCGTTTCAGCACACCCCCCGTCTCCCGGCCTCCGGCCAGACTGGCTCTGGCCGATGGCTCGATTTTCCGAGGGTTTGGGTTTGGTGCGACCGGCCGGAACCTGGCGACAGTCGCGGAAGTGGTGTTCAACACGGCGATGCTTGGGTACCAGGAATCTCTGACGGATCCCTCGTACACCGGCCAGATTCTGGTGGACACCTTTCCGCTCATAGGCAACACCGGCGCCAACGACGACGACATGGAGTCGCTCCGGGTGCAGGTTTCAGGGTTCGTCGTGCGGGAACTGGCCCGCCACCCATCGAACTTCCGAGCCACACGCACCCTTAGCGCATTCCTCGCGGCATCCGGTGTCCTGGGCATCGAGGGCGTGGACACGCGCGCGATCACCCGGCGACTCCGAACAACCGGCGCAATGTCCGGCGTGATCACAGATCGCACGGATCTCAGCGATGAGGACCTTGTCCAGATGGCCCGCGCCGCCCCCTCCATGGCAGGCCAGAATCTGGTTCCCCGAGTCGGATGCTCCTCCGGCCAGACCTGGGCCGAAACACTCGGCGAGTGGTCTCCGTCGCCCGTGGGAAGCGGCGGCGATCGCGCCGTCCGCGTGCTGGCCCTTGACTGCGGGGCCAAGTCGAACATCCTGCGCAATCTCGCCGATCGCGGCTGTGAAGTCCGCGTCGTTCCCCACGACATCCGCGCCGCCGACATACTCGCCCTCCACGATCGGGGCGAGATCGACGGCTTGTTCATCTCCAACGGGCCCGGCGATCCCGCCGCGGTCCAACGGACGATCGACACCCTTCGCGAGGTCATCAACGCGCGCCGAGACAAGGAGCTTCCGATATTCGGTATCTGCCTTGGGCACCAGTTGCTTTCACTGGCGATCGGCGCGAAGACCTACAAGCTGAAGTTCGGTCACCGTGGCGCCAACCAGCCGGTGCATAATCGCATCAGCGGGCACGTGGAGATCACCAGCCAGAATCATGGATTCGCGGTGGAGCCGAACTCGTTGGAAGCCGCGGGTGGCGAGGTCACCCATGTTCACCTCAACGACAACACGGTCGCGGGGTTCCGGGTCAGGGGGCGCCCAATTTTCTCGGTGCAGTATCACCCGGAGGCGTCGCCCGGCCCCCATGACGCAAGCTACCTCTTCGATCAGTTCGTCGAATCCATGCGAGCGGGTGCGGGCCGCCCCCAAACCGTCTCCCATGGCTGATCGGTTGCGTCCCTAAACGTTCATTGGTGCGTACGAACTCGTTCCAAACGTCCGTCGGACATGGAGATGTGTCAATCTGGGCAGTTCAGGCGTCGGTCGACGGCAGTCCCGATATCGTCGAGTTTGTCGGAATTTTGCGCAGAACCGACCTAGACCCTTGCATCCATGAAACGCTCCGGTATATTCGAGGGATCGTCGAGCGCGGGGTCTTTACCCCTCACCCAGACGTGCCGCCCTGCGGCAGTGATGAGAGATCCCGGCTCGCTCACGCGTGTCGGTGCTTTGTTGGAGGAATCGTGCGTGGTGTTCGGCAGCGCCCACGTACGCGCAGGTTGAAGCGGCCGGAGGTTTGCAAGAACTTCGAGACGTGAAGACATACGGCGTTCGGCTGCGTCTGTCTCCACGGAGAGATCGCGTTAAACGAGAGAGCACTTTCCTGACCCGCTCTTTTCGTGTTTCCATGTGGCCCGAAAGGGGCTTTCCGAGTCGTGGTTCATTTCAAGAGGAGTGTTCAATGAAGGCGAAGAGCTGCATGATGGTTGCCGTGGCGGCAGGAGCTGCCTGTTCGGCGTTTGCGTCAGAGCCCAAGCAGGTGGTTGAGGCTCAGAACTTCCGTGATGCCGGCCATGTCTATGTCAACATGCGCACCGGCGAGCGCGTTTTCACCCCCGCTGGCCAGTCCAGTGGCACCAGCCGTTTCGGCTCGGGCATCTTCGTCAACGAAGATAGCGCCACCAACGGCAACTACTTCTTCGGTATCGACAACCCGACCCGCACGGGCACGATCCCGGCGCTCGGCACCGAAGGCGAGACGGGCGGCGACATTCCGTTCAACTCGCAGATCGACGGCCTGGTCATGGGCTACGCGACCAACGCCGGCCTCGAGATCGCTCCGGTCTCGTCTCTCCCCGGCTTCACCGCGATCATGTGGTTCTACGACAACAGCAACGCCAACAACTCCACGACGGCCGTCCCGGCCGCCGGCCTGGCGCTGAGCAGCGCCCCCGGCGCCTACTTCTCCGCCGGCTTCACCGGCTGGACCTTCACGTTCGACTTCGGCACCGGCGCCTACGCGTGGGAAATGGGTGACAACGATGGTTCCGCCGCCGCTTGGCCGAACCAGATCAACGGCGCCAACCAGGGCGTTGACTTCGACGACACCGACGGCAACCCCAAGGCCGACTTCTCCTGGGGCTACACCTTCATCCAGGGTCAGGCCGAGTCCATCGGCACGACGGGCCCGTCCCTCGTCCTCCCGGCCTCCGCCGACATCCTCGAGGATGACGACTTCCCGACCGGCGCGGGCGGCAATGCCGACGGCGCTGACGACGGCTTCGATTGGTGGGCCACTGCGACCGATCCGAACACCGCCGCTCTCCACACTGCCCGCCTCGGCGGCTACTGGTTCGGCGGCTGGCCCGCTGGCCCGTACGCTTCGTTCAAGGTCGGCCTGTACGGCGAGGTCGCCGGCGGCGGTCCTGGCTGCTCGTCCGCCGACTACAACGGCGACACCATCGTCGACATCCAGGACTTCCTGGACTTCTTCGGTGACTACGGTCCCTGCGAGTTCCAGTCCATGCCCTGCCCCGATGCGATCTTCGACCCCGACCAGTACGCGGACGACGATTTCATCGACATCCAGGACTTCCTGGGCTTCTTCGACATCTTCGGTCAGTGCTCATAAGTGCTGAAGCGGCCACTTCTCTGAGGTGGATCCACTGAAAGCATGACCTCCGGGTCACACCAGCCCCCACGCTCCGGCGTGGGGGCTGTCTTTTTGGGTCCGTGTGCCGCTGACCTTGATCGCTCGGATCAAGGTCAGTGCCTTTCACGATCCACGTGTGTCACCACTGAAGTACCGACCCGATACGGGTTAGTGGCTCGCCCAACTGCAGGCACAGCCCGAGTATCACGTCGATCCCTGTTTAGCCGACGACCCGGCAGCCGCTCGCATCCTTGACATAACGAGGCACGCTTGGATCGACCGAACGCGACCACCACTCGATGCCGCCCGCAACCGACATCGCGTTCTCGACTCCCAGTTGCCGGAGCAGCAGCGCGGCCTTCATCGAACGGCGACCGTGATGGCACATCACGGCAACCTCGGTCCGCCCCAGCCCTTCGATCTCTTCGATCCGCGATTGGATCTCGCCAAGTGGAATCAGCATCATGCCTTCGACGCGGGATGTCTCCCACTCCGCCGGCTCGCGGCAGTCGATCAGGAGCGCCGTGTTCGGCCGATCGCGCAGCCACGCCGCCGCCTCGCGCGGCGTGATCTCAAGCTCCCGCTGAAACGGGTATCCCTCGGGAACATCGGGAAGAGGGCTGGTCATGGCTGCTCGCTCGCAGAGGCCGCCGGGCATGCCGATCCGTCACACGGACGTTCACACGCCACGCATTCGGCCCGTGGCAAAATCGAACCCCGCGGCTCGCGCTCGTACCGCCGGTACGAACTCCGCATCTCCACAGTCTGCGGTTCGGCGAACAGCAGCACGGGAATGGCCGCGGCATCAAACACAGCGTTGGGCGGCGCGAGCAACGCCTCATGGATCTGGCTGTCGCTTCCCGACTGGCCCAGGTCCAACGCGGTCGTAGCGGTCGGAAACGTGCCGCGAGCCCGTGCCAGGGACCGGTCCGAAGGCCAGTGTGTGCGGTAGTTCGGGTGGTGACCAACGCCGTCGACGGGCACGTTGTACACCACGGGGGCCCACTCGGTCCGCGTCACGCTCATGAGCGAGGGCGCGTCATGGGCGGCCTCTCCCGGCGTGTGCGCTTGAAAGGCCGGTAGCGCGATATCGTCGCCGACCGTCAGTCGGTGGTTGGAGTCAATGCAACCACTCCCAAACGGCAGCGCGGCGACGCAGGTGCAGACCAGCGTGAGGGCCAATCGTGGCATGTTTCGTGGTGTGTTCCAGAGCATCCCGAAAGGGTAGCCGCGCGCGGCGCGTCGGCCAGAATCGGGGCGGCGTTGATCGCGCCGTTCAGCCGGGGGGAACCGGGTCGCCTGCCGGACCCTTCGGAGGCGAGCTCATCAACAACTGCTCGGTCAACACGGTCACCGCTTGCGCATCACCGGTGGCTCGTGCGCAGGCGATCGCGTCTTCCAGATGCATCCGCCGCCAGGGATACTCCGAGAAAGCGTCGAGCGATTGGTTCCAGCCGGCCTTGATCAATGGGGCTGCTTCCTCGAACCTGCCGAGCACGCACAGCACATGCCCTCGGGCCAGACAGACCGTCATCGTCTGATCGGCGGGGATGGAGGAGGAAGCCCGGGCCGCTGCGAGCGCGCGGGCCGAGCGCTCGTCGGCTTCGCGAAGGGTGTCTGGGAACGCGGCGACGGCCGATGTTCCCGCTCGCGCCAGCTCGGACAGGCAGATCGACATGTTCGCATCGATGGTCGCGAGCACGTGGTGATCTTCTCCCAGGGCTCGCTCGACCAGATCGCGTGCGATGAGCCCCTCCTTGACCGCCTCGTCGTGCTCTCCGTTGAGACCCAGGAACCACGCCAGGTATCGGTGACTGTTGCCGATGAGCAACGGATCGCGGGCCTCCGGCGGGACGTCCGACCGTATCTTGATCACACGACGCACCAGCTCGATGGCGCGCTCCATCTGGCCCTCACTCAAAAGGTCCATGGAGGCGGACTCCAGACAGGCGAGCAGCGACCGATCCTCCGGACCGTACACGGCGGAAAGCACGTCCGCTGCGAGCAGGGCCGCGTCGATCTTTGCCTGCCGCAGGCCCTCGCTCTCCGCCGCTCGCATCTGCATCAGATAGACCTGCGCCACGGACGAATCGTGGTCGCCGAGAAGTTGGCGGTGGAGCCGTGCCAGTCGGCCGAGCGCAAGCGTGCGCCCGGTCTGCACCGGTGCGTAGGCCGTTCCCGGATTGCGCAGCGCCAGAACCGGCAGATCCGCGCGCACGGCCTCGGCCGCTCTGGCCGTCGGCACCTCCCACGCTCGGGCGATCTCGCGTGCAAGCGCACAATCCGGGGCAAGCTCAATGAGCTCGGCGGTGACCGAGAGCGACGTAAGCGTGTCGACGGAGGCGGGCGCAAACACGCGCATCTGATGCCGCAGTGCGTCCCGGAGCAGCGTCTGGGCTTCCGTGTGGTCTCTCTGGTGCAGCCGAACTCGTGCGATGAGCGCGCCCATGGATGCGGCGATCGATTCCGAGCCGGGGCCCGAAAGGGCCTCGGCCTGCGCCAAGGCGCGGCGTGCCTCGACTTCGGCTTCCGGTTCACGCTGCATCGCCATGAGGACCTGCGCCAGCAGCGCCCGCGACTTGGGCACGTCCGGGTGCTGCTCCGTGAGCAGCTTGATCCGCATCGCGAGGGCCTGCCGGGCCGCACGCTCCGCCTCCGCAAGTCGCTTGCGAACCAGCAGAATGGCGCCGAGTTCGTGCGTGGTCGCGGCGATCTCGACGTGTTCCGCGCCGTGCAGCGTTCGCAGGCGTTCGAGCCCCGTTCGCAGCGACACCTCGGCGTACTCCACCTGGGCAATCGCCCGGCCGGAGGAGATCTCCGTGTACACCTGGCCCCAGAGCCTCCGAAGCGCCTGGTCCACGTCCGTGTCATCGGCGAAGGCCCGCGTCTCAAGTCGGAAGTACACCCGGTCGAGCCCCGCGCCGAGCGCCCTGGCCAGTTCGGGACTTGACTGATCGCCCGTTGGCATCACCTCGCGAAGCAGCTCCGTCACGGCCCGCGCCCGCACCTGCTCCTGGTGGGCCATCTCGCGATCGAGCCTGGCACGGCGCGAGATCGCGGCCGCCCCAGAGATGCTCATGGCGACCGTTATTCCCGCGCTAATCACCGCCGCGCCCCCGACCAGCGCCATGCCGATGCGCCGCTTGTTCACGGCAATCGCCTTTCGGAGCAGGTACCACCCCGAGCCGCTGCGCGCGTCGACCGGGACGCCGGCCAGATACCGCTCGACGTCCCTGCCCAGACTCGCCGCGGACTGGTAGCGCTCGTGCTTGCTCTTCCGAAGCGCCTTGAGGATGACCGCCTCAAGATCCGGATGGATGGACGGCAGCGCCTCGCGAGGCGGAGCGGGGGGCGTGTGCTGGATGGTGCGGATGATCTGGAAGATGGTGCCGCTCACGTCGTACGGCATGGCATTGCACACGAGCTGGTAGAGGATGACGCCCAGCGAATAGACATCCGTGAGCGCGTCCACCTCGTCGGTATTGCCCGACGCCTGCTCCGGCGAGGCATAGGCCGGCGTGCCCGCGAACTCCCCGGTCACGGTGACTCGGATTGCCCCGGCACGCGCGATCCCGAAGTCGATCACAACGGGCCGGCCGTCGTCGGTCACAAGGATGTTGTCGGGCTTGAGATCGCGATGGATCACACCGTTGAGGTGGGCGTGGTGGATCCCGTTGCAGACCGAGACAAAGGCGCCCAGCAGCGCCCGCTGCCTGGCTTGCGCTGAGTGGCCGGGCGCGTTCCATGCGTCAAAGCCGACGCCCTCTATGTACTCCATCACCACGGCGATGGATCCGTCGAGCAGCGTCCTGGACTCATAGACCGTCACAAGGTTCGGGTGTCGGAGCAGCGCGGTGATCTCCGCCTCGCGCTCCGCGCGAAGACGCTGGCGCGCTGACACCTCACGCGACGAAGAGAGCGTCTTGATCGCCACCGTCCGCGAGGTCGCCTCCTGCACCGCCTTGTACACCACGCCCTGAGCGCCGCTGTTGATCACGGAGATGATCCGATACCCCGGAACACGAGGCGTGTCCTGAGGCAGGGCGCTCGAGCTGAAGAGCGATCGCATCCGCGCCACGAACGAGGCGTCCTCACGCGCCTCGCGGATCCTCTCGCGGCAGTTGGCGCACGAACTGACGTGGTCGAGCACCGCCGGATGGTCCGCATCGGACTCGTCCGCGGCGAGCCGCTCGATAATCTCCGTGCTCGGGCAGCGCTTCTGATCCTCGGGCATCACGTCAGGTGTCCTCTTCGAACGCGCTCGTGAGCTGCTCCACGATCACACGCAAACGCTTGGTCACGCGCGTCCGCGCCACGTACACCTGATCCGCCGTCATCGAGCACTGGGCGCCTGCCTCACGCGCGGGCACCCCGCGGATCGCCACCAGTTCGAAAGCCAGCAGCGTTCTGTCATCCATCGAGGACTCGTCGCGCAACAGGTCCATGGCCCGCGAAAGGATCGATCGGTCCCGCTCGTCAGACCAGATGGAACGCAGCGTCCTCTCGTCGGGCGCCTCGCTGAGCATCGCGGGATCCATCGGCCCCGCTCGACGTGATTCGCGATGAACCTTCAGCGCCGTCCTGTGCGCGATGCCCAGGATCCACGAACTCAGGCGCCCCCTCGTCCGATCGTACTTGTTCTCCCGATACGCACGGACGAACTCCGCCAGCGTCTTCTGGGCCACCTCGTCCGCGTCCGCTTCCGTCAGCCCCAGACGCCGAGCGAGCCCGGCGATCACCGGGCGATAGCGAGAATCGATCTGAGCCCACGCGGGCTCGTTCTCGCGGTCATGCAACGCGTCGAGCAGACGCGTCGTTGTTCGGGTCGCATACGTGGAGGCGGTCGGCTGCACCGGGTATTTCCCCTGAATGCAGTATACCGGAAAGGCCCGCCGGTGAGAGGTCTCGCATTCGACCAGTCGCGCAAACGCCCTTTCAGCGCCGCTCGCGCGTCCGCCATGACCACTGCAGCGCCGGATCCACGACCGTGATGCCCGAGCCCTCGATAATCGCCTGCGCCTTCCGATCCATCAGAAGCCGCTCCTGCCGCCTCCGCAGATCGTCTCGCAACGTCTCACGCACGGTGTCAACCTGCACACCCTGGTCCGGAATCGTCTCTTCCACCAGCACAATCGCGTAGTTCGGGCTGAGAGCGATGACCGGGCTCAACTGCCCCGGCTGCAGCGAGCTGATGGTTGTGCGGACCGCCAAGGGGTATGCAGGGTCCGCGGCCGAGATCGGCTCAAGCAGCCCGCCCGCGGCTCCCGACGCGTCGATCGAGCGCTCCATGGCCAGTTCAATGAACCTCGCCCGGCGTGTGGCCGCATCAAGGGTTTGAAGCTCCCCAAGGAATCCCGCCGCCTCCCGTTCGGTCGCCGACATGAGCATGCGGACACGCTGGCGCGGGCCGTATCTCACCTGGTGCGCCAGAGCGATCTCCGCATCGGAGACCGTGACATCCGGCGAGACCAGCTTCCGCAGGGCCGCGGTGCGCCTCACAAGCAGAGAAAACCGCTCAGGTCCGAGCCCCCGCGCTCGCCGGACCGAATCAACCAACTGCTCGGGATCCGCCCCGGTTCGATTGACGTCGAGCGCCCGGGCCAGCTCCGTTCGTTCGTTGTCGAGGTCAAACTGTGTCAGCGCTCGCCCCGAACGGGCCAGTTCCGCCTCAGCCGCTCGCGTGACCATCAGTTCTTCAAGCACGAGGGCGCCGGCCGCTTCCGCCAGATATGGCGAGATCTGGCTGATCGTGTATGTTTCTCCACCGATCACCGCCGCGGGCAGCGAGGCACGCTCCGCGGTTCCTTGCCGGGTCCCATCGGGAGGCGCCACGCGGACAGAGCGTTCCGATTCGCGGAGACCCGCGGTGTCTCGCTCGAACGACCCGTCGCCCTGGCTGGGGGTCGAGCACGCGCCGCTCGGGACGAGCAGGACCATCGCGAGAAGCCCGCGGATCCGTCGCACGTCGCCACCGATGGGCCCGGAAGCATTGTGTGTTGCCATGAGGTCGAAAGGATAGGGAAGGTTCTCTCACGCGCCCGTGCGCCGTTCCGGGTAGCATCCGACCATGGCTACAGGTCCGGAACGCTTTCGGGGCATTGATGGCGGGCACGAAATGGATGAGCGCAGGCCCGTCCTCTGCCCGTACTGCGGCACATCTTCCTTGCGGCACGACCGCTGCGAGACGTGCTCGGGGCTGTTTGATCCGCTCTCCCGCCAGGCCACGCAGAATCACATGGGGCCGTGGTACATCAGGGATATCGAGCACCCGTTCCGCCCGGGCTGCTCGTATGCCGTGATGCGAACCATGGCCACACGGGGGAAGATCGGTCTGGCCACTGTCGTGCGCGGGCCCACGACGCGGCAGTTCTGGGAACTCGCACGTCGCGTGCCCGGCATCGCGAATCTTTTGGGTGTCTGCCACGCGTGTCAGGCGGGCGCGCGCCCCGACCAGCCCGCATGTGTCTCGTGCGGCGTGAGCTTTGGAGCGGACGACGATCGGCAGTACCTTGGCCTTGGCGAGGTGCGGGAACTGCCGCCACAGCCGCGCCCGGACCCGTCTCGGACTCGATAAATTTCGGCTTGCATGGCTAGGGATTTTGCCCTATGCTCAAGCAAGAGAACGTCTCCCATCGAACTTGGCTTTTGTTCGTGCCAACGCCGACATTTGTTTCTTGTTGCACAAAGCATGAGGATTCTGCTAGACTAGGGTTTCAACCCTCCCGGGAAGAGACTGGGTATCGGACGGCTGCAGAGGTGGTCACAGCGAGCGCGTTCAAGAACGCGGAGGACCGAACATGGAGTCATCTACAGTGAACAGGCGTGCATTTACGCTGATCGAGCTCTTGGTCGTGATTGCGATCATCGCGCTCCTGATCGGCATCCTGCTCCCCGCGCTGGGCGAGGCCCGCAAGGCCGCCCGTCTGGCCATCGATCTGAACAACCAGAAGCAGCTTGGCGTCGGCGCAAACTCCTACGCGACGGATTTCCAGGACAAGAACCCGACGTTCTCTTGGCGTGAGAACCAGCCCGAGAATCCCTTTGGAAGCGCGGGCTCGCTCCTGCAGGCCGCAGCCGATCAGGCTGTGTCGATCATCAACGAGCGCGGCGGTCGCGACATCACTCGCATCAGCGGCTGGATCCCCCACGTGCTTTACTCGCACCTGGTGCTCCAGGACTACCTGGCCTCTCGCCTCCCGGAGAAGCTGGTCGTCAGCCCCAGCGATACGCACCGCAACGCGTGGCAGAACTGGCGCGAGTTCGCGTACTACACGCCCAGCCCCGCGTCCGCGGCAGGTTCTGGAACGGTCTCGAATGATGAACTCCGCTGGCCCTACTCGTCTTCTTACGACACGGTTGTCGCTCTCTACGATCGTGGCCAGAGCATGAGCATCAAGGCCGGCAGCGGCCCGGCTGTGACGCGCCGGCTCAAGTGGGGCGCGCATAACTCGTACATCGTTCCGGGTACCGCCGACCTTGACGCGACACGCGCCTCCGACCTCTCGTTCCCTTCTCAGAAGGCCTTCATGCACGAGTCGGTGGACCGCTATAAGAAGATCCAGCGGTACTACGCGTACGACGATGCACGGGTGCCGATCCTGATGTTCGACGCCTCCTCCACGGTTCGCCGCAGCGACAGCTCAAACCATGGGTGGGATCCGAACAATCCGACGGTGAAGTCCTCCGGCATCACGTGGTTCACGTACGCTCGATCCCTGTACCCTCGCAACCAGTGGGAGCCGCCGACCCGCAACGGCGCTCTGATCGATCCGAACGTCAAGGGCTACTACAAGTGGACCCGTGGCGGCCTCAAGGGCGTCGACTTCGGCGGCCGCGAGATCGATACCGGCCAGGACTTCGACTGATCCTGCCTGTTCCATCGTCGTTCAAGTGAACACGAACCCCCGGCCCGCGCCGGGGGTTCTTTGCTTGGGTGTCGGACGATTCGCGGACGCGATAGACTGATTGGGCGTCGCCGCGAACGGACGCTTTCAGGAGTCCCAGAATGAACGTGCTCGTCGCTGACAAGTTCGAGAAGGTCGGTCTCGATGGTCTGGCGGCCATCGGCTGCAAGGTCACCAACGCTCCCGAAGTCCCTTCCGATGGTCTGGCGGCGAGCGTCAACGACGCGAAGGCCGATGTGCTCATCGTTCGGTCAAAGAAGGTTCCCGCGGCCGCAATCGAGCAGATGCGCGGTATGCGCCTGATCATCCGGGCAGGGGCGGGGTATGACAACATCGATCTGAACGCAGCGAAGGCCGCGGGAGTTGCGGTGGCAAACTGCCCGGGCATGAACGCCATTGCGGTGGCGGAGCTGGCGATTGGGCATCTGCTCAACCTCGATCGCCGGATTCCTGAGCAGACCATCGCCGCTCGGGAGGGGCGTTGGGACAAGAAGGAGTTTGGGAAGGTCGGCGTCGCCGGCGCCCGAGGCCTGAAGGGATCGACGCTGGGGGTCATCGGCTGTGGAGCGATCGGGCGCGCGGTCATCAAGCGGGCGCTCGCGTTTGAGATGCGAGTGATCGCGTGGAGCCGATCGATCACCAAGGAACACGCTCGAGACCTGGGTGCCGAGTGGGGGGGGAACGACACGCCCGCTCTCTACGCGATGGCCGCGACCTGCGACGCGATCTCGGTCCACCTGCCAGGCGCACCAGACACCAAGCATTTGATCGGCCAGGAGTTCCTCTCCCGGATGAAGCCCGGCGCGTACCTGATCAACACCTCGCGGGGCAGCGTGGTCGACGAGGGCGCACTCCGCGAGGCGATGAAGGCGAAGGGGATCCGAGCAGGGCTTGACGTCTACGAGAACCAGCCCGCCGACCCACAGGCACCGTGGGTGTGCGAGACCGCGAAGCTCGCGGGCGTTTCTATGTCCCATCACAGCGGCGCAGGGACCGAGCAGGCCCAGAACGCCGTTGCGGAAGAGGTTGTCCGTCTCGTCGGCGTCTTCCAGCAGTCCGGAAGGGTCGAGAACAGGGTCGCCTGAGCCGATCACGCCGCCCTGAGGCGTACAATCCAACACGAACCGTCCTTCAGGAGTACGCCATGACGACGATGAGTCCCGCCGGGAGCAAGCCAGCCGTGACGAAGACCGCCGGCGGCGAGCGGATCTTCAACTTCTCAGCCGGTCCCGGCTGTCTTCCTGAAGTGGTCCTGCGTCAGATCCAGGAAGATGTGTTCAACATCAAGGGCTCGGGCGTGGGGATTCTGGAGCACTCGCATCGCGCCAAGGTGTACGACAAGATTCTCGCCGAAGCGTTCGAGGACTTCCGCAAGATCAGCAACCTGCCGAGCAACTACCATGTTCTGTTCATGACCGGCGGCGCGACCAGCCAGAACTTTCTGGTGCCCGCCAACTTGAAGCCGCAGGATCAGACCGCGGACTACATCACCACCGGCTACTGGGCGGAGAAGAGTCTGGAGCAGGCCAAGGTGTACGGCCCGGTCCACGAGGCCTTCACGAGCAAGGACAAGAACCACTCGTACATCCCGGCCGAGGACCAGATCAAGTATTCGGCAAATCCGGCGTACGTCCACATGTGCTCGAACAACACGATTTTCGGCACGGAGTGGCACGACATCGTCGGGGGCAAGAATACGTGGCGGGAGCGTCTGCCGAAGGTGCCCTCGGGCGTTCCACTTGTGTGCGACATGTCGAGCGATATCTACAGCCGCCCGGTCGACTTCACCAAGTACGGCATGGTTTATGCGGGCGCGCAGAAGAATCTCGGCGCGGCGGGCACGACGGTCGTGGTCATCCGCGATGACCTTGCGAGTAAGAAGGTCCGTGAGCTTCCACTGATGCTCAGGTACGAGACTTTTGCCAAGGACGAGAGCCGTCCGAACACGCCGCCGGTCTTTGCGATCTATATCTGCGGGCTTGTGTTCAAGTGGATCCTCGCCCAAGCCGAGGGCGGGAAGCACTGTCTTGAGGTGATCCACGAGCGGAACATCCGGAAGGCCGGTCTTGTCTACGACGTGATCGACAAGTCGGGGGGCTTCTGGAAGGGTTGTGCGCAGCCAAACGCGCGCAGTCTGATGAACCTGACCTTTAAGACCCCGACCCCCGAACTGGACGACAAGTTCTGCAAGGAATCGGCAGCCGCGGGGCTCGACGCAATGAAGGGGCATCGCTCCGCGGGCGGGATGCGTGCGAGCATGTACAACGCCATGCCGGAAGCGGGATGCAAGGCCCTCGCCGACTTCATGCGCGAGTTCGAGCGGAAGAACGGATAAGCGGAAGCAGACCGCAGAAAGGAACGGTCCATGGGCCGGCTGACACAGATCCTTGTCGGCGTGCTGTGCTCCGCCCTGCTTCTCGCCGGCATCTGTGTTGTCGTGGATGAGGCCCGCCGGGGCAACTGGGCCGCACTGCTGATAGCCGTCTTCGCGATTCCCTTCTTCGCGATCGGCGCCATAGGCGGCCTTCTGGGCCCGGAGCGTCTGCCCGACCGGAGCATCGCCGAAATCGTCGGCTGGTCAGGCGTCGAACGCGGGCTCAACCGGCCGATCCGGGAGTGGTTCAAGCCGCGCCGATCACGGTCCTGACCCGTTCCGCCACTTCATCGACAGAGATCCTTTCCATCATCGCGAGCCCGGCCCGATCGTTCTTGTGGTCGAGCGCTTCGTCGGGCGTGACGTGCTGGATCACGTCGCGATCGCGACGATAGGGCCCCACGCGCGCGATGGACGTCGGGCCGTACAGAGCCACCATGGGGCGTTCGAAACCCACCGCCATATGGATCGCGGCTGAATCGTTCGCGACCACGACGCTTGCGCGCTCGATCACGGCCATCAGCTCCCCGACGCGCGTCCTTCCGATCAAGTCAATGACCCGTCCATCGCGCGAAGCGAGGTCCAGCAGCGGGCCGCATTGCTCCCGCTCCGACTTTGCTCCCACGATCGCCACGCGATCCATACCGAGGTCCAACACACGCATCGCGAGTTCGGCAAATCGAACTGCGGGCCAACGCTTCCCCGGCCAGCGGCTTGTCGGCGCGAGCACCGCGGTTCGATCCGAACCGAGCGTCGCTTCTCCCCACGCCCGCCATTCCGGCAGAGAGTAGAGGCGCATATCCGCGACGGGCGTGATCCCGGCGTGCTCAATGAGCGCGAGCATCCGGTCGACGGCGTGCAACGCTCGGGGCACATTGTGCCGCTCCGTGTATCCGATCCATCCCAGTTCCTGTGCGTTCGCATAGCCGACGCGGCGCTGTGCCAAAGTGGCCAATGTGAGCAGGCCGCTTCGGACCAGGCCCTGAGCATCGATGACGAGGTCATAGCGTGCGTCACGCAACGTTCGCAGAAGGTCCAGGGTCGAGCCGGGTTCAACTGCCGTCAGGTCTCGCCCGAGGCGCCCACGCTCGAACGGGACAACACCGGTGAGGGCGGGGTGACCCGCGACCGCATCAACGAACGTGTCCTGCACGAGCCAGTCGATCCGCGCGTGCGGGTGCGCCGCCCGCACCGAAGCCAGCACCGGGACAGAGCGGCAGACGTCCCCGAGTGCGCTCGGTCGGATGATCAGGATGGACTTGGGGGGCGTCGGGGGCATTCGCGTCAGGACTTTCGGGAGTGAATGGACGGGGGAGATCGGACCGTAAGGCCGAACGGCGTGAAAGGCGCGCTGGTCAATGCCGAATGGTCAAGAAGTGTCCGCGTCGCGAGCGGGCGGCCCCGAGCCAACGATGCCCGGGGTCACGGCCCTCGGTCGGAGATCCGGCTCTTACTTGGGAGCGCCCGCCGCTCGGCGGTTCGCCATAAGGAGGTCTCATGCGTCGGCATCTGTTCAGAACAACGAGCATGGTTCAGGGGCTTGCAGCAACTGCGCTCGCCACGGCTGTCGGGGTGGCCTTGCCGGCCAGCGGCCAGGAGGGTGTGCAGCCCTTCATTCTCTATGAGCATGCTCCCCTTTCCGCGTGGCTGGTCGACGACAAGGACGCCGCCTTGAAGCAGGCGCTGTCGATGATTCCGGCTCGAATCGGCGAACTTCCGGGCGAGATCCCGGACATGCCGGCCGAAGTTGAGCCTCTGATCCAGCTCGCGCTCCGCACGCTCGCGCAGCCCGCCCGATTCTCAGTCACCTACAACCCGGACAATGCCGCGGGCGGCTTTTTCGGCTACGGACTGACCCTGAGCGTGCAGGCCAGAGACAAGGCGCACGCGACGGAGCTTCACGGGATTCTGCACGCCGCGCTCCTTGAGAAGCTCGGGCAGGATGGAATGCCCGAGCCCACGGACAGCTCGCGGTTCAGCGGCATGAAGGACATCACCCTCCCGTTCGGGCTCGCTTCGTACGGGCCGCGAGAGGACTCGGGCGGCTGGCGCTATGAAGTCGTGGTCGGAGCCGTGGACAACCCGTCCGCTGGCTTCGACAAGCTTCCCAGCGTGGCCGCGGGCCTGACCCCCGTCATGCGCGGCTCACTCCACATGGCCGCACTCACGCCCGGGATCAACATGGCGAGAACCATGGCGGGCAAGAACATGCCTCCGGAGGGCGCTGAGGTGATTGCCGCTCTTGAGGGCGCGGGCATCATCGGCCCGGAGGCGATCTCCGTCGATTTCGTCACCGGCTACACGGCGACGGATACCACGAGCTGGATGCGGGTGCGAAACGCCGGCAAGTACTCAGAGGCCTGGCATATGTCCAGGGAGCCGGTCGGGGACAAGGATCTGGCGATGGTGCCGGCCGACGCAACGATGCTTGCAATTACAAAGGGTGACCTCTCCATGCTTGTCGAGCTTATCGACACGCTCACGGAGAAGGGAGTACCGGTCGGCGACTTCCTCTCAGAGTTCAAGTCACATACCGGCGTCGACCTCAAGACCGAGATCATCCAGACGGTGGGGGGGACGTGGGGCGCGTACATGTCGGATTCGACCGGAGGCGGCTCCTTGGGATCGGGCGTGCTGTTCGCGTCGCTCAAAGACAGCGCGACCTTCGCCGGAGCCCATCGCAAGCTCGTCGCTGCAGCGCGTGAGAAGCTCTCTGAGGAAGAGAAGGGAATCTACATTCGTCCCGAGGTCTGGAAGGACGGCGACGTGGAGTTGATGTCGCTTCAGTTTCCCGGCCTGCCTGTGCCCCTGGAAGTGACCTACGCCGTCGCGGGAGATTGGCTCATAGCCGGCCTCACGCCCCAGGCAGTCATCGCGGCATCACGCCAGGCCCTTGGGAAGGGCGATCGGGGCATCACGACGAATCCCGCGTTCGCTGCCGCAATGCCCAAGGGGCTCGACCTCATGAGCGTCAGTTATGCGGACACGGCGCGGAGCCTGCGGGCGGGCTATCCGATCGTGAGCATGGCGGGCTCGGCGTTCGCGAATCTCGCCCGCTCACCGCGCGGCGACCGTGACGTTGGCGTCATCGTCCCGCTGTACAACGATCTGGCCAAGGGCGTGAAGCCGATGGTGCAGTACACCTTCTGGGATGGTGAGGACCTGGTGACGGAAGGACACTCCGACCGCTCCGCGCTGGTGAACTTCGGGGGCGTCTGCGGGAGCGGTGCGTCATTCTGGCCCCTCATGATTGCGATCCCTGCGATCGCTGAGGGGGCGGAGAAGGGCCGTTTCAGCGCGCTCGACATGCCGTGGAAGCGCATCCGCAACGTTGAAGGGAGAGAGAGCGCGCTGGCGCTCCTGGCGACACCCCAGATGCTGATGGACCCCGTGCGTCGCCAGGCCGCGATGGCCACTCTCGGAGTTGTCTGGCAACTCGACTGACTCTGCGATCAAGTAGCAGGCTTCGGCGCGGGCTCCGGCAAACGTCGGGGCCCGCGTTCGCATTGCAGGCGCATTGAGCTACGTCTCTCCGCCGAGTTGCGTCATGGGCAGCAGCAAGCCCATGGCGACGACGACCACCACACCGGCGATTCCCATGAGCATAAGTGGCTCGATCAGACGCACCACGATTCCTAGCAGCCGGTCGATTCGCTTCTCGATCGTCTCCGCCACAGTCAGCAGAACCTTCTCAAGGTTGTTTGCAGATTCACCCACCGTGATCATCTCAACGATGTCGTCTCCGAACAGCCCGCTCGATGCCAGGGGAGGCGCCAGGGCCTCGCCCGAACGCACGGCCTCAACGGCGCGATCAATTGCCTCCTCCATCAGAATATTGCCCGCCGCTTCCTTGCTGATTGTCATCGCTTGCAGCATGGGAACGCCGTTCTCCAGCATCGTGCCCAGCAGGCGGCAGAATCGAGCAGCCGCGAGCGCCCGGACCAGGGGGCCGCAGATCGGCGCAAACGTCATGAACTCAGTCACCTTGCGCCGGACATCGGCCCGCTTCGAGAGCCGCCATCCTGCGACTGTCGCGCCCGCGGCCAACGCGAGCAGATAGAGCCCATACCCCGAGACCAGGTCGCTCGCGCCGAGCACAAGCTTTGTTGCAAAGGGCAGCTGCGCCATCCGTTCGAAGACCGGCTTGAACATCGGCACAAACACCCCGAAAACCACCCCCAGAATGATCACGCCGAAGAGGACAAGCAGCGCGGGATAGATCAGCGATCCGACGATCCGGCCCTTCAACTCCGCCTGCGTCAGGACAAAGGCGCCCAGGCGGCTGAATACACCCTCCAGAAACCCGCCCTTCTCACCGGCTCGCACCATCGCGATGTGGATTCGCGGGAAGACCTCGGGGCGTCGAGCCATCGCCTCGGCAAGTTCGCCACCGTCCGACACCGCCTCCGCCAGTTCGCGATATACCGTCGCGACCTTTGGCTGGCTCTTCCTTCCGGCCAGTAACTTCAGGGAGCGCATGAGGGGCACGCCAGCGTGAAGCAGATCGCCGATCTGCACGTACGACTCCCCGAGCTTTCGCGCTGAGACCCGACGCCCTCGCGCGGTCCTTTCCTTGGCGGGCGAGATCGTGACCGGAGTCAGCCGGCGGGCCTCCAGCTCGGAAAGCACCGCTTGCTCCGAAGCCGCGGAGAGCAGCCCGGAGACACGGTCGCCGGAGGCCGAGAGGGCTGTATAGGAAAACGTGGGCATGAACGCTTGAGAGCGTAGCAGAATCGCCGGCCCAGTTCCGCCCCCGAGACGCCAGGAGAAACGGGCTCAATCGCTCACTTTGCCGAGAGTAGTTCGTCGACCTTGGCGACCAGTTCCGTGGCATCGGGCGTCGTCCTGGGGTGGAAGCGTGCCACCACCTTGCCCTCGCGATCCACGAGGAACTTCGTGAAGTTCCACTCCGGCTCACCACCCAGCGGCGGAGCGAGCGCCGTCAACTGTTTGTACAGATCGCACGCATCGTCACCCTTGACGGAGACCTTCTCAAAGAGGGGGAACGACACGTCATACTTCCCTGTGCAGAACGCGGCAATCTCCTCGTTTGTGCCCGGCTCCTGCCCGAGGAAGTTGTTCGCGGGGAACGCCAGGATCACGAAGCCCTGGTCCTTCTTGTCGTCATAGAGCCTCTCGAGCGCCGAATACTGCTTGGTGAGGCCGCACTTACTGGCCACGTTGACGATCAGGATCACCTTGCCCTTGTAGGAATCGAGCGATTCGCTCGTGCCGTCGATCCTGTTCATCGTGTAGCCCAGGACATAGGGATCAGCAGCGGAACCGGGTTCGTGCACGCGGGAACGCTCGGTCAGCCCCAGAAGAGCAGGAACCGCGGCAAGGGATGCCAGCAGAGCGGCGACTCGTGAGCGATTCGACATGACGGGAACTCCTTGACGCGGTCCTTCCGCGTTGTCGTGATCGATCTGATCGGCGGACCGGATTCACGCGACAGGGCTGACGTGCGGCGGCCGATCCGGGATTGCGTCTGTCCGTCCATCCTATCGTATCGAGTGGTTATTCTCCGGCGCACAGTGAGGTTTGCCATCAATCCTGGCGACGCCGATGGAACTGCCGACGCCAATGGACACGGTGGTCGGCCCGCCCATCGCGCCTGGGGAAGGCCATTTGAGCTCTCGATAGACTGCGCCGGCGAGCCGGATCGCAGGACCGGCTATCTCATCAACATCAAGGACATCGACGACGCCGTTCGCCGTCGGGTGCTTCCTGTCCTGACCGAACTCATGACCGCGGGTCGGGATCCCGGCACCAGTGTCATCGCGCTTCTGCAACACGCGCAAGCCGCATTGCCCGTGCCAGTGCGAGCCCTCACCCTGCA
>CAZPPG010000008.1:0-87957 GCA_964588385.1 uncultured Phycisphaeraceae bacterium
GCTGCTGGAGCGGCTCCGGGCGATGAGCGGCGTCTGGCTGGGGCTGCTGACAGGGAACTACGAGGAGACGGGGTCACTGAAGCTGCTCGCCAGCGGGATTGATCCGGAGTGGTTTGGTGTTCGGGTGTGGGGGGATGAGTCGCCACACTGGCCTGCAAAACGCGAGCACCTGCCCCCGATCGGAATCCAGCGGTTTGGCGCCAGGGCGGGCGTGCGCGTCGCGGCGGAACGAGTGATCATCATCGGGGACACGCCGGAGGATGTGCGCTGCGCGACGGTGAACGGTTGCGGCGTGCTGGGCGTGGCGACGGGGAAGTACCCCGTTGCCGAGCTTCGAGCGGCGGGGGCGACGCACGTTGTGGAAGACCTGTCGGACATCGAGTGTGTGCTGGGTATTCTGTTGGGCGGGCAGCGGGCGCGATAGACTTGGCGCGGGCCGGATGGATCTGACCTTTGGGCACACGAGGTGCGTGCCCGCGCGAAGAGAGGAGTCGACCGATGACCGAGAGCTTCAGGGCGCTGGTCTCGGACATGTATGTGAACCAGAAGCTGAGCGTGAAGCTCGACCTGCCGAAGAATCGGGAGACGATCCTCGATCTCTTCGAGCGGGTTCGGCGCGAGCACCCGATGATGGAGCACTTCAAGCGGTACAAGGAGGAGCTTGCGCTTGAGTCGGTCTCGGGAGCGTTTCCCCATCGCTGGCTCGCGATCCGAAACAACACCGTGCGAGCCGGGGAGGTCAACGGGGAGTCGCTCAAGGGGGCGTACGACCTGCACCGGCGGCTGCTGGAGATTGTGCCGTTCTATCTCTCGGTGAGCCCGCTGGACATCGAGAGCCAGGAGTTGCTCTTCGGATTTGACCTGGCCGCGAGCGGAAACCACGACGCGATCGTTCACGAGGCCCTGTACATGGGAACCTCTTTCGGGCAGGCGTTTGACGTGCCGGGCGCGACGCCGGTGGATTGCCAGCCGATGGTGGGGCTCTCGCTGGGTGGCCAGGTGCAGGCGATCTTCGAGGTGAAGACACGATCCGGGGCCAAGAGCGAATCGGACGGCTCGGCCGAGCCGATCAGTGTCTACTTGACGATTCGGCGGCGCGGGCCGGTCAAGGAGCTGCGCGAGATGGTGGACCATTTCTCGACGCTGATCCGTCACGGCGAGGAGCTGTTGAGAACGCGTGTGGTGCCGCACATTCTTCAGCCGATCCGGCACGCGATCGCGTCCAACGCGTGAGACGTGTGCTCCAACGGAGGCCGACTGCCGATGGGTCTTCAGCCGTCAATCTATGGTCTGATCGGGGGCGTGCTTGCGCAGTCGGGCCAGGGCGCGAGCGAGGCGCTGGTGTGGGCGATGGTGCTGATTGTCGCGGCGATCGTGGGGGGATTCGTGATTCTTGCCGTGCGGAAGCGGATGCTGTCGGTGCCGAAGGACGACATCGCAAGTGAGGGCCTGTTCGATGCGCTGCGGAGGATGCGGGACAACGGCGAGCTGTCGCAGAGCGAGTACGACGCCGCTCGAAAGCGGATTCTGGAGAAGGCGATGGAGGGAAAGGCGGCGATGGTTCCGGCGAAGACTCCGGCGCAGATTTCGATCCTGACCGCGGCGGCGCGGGAGGAGTCGAAGCGGCCTCGCGCGGACGACATGCTCGCCCCCCCGGGTTACGACCTCACCGGCGAACCGCTGCCGGTGCAGAGGCGTGGCGGCGAATCCCCATAACGGGAAGCGGACGTGGGCGAGTCGGGGATAACGCGGTGTTTGTGGTGTTTGTAGCGGGTTCGGTGCCATCCCTGTGGAGAAACGCGGGGCGTGGGCCGATAGACTCGCTTCCGAGGGATGCCGCCGACGGCGCCTCTTTGTGTGAAGCGAGGGATGCATGCCGAAGAATCGGACCGATGGGACTGACAGCAACGGCGGCAACGAGGGCGGCGACAGCGGCTTTCGCGGTCGGAAGGTCACGACGTGCTCTTTCTGCGGCAAGACGAGCCGCGATGTTGGGCCCATGGTTGAAGGGCCGAGCGAGGTCTACATCTGCGGTCACTGCGTTGACCTCTGCCAGAACATTTTCCGGCAGGAGCGTCGACGTGTCTCATCGTTCAGTTCGCAGCTGCGCGAGATTCCCGCGCCGCGGACGATCAAGGAGTATCTGGATCAGTACGTGATCGGGCAGGACCATGCGAAGAAGTCGCTGTCGGTCGCCGTTCACAATCACTACAAGCGCCTCCAGCACATGGAGAGCGGCGAGAGCGGGAAGGTCGAACTGGACAAGTCGAACGTGCTGCTGATCGGGCCGACGGGCTCCGGCAAGACGCTGCTGGCCAAGACGCTGGCGCGGATGCTGAAGGTTCCGTTCGCCATCGGCGACGCGACCACGCTGACGGAGGCGGGGTACGTCGGCGAGGACGTTGAGAACCTCGTGCTCAAGCTGCTCCAGGCGGCGGACTTTGATCTTGAGGCGGCCCAGCGCGGCATCATCTACATCGACGAGATCGACAAGGTGGGCAAGACGTCCAACAACGTGTCGATCACGCGCGACGTGTCGGGCGAGGGCGTGCAGCAGTCGCTGCTGAAGATGCTTGAGGGCACCGTGAGCAACGTTCCCCCGCAGGGCGGACGCAAGCACCCCGAGCAGCAGTACATCCAGGTGGATACGACGAACATCCTGTTCATCTGCGGCGGCACCTTCGTCGGCTTGGAGGAGATCATTCGGCGTCGTCTCGGCCGCACGAAGATCGGCTTCAACATCGGGGCCGACAAGGACGTGCGTGGCGACAACGCGGAGACGGCCCAGGTGCTCAGCCGCGTGACTGCCGATGACCTGATCGAGTTCGGAATGATCCCCGAGTTCGTCGGTCGTCTGCCGGTGCTCGCGCCGCTGGTGCCGCTGACGGTCGAGGCGCTGGTCTCGATCCTGACGGAGCCGAAGAACGCGATCACGCGTCAGTACAAGCACCTGTTCGCGCTGGAGGGGGCATCGCTGGAGTTCAGCGACGACGCACTCCGTGCGATCGCCGAGCGGGCCCTCAAGCGCGACACGGGCGCGAGAGCGCTGCGCGCGGTGATGGAAGAACTGATGCTTGAGCTGATGTATGAGCTGCCCGACATGGACAACCAGGGCGCTCACTACGTGATTGACGGCGCGGATGTGCAGACGAAGCGAAAGCTCGCGGACCTGCGCGTGAAGCGGAAGGAATCCGCCTGAGCTGAACTGGCTTTGACCAACTGAGCGACCGCTGTCGGGCCCGGATCATCCGGGCCCGATTTCATTCTGTGGAGATGAAGATAAGGGGCAGGATCCGCAGCCGGACGGGTGAATCAGGTGTGGGAGCACGTGGGCAGGATCGATCAGTTCAGTTCGATCGTTGTGGACTGAGACCCCACGCGGACGACCGCGTGCACACGGATAGCGGTATCGAGGAGCCGGCGTGCGGCAGCGGGCTCGGTTGTGAGGTAGTGCAACGTGGGCTCATGCGTCTGAACAAGCGCAGGATCGGCGAGATTGATGAGTGAGGCGTGCTCACGAGCCCAGGACGAGACTGCCAGGAGCGCGGCGACGGCGTTGACGGTGTCGGCTGGTGCGATGATGTGGAGGCGACCGTCGGTATCGGAAGCCAGTTCGATCGCCGGAAACGCGGGGCAACGCGCGATGGACGGGCGGAGTCCGGCAAGAGCCGGCACTCCGGAGGTTCGCGCGGAAGGGGCGGCGGGGACGGCGGTGACGGGCCTTGCTTCAAAGCGAGTCGGGTCGCCTGTGATGGGGCGGACCTCGACACGCGGCGTTGGTGCGGAACTTTGGGGCTGTTGGCGAGGCGGTGCGGTGGGTGTACGAGGTGGGGGTGGGACCTGGGGTGTCGAGCGGATGAGGTCGAGCGTCTGCCTCCACGAGAGAGACGCGGGACCGTCATAGAGCTGCGCTGACTTGAGCGCGCCGATTCGGGCGACGCACGCGGAGATGTCGAGCGATGAGTCCAGGAACGCCTCGGCGGCGCGGCGAACCTTGGTCCCGGCTTGCGCAGACTTGACGGGATCGGAGCCCATGACGGCGACTCGCCATTGCTCCGGGCCGCCGGAGTTGACATCGGTCGGTTCGTTTGCCGCGGAAGAGAGCGACTTGAGCGTGCGATAGCAGGCGACAACGGCTGCCTCATCCGCGCCGGTCAGAAGCGTGAGCACATCCACAGCGCCGTCGGCCAGATCCGGCTCGCACGCGTCGGGGAGTCTGACGATCCATCGCGGGGCGTGCGTGCTGGCCCGCGCCACTGCTTCGGCAAGTGTTGAAGCTCCCGTGGCGGCGGGATCGGCTGAGGGCCCTGGAAGGAAGAGATCCAAAGAGGCGCGATCGCCCGTGAAACGGAGGAACGCGACGGGCGTTCTTGAGGTCTCCGCGACGTGCTTTGCGTACTGGGTTGCCCAGGCAGATGCAAAGATGGGGAGGTGTCCCAGCACGAGTCCTTCGATCGTGACGCCGGCGCGGGCCGGTGAATCAAGGAGCAGGCCGACGGCCTCGGCGCGGGGCCCGGGCCGAATGCGGGTCGCGGGGTCCGGCGCGGCGCGAGGAGCAGGCTTCTCAGGAGCGGACGTGGGCGGATTCTCTCCGACAAGTCTCAATGGTGCGGGCGATGTCGCTTCAATGCGAACAGGCGGACCGAGAAACAGGTCCGCGAGCGTGTCGAACGGATCGGAGCGGCCGCCGTGCGGCGCACTCCGGGGTTGATGAGCCCCGGCGCTGCGTCCCGATCCGGGATCGGGACGAGGGTCGTTGGGGTTGATCGGTGCATCCATGCGTGCGATCTCCCAGCCTGAAAGAGGCGATTGGCCGGTTGGCGCCGGCACAGAGGATTATTGCGTCTGCGTCGAGCGCGAGACGGTTTGAAACGATTCGGGCTCCACCGAATCGGTGGGGACAGGAACAATGATGATGCTGTTGAGTTCTCCGAAGGGATTCGGGACGCAATGCGGGTTATAGGGGTCCGGCGTCCACCTTCCGTCGATGATCAGCCGGTACTGCCACATGCCCGGCGGGAGAGTGACTCGTGCCGACAGGACACCGGTCGATTCGTCGGGCGAGAGCACGATCTCCGCGTCGGACCAGTTATTGAAATCGCCGCTGACGACGACGCGTGTGCCAACCGAGGTGGGTTGCAGGAAGAGGACGCCGCGTGCATCGACGTGCACGCCGAAGAAGGGCGCTCGTGGCGAAGCTGCACCCTTGGTCGCTCGGCGGGCGGGACGCTCTGGTGCCGGCTCGATCCGAGCGCGGGCGATCGCCGCGGCACGTCGCGCGACATCAACGGCACGGTTGACAGTTTCCGCCTCCTGAGCCGGTATCGCGTGGGTGTGAGCCGAGCCCATGGGCGCGCTGCGCGAAGGCGGTGCTTGCGGAAGGGGTCCGTGCGACGGCTCGGTTCGTCCGGCATCGCTTGCCGGATGATCCGAGAGCGGAGGCGCGACGCGACGGGCCACGGGCAACGGCTTACGAGGGCGGCTCACGATCTCGACCAGTGGCTCATCTTCGGGGACGCCTGCCCGCTGGGGGGGCCGCGGCTCGCCCGGATCTGTCGCCTCGTGCACGTCATGTGGCGAAACAGCGGTCGATGGGTGCGCGGATGGAATCGTGTTGGTTGCGTGAGCCGGGAGCAACGGGGTGCTGATGTCAACGTGAGCTGGCGACTTGAACTCCTCGGTGAGCCAATCTGCGAGCGCGGCGTAGTCGCGGGCGCCGGGGCAGTCGGGTGCGTAGTCCACAACCGGCAGCCCGAAGCTCGCGGCTTCCCGGAGGGCCATGTCGTGGTGGATCACAACCGGGCAGACCGCCGATTCGTAGCGCCGACGAAGCTCTTCAAGCAGGTCGCGGGCCAACGCGCTCGCGGGATCGTGGATCGTGGCGAGCAGCCACGTGGGCGCCTGGGTTCCGATGCGGCGGGAGACGGACTGGATCGTGGAGAGTTGCTTGGCCGCCCCTTGGAGAGAGAAGAATGAAGTCTCGACGGGCACGAGCACGTGTGTGGCCGCAACGAGTGAGTTGTACGTGAGCAGCCCGATGGATGGGGAGCAATCGATGCAGCAGACGTCATAGCGATCTGCCAGACGATCAAGCACGCGCGAGAGCCGCAGGTCGTTCTCGGGCTGGTCGGCCAGGCCGCCACGGGCGGCCTCAAGCCCGGCGACGCGTGTGCGGCTGGGTATGAGGTCAAGATTGCGTGAGACCCGCCAGATGAGCCGGCGTACCTCGACGGGGTGTTCGGGCGGGGCGAGCATGGCGTCGCCGACATCCAGGTCTATGCGCTGTTCGGGGATGGCGAGTCCGGCGCCGCAGTGGCCCTGCGGGTCCATGTCGACCAGCAGCGTGCGTAACCCCTTGCGGGCAAAGATGCCCGCGAGATTGATGGCCGACGTCGTCTTGCCGCAGCCGCCCTTTTGATTGACAATCGCGATCCGGCGCACCGCTACCCCCGGAAGCACCCAGCGGCGTCTGAAGCAGCACCGTCCGACGCTGGATGGGTGTGGTTATCGGGTTCGGACCGGAAGACCCTTGAATCACGGGGAGCGCAAGTAACGTTGCGCCAAGGTCTTCACATGCGAATCGCGTCCCAACCGGCTTCTATCACCCGAACCGGCGGGTCAAAGTGCGACCGAACCCGACCGATGCCGTGGGGCACGATAAGGCGGAGTTTGCCTCCGGCGACCTTCTTGTCGTGCTGCATGCGAGCGATTAGAACCTGGTTCGCGGGCAGTCCCGCGACGCGATCTGGAAGCCCGAGGGCCGCAACGGCAGCGCGGATGCGGTCGGCGTCCGCCGCGGATATGGTGCCGAGCGCGAGGCCGACATTGGCGGCGGCGACCAGGCCCAGGGCAACGGCTTCGCCGTGATGCAGCGGTGCATGGGCAGGGTTTGAATCGGGCGAGAGGGCCTTGATGGTCTCGATCGCATGGGCAAACGTGTGGCCGAGGTTGAGTATCGCTCGACCCCCCGACGCGCCCGCGGAGAGTTCGCGCTCATCGGCCGCGACCACTCGGGCCTTGATGGCGATGTTCCGCGCGATGAGTGAGCAAAGGGCTCTCGGATCGGCGGCCATGCAGGCGGCAGCCCCCTCGAGGGTGGCCGTGAAGAGGTCAGTCGGGTGCTCGCCGTTGGACTCGATGTCAAGGGCGAGCATCGCATGTTTGAGGCACTCGGCCAAGCCGGAGCGCAGATGCCGAACGGGGAGCGAGGTCAGGGCGTCAACATCCGCGAGAACCAGCGAGGGCTGATGGAACGCACCCACGAGGTTCTTGAGCAGGTCGCCGCTCGGGAGTGAGAGATTCGCCCCGGTCTTGCCTCCGACGGCCGCATCAACCATTGAGAGGAGGGTTGTTGGACACTGGATGACCGGCGCGCCCCGGCGATACATGGAGGCGGCGAAGCCGGCCAGGTCGCCGATGATCCCGCCGCCGAGCGCGATCACCGGATCGCGACGTTCGAGTCGGGCGCTGGCCATGGCGACACAGATGCGCTCGGCGTTGCGAATGGATTTCTCCGGCTCAACTGCATCGAGCGCGAGCGTGGCGACGGCGAAGCCCTGAGACTGCATCGATGCGGAGGCGTGCTGAACCAGGGGGGGCGGAATCGCGCTGTCGGCGACGAGCATCGCTCTGGCGGCTCCCTCGCCGAGCGCGATCCGTGTGAGGTGTCCCACGCGCGGTATGAGCGTGGTGCCGACGATCGCATCGTACGAGCGCTCACCGAGTTCCACGCGAACGACGCGGTCGGGAATCGGCGGGATGGGAGGTGAACTGGGGGACATGTCGGGACAGATCAGGCGGGAGCAGTGGCCTTACGTGACCTTGACGGCGGCTTGACGCCGGACGCCTCTCGTTCCCACGGGATTCGTTTGGCGTCGCCCCACATCATCTCGATGTCGTAGTGGGCGCGGGTGTTGGGCTCAAAGATATGGATGACCACGTCGGAGAAATCGATGAGCAGCCAGAGGGCCCGTGGATCTTTGCTGGAGCGGAACGCCTGATGCCCGTGCATCGCGCCGAGCTCCTCGGCGTGATCGGCGACGGCTCGCATCTGACGGTCGGAACTGCCGGACGCAACAACGACAAAGTCGGAGATCGGACTGAGTTTGCGGACATCCAGCACGACAATGTCGGTGCACTTGTCGTCGCTAGCGAGGCGAGCCAGTTCGATCGCAAGTTCCTGTGCCGAGATGCGACCGGAGCGCGGCCCGGAAGCGTGCATTTGCATGTCACCGCTGTTCGGCGTGGCTGCCGGCGGAGCGGTTGCGGGCGCATCGGCGACCGGTTTCGGGGCACGCTTCCGCGATCCCGTTGGTGTGGCTTGGCGGCTGGGCTTGCGGGTGGGTGTGGGTTGGCGGCTCTGTTTGCCCTGTGCTTTGGAGGGGCTGCTGGTTGCCCGCTTGGGGGGCGAGGCTTGCTTACCGCCCGCGTTGGGCGCTGTCTTCTTGGCTCCGGACTTCTTGGCTCCGGACTTGGACGCGGCCTTGGTCGCCGGCTTTGAGGCGGCTTTGGGCGCGGGCCTGGCGCTGGCCTTCGAGGCGGACTTCGCAGCCGGCTTTGAGCCTGCCTTCGCCGGCGATTTGGAAGCCGTCTTGGGCGCGCTCGCGCGGGCCGGCCTTGCGGACGACTTGGTGACAGGCTTGTTGGAAGTGACTTTCTTGCGTTTGGGCATTCGACGGGAAGGGTAGACACCGCGAAGCGGCATCATGCGGAGGTTCGGGACCCGAACGTACACTGCGTCCGAGCGGACCGAGGGCAGGGCCATGGGCTTCCATGTGATCATCACCACGTTTGAGCCTCCAGAGGGGATGCTGGCGCGAGCCGTCGCAAGCGCCCTGGCCTGCCCGGGTGCTGAACGTGTGACCGTCGTCGACGACGGGTCCGCGACCCCGGTTGGACTGAGCGTGGGGGAGGGGCCGGTCGAAGTTCTGCGCCAGTCGAACGGCGGGCCTTCGTCGGCGCGAAACATGGGTTTGGATCGGGTGCGGAGCGAATGGGCACTCATGCTCGACGACGATGATGAACTGCTGCCGGAGGGGGTGGCATCGGCGTTGCACGCCGCAGCCGAACTTGGCGCCATCGGGGCGGTGGTGGGGAGAGTGGAGCGGGCCGCGGACGGTTCTGAGCGCAGGCGCGAGGCGCCCAAAGAGTGGGCGGGCAGAGCTTTACCACGCGCGGCAGACGCGTTTTGTCCGATCCAGCTCTTCAATGCATCTGGCACGCTGATCGCGAGGAGGGCGGTTGAGCATGGGATTCGGTACGACACTTCGCTGCGGATCGGCGAGGATCGTGAGTTCATCAGGAGGCTGGCGGACCTGGGAACGATCGCGGTCGCTCCAGGTGTTGCCGTTCGGTCGGGCGTGCGGCCCGGGGGACAGAGACTGACCTCTGGGCTGCATCTGGAGCGACGGGCGCTGGATCACCTGAAGATCATGGAGAGGTGGCTTGATCGGGAGAGCGAGGCGCACTTCCGAGTGGCGACTCGATGGTTGCTCCATGCGATGAGCAAAGCCGGGGCTTGCGACGGCCCGGCATATCGTGGCCTGTACCGGGCGGCGATGGCGAGGCGATGGCTTGGGCCGGTCGATCGTGTGAAGATCGGGGTGCGATCACGCCGGAGCGGTGTGGCCGGACGAGGGAAGACGGGTGGGAGTGAGGCGACGTGATGAGTGGCGCGAGGGAGATGAGAGCCTCGGGCGAGAGCGCGATGGTGCTCGGCGTCTGCACGTATAACCGTGGCGAGCGGATCGTGCGCACGCTGGAGTCGATCGCCTCAATGGATCGCGCGGGTGGGCGGGTGACGCGGTGCGTGATCGTGGACAACCGGTCGAACGACGGCACGAGTGAGATCATCGATCGATTCATCGCGTCGGGGCCCGCGATGCCGATGGTTCGCGTGCGCGAGGAGAGGCCGGGGAAGCCGGAGGCTCTCCGCCGATTATTTGAAGAGACCAATGAGCCGCTCTTGGGCGTGATCGATGACGATTGTCTGTGCGACCCCTTGTGGGCGGCGGAGGTGCTGCGCGTTTTCGAGGAACGCGAGCATGCGGCGTTGGTCGGCGGGCCGATCTCCGTGGTGTGGGAAACGGGCCCGACACGCATCGCGGACATCTATAAAAAGTCGCTCGTCGACCGCTCGCTTGGCGACGAGGAACGGGCTCTGGTTGGGCAGACGGAGTTCGTGGTGGGCGCGGCGCAGGGGATGCGACGCCAGGCGATTCTGGAGACCGGGTTTCTGCATACGCGCGAGATGGACTGCCTGCGCGGGGAGCGGCTGGAAGCGGGGGATGACGCGGAGCTTTGCATTCGGGCGCGGCGCCTGGGGTGGGAGATCTGGTACACGCCGCGGGCAAAGATGGGACACTTGATTCCCGCCTCACGACAGTCCGTTGCGTACATCGCGCGACTGCGAGAGAGCATCCGACGGAGTGAGCCGTGGCTGGAGTGGATCGCCGGAGGCGTTGACGCCGGGCGTGCGGCTCGCGAGGTGAGCCGAGCGAGAATGCTGCATGTGAAGTCGCTGCTCTTCGACTGGCGGCCGATGCGCCGACGCGTGCGTATTGCGGAGCGGGCCGGCACGCTTCGGGGGTGGAAGGGCGTGGCGGAGCGGATTGCGCGAAACTGAGCGGGCGGTCATTCCTCTTCGATCAGGGGCAGGTCCGGCGTCGCGGGCTTGATGATCTCGCGCATCACGGTCGTGGCGAACGCGCCGCGGGGGAGGTCAAACGTGCATCGGACGTAGTGTCCGTGTTCGTCGATGCCGCCTTCGACGTCGATGTCGTTGATGGCGACGCGGAGGGGCCGGCGGGCGCCCTCAATCATGTCTCGGGTTGCCCGATCGAACTCGACCAGTGCTTCAAACGTGACGCCCGAGCGCTCGAGTTCCGCAAGTTCCAGCGCATCGATCGAGCCGGATGCGCGGCGCATGCGCGGGCCCCACATGGGGCCGGATGGGCTGATCTCGATGGATGCCAGGCGCGGCGCGGTGTCCGGCGCGGCAAGAACCTCCGGCGTCACGTCGAAGGTGTTGCGCGAGTTTTGATGGATCGCGATGTCACCCTCGGAGAGCGTGGCGAAAGAGCCGTCTTCGATCCGGCGGGCCAGCAAGGCGTTGAAAACGGAAGATTGCCAGGATGACACGTAGAACGCAAGGGCTCGGATGCCGGCGGCGCGAAGCGCGTGCTTTGGCTCCACACCCCTGGCGAGCAGGCGAAGCACGGTGCGTTCCGTGTGCAGGGTTCGCGGGAATCCCGCGTACGCGCCGGCGAAGTCGCCACGCGCGTACATCTGACGAGCCTCAAGATGGGCGCCGGTGTGCTCTGGCATGGGCATGAGGAGGATGTCGAGGGCCTGCTGGAACTGAGAGAGGATGAGGGCCCGCCCGATGTCGTGGTTGTTGGCGCGTGCGCCGAAGCGTTGCTCGCCGAAGGCGTTGGGGACGCCGGTTCGCAGGAGGCGATCAAGGATTCGGCGAGCGTTCAGTGCGCGACTCATGTCGGTGCCGCGGACTTTGATCGAGAATCGATTGCCCTTCAGGTGTCCCTGACGGAGCTTGTTGGTGTGGAGATCGGCCCAGAGAATGCCCATGCGATCGTGCTGGAGCATGGGAAAGTCCTCGGGCTTTTTCCCGGGCGCATGCACGGAGAGCACCTGCCTTGTGATGGCGTGCTTGTCCTTGAGGCCGGCGTAACCGATCGCGTCGTGGCGGACGTTGAAATGGTGTGCGATGACGCCCATGGCTTCAAAGGTGGCCATGGAACGCTTCTCAACGAGCAGGTAGATGTGTTCGCCCTCGCCGCACGGCTCATAGAGCGGGATCTCCTCGACGAGGAAGTCCTCGGGCCGTTGCTTGAGCGTGCCACCGGTGCCCGGGAGATCGCGTGTGGTGAAGGGAATGACGGGAAGGGGCGTGCGCTGGTCGGTCAATCAGGGCTCCTCGGCCTTTGACGCGGCTTCGAGCACGTGCTCCTCGACGTAGATCGGGACGTCGTTGGCGATGCCAAGTGCGATGGCGTCACTGGGTCGCGAGTCGACATGGGTGAGTTCGCCTCTGCTGTTCTCGATATCGAGCGTCGCGAAGAAGGTGCCCTCGGCAAGATCGCAGATCGTGATGGAGCGGAGGGTGCCGCCGAGGGAGGAGATGACGCTCGCGAGCAGGTCGTGCGTCTGCGGTCGCTTGATGGGGATGTTCTTCAGGCGGCGCTCAATTGCCTGTGCTTCGGGAAGTCCGATGACGATGGGAAAGGAGCGAAGCCCCGAATCCGACTGCTGGTTTGGCTCGGATTCCTCGTAGAGGCCTTCGAGGTCGGCGTGCTCAATGGCGTCGGGATCGACTTCGCGCAGCTCGATAAGCTGGTAGTCGTTCAGTTCCCGAATCAGGACTCGTGAAAGCTCCATGCGTATCGCCATGGATTCGCTCCCCTCGTGGCGTCGATCATCCGTCGGTCAGGCCCCGGCGCCCTTCCGTTCCCTATCGCTCTCTGATCCATCCTCGGGCTCTTCGAAGAGCTCTCCTGCATCTTCGTCATGGTCGTGCTCGTGGTCGCACTCGAACTCAACGACCTCCGCGAATCGCTCGAGCAGGTCGGCCGGCACGCCGATATCTCCACAGACGATCTCGCCGCACAGAGCGCGACCGGACTCGGTCAGCATGCCGACCTTGAACGCCGCGAGGGCGATGGTGAGGTCCGCCTCGACGCAATCCTCGGCGGGCTCGCCGGCGTCCGCGTGGAGTCCGGACGGAAGGTCAACCGAAACAATGGCCGCGCCGGCGTCGCCGAGCTCATTGCAGAACCTCAGGAATGCGGCTGTGCCGGGCCGGAGCGTTCCCTCGAAGCCCGTTCCGAGCACGGCATCGATGATGATCGTGGGCTTCGACAGGGGGGCCGGAAGTGAGGAAAGGGCCGATCTTGGCTTCTCGGGACTGAAAGTCTTGATGGGGATTCCCATGCGCTTGGCGATGGTCAGGTTGGTGAGGGCGTCACCAGTGAAGTGATCCTCGGACGAGGCGAGGATGATGCCGACGCGGGCTCCGAGGTTCATGAGATGCCGAGCCGCGACAAGGCCGTCGCCCCCGTTGTTGCCGGCACCGGCGAGGACCAGGATGGAAGGCCGGTCTTCGGAATCCAAGATCAGCGGGGCACAGATCTCGGTGATCGATCGGCCCGCGTTCTCCATGAGAATGATCGACGGCATGCCGTACTGCTCGACGGCGAACTGGTCGATCTTTCTTGAGTTCTCTCGGGAGAGCAGCTGGTAGGCGTGGACGTGGACACCCTCGTGACCGGAACCCGGGGCGTGGGCGATGTCCTGAGCGGGCGTCTGGCTCGGGGCGCGGGATGGGTGCTTGTGGGGCATGTTCCGAGTGTAGGAGCCGCTATCCTTCGGGCTCACTGCATGGTTTGGCTCTGGATCATCGCGGCGTATGTCGGCACGGGATGCTCGCTCGCGCTGCTTGTCTATTGGTCGTTCGGGCTGGGCCGGATCTGGATCACATCGCGTCATGTGCCGACCGCCCGGGCAGGCCTGGCGATGGCCGCGACGCGCCGGCCGGAAGAGCCGGTGTGCGTGGTCGTGCCGGCGCATAACGAGGCCCACGCCATCGGTCATGTCATCTCGACGCTCAGGGCGCAGGACCACGCTGCTCTGAGCGTCGTGATTGCTCTGGATCGGTGCACCGATGACACGGCGGACGTGGCGCGTGCCGCGATCGGGGGCGACTCGCGGTTTCACGTGGTGGAGATTACCCACTGTCCCGAGGGGTGGGCGGGAAAGGTCCACGCCGTCTGGTCCGGTGTGCGGGCGTCGGAGTCGGCCTCTCGGGCGTCGTACCTGCTGTTCATAGATGCGGACACCGAACTGGATCCGCGCTGCGTCTCGGCCACGGCGGCGATGATGCGCGACCTGGGGCTGGACATGCTCAGCCTGCTGAGTTCGCTGACCTATGAACGCTGGTTCGAGACCCTGGCCCAGCCCGCGACTTCGCTTGAACTCTTGCGGCAGTACCCGCTCATGCAGGCGAATCGCACCGAGGGGCGGCGACCGTTCGCCAATGGACAGTTCATGATGTTCCGGGCGGCTTCGTATTGGGCGATCGAGACGCACGAGGCGGTGAAGGACGAACTGCTCGAGGACCTCGCGCTGGCGCGCCGGATTTCCCAGGCCAAGATGCGTGCCGGCGTGTATGTCGCGGACCGGATGATGCACTGCCGAATGTACGAATCGTGGGCGGCGTTCAGAAAGGGGTGGAAGCGGATCTTCACCGAGGGGACCAGGCGCCGGCCGGCGAAGCTGCGCCGGGCCGCGTTCCGCGTCGCGTTTCCCGGCACGGTTCTGCCTCTGGTGGCGGTGGTCTCCATGGTCTCAGGATCGGTTATGGCTCTGGTGTATAACGACCTGATTCTGGGGCCGATCGCGACTGGCTTTGGGCTGGTCGGCCTGATGGTGTTCCTCGCCGCGCTCTGGCTTGCGTATCGGGCCGGCGGCGCGCCATGGTGGTCGGTGCTGCTGTACCCGGCCGGGGCCTGGCTGACGTCGCGTATCCTTATTGAGGCGGCGCGGGACCTTGAGCGGGGGAATCCGACGGAGTGGGGCGGGATGAAGTACGAGAGAGTGCGGCAATGAGAACGCGGATTCGACGATCGATGCCCGAGGTCCGGTTGGAGATGACGCCGCTGATCGACGTCATGTTCCTGCTGGTCACATACTTTGTCTACGCGCTGGTCCTGATGGTGCGCGCGGACGTGATCGATCTTGCGCTGCCGTCCCTAGGCTCCGGCCATCCGGCCACGGGGGCGGCGATCACGATTGCGATCGACCATACGGGCGCGATCGTGCTCGACGGGGAGCCCGTGACGATCGACACGCTGGCCGACCGTGTGCGCTCGCGCCAGTCCGAGAGCGCGAATGCCACGCTGCTTCTGGCGTTCGACACGCAGGGCCGCATGGGCGCTGGGCTTGAAGTGATCGACACCCTGATGGGCGCGGGGATCACCCGATTCTCGATGGTGGGAAAGCCGGGCGATCAGGCGCCGAGCAGCGCTGACCCTGCCCCGGCAGCCGATCAGGGAGCGGCGAGCGGCGGTTGAGAGCGATTGGCAGCATGCGACGCGTGCGAAGGCGGGCGGTCTCACACCAGAGTGGTCACTTGCCTTGCTCGTAAGTCGCGAGCCGTTCGCCCATGCGTTTGATGTCAACAGGTTTCGCGAGCGAGATCGCGAGCTTCTGCGTCGCGATCGCGCTCGGCACGTCGTTGGTCTCATATTGGGCCCGCGCCAGGGTGTCCAGGATCGAGGCATCCTTCCGCTCGGAGAGTTCGGCGGCACGGTTGGCGAGCGCGAGCGCCATGTCAAGCTTGCGGGAGGCTGCGTCGGGATCGGTCAGGATCGCCCAGGCGATGTCCGCGTGCGCTCGAGCGTTCTCTTTGAGTGGGCCCGCGGTGACGGAGGTGGCGTAAGCGTAAGCGGTGGGGCGGTCGTTCTTCGTCGTCAACAGGTACTGGAACTTCACGGCGGCGTACTGGCCGAACTTCTCGGGGTCCAGAGCGATCAACGCATCGATCTCGTCCATGGCCTCATCGTGACGCTGGGTGCGGATGAGTTCGTGGATCTCCTTGGCGAGCGCATCTCCCTTGTGCGCACGGTCAGGGTCAAACTCCCCTTTCACAACCCGCGTAAGCACGTCGTCCAGCCCCATCAGAGGGTGGCCGATCCAGGCAATCCTGCCATGTTGGTCCACGACGAACGCGGCCGGGATGCCACGCTGGCGGGCGGCCACCATGTAGGCCTGATTCGTTTTTGATCCATCGTCGAAAGCGACGGTGTATTCCATTGAATCGCCGGCGGATTGGACGTACTTGGTGACCTTGTCGAGCGTTTCTCCGTTGGCGTCCTTCGCGGAGATGCCGATGATGGTGACCGTCTGCTTGTGGGTTCGCTGGAGCTCGGTCAGATGCGGGATGCTTTTCTTGCAGGGTGGGCACCACGTGGCCCAGAACTCGACGACATACACGTGCCCCGAGCGGAACTCAGTGACCGGTTCGCCTTTGACCCAGGTCTGGATCTCGAGCTTGGGCGCGGGGTCACCGACTTTCAGCCTCGGCTGAGCCGCCGCCGTCCACGAGAGGATCCAAATGGAAAGACATAGACCGAGGCAGCGAATCATCGGGCTCTCCTGAGGCTCTCTGCCGCGAGGTTCGCGATCGACTCGCGGCTCACAAGATCCGAACGCGGATGGTACTCCCAGAGTACATACAGTTTGAAGGGGCCATTGGTGCGTGACGCACGGGAGATTTGTGTTGGCTTCGTCCGCGGGCGAGAGCATGCGGTCTGAACTGGCGGTCGCGGCGGCGATCAGCTTGGTTATCCACTTGATCGTGGGTGTCGGTGTCTTCGGACGAATGAGCGCGTCGCGTGACTCCAGACCCTTTGGCGGGGACCAGCCACTCGCGCCTGATGTCATTCCTCCGGAAGAACCGGCGGAGCAGAAGCGGCCGCGCCTTCGTCTGGGTATAGAGCAGTCTTCCCACGCGAGCGTCACGTGGCTGGGGTTTGAAACGCCTGAGGAGCACCAGGTCACGCAGGAATCGAAGGTGGAGCAAGCCGCGCTCGCCCGCACCGATGTGAGCGGGATGGAGGCCGGTGCGCCGGAAGCCACCGGGCAGGAGCCTGTGGCCTCCGCATTGCCGACGGCGACACCTGCTCCGGCCAGCCCGGAATCGCCACCACTGGCGGTCGCGCCGGCGGCACAGTCGCCCGCGGTGGAGACCGTGCCCGAGCGAGCGAGCCAGACCGCCGATGCCCAGACCAACCAGGGAATCGAGGCCATACTTCCATCCACGCCGGTGACCCCTCTGCCGAGCCCAGCGGTCGTCACAGTCCCCGCGACCAGCCCGCTGTCGGAGGGTCCGGCGCGTGATGAAGAGCTCAAGCTCACGGACAAGATCGGGCCCAAGCCACCCCAGGAATCGGAGGAAGCAAAGAAGCCGCTCGACACTCCCGCGACCCCGGATGCACGTCCGGCGCCCGCTTCCGGCGAGCAGTCCACGGGGGCGCCGCCGGCGCCCGCTGAGGTTCAGGGAACTGCGGCATCGCCACCAAGCGAGCCGATGCCGACATCTTCCGCGCCGCAATCGATGGAACCGACCCCCGGTCCCAAGCCCGGCGCGAGCGTGGGAAACGCCGACGCGCCGGGTGAAGGGGACGCGGTTCGGGTGGGCGTTCGCAGCGACAAGGAGGCTCCGGCCAGCGCGCTGAAGCGAGCGCTGAAGTATCGGCCCGGCAGACCGGTGGCTGTGCAGGGGCTGGAGTTGGCAACGGTGGAGCCGCGCTTCCCCGTCTCGGTCCGTCTGACCAGCAACCCGCGGAATCCGGTGCTTGTGATCCACTTTGATCGCAAGGGCGTGGTGACGCGAGCGGACTTCCTGAAGGATGAGAAAAAGGGATTGGTGTACAACACGGGCGAGCCCGCTGTCGACGAGCCGTTGAGAACGGCGATCTTTCAGTGGCGGGCGAAGGGTGAGGAGTTGCTGCGGATTCCGGCCGATAATCCCGACGCAACCGTCTCGATCGTCATGGAGATCGTGCTGAACGGCCGGTGATCGCGGAAAGCGGGCGAGGCGAGAATGACAAAGGCGTTGGGAGTGAATCTCGTGCTGATCGGAACGGCCTGCGGCGCGGCAGGCGGCCAGCCGTTGAGCGCGGCACGGCTGCAGCGGGTCGAGGCAGGACGCGCCGACACAGGTCCACTGGCCATCTCCACCCGGGAACTGCCCGAGGATCTGCGTGTGCCGACAGGATTTGAGCACGTGTACCAGGCATCGGGCGACAGCGAATCACTGATGCGGATCAGCGGCGCTCTGGTAGCGGAGTTTCCGAGGTCGCAATATGACTTGACGCGTTGGGGCGCGGTGCCGGTCGTGCCCGCAGGGACGGTCTTTCACATTGGAATGCCGAGCGACTGGGCCTGGGGTGGGGCGGAACTGAACCGACCCGTGGTTTCGGCGTTCAACGCCATCGATCGGCGTGTGCCGCCGACCCCGGCACCCATGCCGGAAGAACCCGATCGCGCCATCGATCGATCGATCTGGCAGAGCGAGGTGTACCGGACGATCCGCGTGCGCGAGCTGCTTCGGAACGCGGCTGCGGACGGCGAGCTTCAGCAGTCGGGCGCCAGCTCAGACCGATGACGCCACCGCACGCCCGGCTTCTGTGAATAGCAGGATGCAGCGGACGCGTTCGGGGTGCAGGCCCGTTGACGCGACGATCGCGTCCCGGTACGCCCTGATCTGCGGCGCGTAATGAGCAGCGCGGGCATCGAGCGCACCTCCGCTGGCCACCGCATCGGTCTTGTAGTCCAGAAGCGTGGCCTCGATCGGCAGTCCGCATGCGGCTCGGCGTACCACCACGCGATCAAATCGCCCTGAGAGAAGCACGGGTTCGCCGGCGGTGTCGATCCTGGCCGCGAACGCGCGCTCCCGCCAGAGGTCCAGCGACTCTCCCGGGGCGACAGGGAACGCGTCCCGAGAGATCCAGCGGCTGATGTCAGCAATATTGAGCGCGGTCCGGAATGCGGCTACGGCGCTCAGGGCTTGCTCGGGGGTTGCGCCGACGTCGAGAGCAATCTCCACCAGGCGGGCGTCGGTCGGCGTGCCGTCCTCGAGCCACTCGATCTGCTCGAAGAGCGCGTGGAGAATCGTGCCGCGCGAGCGTCCGGCATCGCTGGCGGGCCGCAGCAGGTCGCCCAATGTGCGCGAACTGCCACCCTCCAATCCAGAGGGGCTGATACGCGCAAGGCGGCCGGAGGGTCGATCCTTCGGGTGGCGCAGGCGAAGCGTGACTCTTTCGGGTGGGGTTGGAGCCGCGGGGCGCGAGGCTTCCCGCGTGCGCACGTGCGTTGCCCAATCTCCCATGGACTGAGCGTGATAGACGCCCGCGCTCTGCAGCGGGAGCGGCTCGCGGGCAAACGCGCCGGCGAGCAGGCGACCGGGATAGACGGTTGTGCTCTGCTTTGCCGGCGCCTTGATGGACCGGCCGGTGATGATCACGTCGAGCACGTGCCGGGCCCGCGTCATGGCCACGTACAAAATGCAGAGGCCCTCCATGAGAACGCGGTTGCGGGCGCGATCCATGACTTGAGCCAGGTCGGGAGAAACGGCAACGAGGGGCGCCGAGGGGCGGCACATCACGCGTGTGATAGGGCCGAGCGGCTCGGGCCTGTCGCCGAGGATATCCGGGCTGCGCTGGAACATAGAGGTGCCAAGATCGGTGAGGATCACGACATCGAACTCCAGGCCCTTGGCGGCGTGCGTCGTCATGACGCGGACGGGCGTGGAGGTCGGATCGCGGATTCGCGAGGCGTCGATCGCGCTCACGAGCTCCTCGCACCAGCCGCGACCATCGGCATCCAAGCGGCGTGCGAGCTGGATGAGCGAGAGAGCCCTTGACATCTCTCGGGCGCTCATCAGGTGTCCGGTGGATTCCACAACTCGCTGGATCGTGTGCGCCAGGCCGTGTTGTTCGACCTCGGCTCGAAGCTCGGTTGCGATCCGATCGGTGCGGGCATCGTCGGAATGATCAGCGAGCCCAAGCGCGGCGCCGACGGGCGAACGCGCGACGTGGAACCGTGCTGCGGAGTCTGTCGGGTGATCGGCGAGGTGGAAGAGGGAGCGGATGACCGCGCAAGGCGCCGCGTCCAGCAGGGATGCGGCTCCCTCTTCGCTGGCGGGTATGCCCGACTCGTTGAGCGCGTGAATCAGCGGCGCGATCGACTTGTTCGAGCGGACCAGCACCGCGATGGACGCCTGCGGACATGCCGCCCGATGAAGGGCGACGCGCTCGATCGCCGTGGCGATCTCGGAGTCAAGAACCGTCGCCCGCTCTGGTGATGCTTGGTCGTCGTCGCCGCTCGCCGGAGCTGGCTCCGCGTCGAACTCGGCCCCTGATGCAGGGATCAGGAGGTTGAACTCGCCCGGAAGGGTTGCGTCGTGCGCCTCGTGCCTCATCCACACCTTTGACCACTTCTCGGCCAGGGCGGTGTTGCCGGCGAGTCCGACATTCGAGTGCAGCGATCCGAAGACTCTGTTCACTGCGTCCAGGACGACGATTGAGGATCGGCGCGACACGGCGAGCGAACTTCGTCGGATCTGAGGCCAGCGATCGGCGACGGCAGGCAGCAGTTCCGGCTCCGCACCGTTCCACGCGTAGAGCGACTGCTTGACATCGCCCACGCAGAAGAGCGAGCGATCCGGGGGTTCATGGGCGACGATCTCGCCGATGAGCGGCTCCAGAAGCCGGAATGCCGCCATCGACGTGTCTTGAAACTCATCGAGAAGGAGGTGCCGCACGCGTCCATCAAGCCGGAAATAGACGTCCGCCAACCCGGCCTGGCTGATGTGCGCCAGAACGGCGCGAGGCACGTCCTCAAACCTCCAGATGGACCTTTGGGACTTGAGTGACTCGTACGCGCTCTCGAAGCGCTCAAGAACGGAGCGAGCGGCCCTGGTGCGCTCGCGGAGCCGGTCGCGGAGCAGGTTTGAGACATGCTCCATCGCTTCTTCATAGAGCGCAAGCGCGGCGGGCGGAAATGACTTGCCGCCGTACGAGCGGGCTTGAATATAGGGTCCGGCGTGCGCGGCAAAGTCCTCGATGCGACCGGCCAAGAGCGACTCCGACGCCTTGACGTGAAGCTTGGTCCACGCGACAGGCGTTGACCCGTCTTTGTTGGTCGGACAAGGAGCGACTCTGATGGCCAGGGCGATGCGGTGAAGAGCGGCGCTCGACGCCTCGCGCTCGTCCGCGGACGCTCCCTTCGTGGAATCCGGCCCCCATATCTCGGGCTCGTTGCGGGTCTCTTGCAGGAGCGTCATGCCGCACGCGACCGCATGGCGGAGGCGAAGCAGAACGCCGGCCCCGGGCTTACCGTCGTAGAGGATCCGGACGAGTGACGAGATCTCGGATCGGTCTGCCGCTTCGAGCGCAGCGGCGAGCGCCTCTTCGCGAAGCGACGCGTCTTCGGACTCATCGGCGATGCGGCGATTCGGACCCGCGTTGATCTCCAGCGCGAGAACCGACGCCGTTCGCTGGAAGAACGAGTCAATGGTGAGCACGCTGAAGCGATCGAGTGAACCGGCGACCGTGGCGAGGATGTCGACACATCGGTCGCGCGAGAGGGGAGTTCCGATCGCTTCGGATAGGGCTGCCCGAGCGCCGGCGGACGTGACCGCTTCGCACAGCCGCTCAATGACACGCTCCATGATCTCGCCCGCGGCCTTGCGTGTGAACGTCGAGGCGACAATCTCGGACGGTGCCGCGCCCCGAGCGAGCAGACCGATCAGCCGGTTCGTGAGCTGGTATGTCTTGCCCGTGCCCGCGGAGGCGAGAATGACGCGATGGTCGATCTCAGCAGACGGCTGTGCGGAGGCGCGGGGTGGGCTCATGGGTTCGGCTCCGCGGTGCGCGCGGGGCGATAGTCCGAGAGCGCGTTCAGTCCGGCGATGAGACCGAGCGTGCCCTCGTCGTCCATTCCTTCAAGCTGCTCGAACCTCCGGCGGAGCACGTGCGATACGACCGACCTGGCGGCGTCGTCGGCGCTCTGCAGATCGGCGTCGGTCCACGTCGCCTCCGCGACCGCGATTCGGTCAAGGTCCCTCGGGAGATTGAAGTAACCCAGGGTGATCGGGCCGGAAAGGTCCAAGGACCTGACAAGCTCGCGATAGAGGGGCAACTGCAGATCCCGCCACGAGCCATCGCGCCTGCGATGCGTCAAGCTCGGATCGGCGGGCGAATCAGAGGACTTGTAGTCCAGAATCGCGATATGCCCGGTCCGGCGGTGCCGGTCGATGCGATCGATCTTGCCCCGGAGGGCGACCGCACCCTCGGAAACCTGGATCATGGGAGAACGGGCTCCGGATTCGCTGTCCAGCTTCGGCGTCCATTCCGAGTGCAGGATCTCCCAGCCGTCGCCGGCCCGCTTTGCCTGGATCTCGGCCCAATGTGAGAGGCGAACTTCCGCGTGCTCGTTCTGGATCGCCACGGCCACCGGCGGGCGGGGGCCGTATCGCTCCATGGCAAGCGTGCGAAAGTGGTCAAGGACGCTCTCGCGAATGATGGCTGCGTCGGGGCTGTTTCTGACATCGCTCCGGCCGAATCGCTCGAGTGCGCCGTGAATGAGCGCTCCGAATGAGCGCGGGTCCAGCTCCAGCTCCGCACGTCCCCGTTCGCTCAGACGCAGAACGTGACGGAGGTAGAAGAGGTACGGCGAGGCCAGGTAGTCTTTGAACGACGTGACCCACATACGCGTAATGGGCGGTCGATCGACCAGCGGCGCAATCGGAAACTCACTGCGAGACGCCACAGAGACGCGAGGCACAACGATCGCTCGCGGAGGCCCGTCACCGGCGCGCCCCAGCGCCCGGTGCATCCGCCCGGGCAGTTGCTGTCGCGGGCAGCGAAGCAGCACGCGGCTTGGAATGAGCGGCGAGCCCTCATCATCGCGCCGCGGCGCCAGGAAGAGCATCCGCGGACGAGAGCGGGCCATGGTGGCGGCGAGGAACGAGTCGCGTGCCAGACGACTCTCGGCAGTCGGCAGGCCCAATCGTCGGCGCAGCGACCCGGGGAGCATGGGGTGATGATCCTGCGCGCCCGGCACATTCCGTTCATTCATGCCGACGAAGGCAGCAATGGGCGACGGGTCGTGCGCAAGTTCCAGCCAGCCGACCATCTCAATCGCGTTCGAGTCCGGCGGTTCCGGGATCGCGTGGGAGGCCTGGCGCGCGATCAGGCGGCGGAGAAACACAGAAGGGCGCTCAGCACCATCAACCGATGGTGCGGACTCGCACAGCGACATCTGCTCTCGAAGGTCATCGGCCAGTAACACGCATGCATGGGCGATGCGGGCCTCGATGCGATCCACGGATGAAGCGGGGAGGTGTCCATAGAGCCGATGAAGCAGCGCGAGCGTCGCTCGGGCCACGAGGGACGCGGGAATCGGCGTCTCATCCGTTTGGGCGTGATGTGTCCAGAGCTCGGCGAGGAGCGCCCGGCACGACTCGGTCACGAAGGCGAGGGCCGCCGCCTGGCCCGGCTCGATCGGCTTTGGGAGAAACGCGAGTCGGCGCGGGGCGTGCGCGGCCGCATAGTCATCAAGATGCCCGAGCCACTCTCCCGGGCGCATGGCGGTGCGTTGGTCGGCCGCTCTTGATCGCAGCCACGCCTCCACCCGCGGGTGTCGCAGGAGCGCCATCAAGTCGTTGAAGGTGCGCCGCTCAAGGACGTCGCTTGCCAGCGAGAGCACGCGCGCCGGCTCGGCACGGTCGGCGCTGGTGCCCGATGCCGCTCGAACCCGTAGAGAAGAGACTCGCCGCATCTCCAGCGAGAACATCGCGGCGAGCGACGGTTCGGCGATGCCGATGACGACGTCGCCCGTCTCCGCATCGGGGGCGACCTGCGCGAGCCATGCGAGCGCTCGAGATGCCTGATCGCTCTGGTCCGTGGCGAAGACGATCTGATCTTCTTCAATCGGCAGTGCGCAGGCTGTCCAAGCGAGAGGAGTTACGCAACCGAACTGGTCGAAGCGATCTCTCAGCGACTCCGGGGCGTGCACAATGGAGTCGACGCGCACGCCGCGATCGGCAGCGATCTCAATCGCTCGACGAACCAGTCCGGGAAGCTCAGGAACACCGACGAGCACAAGATGCGCGTGCGCAGCCGCACCGAGGAGCTCGGGCGAGCGAGCGGCCTGCTCAACGCGCGCCATGCGTGCACTCACCTCGTCCGAGAGGCCCCAGGATTCAAGGGTGCGGCAGAACCGCTCGGCAAGAAGCGATGCCGCTCTCCATCGCTCGCCTTCCAGAGCGCCGGCGAGTTTCTCCGCCGGGCCCGCGACATCAGCGATTCGCAACCCATGGCCGCCCAGTTCGGTGTGCAGACGCTCAAGGAACTCGGCGAGGGTGCGTCGACCAGCCTCGGCGTCGAGGGGGTTGGGCCTGACGAGAGGGGCCAGCTCCTGGTCGCTTGCGGCCGCCAGCACGCTGGTCCAGGCGAGTGCCCGCGCGAGTGGTGTTGCGGCGCGGGCACGAGGCACGCCCAACAGCGGCTCGGCGAGCTCACCCGGCGTCACAATCAGTGGCGGGATGAACGAAGCCCTCCGTCGTGCCGCCTCATCGACAAGCATGCCCAGCAGCAGCCTTCCCGCCCTTGCTCCGGGTACAACCAGGACACATCGAGAGAGGTCTGCGTCTCGCGACTGTGATTGCGCGAGGTCAAGAACCCACGCCGCCGCGACTGGCAAGAGAGGGGAATCCCACCCCACGAAATGACGATGAGGCACGGGCGTCTCGAAGTCGGCGGTCGATGTGGGGTCGCGGCGTGGCATATCTGATCGGGTGTAGCGTACAGGAGGTGTCGGACTGCCGGGAGACTCCATGGCCGGATTGTGGATTTAGCCCAGGTGCGGAGACCGTCGCAGCGCGCCGATCGGCGTGGGAGCGTTGGGCCCGGGTCGACAATAATCGCGGCGGGAGAACTTCCTTGAAACAGAACAGCGATATCCATCGGCTTCTGAAGATTGTGACCATGGTCCAGGGGTCCAAGCCCCTTCCGATCGAGTGGCTCGCGGCGGAACTGGGCGTGAGCGAACGAACGATTTTCCGAGATATCCGGAAGCTGAACGATACCGGCGTTCCCGTGGTGCACGACGATGCGTCGGGCGGGTACCGGGTGGGAACGGGGTTCTTTCTGCCCCCATTGCAGTTGACCGTTGATGAGACGCTGGCGCTTGCGATCCTGTGCGATGATGTGGCCCAGAAGGAGCAGATCGCCTTTCTTGCTCCGGCGTGGCGGGCCTTGGCAAAGATTGAGGCCCAGCTCCCGCCGGAGACGCGCGCGGAGCTGGATTCGCTGGCGGGCCACGTGGTGGTTCGGACGGCGCAGGCGGATCCTGGCGAAGGCTCTTCGGATGTGTATGAACGGATGCGGTCCGCGATCGCCTCACGCCGGGCATTGCGATGCGAGTATGAGTCTCCGGCGAGCATGGCCCGGAACGAGCAGGCGGCACGCGAGACATTCCAGTTCGAGCCATATGCGCTTCTGTTCTCGGTGCGTGCCTGGTATGCACTGGGTCGCCGCGATGGTCGCGAGGGAGTGCGATGTCTCAAGCTGTCACGGTTCACGAGGGTTGCGCCCACAGACGTGCCTTACGAGATTCCCGAGGGGTTTACCGTTGAGAAACATCTTGGCAACGCGTGGCGTCTGATTCCCGGTCCCGTGGAGCACGATGTCGTGCTGAGGTTCGAGTCGCCGATCAGCGAGACGGTGGCGGACACTCGATGGCACCCCACGCAAGTGATCGAACACGACGAAGACGGCTCGATCACGATGCGGGTGCGGGTTGCGGGGCTCGACGAGATCGTGTGGTGGGTCCTGTCGATGGGGCCGAGTTGCCGGGTGGTTGAGCCGCGTGAGTTGGCGGACCGGGTGCGGGATCTTGCCGCGCGAACGGCTGCGATGTACCCGATCTGACGGGACTGGTCACCAAGCGACGAGATCATTGGCCGCATGAGCGTGCCGACCGTGGAGAAGCACCTGGAGAGCGCCCTCCACATGCCGGGTGAAGAAAGGCGCACATCGGCAGTGATGGCTCTGGAGGCGATGCGATTGGCCGGGCCTTCAGATTGGTCTTTGATCTGGGGGAGCCGTACGGGCGGTCTTCAGCCTGCAATAATGCCGGTGAAGCGATTCGGCATTTGGACTCGATCAATATCGGAGGTCATGCCATGCGTCTTGCCAGACTTATCGGCGTCGGAGCGGTCGGCATCGTGGGATTCGCGGGAGCCGCGACGCTGCTCGAGGATCGAGTGGGTGATCCGTACCCCCTCCGCGATTGTCCCGTCGCGTACCACGAGATCGGGCAGAATCAGGACCCGGTGGTGCGCGTCTACGAGGGGCGTGAAGTGCGATTCTGCTGCGAGGATTGCGTGGGCGCATTTGAGGAGGATCTGAAGGCCTCTTTCGCCGAAGTCGACAAGGAGATCATCGCCAGCCAGAAGCCGTTCTACCCGGGCATGCTCTGCTTGGTTTCCGATGAAGAGCTCGGCTCGATGGGCGAGCCCATCGACTTGGTTTGGAACAATCGGCTTGTTCGGTTCTGTTGCAAAGGCTGCGTGAAGACGTTCCAGAAGGATCCGCAGGCGGTCATTGCGGAACTTGACGAGGCCGTGAAGAACGCACAGCGGGCCGAGTACCCATTGAAGACGTGCCTCATTGCCGGCGAGGAACTGGGAGGCATGGGAGAACCGACCGAACTGGTCGTCGGGAACCGGCTGGTCCGCTTCTGCTGCGAGGGGTGCGAAGGCGAGTTTCTCAAGAACCCCGGGTTCCATCTGGCAAAGCTTGACGAAGCGTGGAAGGCCACGAAGCCGGAGATGTTCGCGAAGCCGGACGACAGCGCCAAAGCCGCGGAGCCGGAGAAGAAGTAACTCCGGGCGAGGCTGGGGGGGTCCCCGCTTCGGGTTGCAGGAGGCGCACCGACGCGCCTTGCGTTACACTGGGCCTCCAACAGTTGGAGGGTCCCATGTCAAGTCTGATCGCACGCTCATTCGTCCTCGCCGCTGCACTCGGCGCGTCTTCTTTCCCGGCGGTGGCGGACGTCGGAATGCCCGCGATTTTCGGCGACGGCATGGTGCTCCAACGCGATGCCCACGTGCCGATCTGGGGGTGGGCCTCTCCCGGAGAGGCCGTGAAGGTGACCGGATCATGGGCGGGCGATGCGATCGCCGAAGTTGTCGCCGACGCACACGGGCGCTGGACCGCGAAGCTCCGCACGCCCGAGTCCGCCGCGCCCGCGACCCTGACCGTGCAGGGCAACACGACCAAGACATTCAAGGACGTTCTGATCGGAGAGGTGTGGGTTTGCTCCGGCCAGTCCAACATGGAGTGGCCCCTTGCCGCGACTGCAGGCGCTGAAGCCGAGATCGCCCGGGCCGCCGATCCCATGGTCCGGCTCTTCACGGTCAAGAACACCATTTCGCTCCATCCGCAGTTGGACTGCGATGGTGCATGGACCGAGTGCTCCCCCGAGTCGGCGCAGCGTTTCTCAGCCGTCGGCTACTACTTCGCGCGGGAACTGGCGGCGCGTCTGAACGTTCCTGTCGGCGTTATCAGCGCGGATTGGGGTGGGACGCCGGCCCAGGCCTGGTCGAGCGAGCAGACCCTGTTGAGCTTCCCGGAGTTCGCGTCCGAGATGCAGTTCATCGCAAAGGCTAAGGACCCGGAGACGAGGGCGTCGGTCACCGAAGGATGGGAGCAGCGATGGTGGGATGCGCTTGATCAGCCCGGACCAAAGCGTCAGCCCCGGTCGTGGACCACAGAAGCGTTCGACGACAAGTCGTGGAGCCCGATGGCCGTGCCCGGGGCGTTTGCGGGAGAGCTCGGTGGCCATGACGGGATCGTGTACTTCCGTCGCACGATCGACCTGCCGGCGGAGTTCGCTGGCGCGGGAGGCGGCGGTTCCGGGCGCCTGAGTCTCGGGCCGATCGATGATCGCGACACGGTCTGGATCAATGGGAAGCTTGTGGGCTCAACCCATGTGGACGGGAAGTGGGCCGAGCCGCGGGTGTACGAGATCCCGGCCGGCTTGCTGAAGGCAGGCCGCAACGTGATCGCGGTTCGTGTGCTTGACACCGCCGGCTTGGGAGCACTCGGCTTCGCGAGCGGCAAGTCGTACGACATGTCGCTCACCGTTGGTCTTGGACCGTCAGAGCGGTCGCTGTCGATCGCTGGGGACTGGAAGTACGCCGCGGGCCCGGCCGTGCGGGAACTGCCCGCGTTGACGAGTGCACCGCAGATTGGACCGGGGACGCCGACAACGCTGTACAACGGGATGATCGCGCCGCTCGTGCCGTACACGATTCGCGGAGCGATCTGGTATCAGGGTGAATCGAACATCGGCAATGCGCCGCTTTACGGGCGCCTCTTTCCTGCGATGATCGAGGGATGGCGCAAGGCCTGGGGGCAGGGCGACTTTCCCTTCTACTTCGTTCAGATCGCTCCATATCGCTACGCGGGCGTCAACCCGAACCTTGTCGCCGAGCTGCGTGAATCACAGCAGAAGTCTCTGGCCACCGGCAACACAGGGATGGCCGTCACGCTCGACATCGGCAACCCGGCAGATATTCACCCGACCAATAAGAAAGACGTTGCGTCGCGGCTCGCAGCGATCGCGCTCTCAAAGACGTATGGCCAGCCGGGGGTCGAATGGTCCGGTCCCATGTTCACCGGCGTGACCGCGACTGGGCCGGAGCTTCGGATTCGCTTCGATCACAATGAGGGCATGACGCTCCGAGAGAGCGCAGTCCCGCAGTTCTGGATCGCGGGCGCGGACAAGACGTTCCGACCCGCCCGCGCCAGGGTCGACGGAGATTCGGTCATCCTCTCGCACCCGGACGTTTCGGCGCCAGTGGCGGCGAGATACGCGTGGTCATCGTCGCCCGAAGGCGTTCTGTTCGGCGCCACCGGACTGCCCGCGGCTCCGTTCCGCACCGACGAGTGGAGCGCGGCGGAAGTTTCTTTCGCGGATGAGGGTCGGACCAGCCACCTGACGACCGAGCCCGGATTCGTGCCGCTGTTCAACGGCAAGGATCTTGAAGGGTGGACAAACGTCAACTGTGCGAGTTCCACGTGGCAGGTTCGCGAGGGCATGATCGTCTGCTCGGGTCTCCCGACGGGCCTTCTCCGCACCCGTCGCCAATACGAGAACTTCGTGATGGAGATCGAGTTTCGGCATATGCGCCCCGGGGGCAACGCGGGCATTTTCGTCTGGTCGGATCCGATTCCCGTCACCGGCCAGCCGTTTACGCGGTCCGTGGAGGTGCAGGTGATGGACGGCTTGCAAGGAGACTGGTACACCAGCGACGGCGACATCTTTCCCATCTGGGGCGCGGTCATGAAGCCGGAGAACGGCCGGGGGAATGGCAGCCGCGCCTTCCCGACCGAGAGGCGCATGAACCCCTCACCGGACTGGAACCATTACCGGATCACGTGCAACAACGGCGAGATCTCTCTTGCGGTCAATGGAAAGGTCGTCACGCGAGGCAGCCAGATCTCGCCGCGAAAGGGCTACATCTGCCTGGAGTCAGAGGGCTCCGAGGTTCACTTCCGCAACCTGACGATCAAGGAGCTTCCGGCCTCGCCAACGCCCCTCTCGGAGGCCGATGTCGCGCTGCTGGATGAGGGATTCGTGCCGCTCTACAACGGCGTGGATCTCGAAGGGTGGAAGAAGAACCCGGCGAACGATGGCCATTGGATCGCGAACGACTACGTGCTCTCGTACGACGGCAAGGGTGATCACCTCTGGTCGGAAAGGTCATACAAGGACTTCGTGCTCATCGCTGACTGGCGGTGGAGCGGGCCCACGCGCGAGGTGGAGCGTCCGGTGATTCTTCCCGACGGCACTCACAAGGTTGACGCCCAGGGCATCGCCGTCAACGCGCCCGTGAAGGAAGCGGGAGATAGCGGCATCTACCTCCGAGGCAGCGACAAGAGTCAGGTCAACATCTGGTGCTGGCCCATCGGATCGGGCGAGGTCTATGGCTACCGCACGGACACATCGATGGCCCCGGAGGTGCGCGCCGCGGTCACTCCGCGCGAGAACGCCGACGCGCCCATCGGCGAGTGGAATCGATTTGTGATCACCATGAAGGGTGAGTTGCTCACGGTTGAGCTGAACGGAAGGGTCGTTGTCGACGGGGCGAGATTGCCGGGCGTTCCGGCCGAGGGACCGATCGCATTGCAGCACCATGGCGATCCGATCCAGTTTGCCAACGTGTATATCCGTGAGATCAAGTGATTGATGAGCGGGTGTGTCGCCGCGGCAGAGGCGCACCCACCGAACCCAGGAGTGTCCGATGATCGAGCGAGTGGTGTTGACGTCCCTGCTCTCCCTGTCCGCCTGTGCGGTGGCGATGGCCCAGCCCGGTCAGATTCGACATGACGGCACAGTTCCCAGCGCCTCGAGTGGTGGGGGAGGCGTGGCGTCTGCATCACGCCAGGCAACGGCTGCCCCGCCCGCTTCGACGGGCGAGGGGTGGGTCGAGCTCTTTAACGGCGAGGATCTCACCGGATGGACCACATGGGGCGAAGAAGGTTCGTGGGCGGCGGTCGATGGCGAGCTCTGCGCGGTCAAGCCCGGCAAGGGATGGTGGCTGCGCACCACCAGGATGTATCGCGATTTCGAGCTGACCCTTGAGTTTGTGCTTCCGCCCGGCGGCAACAGCGGCGTTGGTCTCCGCGGGTCGAACAATGGCGATCCGGCGTTCACGGGAATGGAGATCCAGGTCTTCGATTCGTTCGGCAAGCCGCTGGCTGACGGCGTGTGCGGAGCGGTCTACAACGCAATCCCGCCCAGAGTGCAGGCCTGCCGGCCAGCCGGTGAGTGGAACGCCTATCACATCTCGCTGGTTGGCGACACCCTCAACGTCTGGTTGAACGGCGTCAAGATTCACGACAACGAGAAGCTTGACGAACGGGGTCACGTCCACACCAAGGACAATCCGAGCCCGCTCAACGCACGACTGACCACGGGGTACATCTCCCTCCAAGATCATGGCGATGCGGTCCGCTACCGCAACATCCGCATCAAGGATCTTTCGCCGGATCCCGACCGCGAGGGCTACACCCACCTGATCACCCCCGATCTCGCGGGGTGGGTCAAGCGCGGCGCGGGCAACTGGTCCGTTGAAGACGGCACGCTGGTCGGCACCGACGGTCCCGGGCACCTCTTCACGGAGAAGCGGTACCGCAACTATGAGCTTCGCGCGCTTGTCCGGGTGAACGAGCGAGGCAACAGCGGGATCTACTTCCGCGTGGTGCCGCGCACGGAGGATCCGAACTCATGGCCCCTGGGGTACGAGGCACAGGTTGATAACCACGACATGAAGAACTATACGGGTTCACTGTACAACCGCGTGCTGGCCTCGAAGCTTCTGACCCGCGACGGCGCCTGGTTCGACTATCGCGTGAGAGCGGTTGGCGACCATATTCAGACCTGGATCAACGGCGTGCTGATGACCGACTCGAGGCAGACCGACTTCGCAACGGGCTTCATCGCGCTTCAGACGCACCATGTTGGGAATCGGATCGAGTGGCGCGACCTGCGTATCTGGCCGCTTTCGGACGACGCCAAGGACTAAAGGAGCGGGGGCCGGGCCCGGCCGGGTCACGATTCGTGCAGGTCCAGACCGCGCAGCGCTGCGCGCATCTGGGAAGCGGTGTCGCCGGTGTGATCGATCTGGTGAGCATACCACCCCGCGGCCCGCGCGCCGCTGACGTTCTCCGGCAGGTCGTCGAAGAAAAGAATCTGGCTCGGCCCGAAGCCGCTCTCGCGCTCGAACGCGCGATAGATGTCCAGGTGCGGCTTCGCAAGTCTCAGGATATGGCTCGCGTGCTTGTGGGTCAGAAGGCCGATGGTTGGAAAGTCCGCCGCCGCGGAAGCTGAGGGCATATGACGTAGCCAGTGCCGATGGCTGGTATTGGAGAGCAGCCCCGTCTGCACGCGTCCCGCGCCGTTGAGTTCCTGAATGAGCTCGCGAACCCCTGCGTACTCGCTGACGAGCCACGCGTCGTGGATGCGGATTACCTCATCGACGGAGTAGAGGCCCGATGTCGTGGCCGCGACCGCTTGAAAGAACGAGTCGCAGTCGATCATGCCGGTCTGGTAGAGCTCATTGAGGCGCCGACGCTCCATGGTCATCGTCTCGCCCCCCGGACGCTCCCGATGTGGCACGCCGGCGCGGGCGCAGCCCTCTTCCCACGATCGACAGATCTGGAGGATGACGCCCCCCCAGTCGAACACGACAGCCTTGATCCCTTGATCGCTCATGCGCGAGATGGTCCTTTCTTTCCCACGACGGCGTCACGGACGGCGCGGACGCTCGCCTCGATGCGCCGCCCGATCTGCTTCAGCGGACCTCGCGGAGCGCGATAGTACAGAGGCGCGTCGTAGAAGCGATCAAGACCCTTCCTGGCCCGGAACGCGCGCCGGATCCGGAGCAGCTCTCGCCCGCGCTTGTTGATGTGATTGATGGTGTAGCCGATTGATTCGGCGCGTCCGAGTGTGCGGAGGCCGTGATCAAGCACCTGGTGGTGCCAGAGCCACTCAACGAGCATCCGCTTGAACTTCTCCTCTGTCCGGATCTTCGCCGGATAGTCGCCACGGAAGTTAGATCGCACCAGGTCGCCGATCTGTTCCTCAATCGAGCGTTCAAAGACGCTCCGTTTCATGAGCGCGTAGTTCAGACTGGTGAAGTCGTAGACGATGTACGGGCCGTCCCTGCTGATCGCCGGGTTGTCCTGGTGCGAGTGCGTAATGGAGAAGACCCCAGGGCGATCGAGTGCCGCGAGGTCTTCCGCGAGCCAGCCGTCAAATCCGCGTCGGAACGGCAGCGTGTCCATCTTGATGAACATCACGTAGGGGAGGGTGGCAAGGCGACCCGCGCGGTACTCCTGCACATAGCAGCGATCCCGGTGGTTCTCAAAGTGGCCGGGCGTGAGCAGTTCCAACCGATCGATGAGTCCCTCGTTCAGCATCCGTGTCAATCGGCGGACCGTGGATGGCGGTGAGCCCCCGTCGACATAGACGATCTCTCCCGGCCGCCCTCCGATGAACTCAACCCAATCCCGGAGAACAGGCCGGAGCTCAACACCGTCACGGAACCCGGAGATCGCCAGCGAGACCGATTCCCACGGCCGCGCAGGATTGAATACGCACGGCGCGTTCCCGGGCACTTCGGGCCATGTGTCTTGGCGTGTCGAGTGAGACTCAGGCATCGGCGATTCCGTCCCCCTCGTCCGGGCCCGGCGTCTGTTCCACGATCGTTGGTATGCCCTTCCGCACGAGGAATGTGGCCGTTCCCTCGGGACCTCGATTCACAACCTCCGCGGATGCGACGTCCAGCGGCGGTACGCCGGCCTCTTCAAGGATCGAGGCAATGGCCTCTCCCGCCGCGGGACCGCCGACGAGCATCCAGCCTCCGGGCTTGAGCACTCGCCAAAGCTCACGAAGCCGAGGCCCTCGCTTCGCGTGATCCGTGAGCACGCTGAGGGCGGCCACACCGTCGAATGAGCCGTCGAGTTCTCCCCCCAACGACTCCGTCGAGCCGCGTTCGCTGGCCACGTTGGAGAGCGTGTAACGTCGCTCGGCAAAGTGGGCGCTCTCGCCGTCCTCCTCAAGGGCGACGATCGCCCCCGCCGGGCCGACGCGCTGCGCGAACCATGCCGCCCCGAATCCCGTCCCCGCGTCCAGCACGAGCAGCCGACCGCCCGGGCGGATAAGCCCGTCGGCCGGGCGGTACGGGGCGAGCGCGGATGGTCCGACCAGATCCGCGTAGATGCGCTCCGTGGTAAACCGGATGCGCATGCGCTCACCCGATCGGAACGTGACCTCATAATCCTTGTAACCGCGGCCCTTCTTGCTGATGGCGCGCCTCAGCGGCTCGTGCGTCCGCTCCACATAGCGGACGCCATCGATGGTTGTGCTGTCGCGCAGGCCCAGCAACAGACGCAACTGCTGCCGAAGGTCCTTGAGCCTGCCCGGCTCCCGGGGCGTCGCGCTCATGCGAGTGACTCCGCCGGAAAGAGCATCGTCTGTCTCCCAACGCGGGGGCCGGCCACGCAGCGTGATCGCGCCGATGCGCTCATGCCGATGCGGATCGGGACGGTCGGCTCCGCGTGGGTGGAGACCGTGAGCTCGCAGCCGATTCCCGCGTGCTTCTCGAGCGCAATCGCGGGGCGGTTGCACTGTCGCGAGAGATGGAGCAGGACCAGATGCTCGCGAGGGGCGATTGAACGAGCGGCTTGGGCCGCCTCCTCGTTCGAAAGGTGCCCGCTGCCGCCCATGATGCGACGCTTGAGAAACTCGGGGCGTTCAGAGGCGAGCTCCAGCCGCGGGCAATAGTTTGATTCCAGCGCCAGAACGTCGACGCCCGCGAGATGCTCGACCAGCCCCGGTGTCACGCGTCCCACATCGGTCGCGAACCCCAACTCTCCCGAATGCCCGGTGAATCCAAACCTGAACGTCGCCACGCCAAGCTCGTCGTGGCTCGCCATGAAGACCGAAGCATTGAGCGCGCCGACCCGGCAGGAATGCTCAAACGGCTCGGTGTGCAAGGTGGCGATCCCTTCGCGAGAAGCGCGGCCCACGTGCCGCCGGTGCATGCGAAGAGGGGCTCGAAGAAGGCCGCGCCGGAGCCAGCCGGGATGGAAGTGGTCGCTGTCCAGATGGGTCAGGAACACTGAGGAGATGTCCTCGACCGTCAGCCCCAGCGATTCGAGTGCGGACACGGTCCGACGCGGGCTCAGTCCCAGGTCGATAAACGCGGCCCTTCGTTGGCCGTTCTCGTGCCACACGACCACCGAGCAGTTCCCAGAGGAGCCGCTCGCCAGAACGCTCAGCCAAGGCGTGAGGTTGGGATCACTCGGATCGGCCATCCAGATCTTTCCTCTCACCCTCTATCACCACGCCACGCGGCCCGGAGGCCTCTCAGTCCTCGTCCCCAACGTCGGTCAGGTCATTCGCAACGCCCCGCCTTTTCATGTGCAGAAAAGTCGTGAACATCCGTGGAGGGCGAGCCGGCCCCGGGCACACAGCCCGGCGATTGGGCTCCGCCACAAAGGCGGCCATCTCTCGTACAGCGGGCGAATCTGCACCGAGCCTCTCCAGTTCGGCGACCATCTCCTGCTTGGTCAGCGTGGGAACACGCAAGACCTTTCGGAACGCGCGCCGCACGGCCGTGATCTCCTCTCGCGCGAATCCGCCCCGTCGCAGCCCGACAAGGTTCACTCCGCCCAGCCGGTTCCGCTCGGGCACAAGGCAGAACGGCGGCACGTCCATCGACACGCCGACGCCTCCGGAGAGCATTGCGTAGCGTCCGACGCGGACGAACTGGTGGATGAGGACCGCTCCGGAAAGGATCACGTTGTCCGCGACCTCGCTGTGGCCGGCGATCCCCGCGCCGTTGACCATGATGACGTTATTGCCGATCTTCACGTCATGCCCGAGGTGTGTGGTCGCCATCAGGAAGCACTTACTTCCGACGGAGGTCGGCACGTCGGGCTTGGTCGAGGCGTGGATGGTCACGTGCTCTCGGATCAGGCAGTCCGCGCCGATCACCACGCCCGCGGTCTTCATGCCGGGCGCGTACTTGAAGTCCTGCGGCTCAAAGCCGATGCAGGCGCCGGGATACAAACGCGTGTTCGCGCCGATCGTGACCGGTCCACGGATGCAGACGTGCGAGACAAGTTCAACGCCGGGACCGAGCGTGACCTGGCCTTCAAGCACGCAAAAAGGGCCGATCCGGACGCCTTCGCCGAGTTGGGTCTCGCCCGAGACAATCGCTGACTGATGGACTTGCGCGACGGACCCTTGGTGCATGCGGCTATCGTAGGTTCGGGACTTGTCCCCGTTCCTGTCGCATAGCACGTACATGGCGAAACATGAGCGACCTCCCGTTCAAACTCGTTGACCTCGGCCTGATGCCGTACGCGGCTGCGCTCGCCGTGCAGCGTCAGCATCTGGAAGAGGTTCTGGCCTCGCGCGACGCCGGACGCCCCGAAGTCGGACGTGTCCTGCTGGTGGAGCATCCGCCCGTCATCACGGTCTCAGCCCGACCGGACGCCGGGCGGCACCTGCTTGGAGATGCCGCGACGCTTCAGGCCGCGGGCGTCGTCGTCGAACAGACCGACCGCGGTGGCGACATCACCTACCACGGACCGGGACAGCTTGTCGCGTACCCGATCCTGGACTTGAACGTGCTCGGACTCCGCGTCCACGAGTACATGCGGATGCTCGAAACGGCGGTGATCGCGACATGCCATTCATTCGGGGTGCGGGCGATGCGAGATCCGGTCGCCACCGGCGTATGGGTACCGCGCTCAACCGATGCGGACGCCCCGGCGGCAAAGATCTGCGCTATGGGCGTGCGCGTGAGGAAGTGGGCGTCCATGCACGGACTCGCGCTCAACGTCACAACAAATCTCGACCACTTCGCGCTCATCGTGCCCTGTGGTCTGGTCGGGCGGCCGGTCACGTCGCTCCAACAGGTGCTCGGCTCTCGGACTCCCTCAATGGCGGAGGCAAAGCGATCCCTCTGCGACTCGATCGCGAGCGAGATCCGTGACCGCCTCCCGCGAGTGCCGCCCAACCAATAGTCTGCTCGGAATGCTCAGCGATCGCCGGCGGGATCCGCCGGGGCTGCAGGATCAGCTGGCGCGTCGGCCTTCTTCTCCGGCAGCTTCAGGTCTTCCCGCACACGCGCGGTGATGTCGTCCGCTCTGGCCGATCGGACCAGCGGACGGGCAAGAATCTCCTGCATGATGGGCGCGAGAGACTCGCCCTTCATATTCGTCCCTTCGAGTCGCGTGGAAATCACGTGCGTGTACCCGAGCTGCTCGGCTGCGTCATTCGCGGCCTTGTGCACGATGGCGTACGCCTCTTTGACCTGGGCCGCGACAAACGCATCCTGTTCACGTCCGGCCTGCTGGGCGTACTGCTGACGCTCGGTCTCCTTCGCTTGGCCCTGCTGCATCGTGGCCTGAAACTCCGGCGTTCCCTGAGGAATAAGCTGGATCTTTGTCTCCAAAGCCTTGAGCTCGGCGTTGTACGCCTCGAACTTGGCACGGATCTCCGCGTCCCGCGCGTCGCGAGCGGGTTTGTACCGATCTGATTCGATCATGGACTCCAGAAGGAGGAACATGTCGACCGTGGCGACTCGGACGATCTGGCCGGCGGGCTGGGCGATCGCCGCTTGTTCAGGCGTCCGCAGGCCGGCGCCCACGCCGATCGCGATGACCACTCCAGCCCACAATCCAACTCGCTCGACAGTGCGCATTGATCTACTCCAGATTGGCCGCGATGCTCCGCGTGGCACGGCGACGGGCTGAGATGGTAGGCCCGTCGAACAAACCCCCACCAGTTGGGGCCGATACGCTCTCCGTCGCAGATGGAACCCGCACCCCGTCACATTCCCGTCCTCATGGGAGAGGTGCTGGCCGCGTTGGCGCCCGCCGCCGGTCAGGTCTACGCCGATTGCACGGTGGGCTTGGGTGGGCACGCTCTTGAAGTTGCCCGTGTCCTCGGCCCATCCGGCACGGTGGTGATGAACGATCTGGACGACGGAAACTTGCGTCGGGCTGAGTCACGACTCCGAACGGCTCTGGGCGGGGCTTGTCCGAGACTGATTCCGTTCCTTGGAAGCTTCGCCAGACTCCCCCGTCGCATGGCGGAGGCCGGCGTTCGAGCAGACATGGTTCTGGCAGATCTCGGGTTTGCCTCAAATCAGATGGAAGATCCGGTGCGCGGCTTCTCGTTCTCTCGGGATGGCCCGCTGGACATGCGCCTTGCAACGCCGGGTACGGGTGGCTCGCACGAGACACTTCCGCCCTCGGCGGCCGATCTTGTCGCCTCGCTGCCTGAGCCGGAACTCATCCGGATCCTGCGTGAGTACGGCGAAGAGCGGCGTGCTGGAGCGATCGCGCGAAAGATTGCTGCCGCGCGACGGACGCATCCGATATCCACGACGACGGAACTGGCATCAATTGTTCGATCCGCGATCGGAAGGGCCGATCCGGGGGGCATTGATCCGGCAACCCGAACCTTTCAGGCGTTGCGAATCGCTGTGAACGACGAACTCGGAAATCTCGACGCTTTGCTCCACGCCGTCGGTGTGGGGATGGCCGCCTCGCCCCGAACCGACTGGCTGGCGCCGGGGGCCAGGGTCGGGATTATCTCGTTCCATTCACTGGAGGACCGTCCGGTCAAGGCGGAGTTCGGCCGCCTTGTCCGAGAGGGTGTGGCCATTGACCTGACAAACGGACCCGTCGGGCCTTCCGAGGGCGAAGTGGAATCCAATCCGCGGTCCCGTTCAGCAAAGCTCCGCGCCGTCGGACGGCGCTAGCATTTTCCGGCGTTCCCGGCCGCCTCCATGGATGGGCAGGTGGCGCCTCTCGTGTTGATACTCGTGCAAGCAAGGATGCGGCCAAGTGACCCGTGAACACAAGCTCGCTCTGATCATCGGATTCACGCTGATCCTCATCGTCGGTGTTCTCATCAGCGACCATCTCTCCGGTCAGCGCGAACTCAAGCTCGCGTCGGTTGCCGTCGATGACGAGCGTGCCACGCTCGGCTTGGGCGACGCGATCAATCCGCTCGTGAAGTGGGCCGAGGAGAACGCCCGCGACATCGTTCCTGCGGTGCAGACCGCTCCGGTTCAGGCAGCTCCCGGCCAGGTCGAGTCCAATCGGAGCGGGTTAGCTTCCGATCCGCTCGCATCCGCATTCTCTGCTCCCCATACAGCCGAACCCGCGCCGATCGAGAGCGCTCCGGTCGTGATTGGAAATGGGATCCTCAGCGGCGAGACCTCAGATAATCTGGATCGCGCGATCCGCAAAGCCGGCGGCGAACTCCAGCAGGGACCGGACGGCACGCGCACGCTGACCCTGAAGACTGAGCCCGAATCCCCGAGCCCGGTTCCGGAGGCCGGAACATCGGGGTTCCCCAAGGTCGATCCGAAGGACGTCACCATCTATCGCATCCAGGAGAAGGACTCCCTCTACTCCATCGCCAAGGCCACGTATGGCGACCCCTCGCTGTGGCGAGCCCTCGCGGCATTCAATGAGGGTCGGGTCGGCAAGGACGGTTCGGTTCGCGTGAACGCCACCATCAAGCTCCCGCCGAAGCACATTCTGACGGGCGCGTCGCCCGAGACCGCCGGAAAGCCGCCCGCGCCGACCAACAAGACTGAAATTGTCTCAAAGCCCGTCGCTGAGCCCAAGGCCGCCGCCAAGACAGCGACTGAGAAGGGCACGACCCACAAAGTGGTCAAGGGCGACTCGCTCGCGAAGCTCGCGCAGAAGTATCTCGGTTCCAAGGATCGGGCCAGGGAGATCTTGGCCGCGAACCGCGACAAGATCAGCGATCCGAATCAGATCCAGATCGACATGGTGCTGCGTATTCCCCCGAAGTGACGACACGGGCATGCTCGCCCGCGCCTGAGAGAGCGAGGACTCGGTGTTCGCCAAGATCGTCGCACTGATTCTGTCGCTGGGAATCGTCGCGTGCGCCCTGCTTGCCGTCCGGCAGGCCCGTATCCAGGCCTTTCACGAGCTCACGCAGACGCGACTGCGGATCAAGCGTCAGGACGAGCAGATCCTGCTGCTTCGTACCAGCATCGCCACGCTCGTGACCCCAGAACACGTCCACGGCATGGCCGCATCGACGACCACGCTCAAGCCGATCTTTGACGCTCCTGTTCCCACGCCGGGCCCGACGGTGTACGACGACCTCGGTCGGTCTGTCATCCATGGCGCCACACCGCCCACCGGCGAGCGGGTCCCTCACCGATGAGTGCAGTCCCCGACTTCAGCGCCAGCACGAATCGATGGACCGCGATCGCGACCACGTTCATGATCATCGCATTGGCCGCGGTATTGCTCCGCGTCGGCCAACTGCAACTCGCCCCCCCCGGCCAACTCGCAGATCATGTCCAGGCACGGGTCACGCGGGCCACGCTGCCCGGGGTTCGAGGCGAGATCCTCGATCGTCGCGGTCGCCTGCTCTCAACCACAAGAATCGGCTACCGCGCCTTCGTCGATCCGACGCTCTTTCCCGATCCTCCCGAGGATGCGATCATCCGGCTCGCCGACGCTCTGGGCGTCATGCCGGAGGACGTCGGCGAGCCCATCATGTCCAAGGTCGCCGTGAACGACGCCCGCTTGGCGCTCTTCCCGGAGCCGGACAAGGTCGATCAGCAGTCGCTCACGGAGATGCTCCGACAGATGTTCTCTGAAGGAGAGCGCGACGATGACGTCGCCGATTCGCCCCGGCTCGTTCGGTACGTGCCGGTCGGCCCTGTCCTCGATGAGGCCGGGGTGGACGCCGTCAAGGCCCTGAAGATTCCCGGCGTGCACCTCGAACGCCGCGACATCCGCGAGTACCCCGGCGGCCCGCTCGTCGCATCCGTTGTGGGCAAGGTCGGCGACGAGCCCAAGTGGTCGATCGGAGCCGAGCGCATCCTCAATGACCAGCTCCTCGGCAACAGCGGCAAGGCCGAGTACGTCCGCGATGCCCAGGGACGCCCCCTCTGGGTTGAGCCGGGTCATTGGAATCCCGCCAAGCGGGGCCAGGACGCACGCCTCTCCATCGACTTGGAACTCCAGCGCATCGCTCATGAAGAGCTGATGAAGGGCATCGCCGAAGCCGACGCCGCGGGCGGCCGGTGCATCATGCTCGACCCGCTCACGGGCGAGGTCCTGGCGATGGTGGACATCGTCATCGAGCGTGACGATCTCGTGCCGTATGTGTGGGAGCCGCTCGATCCCAAGGCGCCGCGCCCATCGGTGCCGACCGGCTCGACAAGGCCCCGCTACAAGACCCTCGCCGATGATCCCGCGCGGAAGATCCATCCCGCGCTCGCCCGCAATCGCTGCATCGAGGATGTCTACGAACCGGGCTCGACCTTCAAGTCGTTCATATGGTCTGTCATCACCGAGCGCGGCCTCGCGAAGGCCTCGGAGGTCTTCGACACCGAGGGCGGACGCTGGTTCACGTCGTACGGTCGCTACATCGAGGATGTCACCAAGCGCGACGTCATGACATGGCAGGAAGTTCTGGTCAACTCGTCAAACATCGGGATGGTCAAGGCCGGTGAGCGCATGACGTTCCAGCAGATGCACGAGGCCATCACGCGATTCGGCTTCGGATCGCGTACCAACATCGGCCTCCCCGGCGAGGGAGCGGGCATCATTACGCCAGTGAAGCGCTGGTCCAAGTACAGCCAGACCTCCGTGCCGATCGGCCACGAAGTGGCGGTAACGCCCATCCAGATGGTGCGGGCGTTCTCTTCGTTCGCACGGCCGGGCGATCTGGCCGGCACGCTTCCCGATGTCACGCTGCGAGCCGCGGATCCGGAGTCCGTCACGATCCCGGTTGTCAATCGCGTCCTTCCGACCGAGATCGCCATGCTCACGCGCGAAACACTGGGCGGCGTGACCCACAACGTCGAAGAACGCATGAAACTGCAAGCCCGTCAGCACCAGTTGGAGGGCGAGTCCCAGATTGCCGCCAACTGGCGATACCTTCTCTTTGGAAAGTCCGGCACCGCGGAGATCCCGCTCGGCAAGGCCCCGAAGGGCATGCGACGCCCCCGTGGCACGAGCGGCTACTTCGACGGGCAGTACAACTCAAGCTTCATCGCAGCGGGCCCCACGGAGGATCCCCGCCTCGTGTGCCTGGTGGTGATCGACGATCCGGGACCGCAGCGCGTCCGCACCCGCACCCATTACGGCTCCATGACCGCCGGCCCCGTTGTGCGCCGCGCCATGGAGCGAGCCCTGACCTATCTCGGCGCGCCCCCCTCGCCGATCCCCGATCCCGCTTCGCTCGCGAAGACCGCTGAGTGAGACAGCATCCTCGCACACGCTGTCATCGCGTTGCCAGCGGGCTTCGTCCCAGCACGATCTGGTCTTTCGCGCCCGGCCTCGTGACGCGGTCAATGAACTGCCGGTACGCGTTGGATGCTGCGCTCAGGTCATCATCGAAGTAGGCCTGAAACGTCGCCGTGCTGCGGCTGCGGCGATCCCGCGCCGCACCCGTCGGGCCCTGCAGGGCGACCCTCGAACCCATCTGCCCAGCCGCGGCATCCGACAACAGTTGCTCGAGCGCTCGCCTGTGCACGCCGCTGTCGCCCTCCCGCAGCCAGTGCACCAGGGCCCACACCTGCGCGTAATACACCAAGGGGTCGCTGCCGGCTCGGTCAAGCAGCGCGGACGGCTCCGACACCAGCAACGCCTCCAGAGGCATCAACTTGCCCTCTTCACGAGCCGCGCGGAGGGCGTCGTATCGCTCCACGTTCGACCACCCGAGAAACGCCGCGCGATCCTGCAGCGTGTCCCAGCGATACCCTTCCATGTACGCCGCGATGCCCTCCTCCAGCCAGATCGGCAGTCGCTCACGAAACGTCGTCTGCGTGTACTGGTGCCACCCCTCGTGGGCCGCGATCGCCAGCGTGTCCTGGAGGCCGATGTCGAAGTACACGCCCCGCCCGTCAGCGGCGTATCCGCCCCGTTGAATCCGCAGGTACACGCTCGCTCGCTCGCGCATGAGCGACTGGGTCAGGCGTGCCCATTGCGGACGTGTCGCCATGACGTATGTCTCGAGCTTCTCCCGAGGCGCGGGGAGCACGCCGAACGAACGCGTGTACGCTGCGATCGCGCCCTCAACAAAGGCCGGGAGGCGATCCAGCATCACGCCGGGCTTGACCGTGGTCAGAATCCGGTAAGTCGGGGTCTCGATCACTTCACCCGGGAACGACTCAAACGTCCACGGCTCGCGCGAAACCACGTACGCGTTGACGCCACGGCGGACTCCCGGGTTGATGGTCTCGACTTCGCCCGATCGGAACGGTGTCCAAGCGGGCTCGGGGTCGGATGCGCAGCCGACGAGCACCATGCCAGCCGTTGCCACCGCAAGGCACCAAGGCCCGACCCGCTCAACTCCTCCCCATTGCCCATTTCCCATTGCCCATTGCCTCTCTTAGAGCTTCGCCAATGCCGCCCTCGCCGCGTCCCGATCTGCCTTCGCCTTCGCCAACTGGTCACGTGTCTGATCGACCAGGTGCTTCGGGGCACGGTCCGCGTAACCGGGATTCGCCAGGCGTCCTTCGAGCGCCACAATCGACTTGTCCAGTTCGGCGATCTGCTTGGTCAGCCGCTCCTGCTCCGCGCCCGCATCCACCTGATCGGCCAGATCGCCGAGGAAGCACTCCTTTGAGTCGAAGCTGAACGTCACCGCTGTCCCAGCCGGCTTCATCGCCGAGACTTCCGCAAGTCCCGCGAGAGTTTCCACCAGCCCTCCCGCCGCGGCAATCTCCTTCGCAAGGGCCGCATCCACGTGCAGCTTCACACGACGCTTCGGCGCCACCTGATGCTGGCTCCGCACCTCGCGGCAAGCCGTCACCAACTGGCACAGACGCTCGAACGTGGCCTCTGCCTCCGCATCCCGCAGCGACGCATCCGTCCGCGGCCACACCTCGCGGCAGAGCATCCCGCTCCACTTCGCGCTCGCTCGCCGCGCCCCATCATTCCGATCGCCCACAAGGTCCAGTCCCGCGATGGCGGCAGTGGGGGGGAGCGATCGCACCCGCTCATGAATCGCCTCCGTGATGAACGGTGCGATCGGGTGCAGCATCCGAAGGATGGCATCGAGCGTCGCGCGCAGCACCGCCCGCTGGGCCGGGCTCGACGCGACTGTCGGCTTGATCGCTTCCAGGTACCAGTCGCAGAAATCTCGCCACAAGAGGTCGTACATGGCCGTCGCGTACGGCGCGTACTGGTACGAGGCGAGGGATTGGTCGACGTCCGCAATGGTCGTCGCCACGCGCGAGAGCATCCAGCGGTCGACGAGCGAAAGGTCCGACGGCTTGACGCTCCGGCTCGCGTCGTCGGCGCCGGCCTTCTCAAGGATTGAGACGGCGAAGCGCGCCGCATTCCACAGCTTGTTGCAGAAGTTCCGCCCCTGATCGAACTTCGGGCTGGTGTTCTTGCCGCTGGTCGGATCGCGCTCCACGGGCATCCGCACATCCTGCGTGCTCGTCGTCATCTGCACGAGCGTGAAGCGCATCGCGTCGGAGCCGTGGCTCTCGATGATGTCGAGCGGATCCACGCCGTTGCCGAGCGACTTGGACATCTTCCGCCCCTCGCCATCCTGGATGACCGAGTGAATGAAGACGTCGTGGAACGGCACGGGGCCCTTCCCCTTGCCTCCTTCTCCCTTTGCCCCTCTGCCCCTCTGCCCCTTTGTCCCTTCCGGTCTCAAGTATCTATTGAACATCACCATGCGGCTGACCCACAAGGTGATGATCTCGCGCGCCGTGCACAGCACCGACGTCGGGTTGAAGGCATCAAGCATCTGCGGGAAATCCGCGATCCCCGTCGCCTTCGCCGCGGCTGCCGCGTCCGGCCACCCCATCGTGCTCATCGGCCAGAGCGCGGACGAGAACCACGTGTCGAGCACGTCGGGGTCTTGGGCGATCGGACTCCTCTCAGACCCGTCGGTGTAGACTCTACTCCTCGCAATCAAAGATACCGACTGGCTCTCGATGAGCTCACGAAGGAACTTGTCTCCACGTGGCGAACGGGCGCAAACTGCGATGTTGTCTGCACGCGAGTTCAACACACCAGTAGCTGATGGAGCAATGATCGGTGCATCTAGAATCTGGATCTCGTCAGACAGACCTTGCTTCTGAGCAGCATCCACAATGGCTTGGCAGCAAGTCTTGAACTGCGCAAGCAACTGACGCTCGTAAGACCCCACTTCACCAGGCGTCACTGCGACTGTCTTATTGATCGCAATGTACCACACCGGTATCCGATGTCCCCACCAGAGCTGGCGGCTGATGCACCAGTCCCTGATGTTCTCGTGCCACGTCTCATACGTCTTCGCATACCGCTCCGGGTAGAAGCGGAGTGATGCATCGCCCGCCTCTCGCTCGGCCCCATGCTTCACGGGATCGAGCTGCGCCTCCTTGTTGCCCCGCTGCTCATGCACCATCGCATCCAGCGCGGCGCCGGCCAGTTTTGGATCCGTCACCTTCACGTACCACTGGTCACTCAGATACGGCTCGATCGCCGCGTGGCTCCGATATGAGTGCCCCACGCTGTGCCGGTACAGCTTCTGCGCCTCGAGCAGCCCTCGCTCCTTGAACGCCGCGACGACCTTCTTGCGGGCCTCTTCGCGCGACAGCCCGACGAATCCGCGGGCATCGCCGACATCCGTCCACCCGTGCGCATCGCTGATGGAGGCATCGGGGGCCATGACATTGATCACGGGAAGGTTGTGGCGCCTCCCGATCTCGTAGTCATTGGGATCGTGCGCCGGTGTCACCTTCAGGAAGCCAGTCGCGTACTTGGCCTTGGCATCGACACCCTCGGCATCGGGATCGGACGCGGGCATGACGACGTAGTCGTCTTCCACAATCGGGATCACGCGTCCCACCAGCGGCAGTTGCACATACAGGCCGCGAAGTGCAGGCGCGCGCGGATCCCTCGGATTGATCGCGACGGCGGTGTCGCCGAGATACGTCTCGGGGCGTGTGGTCGCAACCGTGACCCATGCGTTCTCGTCGCCATCCTGCTTCTCTGCGCCTGGATAGCCCCGGGAGGCGAGCTCATCCCACGTGACCTCCTCGGCATCGCGTGGGTCGGCCGCGTTCTTGGGCTTGTGCACGAGCGGATACCGCAGGTAGAAGAAGTGGCCATCGACCTCTTCCATCTCCACTTCGTCATCGGAGAGCGCCGTCTGCGAGACCGGGTCCCAGTTCACCAGCCGCTTGCCGCGGTAGATGAGGCCGTCCTTGAACAACTGGAAGAACGCCTCGCGCACCGCCGCGGCACAGACCTCATCCATCGTGAACCGCTGGCGCTCCCAGTCGCACGAACACCCCATCCGCTTCAACTGGTCGGTGATGACCTTCTCGTACTCGTCCTTGAAGGCCTGGATCTTGCCGACAAACTCGCGCCGGCCTTCCTCCCCCTTGAAGTCCGCGCGCCGCTTCCCCTCCTCTTTCAGCACGCGCTTCTCCACCACGCTCTGCGTGGCGATCCCCGCATGGTCTGTCCCCGGCATCCACAGCGTCTCGAACCCCTTCATGCGGTGCGCCCGCACCAGCACATCCTGCAGCGTGTTGTTGAGCGCGTGCCCGAGGTGCAGTGCCGCCGTGACGTTGGGGGGCGGGATCACGATCGCATACGGCTCCGCCTCACCGTTCAGAACGCGTGAAGGGTCGGCGTGAAACGCCCCAGTGCTCTCCCAACGGGCGCGGATAGCATCCTCGTGCTTGAGGGGCTTGTACGCCTTCGGGAGTTCAACGGCGGGCGAACGCGCGCCCGTCTTTGGATCGATGCTGCGGGATGGATTCGGTGCTTGGTCGGCCATGGCGGGAAGGGTATCTCCCTGCCGATAGAGATGCGAAGATGAATCCCGCCCCTCGTCGCCTCACGTCCTCAATCCGTCCGCGCCGCCGCGGCGCCGTCAACCTCACAACCGTGATCGCGATCGTCGTCCTGATCGGCGCGATCCTCCTGAGTGTCGTGGTCTTCGGCGGCGGCGCAACGCCCAAGCCCGCCGCAGGTTCAAGCGTCAAAGATCACATCTCACCCGCCGAAGCGATGGAAACCATCCTCGACGCGGTCCAGAAGCGCGTCCGTGCGGGCCAGCACGCAGAGGCCGCCGCCATCCTCGAGGAGGCGGTTCGCACCTACGCAGACCAGCAGCCCCTGCGTCTGGCCCTCGCCGAGTCGTACGTCGCTCTCAACCGTCCCTCCGATGCCTATGACCAGTACCTCGCGGCCCTCTCCATCGGACCTCGCGATGCGGCGACCGAGTTCGCCGCCGGCACCATGGCCCGAATGAGCAGCAGGCCGGAACTGGCCATCGAGCACTACGGCGCGGCCCAGACCGCCGACCCCGCCAATCCGATCTATCCGCTGTATCTCGCTCAGGTCCAGAAACGCCTCAACCGCACCGACGATGCGAAGGCCTCGCTGCTGCGCGTCGTCAATCTCCAGCCCGACAATGCCATTGCGTGGGGCACGCTCGCCGACATCGCCCTCACCGAGAACAAGCTCGACCTCTGCACCCAGCACATCGCCAAAGCTCGGGAACTCGAGCCGCGGGTTGGCACATGGCGGCTCATCGAAGCACGATTGCTCAAACGTCAGGCCAAGCCGGAACAAGCGTTGCTCGTTCTCAGCGGTCTCTCCGAGATGGAGAGCCACGAACTCTTCAACGCCCGTCTCGTCGCCGAGTGTCACGCCATGCTGGGACAGCCCCTCGAAGCCGCCAACGTGGTGGCCGCCGCCGCCGACGCAAACGCGACGGACGCCGACCTGGCGCTCGAAGCAGCCAACTGGCTTCTGCGGGCGAAGGACGCCGAGCGGGCACGCAAGTTCGCCCTGCGAGCCCGCACCCTGGGGAACGAACAGGCGGGCGAACTCCTGGCCGAACTCGGCGAGTGACCAGCGACGCGGCTCCGACGGTCCACCGACGCCCCAAGGACGCCCAGCCCGGCGGGATCGCCCGGAAGACTTCTCGCGTAACCTGTGAGGTCTGGGAATGTCACGTACGCAGACTCCTCCTGCGTCACGATCCGCACCTCGCGTCCCGTTTCCTTGCATGCCACCGCTCGCCATCGATCGCGCCCGCCCGCACCCGTGGCTCTTGGCCTATTGGCTGGTGTGCGCGCTCTGGCTCGGGGCGTGCGCGTCAACGACCTCCGACACATTCCGGGATGCCCCTGCGCGAGTGCGTGCCCCACAGGGCCCCGTCGTCGCGGTCGAAGATCGGGTCGATCACATCATGGGAACGACCCTGGTGATGCCGGTCACGGTCCCCCCGGAGCTCGCCAAGCCCGGGCCGATTGAGGCGGTACTCGAGGACGGACGCGATGTCGGTGCGCGCCTGATCTGGTTCGATGTGACCGCTGATCCCGATGAGCACGCGCGATGGCTTCCTCCGGCGGGGCTCTGGAAGGCGATCGAGCATCCGGATGGTGCACATGGTGCCGGCCCCGGGTTCTGGGCCGTGGTGGCGTCGCTGCCTCTCGACGCTGCGGGCCAGGGCCTTTGGATCCAGCGCGGCCTCTTGGAGATCAACTGGCTCGGCGTCCCTCTCGTCGACGATGGCCACCCGGCGCTCGCCCCCGTACGTCCCCAAGCCCTCGCCTCTCCGGGCTACGCCGCATTCGTTGGCCCCGAGCGGCAGAGCCCCCTGCGGCGATGGCGAGCGCGTCTGGCGACAGAGGGCATCGCGTCCTCGCTGCCCGCGCTGCTCTCTGATCCGGGCGAAGGCGCTCGCTCGCAAGATCCCGTCGAGTCCCTCGCGTCCCAGCAAGAGGCACGCTGGGCTGTGGCGCTCCTCCGCCTGCATGCCGACGACCCCGATGTATGCGAGAATCTCCGCCGCGCCCTGTGTGCCCACGCGGCATTTGAGAACGGCATCTGGGCCCCGGCATGGGCGCTCGATCAGAACGCCCTTGAGAGACTGCTTCAGGACCTGCTCCGTCCAAACTCCGCGGCGTCTGAGCGCCTGCGCGCCGCCCGATTCTTCATGGACGACCAGCCCCCCGCGATCGCATGGGTCATCGACGATGCCGGCCTTGTCGACGCCGCCTCGGGCGCGGCTCTGGCCTCGTTCGGCGTGGTCAACCTCACGGACCGTGCGACATTGGCCTGGGCAGCCCCGGCGCGATCCACCTCCGACGCGCCCACGCTACAGCCGATCCCGCCGGGCTCCGGGGTGACGCTGAAGAGTGTCTCGTCTCCGGTCGCGGACGGAACAGGGGCCGTCAGCATCAATGTCGGCCGCTGGAGTGTCGAGCGTCGCGTGCTCAGCGAACCTTTGACCGTCGTGCCCCCCGGATCGCGTATGGGGCCCTTTCTTCCGGGATGGACGCTCGAGAGCTGGCAATCAGGCCGTGATCCGACTCCCCTGCCCGCGGACGTCGCGTGGACGACCGCTGCGCTGCTCGAACGCCTTCCGGGCGCGGAGGGCGATTGGACTATCTACGTCGAGTGCATGCGCCCCCCCGACGCTGGCAACGACGCCGACACGGTGCGAATCTGGATTGGTCCACGTGCCCGCCCGAGCGCGGTGCTGCGAATCACGCGGGACGGATCAGCAACCAACGAGCTCGCCGTCCAGGGTCAGGACGTCCTCGTGGAGCACCTCAGAGTCGCCGACGATCGATGGTCCTTCCGTGTGCGACTCCCCCGGAACTCTGTGGATGCAGAGGGCGTGCTCACGCTCGGCATGGAGCGGCTCGGATCGCGGGCGCGCCGCTGGTCGTGGCCCCGCGCGATGACGCCTTGGCAGGTCGAGCCCGGGCGCGTCCGTTTCGCGCTCGATCGTTGGGATTGACCAAGCGCCTGCCGCGATCGCGGCATTTGGCGAAGAGGCACCCTGGCCGCGTCCCGGCCTATAGTTTCGGCCCCAGCCGGCATCGAGTGCCGGCATGTTCTGCTAAACCAATAAACGACAGAGGCTTAAGATCATGCGTCGCGCAAAGATCAGCATCATCGGTGCCGGCAACGTCGGAGCAACGTGCGCCCACTGGGCCGCCGCCAAGGAACTGGGCGACATCGTGCTCTTGGACATCGCGAACAAGGACAAGCCCGAGCAGCACATGCCCAAGGGCAAGGCGCTCGACTTGGCCTGCTGCGCCCCGATTGAGCGTTTCGACAGCAAGATCACCGGCACGTTCGACTACAAGGACATCGCCGGCTCGGACATCGTCGTGATCACCGCCGGTCTTCCCCGCAAGCCCGGCATGAGCCGCGACGACCTGCTCGCCGTCAACGTGCCGATCGTCAAGAGCGTGAGCGAGAAGGTCAAGGAGTTCGCGCCGAACTCCATCATCATCGTTGTCGCAAACCCCCTTGACGCCATGGTTTACACGGCATGGAAGACAACCGGCTTCCCCACCAACCGCATTATGGGCCAGGCCGGTGCCCTCGACGTTGCTCGGTTCCGCGAGTTTGTCGCCATGGAGCTCGGTGTCAGCGTTGAAGATATCTCCGCCCTGCTGCTCGGCGGCCACGGGGACGACATGGTGCCGCTGCCCCGTCTCACCAGCGTCAGCGGCATCCCGCTCACCGAACTCATGCCGATGGACAAGATCACCGCCTGCGTCGAACGCGCCAAGGTTGGTGGGGGCGAGATCGTCAAGCTCATGGGCACCAGCGCGTACTACGCACCCGCCAGCGGCACGATCCAGATGGTCGAAGCGATCATCAAGGACAAGAAGCGGATCATCCCGTCCGCCGCCTATTGCGAGAACGAGTTCGGCGTCGCCCCCGGCCAGAAGGGCAAGGGGTACTTCGTCGGCGTTCCGGCCCTGCTCGGCACCGGCGGCGTGGAGCGCATCGTCACCTTCAAGCTCACGCCCGATGAGCAGAAGCTGATGGACGAGTCCGTGAGCCACGTGAAGGACCTTGTCGGCGCCGTGACCAAGCTGTTCCCGGAACTCGCCTGATCATCTCGCGCCGTTTGCCCCGTCGCCCTGCTTTGGCCCTGTAGGAGTCCAGCATGAAGCGCATGTTCACCGCTGCTGCCGCATCGCTCCCGATGCTGAGCATCATCCCCGTCGCCCTCGCCCAGCCCGCTGAGCCCGCTATCGCGCAGGCCGACACCGGGTTGCGGGTGCCCGCGTGGACGTCGCCCGAGACGCAAGCCGTGGGCCAGATGCTCAGCGGCGTCTGGAAGTCCGCGGCTGTCACCCAGGCCGATGGAGCTGGCTCGATTCAGGTGGTGATGGCGATCGCGCCGGTTGCGATCGACGGTGTTCCCGACGCGCTGTACGTTGAGGCCTCCCGCGCCGACGCCCTCTGGGAGCCCTATCGCCAGGCCATTTTTCAGGTCTACCGCTTCAAGGACGGGCTGCGTCTGCGAACCTACGAGCTTCGCAATGATCCCGGTATTCGCAACGCCATCGTTGGGCTCGCGTATGTCCCGGAACTCATGCCGAAGCTCACGCGTGATGATCTCATCGCGACCCTTGACCTTGATCTGACAAAGCAGCCGGGCGGATACGCGGGCAAGACGCCATACCCCTACCCCACCGGCAGCGGCGGCGCGGTGGAGATGACCAGCCAGATCCAGATCACCTCCGACAAGCTCGCATCGTCGGACACGGGCTTCGCGGCCGACGGATCCGTCGCATGGGGCTCTGCGCCCGGCGATCGCTACGAGTTCTCAAAGGTCCAGCCCGATGTCAAGGTCACTCGCCTCCCTGAGGGCGTCGCCATCCTCTCGTTCTATGGTGGTGAGGGCGAGCCCATCAAGGAGGGGCAACTCGCCACCGTGCACTACACCGGGTACATCGACGACGGCTTCGCGTTCGACAGCTCGCGCAAGCGGGCTCAGCCGATGACCTTCCGCTGGCCCGGCCAGATGATCCCGGGCTGGAATCTCGGAATGGCCGACCTGCGCAAGGGCGAGCGGCGTCGCATCATCATTCCTGGCGAGCTCGGATACGGCGAGCGTGGCAATCCGCAAGCCCGTATCGGCCCGAACCAGAGACTCACCTTCGATCTCGAGTGCGTCCTGCTGCAGGATTCGCCCGCGCAGCCCCAGCCCACGCCCTCTGGCGGCCACTGATCCGGGACCGTTCGTTCGATCCCGCGCTCCTCGATTGACGACCGAACGGGGAGTTCCTGGTCGATGCCCAAACGCGACTATTACGAAGTTCTCGGCCTCGCGAAATCCGCCACCGCGGATGAGATCCGTCGCGCGCATCGCAAACTGGCGCGCGAGCTCCACCCCGATATCAACAAGGCCCCTGACGCCGCGGCGCGATTCGCCGAACTGCAGGAGGCATACGAAGTCCTTTCCGACGAGAAGAAGCGCTCGCAGTACGACCGCTTCGGACACGCCGATCCGCGCTCCGCGGGCTCCTCAGGCCAAGATGGCGGGCCTTACCGATGGTCGACCCACGGGCAGGATCCGGCCGACCTCGATATGGAGGATCTCGGCTCCGTCTTCGACGCGTTCTTTGGGGATCGCTACAGGCCCGGACCGCAGGCCCAAGGCCCTCGAGCCTCGCGTGGCCGCCGGGCGCAGCGACAGCAGAACGTCGAGATCCACGTCCCCTTTCTCGTCGCGGCGAAGGGCGGCACCCACACGGCACGCCTGACAATCGGCGGCGAGAGCAAGACGATCGAAGTTGTCGTCCCGCCCGGAACCGCGGAAGGCGCAAAGCTCCGCGTGAAGCCCCCGGGAATCGATGTTCACATCGTGTTCGTCATCAGAGTTGATCCGCACCCCATCCTCTCGCGAAGCGATACCGATGGAAGCGAACTTGACCTCTTTCTCGACGTACCCCTCACAATCGCCGAGGCCACGCTCGGGGCGACGGTTCAGGTCCCTACCCTTGAAGGGTCGGCAGCGCTCGCGATCCCGCCCGGAACCAGTTCCGGGAGGCGATTGCGATTACGCGGGTTGGGGATCAAGCTGCCAGACGGCCGTAGAGGCGACCTCTACGCCGTGACGCGTGTGATCGCGCCCGATCCCTCCTTTGTGTCGCAGCCGGTGCGGGACGCGCTCGAGGAGCTTGGAAAGCGTCAGCCATCGCCCCGACAAGGCGCAGGCTGGCCCGGCTGAGATAAACCGAACAAGCTCCCTCCGGCCGGCGTTTGACACGCACGGAGGAGCTCGCGAAAGTAACACGCACGTGGGCTCGTGCCGCGCCACCTTGTAGGAAACCGACGACTTGCTCAAGCAGCAGCATCAGCTTTTCGTGTTTCTTCTCGGCGTTGCGGACGCGGTTGTCGTGGCCGGTGCTTGTTACGGAGCGTGGGGCATCCGCCGCTCCCTCCTCGATGAAGCGCCCCCTCCTGACTGGGAGTCATACTTCAAACAGCCCCTGGTGCTGTTCGCGGTTCCCATCACGCTCTACATGCTCTGGACCTTCCGCCTCTACCGTCCGCGCCGGGACCGTTCGCTCCTCCACGAGCTCGCGCAGGTCGGCAAGGCAAGTGTCGGCGCCATGGCCGCGATGATCGTCGTGCTGTGGGCCGTTGGAAGCGGCGTGATCGAAAGTGAGCCCCGCCGCGTCAATCTTCCGGAGCCCGTCGTTGTCGTGGCCGGTCGCGCCCTGGATGCCGGCCGAGTGCAGCTCATGTCCCTTGGCGTCGTTCTCCCGCTCCTCCTCGGGGTCCATCGAACCCTTGCGCGCCTCGCGCTGCGGGCGGTGCGCCGCCGCGGCAAGAACCTCCGCCACGTGGCGATCATCGGCGACGGCCGGCTCGGCTCGATCGTCTGCCGCACGCTCGACAGGAACGCGTGGACCGGCATCCACGTCTCTTACTTCATCTCGCACCACGACAATCCGTCCCGCCCGCGCTGCGCCAATCGCCCCGTGGCCGGGGGACTGTCAGAGCTTGAGTCAATCCTCTCGAAGTACCCCGTGGACTCGGTGTACATCGCGGTTCCCACCGCTCGCTCTGCGATCATTCCGCGCGTCCTCCAGCGCCTTGAGAAGTTCGTCGTGGACGTCCGCATCGTGCCCGATGTCCAGGCGCGATACCTCCCGCAGAGCATGGCGGTCGCCGAACTCGACGGCATGCCGGTCCTGAGCTACCGCGAGAGCCCGCTCTACGGCCTTGGCGGGCTGCAGAAGCGGATCATCGACTTCACGGGCGCGATCGTCGCGATCCTCGTGTTCGGGCCCCTCATGCTCCTGATCGCGCTCTGTGTGAGGCTCGGGTCTCCCGGTCCGGTGATCTTCAGGCAGCGTCGCGTCGGGCTGGGTGGAGAGACCTTCAGCATCTACAAGTTCCGGACGATGTTCCACGTCGAGGACGAGGGCGAGGGCTCGCTGGAATGGACCAGACGCGGCGATCCGCGCGTCACGCCCGTGGGCCGCTGGCTCCGACGCACGTCCCTCGACGAGCTTCCGCAACTCTTCAACGTCCTTCGCGGAGAGATGTCCCTCGTCGGCCCTCGTCCCGAGCGCCCCGAACTCGCCGAGCAGTTCCGCGAGAGCTGGCGGGGATACATGCTCCGCCAGCACGTGAAGGCCGGCATGACCGGATGGGCACAGGTCAACGGGCTCCGGGGCGACTCCAGTCTTCGCAAGCGCTTGCAATACGACCTCTACTACGTCAAGCACTGGTCGCTCGGGCTCGACCTTCGCATCCTCTGGCTCACGCTCTTTAAGGGCTTTGTGCATCCGAATGCGCACTGAACGAGCTGGCTCTCGTGCACCCTCGGTCTCTGGTTCCCAGTCTACCCTCCACACTTGTGAGGAAGTATCAAGTCATTGTGATCGGGGGGGGCCATGCCGGCGTGGAAGCCGCGTGGGCCGCTGCCAATCTGCTCCCGGTTCGACCCGGCGAGTCACCCACCGTCGCGCTCGTCACCGCCGATCCATCAAAGATCGGCGTCATGTCCTGCAACCCCGCCATCGGCGGGCTCGCCAAGGGGCAGATCGTCCGAGAGATCGACGCCATGGGCGGCCTCATGGCCCTCGCGACCGATGCCGCCGGCATCCAGTTCAAGGTCCTCAACACCTCCAAGGGCGAAGCCGTCCACGGCCCGCGCGCTCAGTGCGACAAACACGCGTACGCCCGCGCTGTCCAGGCCCTCATCGCCTCCCGCCCGGAGATCGACGTCGTCGGCGCGACTGTCGAACATATACACACCGAACGCGGCCGTGTTCGAGGCGCGGAGATCGTGCTGCCCTCCGGTCCGCGCTCGATCGAGGCCGACACCGTCGTGCTCACGACCGGCACCTTTATGCGCGCCCTCATGCACTGCGGCGAACGTCAGACCGAAGGCGGCCGCTACGGAGAGCACGCCGCCGTCGGCATCGCGGCCTCCCTCCGCCGCCTCAACTTCGAGCTCGGTCGCCTGAAGACCGGAACGCCGCCTCGCCTGCGCCGAGATTCGATCCGCTGGACGGACCTCCCGGCCCAGCACGGCGACGCCGCGCCCGTGCCGTTCAGCGATCTCACCGACGAGCGCGATGAATTGGGCGCCCGGATCCCGTGGCGTGCTGAGAGCACCGCTGGTGGACCGACGCTTGCTCTTGATCGGTTTCCTCTCCTGCCCCAGATCGAGTGCCGCCAGACCTCGACCAACGCCGCCACACACGACCTCATCCGTGCGAACCTCCATCGCGCGCCCATGTTCTCCGGGCAGATCGAGTCCGTCGGCCCTCGCTACTGCCCTTCGATCGAGGACAAGGTTGTGCGCTTTGCCGACCGAGACACCCACGGCGTCTTCCTGGAGCCCGAGTCTCTCGAAGACGACTGGATCTACTGCAACGGCATCTCCACGAGCCTCCCGGCCGATGTGCAGGACATTGTCGTGCGCTCGATGCCCGGATGTGAGAACGCGGACATCCTTCGCTACGGCTACGCCGTTGAGTACGACATGGTCAGGCCGCACCAGATCGACGCAACGGGCATGACCAAGCTCATTCATGGTCTCTTCCTCGCCGGTCAGATCAACGGCACCAGCGGCTATGAAGAGGCCGCCGGGCAAGGCCTTGTCGCCGGCCTCAACGCCGCACGCCTCGCTCGGAACGAGCCCGAGATCACGTTCGGACGCGATCAGGCCTACATCGGCGTGATGATGGACGACCTGGTCACCAAGACGCCCGTCGAGCCGTACCGCATGTTCACAAGCCGGGCGGAACACCGACTGCTCCTCCGCTCAGATAACGCCGCAGAGCGTCTGACGCCGCTCGCGATCGAGCTCGGCGTTCTCGCCCACACGGAGCTTGGTCGTCGGCGATCCGCGAACTATCGCCGACGCGTGAGCGCCAGATCCCGGCTGGAATCCATCATCGATCAGACGAGGGTCGACGGAAGGCCGATGGACCTGCTCATTCGTTCGGCCGAGATCGACCACGCGAACCTGCGCCGACACCTGGTCAGTGCGCACGGCGAATCGCCGCTCGTGGGCATCTCGGAGCCCGTCTACCGAACCACACTGGCCGATCGGCGCTACGCGCCGCTGCTGGAGCGCCAGCGTGCGGAGATCCGCCGGCATGCGGAACTTGAGAGCCGGCGCCTCCCGCCCGATTTCGATTATGCCAACTGCGTCGCGCTCCGCAACGAGGCGCGTCAGTCACTCAGCCGCTTCCGACCTGCGACGTTCGGTCAGGCCGCACGCATGGAGGGCATCACGCCCGCCGACCTCACGCTGCTCTCAGTGCTCGTCGCTCGCTTCCGCCGTGAAGATCGCGGCCCAGATCGGGACAGCACGGTCGCTACACAATGATCCGTACCATGCTCACGCTCGGCGCCGCCAACACCGGTTCAAATAGTGTGCTTATCGCATTTGTTGTGATCCTCGTCGCCGCCGCGATCATGGCCATGGTCATGACGCGGCTGCGTCAGGCGACGATCCCCGGCTACCTCCTGGCGGGAGCGATCATCGGCCCGCACGCTCTGGGCTTGGTCTCGGACAGCGGGTCGATCGAGTCGATCTCTCACCTGGCGACAATCCTGCTCATGTTCAGCATCGGGCTCCACATGGAGCTCACCCAGAACCGCCGCGATGTCCTTCCCGTGACCCTGGTGGGTGTCGTCTCGACATGCCTCTCGGCAGCCACCATCACGCTCGCCGCAAAGATTCTCGGCCTGTCTTTGCCCGCCGCGATCATCATCGGTCTGGCGATGTCGATGTCCTCGACAGCGGTCGTGGCCCGGATTCTCACGGAGCGACGCGAACTCCGCCAGCTCGCCGGTCGAATCTCATTCACCATCCTGCTTGTGCAGGACATCGTGGCGGTCGGCATCCTCGCGGCCATCCCCATGCTCGCCGCCTGGAGCACGCGATTGGATGGAGCCGCCGACGCGCACGCATCCGCTGACGCCTTGCTCACAAGCATCGGCGCCGGATCCCTCAAGGTCGGCATCGTGATCGCTTTCCTCGTCTTCGGGAAGTCTCTCCTTCCACGCATCATGCGAGAGGCCGCCCGCGTCGCCAAGGGAGAGGTGATGCTTGTGGTATCGGGCGCGGTCGCCCTTTCCGCCGCGGGTATCGCCACCATGGCGGGGCTGAGCGCTGAGCTTGGCGCGTTCGTGGCCGGTCTGCTTCTCGCCTCCACGCCCTTTCGTCATCAGATCGTGGGCCAGCTCGAACCGGTGCGAGACCTCTTTCTCGCCATCTTCTTTGCGTCCGTCGGGCTCCAGGTCGATGTTGCCGCCATGGGAGAGATCTGGTGGCAGATCGCCATCGGCATCGTCGGCCTGATCACGCTCAAGGCCCTTTCCATCGGGCTGAGCACATGGACCGTCGGAGCGCCGCCCGCCATCGCCGCGACAGTCGGTCTCTCATTGTCGCAGGCCGGTGAGTTCTCGCTCGTTGTCATCACGGTCGCGTTCAGCGCGGGAGTCATCGACGCCACCGCCATGCGTGCTGCTCTCCCGATCGTCGTGCTCTCGGTTATCTGCACACCGTGGCTGATGGCCGCGGCGCGACGCTTCTCCCCTCGACTGGCCCCCGCGCCCCTCGCGCCATGGCGCGGCGCGCCCTCGCTGCGCTCGGATGCCGCGGATCCTCACGCCGCGCACCTCTCCACCGCCCCGTGCCGCGCCGTCATCGCCGGATTCGGCCCCGTCGGTCGGGCCGTTGCGGACCGCCTCGACCTGCTGGCGATCCCCTACACGATCATCGAGCTCAACGCCGAGACCGTCGAGCGCCAGCGTGCCCTCGGCCGGTCGGCCGTGTATGGAGACGCCACCAACTCTGAAGTGCTTGAGGCCGTGCACGTTGAGAGCGCGTCGGTCGTCGTGCTCGCGATCCCTGATGACGACGCCACGATCCGTTCATGCCGCGCGATCCGCACGCGTGCGCCAGATGCCTTCATCGCCGCTCGCGCCAGCGTCCTCCGCCAGGGGCTCGCGATCAAGGAGGCCGGCGCGTCTGTTGTGACGGTCGATGAGATCGCGGCGGCCGAATCGCTCACGCGTGAGGTCGTCAGCCACATCCAGACGCTCGCCGCTCCCGGTCTCACATCCTCGAAGCCTGACGCTGTCAATCCTTGATCTGTCGGATCTCATCCCGCAGGATCGCCGCCAACTCGTAGTTCTCGTCCTCGATCGCCTTCGCAAGCCGCGCCCGCAACTCGCTCGTCTGGCTCACGGGAAGCTCCGGCGCGGCGGGAGACTTCGACGCCAGCGCCTCCCGCATCGACCGCAGCGCCTGCACCTCTGCCGACTGCTCGAACTGCTCCGGCGCATGCTCGTCAAAGATCTTGCGCAGCGCCTCAAGCCCCTCATCGATTGCCACGACCGCGGCCTTTGGTTCGTTGTCCCGAAGTGAGCGCCCCGCCAGCGCTCGAGCACGGATCATCGTCACGTACGGCCGGAACTGCTCAAGGGCTGTTCGATCCGGCTCCGCTTGGGCGTGCGATGCGCAGAAATCCAGAAGCCGAAGGTTCCGGGTCGTGTCGCGGATCACCCGGTCAAAGTCCTCGACCGCCAGCAGTCCGACGTACCGGTGGTAGTACTGCACCGCCTCCTCACGAAGCATGCGGCAGTCCTCGGGCCCGAGAAACCGCGTCGCCTCGTTCCGCTCGCCACCCTCATACTCCATCGAGGGCCGACGATCCCGCCCCGACGGCTCGTCCATCTCGTTCAGCCCTGCCGCAGCCGCCTGATCCTCGTACATGTCCAGCAGACTCTCAAATCCGCCCGGTTTCTGCCCGTCGGGCCGGCCGTCGAGCTTCATCTGGAGCACCCCGAGGTCCACCCGCAACTGCAACAGTTCCTCACCATCCGGCGCCTGAACGACGCGGGCCGTGATGTGCCCCGGCTCGTAAGGCCAGGCGTTGAGAAAGTTTGTTAGGTCATTGTTCATTCAATTCTCTGGCCGATCACTGAAAGTACGTACGAATCCGATTGCTGGCGAGGTCTGTCGGCGTTCGACGCGTCTTTCTCTCAGTGGAGGAGTCTAGGTCCGAGCCGCCCCGCTTCAGCGTCTTGACCTAGACGTTCGGATTGTATCCGGACCCAACCTTTCCTCGCAGGTCTCGTATTCATAGGGCTTTACGAGCGATAACCGGCTGCAATCGTACAAACTTCAAGTGCCAACTTGACCCCGACGATGCAACCGGGATGAATTTGACGGCGAATCTTGAAAGTGAGTGGCGTTCTTGAATTTTCGTGGCATGTTGTAAGGTGAGAGAGACTCGGCCGGAGGGCTGGGTCGCACACGCGGAAGGTGGGATGAGACGTGAGCGGCAAGAGTGAGCTGTCGGGCTACGCCCGGCGGGAACTGCAGTCCGACCTCCAGCTCTATTTAAGGGGCATACACGAGGTACCGCTGCTGACCGCCGAGGACGAGCGTGAACTCGGATGGGCGATTGTCAACGAGAACTGCCCCCAAGCGCGTGAACGCATGGTGCGGGCGAATCTTCGACTGGTCGTTTCCATCGCCAAGAACTACATGAATCGCGGCCTCCCCCTCACCGACCTGATCGAGGAGGGAAACATCGGACTGCTCCGTGCCGTGGAGGGGTTCGATCCCGCTCAGGGCGCTCGTTTCAGCACGTATGCCTCTTGGTGGATCAAGCAGGCGATCAAGCGGGCGCTGATCAACGCGACCCAGCAGATCCACGTGCCGGCCTATATGGTCGAGTTGATCGCAAAGTGGAAGGTCGCGCAGCGCAAGCTGGAGGCGGAACTCGGCTACACCCCGACGGTGCAGCAGCTCGCCGACGCGATGAACATCCCGGTCAAGAAGGTCAAGATCATCAAGCGGGCCATCCGGGCTCTCAACTCGACAGTTCGCGAGCCCCAGAGCCGCGACGGCGAGATGATCTCCCTGGCCGATGTCGTCGCCGACAGCCGCGTGCAGACCCCCGACGACAACGTCCTCCGAGGCGATGAACTTGGTGTGCTCCGTCGCCTGCTTGAGGCGATCGACGAGCGCGAAGCCGTCATCCTGCGTCTGCGTTTCGGCCTCGACGGTCAGGAGCCCATGACCCTCAAGCAGATAGCGGAGGAAGTGGGAATCAGCCGCGAGCGCGTTCGCCAGATCGTTGACGAGGCCCTCACCCGCCTCAATCAGCAGATCACGGACGACAAGCCCAGCCGCTTCTATCGCGTCGCCCCCGGTCGTGAGGAAGAGTCGGCCCCCGCTCGCTCCGATGAGGCCGCCGCGACCCGACAGACGGTCGGTTGAATCGGTTCCACATCCCCCATCAATCACACGGGCGTGCTCTCGGGCACGCCCGTTGTCATTTTGAGACCGCCTCCGACCCCGTCCACGCGACCATCCGGCCCGGTTTGTGCTACCATCCGCCGCCATGCAACACCGAATCTGTGCCGTCCCGTCACGCGTCTTCGCGTGCGTGCGACTGAAGCCGCTCTCACTCGCGATCCTCCTGTGTGCGACGCTCTCGCCCATGCTGGCGAGGGCTGACGACTTCGTCGATCGCGTGAACAACGTGCTCAAGTCAATCCGCCCGGAGCTCCGCTCCGACACGGTGCTGCTCCCGCTGATCGGAAAGATGGCGGCCCCGCCCATCGGCGCCGACCGTCTGGATCGGGCCCGCCTGATCCCAGTCGGCTCTCCGCAATGGGCCGCCGCGGAGACCTGGGCGATGGGTGAATCCCAACGAGCCGTGCTTGCAGCGATCCATCAGGTGACCCAGGAGACCGACTACCGGGTCGCGTTCGGGTTCGGCCAGCCCTACGGTGCTCAGGGCGTGCCTGTCGCGCAGATCCGCGACAAGCTGTACACGGAGCTGGGCGATCCACCCCTGCTCGCCGGAGCCCGTCACCTCTATCTTCCCGCATTCGATCAGGTGGCGTGCCTCGTCAACATCGAAGCGACGCGCCTGGCGGGAGCGGGTGACCCCGACGGCGCCGTCGATCTCCTTATCGACTGGATCTTCTTCTGCCGCCAGATCGCCGATCGCGAGTTTGCCGCCGAAGTCACGTGGGCGATCAAGGAGATGTCCCGTTCGTTCGAGCGCATCCGCGACATCGCCTACCAGGACTCCCGCCTCACGACGTCCGCCGCGACGACCGATCGTCTCAAGGCCGCCATCGATCGACTCGACGAGCGCGGCTACCTCGGCATCGAGCGCATCTCGCTCCCCATCGCCGACGCAATCGGTGCGGAGCAGACCATCGCTCGTGTCTACATCGAGCGGGCCGGCGTGAACGCCGGCACGTTCGGCGCGACACTCGCCCGCTTCCGAAGCTCCGATCGTCCCCTCCGTCTCCTGGGTGAGGCCGCCAAATGGGACGTGATCGCCGATCGCCAGAAGAACTGGTTCGACATCAAGGAGACGCTCTCAAAGGTCGTCAACGATTGGACGAGCCGGTGGACGCTCGACCCCTTCGATGCACGCATGGCCCAGGCCTATGAGTATCGCGAGCTCGACGCCAGCTCGAGCGTGGTCCAGGTCACCGTCCCGGACCTTGGCGTCATCTTCGACCTCCGCCAGGTTCTCCGCACCGAAGCCGTTGCAACGCGTCACGCCCTTGCCGTCTACTGCGCACGCATCAGCGGCGGTCAGTGGCCCCCCAGCCTTGCATCCGTACGCCCCATCTGGATCGCCCAACTGGAGACGGATCCCTTCAACCCCCGTCGCGACCGCGGCGCCAAGCCGCCCCTTGAGTACTTTGTTCCTATCCGTGACACAAGATCGCAGTTCGGCGACCGCGAAGAGCCCAAGCCCCACGAGATCAGCGTCGTGACGGAGGGGGCGAACTTCTCGCGGCGAATCGGCGAGGACCAGTTCATTCTCTATTCCGTCGGGGGCAACGGCGGCAAGGACTGGGCGCGTCGCGTTCAGAACACCTCGGAGAACGTCGCCAACGCCGACTACCTCGCGTGGCCTCCCGTGCTCTCGCTCCAGCGTCAGCACATGACCGACAGCGGTCAGCTCAAGTGACGCATCACGCGCCGGAGCATCAAAGCAGTTGAGACGTCGTCGCGAGCCGAATCGTGACGCGAGGAGACACCAGCTTGGCCTCAAGTCCCACCAGTTCCGGAACCCAATCGGTCGAAAGACTCGTCATCATCGGGTCAGGCCCCGCGGGCTGGACCGCCGCGATCTACGCCGCCCGTGCCAACCTTTCGCCCCTCTCCGTCGTCGGCATACCCAAGCAGGACCCCGGCATCGTCCTCCCCGGCGGGCAGCTCATGCTCACAACCGAGGTGGAGAACTACCCCGGCTTCGAGCACGGCGTGATGGGCCCGGAGATGATGGGCAAGTTCCAGGCCCAGGCCGAGCGATTCGGCACGCGCATCATGGGTGACGATGTCGTCCGCTGCGACTTCTCGAAACGCCCGTTCGAGCTCCACACCCAGTCAAATGGCATCGTCCGCGCCCACGCGGTCATCATCGCCACCGGCGCAACGGCGAACTGGATCGGTCTGCCCAACGAGATGCGCCTCGCCACCATCGGCGGCGGCGTTTCGGCATGTGCCGTCTGCGATGGTGCACTCCCAGCGTTCCGCAACCAGCCGCTCGCGGTCGTGGGAGGCGGCGATACCGCGATGGAAGAAGCCACCTACCTGACCAAGTTCGCCAGCGAGGTCTACATCATCCACCGGCGTGACTCGTTCCGGGCCAGCAAGATCATGCAGGATCGCTTCCTCAGCCGGCCCAACGCGAAGGTTCTCTGGAACAAGGTCGTTGTCGATGTCCTCGGCGCGGACAAGATCAGCGGCGTCCAGCTCAAGGACACCGTGACCGGCGAGCACTCAACGCTCGACGTGAGAGGGCTGTTCATCGCCATCGGCCACACGCCGGCGACGAAGTTCCTGAAGGACGCCGGTATCGAGCTCGACGAAGCCGGCTACATCGCGCTCCGGACTCGGAGCAGCCGCACCAACATCGAGGGTGTCTTCGCCGCCGGCGACGTTTCCGACAGCGTGTACCGGCAGGCCGTCACCGCCGCTGGCATGGGGTGTCAGGCCGCGCTGGATGCCGAGCGATGGCTCGCCGCGACGGGTGTCCACTGAACTCAGTGCGGATCGCTGATGTCCGCCTCGCCGAAGAGCCGGAACTCTTTCCGCCGCAGCACCTGCCCGGCCAGGTCCGTGTCGTCGACGGAGAGAGCGATGGTGGGGGTGCCGTTCGGCCGGAGCATCAGCGAGTACGCGAAGTGAATGTTGATCTCAGCGCCCAGCAGCGAGAGGCAGAGACTTGAGATCGTGTGCCCGCGTGAAAGCTCGACAACCAGGACATCCCGTTCAGAGAACGTCGCGTTGGCGTTCCGGAGGATCTGGCGTGCCGACTTCGACGAGTTTGTGATGATCCGGATGACGGCGTGATCGCTCGCCTCGGCCACCGACAAGGCGCAGATGGCACAACCGGACCCGTCGAACGCGCGCACGAGATCGAATAGCCGCCCGACGCGATTATCCAAAAACACGCTGAACTGTGTCACGCGTGGCGGGGAATACCCCATCGTCGTCTCGGCAGGCATCGATGCCTGGCTCATGCGCGTCCTCTCGCCCGATTCGACCATGCCGGCGCGTCCGACGCCGGCACCAACCAAACCCAACCCAGACCCGCATCGTCACGACCGGCCCCACGAGAGCCAGAGCGTTCGAGGCGAGACACCAAGCAAAGCGTATCAGCCTGACGGACGGTCCACAAGACAATCTACACGTCACAATCTACACGTCCGGGGTGGGGGCCGCCTCAGACCGCGAAGCTCGATCCGCACCCGCAAGATGTCGTCGCGTTCGGGTTGGTGAACACAAACCCACGCCCCATGATCTCATCCTTGAAGTCCACCGTTGTGCCGTTCAAGTACAGGAGACTCTTGGGGTCGCAGATGATCTTCACCCCATGCTGCTCGAAAACCTCGTCGGTTTCCTTCTGCGTCTCCGTGAGATCCAGCACGTAGCTGAATCCGGAGCACCCTCCGCCCTTCACGCCCACCCGGAGGCGGACCTTGTCCGAATCCAGTTCCTGCTGGGTGATGATGCTCTTGATCTCTCGCGCCGCAGTCTCCGTCAGAATGACGCCCTGCGTCTGGGAGTCCTGCCCGGCCTGCGGAAGTGTTGTCGAACCTGCCATGGCTAACCGCTCCGTTTGGGCGTCGATTGGATGTGCCCTTTCGCCCAGTGCATCACTGTATGCCGGACACCGCCCGTCAAACGCGGGCGCTCGATTCATTGGATGCCCGTCGCCCCCTCCCGGTTCGCCCCCGCCGGGACCGGGAAATCAGTGGGTGCCGGCCCTCTCGACCTCCGCCCCGATTCCGTTCTTCTGCTTGTAATCAGCGATCGCAGCCCGGATCGCGTCCTCAGCCAGCACCGAGCAGTGGATCTTCACCGGCGGAAGCGACAACTCCTCAACGATCTCGGTGTTCTTGATCGCCAGACCCTCATCCAGCGTGCGGCCCTTGAGCCACTCCGTCGCCAGCGACGAGGACGCGATCGCAGAGCCGCAGCCGAAGCACTTGAACTTGGCGTCCTCGATGACACCCGTGCCCTGGTTCACCTTGATCTGAAGCTGCATCACGTCGCCGCACTCGGGCGCGCCGACCAACCCGACGCCGACATCGGACCGCTTCTTCACTTCTTCCGTCGTGCCGAAGTTCCCCACATTGCGGGGCTTCTCGTAGTGGTCGATGATTTTCTCGCCATATGCCATGCTTCACCTCGCATCGCGGCACTTCAGGTCGTGCCGTTCAGACATCCGGTTCCAGACAATCGATCAGTGATGCGCCCACTCGACCTTGGAGAGATCGATTCCCTCCTTGTGCATGTCGTAGAGGGGTGACAACTCCCGAAGCTTCTTGACGGACTTCACGATGGCCTCCGCCGCGTAATCCACCTGCTCGTCCGTCGTCCAGCGGCCGAGCGACAGCCGCAACGAAGAGTGCGCCAACTCATCGCCGACCCCCAGGGCCTTCAGCACGTACGACGGCTCAAGAGAGGCGCTCGTACACGCCGAACCCGAGGAGCACGCGATCTCCTTCACCGCCATCATCAGGCTCTCGCCCTCCACGAATCCGAACGAGATGTTCGTGATCTGCGGCAGACGCTTCTCGCGATGCCCGTTGATCTGCACCACATCCAGCGCCGCCGTGACTGCGTTCTCCAGACGCGTGCGCATCCCGAGAAGCCGGCGCCCCTCTTGTTCCATCTCCTGTGACGCAATCTCCGCGGCCTTCCCGAGGCCCACGATCCCGGTCACGTTCAGCGTGCCCGACCGGAACCCGCGCTCCTGACCGCCGCCGTCCACCAGCGACTGCAAACGCACGCGCGGCTTGCGCCGCCGCACATACAGAGCGCCGACCCCCTTCGGCCCGTAGATCTTGTGCCCGCTCATCGACAGGAGATCGACGTTGTCTCGCGACACGTCCGTCGGCATCTTCCCGACCCACTGTGTCGCGTCGGTATGGAAGATTACCTCCCGCTCATGGCACAGCTCGCCGATCTCGCGGACCTCGTTGATCGTGCCGATCTCGTTGTTGGCCCACATGATCGAGACGAGAATGGTGTCCTCTCGCATCGCGCCCTTCACCATCTCCGCGGTGATAAGGCCATCCGCGCCCGGCTCGAGGAAGGTGACTTCGAAGCCCTCTTTCTGCAGCCGCTTGCACGGGTCGAGCACCGCCTTGTGCTCGTGCGTTGCGCTGATGATGTGCCCGCGAGACCGACCAGCGCCCGCCGGCGCACGCTCGTACATGTACGCCGCGCCCTTGATCGCGAGGTTGTTCGACTCCGTGGCGCCCGATGTGAACACGACCTCTTTCTCGTCCGCGCCGATCAGGGCTGCGACCTGCTGCCGCGCCAGGGTCACGCCTTCCTCAGACTCCCAGCCGAACCTGTGGTTGCGGCTGCCCGGGTTGCCGTACTTCTCGGTGAAGTAGGGGAGCATCGCCTCAACAACGCGAGGATCGCACGGCGTTGTCGCCGCATGGTCCAGATAGATCGGAAACTTCAGACCCATTGCACACCTCAGGCCCGCGCCGGGCACACGAGACAGTAAAATCGGATACGCGTATCCTGATACTTAGAATCATTCTATTGTAGCAGCGGCGCGTGAAAGGGCTACCCGGGACTCACCCCTAACCGCCGCTCAAACCCGCTTCTTCATCACCCTTGGACCGTCTGGCGATCAAACGTCATGCGCACCCGATTCCCGGCATCGTTGAACTCGATGCTGGTCATGTACGCCCGAATCAGCATCAGCCCGCGGCCCGTCGGCACCTCGAGATTCTCATCGAGCGTCGGATCCGGCACGTCCCCCGGGCTGAAACCCGGCCCCTGATCCTCCACCGCAATCACAACCCGCTGAGGCCCGACCTCAAGCTCGACCCGAACCGGTGCCGACGCGTCAAGCCCCTTGTGCCCATGCTTGAACGCGTTCGTCACGGCCTCTTCAAACGCGAGCCGGATCGCGAACCGTGCCGTCTTGGGATACGCGAACTTATCCAGAGCGTCGAGCATCGCCGATTCGGCGCGATGAATCTCCGCCCGATCGTTGATCAGGTCCATGGACTGCGCGATCGGTGAAGGGCCTTGGTGTGTGGACATACGCGCATGCTCAACCGGGTCCGATACGTGAACGCGACGCTCAGGAAAAGCTCTTCATCGCGTCCTCGGTCGTCGGCATGATCTTGAAGATGTTGTTGAGGCGCGTGATCACGAACACCTCGTAAATCTGCGGATCGATGTTCGCGAGCCGCAACTGGCCCTTCTGGCGCAGCTTGTTGTTGATCGTGATCAACGTCCCGAGCGCGGCCGACGAAAGGTGGTCCACGTTCGCGAAGCTGATCAGAAGCTTCGGCGCGGAGTCCGCCTCGATCAGCGTCGTGATCTCATCGCCGATCATCTGAATGTTCGCCTCGTCGAGGATGTTTCGATCGACGAACTCGACGATCGTGACGCCGGAGTCCTTGCGGACGCGAAGACGAGAGTCCGAAGCCGCCATGAGCACATCTCCCAACTATGCGGCAGTCCCCGCCGCGGACCCCATCATAGTGCCGTCGGACGCGTTCGGGAGGGGAAATGCCGAACGAGAAAGGGGCGGCCCGCGCGGGACCGCCCCTTCAGAACGCGTGCGAATGACTCAGCCCGCCAAACCGGCCCGGGTCGCGTCGCCCAGCCCCGGGAAGTTCCGATCCTCTTCCTCGTTCTGGATCAGGATCGTCGGCTTGAGCAGGATCAGAAGGGTCTGCTCCTCCGTCGTCTCGATCCGGTTCGTGAAGAACCGATTGATGATCGGGATCTTCGACAGCACGGGAACGCCCGTCTCAACCTCAACCTCAGTCAGCAGCCGCTGGCCGCCCAGGAGGATCGTGCCCTGATCCGGAACCGACACGGTCGTGTTCACCGTGGTCGCTGTGATGGTCGGAAGCTGCACGAACGACTCGACGCTCGCCGAGCTCACCAGCTGGCCGCCCGCCACCGCCGTCACAGGACGCTCGGCAAAACCGTCAATCCGGGCCAGGTTCGTCCGAACGTTGAGCGTCACGTACCGGCGATCCGCCGAAACAGTGCCGTCCACGTCAAGGCCCACACCCTCAGAGACGGCGCCGACGGTCGGGTCGAAGCCGACCGCCGAATCGCTCGTCACCGGAGTCAGGTCGGAGATGAACGCAACCTGCGTCGCAACCGAAATATTCGCGCGCTGGCCGTTCATGAACGTCAGGCGAGGCGCCGTCAGCTGCACCGAGCGGCGATCGGCCTGCGTCGCCGTCACCAGGAAGTCGACCTGCACGTCGTCCAGGAACTGGCCGGCGATGCCGAGCGCCGGCGCCGCACCAATGACGGCGCTGCCGACGCTGCCCTCAGGCAACGCACCGCTCAGCAGCCCGCCCGCAAGACCCAGCGAGTTCTGCCCGGCGCCGATCGGCGACCATGAGCGGGGATTTACCACACCTTGCGTCAACTGCCCGGTGTTGCCCGTCCCCGGCGCCGTCGGCTGCGGCGCGCCCGTCACCGAACGCTGCAGGCCGCCCTGACCGAAGTTGAAGAAGTCACTCGTCTGGATCGTGCGATCGCCCGCCTGAGCCGTGCGGACCTGGTTGTTGTTCGCGTTGAAGTAAACATCTAGATCGAAGCCCAACTGCTCAAAGAAGCCCGACGAAACCAGCAGGAACCGCGTCTCCACGTTGATCTGCAACGCCCGCTGCTCACGCAGCTTGCTCAGAAGACCGCCGACCTCGCGGTGATTTCGCGCCGTGTTCGTGATGATCAACGATCCCGCGAGCGGCTGGATACGACCGGTGTCCCCGCCGTTCTCCGTCCATCCGTCAAAGTCAATGTTCTGTGTGATGATGTCGATGATCTGCTGACGGCGCTCATCGATCGGAATCCCCTCGTCCTCTTCATCCTCCGTGTTCTGGAACGGGCTCTGGCCGCCGCCGCCGCCGCCGCCCTGGTTGCTCTGCAGCACCTGCGACAGATCAAACTCAGGAGCATTATCGAAATCGGGCACTTCGATCAGGAGGTCGCGGATGTCGTAAATCGCCAGGATCGTGTTCTTCCGCAGCGCCTCGTCCGAAGCGATCTGGAGGATTCCGTCGTTGACCGCCCACGCCGCGCGGCTGAGACGGTCCGGGCTGGCCTTGTCCAGGACGCGGTCCAGCACGGTCTTGAGCGGCACCTGCGACAGGTTCAAAGTCACCGGCGTGGAGCGATCGACGCCGATCTCCTCCAGCGCGGTCCAGTCCACATCGATGTTCAACTGAGAGATCGCCTCGACAAACTGCACAACCTGCTCGATTGTCGCATCGGTGAAGCGTGCCTGAGGCACCCGCTGATCAAGCTTCGCCAGCACCGACATGTTCTCGGGCGGCTCGCGGAATGCCGCGGTCTCCCCGCGACGGAACGAGATCGACGGCCAGTCGCTCGGGTAGTTGAAGATGCCCGGCTCGGCCAGCGCTGCGGCCTTGTTGTCCAGCCGCAGCAGCGCCCCCGTCAGCTCCTGCTTCGCCTCGAGCTGGTTGTACTCCTGATAGATCATCAGGGCCGTCAGCACGTCCTTGAGAAGAAGGCCGGAAGGGCTGATCGGATCAAGGAACAGAATCTGGTCCACGACCTGCAGCGCTTCCTTGTACTTCATCTCCATCTGCAGCGAGCGAACCCGATCAATGTGCTCGCTGATCTTGCGCTCCCGCTCGAGCGTCCGCGCCTGGGCCTGCTCGGCCGCCTGGTTCTGCAGAATCGACTCGCGCTCCTTGATCTGCGCCAGCCGCAACTGATCCTCGGCCTTGCTGATCTGGTCAAGCAGCGCGTTGGTCTGGCCCATCAGCGTCTCGTACTCGCTCTCCGCGAAGTACCCGCGCGAAGACTTGAGCGTGAGCTGGGCCTTGAGTGCCTGCAGCCGCGCCTCGGAAACATTCTGCGACGCGAGCGACGCGCCCGCCTGTCCCATGAGGTTGTTGAACTCCGCCAGCGTCGCCTGCTTGGCGAACTGGTTGTTCTCAAGCGCTTTGTTCAGGATGTCCTGCTCCGGACCCGTGTTCCCGCGAAGCAGCAGCCGGGTCTCGGTCAGGCGGGCGTCCACATGCGACGACTGCTCGGCCGTGAGCATGTCGCGATACTCGGTCTGCAGGCGAGCGTACTTGTTGGCCGCCTCGTTCAGACGCCGCTCCGTGAACGCCAAGTCCGCCTCCGCGAGCATGCTCTGCGCCTCGAACGTCAGGGCCTGCGTGATCAGATCCGTGCCCGACGGAGGCGGCGGAGGCGTGATCGACGCAGGTGCCGGCGCGGGCGTCGAGGCCGGCGGCTCGGCCGCGGGCGTCGGCTCAGCCGGCGGCTGGGCCTCGGGCCTTTCCGCTTCCGACTTTCCCGATCCGTTCACAGGTGCCGGAATATCGTCGCGCCGCTTCACCACGCCCGGCTGAAGAAGTCCGAGCGAAATGACTTCCGATTCAACTCTGGATCCCGAGGCTTCCTCGTGATCGATGATCGCAGCCTGAGCCGTGTCGATCGCGACCCGCTGCTCCGGCGTCAGTACAATCCCGCTTCGAAGCACGGACCCCACCAGCGACTTGGCCCGACCAAAGTCGCCCGATGCGATCGCAAGCTCCGCCTCGCTGATCGCCGTCGGCACGCGATCGGCCACCCGTTCCCGCTTGGAACGCACGACCTCCAGAATCTCCATCGCGGACTGGATCTGCGTGTCCGTCGCCCCGGGAAGCGAAGCAATCGACGCCGCGTGCCGCTCCGCCGCAGCCAGGTCGTCATTGGCGACCGACGCCTCGGATTTCTGGAGCGCAAGCGCCGCGGGAGGAAGGGCATTGATCTCACGGTTCAGAGACGCCAGCATCTCGAACGCCCGCCCCCGGTCGGCGTCCGAAAGCGAACGACCCGCATCCCGAGAAACAAGGGACATGATCGTCTCACGCGCCAGCACGAGCCGGCCCTCCGCCCGCATCACCGACGCACGATCGAGCGTGTCGACGGTTGTGGACGAAGCAGGGGGCTCGGACGCAAGGGCGGTCCAGGCTGGAACCAGGCCGACCGCACCGGCAAACGCGCCGGCGGCGACAATCAGAGAGCGAACTGAACGGTGCTTGACCACGTGCATGCCGATCTCCAAGACCACGCGAAGGAATGGGGCGAACAGCCGATCCAGGGCAGAACGCTCTGGGCTGCTCGAAGAATCACAACCTTTCATCAACGGCGCGAACGTCGAACGGACTCGCCGGGGCCGGGGCGCAACGAACGCCGCCCGGGATTGGCCCTCGCCCGGGGACGGGAAAGATAACCGGGGTCCTTAGCGAACGCAAACGGGTTCGTGCGGAATCACACATCCGAACCTCCGCCCACCACATCCTGTGCCAGGTAGGGGGGCAGTTCGGACACACTCCCGTCGCGGTTCCGTCACGCCCGCCCATTAGGGAATGATCCCGTCCAGAACCGCAACGACGCTGCCCGCCGCGCCTTATTGCAGCCAGCGAAACACGTACAACGCCGCCTCTTCCGTCGCCGAAGGGTCCATCCGATCAACCTTCAACTCGGCCAGGAGCTGGTCCAGCTCGTGCTCAGACAGCCGGTCGGCAAAGACCATCGAGGTCTCCCGCTCCACATCCCCCTCGTCCTTCACCTGCCGTCCGACCTCGTCCATCGCCATGTCTTCGGCCTGCGCCATGCAGTCGGCCCGCAGGATCACATCGGCGTAAGTCCATGGGATATCAAGAGATGGGCTCGTTCGAACCAGGCACCTCCACGGGCAAAAGCCGAGTTCCTTTCCGTCCTCATCAACATTTGCTTCCGGATCCACGTTCAGGGTCAGTCGCCATTCGTCCCGGAGGTGCTCAACGACCTCATCCGCCGTGAGCAGGTCCGGGCGATCATCCGGGGCCACCAATACCCCCCGATGTTCGTGGGCGACCGCGTCCGCTCCCGCCGGATCCTCGATTTCCGTCAGGTCAAATGCCGCCAGAATCCGCTCGATCCGCTCGCGCATCTGCGGCTCAGCCCGGACTGTCACGATCTTGTGCTCATCCACAAACACGTAGAAGAACGGCTCCTCGGACATTGCCCCGAACCCGCACAGGCCGTCTTCATACAGAAAATCTTCGTAGCGTCGGACCGAGTCCATGAATGTGTCGAGCGCCACGAGTTCGTACGCCACATAGGGGTCAATCTCGCGAAACGCGTCGTGACCCAGCACGTCCAGAATCGGGAACATGCGATTCGGCATCAGAAGAAACAACGAGGTGCACAGGGACCGGATTCGGTCTGCCCCGACCACGATGTCCCAGAGATACCTGTCCGGCCACTCCTCCCATTCCCCCGATCCGTCGTCGCTGTCCGCCGCCTCAAACAGCACCTTGTACCCGGCCCGCGCCGTGACGGGCTCGATCGGGTAGACCCCGAGCGGAAACTTCACGTTCCCGACCTCCATCCGATCGATCGTGCGATCCGCCTGCGTGCTGGGGGGCTTGGCCAAGCGCTGGAACTCCCGCGCGGCCGGGATCAATATGTCCCGTCGCTCGCCAACTGTACCGCGCCCGCCACCACCCAGCGTCCGGCTCATCCCCGCTCAACGCACACCTGCATACGCTCGCCCAGGATGAACGATCGCACGCATCTCGCAACACTCGCCGTCGGCAACACCCGAGCCCGCATCGGGTTATTCGAGGGCGACGAACTCGTCGCGGCGCAGTCATTTCCGACTTCGGATGTCGAAGCGATCCACGCTTGGCTCGCGTCGCAGCCGCATCGGTCCGCGCAAGTTCCCCTGCTCGTCGCGACCGTCAGTCCCTCGGCCTCCGACCTCATCGCCGATCGCTGCCGGGACATTCCGTGGCTGACGCCCGTCCTCCGGATCGGGCGTGACGTCCCCATCCCCATCAAGGCCGCGGTCCGCGCGCCCGAACGCGTCGGACAGGATCGTTTGCTCTGCGCCATGGCCGCGTGGTTCAGCACAGAGGGCCCCTGCGTCGTCGTCGATGTCGGCACCGCAACCACCGTCGACTACATCGACGCGGAGGGCGCGTTCCAAGGCGGCGCGATCGCGCCCGGGATCCGCATGATGCTCGCTTCCATGCACAGCGGCACCGCAGCCCTTCCCGAAGTCGCCTTCGATGCTGTGAAGGCCGACGCCGAGCCCATCGGGAAGGACACCGAGCACGCCATGCTCATCGGAGCCGCCGAGTCCATCCGCGGCCTGGTGATCCGCCTCGTTGAACGGTACGCCGAGGTCATCGGAACATACCCCCGCGTGGTCGCGACCGGGGGCGATGCGGGGGCGCTCTTCACCGGTGACTCCGTTGTGGAGCACGTCGTCCCCGACCTTCAGCTCATCGGGATGCGCCTCGCCTTTGCCGCGCTCATGGAGAGCGAGGACGAAGGCGAAAGCCCGCTCGAAGACGACGAGCTCTGACCGTGTCGGTGCGATACGTCATCGAATCGGCCCATGGCGTATCCGGACCGATCGGCCTCATCCGCGTGTACGCCGACAGCGACGTCGTGCTCGGCGCGTTTCTGAGCTCGCTCACCGCCCCTGCAATACCCGTCGGCGCGGCCCGACTGGTCCGGCTGGCCGATGGCGAACAGGCTGTCATCGCGCGATGGTCGCCCACCGAAGCTCACATCATGCCCCACGCGGGCGTTCAGGTCATGCGTCGCGTCTCTCGTTTCCTGTCCGATGCCGGCGCATCAAGCGCAGCCACGACCCCTTCCGGCGACCACCCCCCTCTGGCACGCCTCCCCGACGTTCTCGCGAGCGCAGCCAGCCCCCTCGCGATCGACTTCCTGTTGGACCAGCCGCGTCGCTGGTCCGCGGGAAATCCCGTCATGGTGTCGCCCACCAACGCCTCCAGACTCCGCCACCTGCTCCATCCGCCGCTTGTCGTCGCGTGGGGGCCGCCGAACATCGGCAAGTCCACCCTGCTCAACGCGCTCGCCCGGCGCGATCTCTCGATCGCCGCTCCTGAGCCCGGCACAACGCGTGACCACGTCGGAGCGCTCCTGAACGTCAACGGGCTCGTCATTCGTTACGTCGACACGCCGGGTCTGCGATCCGATCCTGACCCGGCAGAGGCGGATGCGATCGAGATCTCACATGCCCTCGCGGAGACCGCCGACCTGCTCCTCTGGTGCCGGGACGCCACCTCACCCCGACTGCCTCTTCCGCCCACGAGGGCAGACGTCCTCGCCGTGGACCTTCGTTCCGATCTCGGTCTCCCATCCTCCGACCCGGGCCTCCCGGTGAGTGCCCGCGACGAACGCTCCATCCGCGCCCTCGCCCGAGCGATCCGCCAGGCGCTGGTTCCCGACGCGGCTCTGGCCGACCAGGGCGCCTGGGATCTCCCGAGCCCCTGACACCTCCCGATCCCGTGTCGCTCCGCGCCCTTTGATCGCCCTATCCTTCCTTTCGCGCCAGAAACTCAACGACAGGGGCCACGACGTGTCCATCGAACAAAGGCACATGCAGATCCGTGAGAAGGCCGGGCTCGAGGACTCGCGCCTGAACAAGGAGTTCATCGGGTTCCTCCAGAAGTGGAGCACCCCGCTCATGGCGATCATCGCCGTTGCCGCACTCGGCTACGTCGGGCTCGGAAAGCTCCGTGAGCAGCGCACCGCAAAGGTTGACGCCGCCTTCCGCGAGTTCCAGAGCGTCACGCTCGGCGGCACGCTCAACGCGTCTCCTGACTCGCTCATCGGCGTGGCCGATGCCTACGACGATGTGCCCGGCGTCGCGATCCTCGCCCGCCTTGGAGCCGCAGACGCCTTGCTTCAGTCGGTTCGTACCGGGCTGCGACCGGGCGCGGTCCTCAAGCCCGACAACACGCTTGAGAGCACCGACGACCTGCTCTCCGATGCTGATCGCCAGAGCGCGCTCACGCGTGCCGCCGGCCTTTACCGTCAGGTGCTTGACCGCACTTCGCAGGTCCCCGGCCAGGAACTTCACGCGATCGGTGCTCTCTACGGGCTCGCGACGGTTGAGTCCATGAAGGGAGATGCCGCCGCAGCTAAGGCGCATCTCGAGCGCGTGAAGTCCATGGCGGCAAGCTCTGGATTCGAACTGCACGTGAAGATCGCTGAGGCTCGCCTCGCCGCGCTCGACGCATCGAGCCCCGCGCCCCAGCTCATCAGCCAGAGTGAACTGCCTCAGCCCCCCGCGCCACCGGAACTTCCAATGCCGCTGGTTCCGGAGCCCGGTTCACCCGGCGACGTCGCCCCCGGCGCGGCCACGACAACCGAGCCGCCGGCTGCGCCCCCTGTCGATCCGCCCGGTGCTTCGGGCGACTCTGCTTCCGACGGCGATCCAAAGCCCGCGGCCGCAGACGGCCCCAAGTGATCGCCCCACACGCGCCCGTCCTCCCATGACCGACTCCAAGCGCGGCCGCCAACCTCCCGATTCCGTCGACGCCGACGAGATCGTCTCGACGAACGCAGGACTCATCCTCCCCGGCGGCAAGGTCGACCCGGAGGCGATCCAGCGCGCGATCGACGCCGCAGGCGCTGCCGATGATGACGCCGAACTCCGGCGCGTCGTCTTCTCCCTTCGCCGTGATCTGAAGTCGCGCCTCGACAAATATCTCACCTCGCGTATCACCTTCATGTCGCGAAATCAGTTGCAGAAACTGATCGACGACGGCGGTGTCACCGTCAACGCTCGCCAACCCAAGGCTTCAACGGTCCTGCGTGCCGGCGACATCATCGAGGTTGTGGTCCCGCCACCACCAACTGGGGTGATCCGACCCGAAGAAATCGAGATCGACGTCCTCTTCGAGGACGAGCACATTCTCGTGCTGAACAAGCGACCGGACATCATCGTCCACCCAGCGCGGGCCGAGAACTCCGGCACCCTCGTCAACGCCGTCGCGTGGCACCTCAAGCATCGATCGAAGGTCGGCGGCGATCTCTCGAGCGTCGGCGACGAGTTCGCGCGCCCCGGCGTCGTCCATCGTCTGGATCGCCACACCTCCGGCTGCATCGTCTTCGCCAAGAGCGACGAGGCCCACTGGAAGCTCGGGCACCAGTTCGAGCATCGCCGCGTGGACAAACGCTACCTCGCGATCGTCCAGGGAAACATCGAGCCGTTGGTCGATGTCATCGAGGCGCCGATCGGTCCGCACCCCTCGCGCGAGAAGGGCTACCGAGAGAAGTACGTGGTCAGGCACGACGAACTCGGAAAGCCCTCGATCACGATCTGCCGGGTCCGCGAACGCTACCGGTTCAACGACCGGGTGGTGGGGGATCAGGACTTCACGCTGGTCGAACTCGAACTGAAAACCGGGCGCACACACCAGATCCGCGTCCACCTCTCGCACACGGGGTATCCGATCGTCGGCGACGATATGTACGGCGGCCGCCCGTTCGTGGATCGCGCGGGCAAGACGCTGATCGTGCGTCAGGCCCTGCACGCCGCGACGCTTGGCTTCACGCATCCCATCACGGGTGAATCGATGGGCTTCACCTCGCCAATGCGGGGCGACATGGGCGATCTGGTCCGGGCCCTGCGCCAGGGCGATCGCGTTGAGAAGGTCGATCCGCCCGGCGCGACGGTCGATGTCCAGGTGTGAACGGCGAGACGTCTCAGCGATGACTCAATAGCCGTACGGACTCGCATCCTTCGCCGCGCTGTAGATCGAATAGGCCCAGCCCACCGCTCCAAACGTGAACAGCGCGACGATCGACCACGCCGCGACCGTTCGGGCGATGCCCTTGCGCCTCGTCAGCATCGTCGCACCCGCCACGACAAACGGCAGCATCGCAGCCATCACCAACGCGCCCAGCGGCGGGTTCGCTGACAACTGCCATGCGCCCACAAGCAGGTACGCCAACACGCCCAGCGGCACGGTGTACGCGCCTTGTCCGAGGATCTGCTGGCGCTTCCAGAGCCCGATCAGCGCGGCCGATGTCATCGCCGCGACGAGTCCGCCCGTTGTCTGCGCATACACGCCGATCGCGGAGAAGAGCATCACCAGACTCGATCCAAAGAGCGCGAGCGCGAACATCCCGGGCGCCATGAAGCCGCTAGAGATCCGCTCCGCGCGAGCAAGCAACCTCGAGCCCGCGCTCGCCCACACGCCCGCCGCGACACCCACGCCGAGAAGCATTCCGGTTGATACAGCGTGCGGATGGAGCGCGACCAGCACCGCAAACGCGCCGAACTTCCCCGCCAGCGAGCCCGCCAGCATCCCGCCCCCCCATGCCCACTTCTTCTTCGCCAGTGGCGGTCTGCCCAGAAGCACGACCAGCAGCGCGAACACGAGCGCAACACCCGCCACCGCCAGCGCCCTCTCCGACGCATTGATCGGCCAGAGCTTCGCGTGCTTGTTCGTGACGATCACCGCGGGCACGAAAGCGAAGGCGATCGCGATGGGTGCGATCCACCGCACCATCGCCCCCGCTCGCTCCTTCCAAATCACCCACGGCGCGGCGAGCAGCACGAGCGCGATCACACCCGGCAGCACGCCGCCGATCAACAGATCCGCAAGCGGCGGCATGCGCAACTCCTTCACATCATGCGTCGGAAACCCACGAACAAAGCGGAGGAACGGCCGCTCGGCCCTCCCCCCGTCGGAATTACTGCTTCACCGTCTCAAGCCCAACCGTCAGGCGCACCTCATCGCCGACGCCCGGCAGGTACTTCGTCATCCCGTACTCGCTGCGGATGATCGTGAAGGTCGTCTCGAAACCCGCGACCTCGCCGCCCTGCATCGTCTTGCCGTTGCCCGTGTGCTCGAGCGTCACCGTCAGGGGCTTGGTCACGCCATTGAGCGTGAAATCACCCGTCACCTCATAGGCGTGCTCGCTCGCCTTCTTCACGGATGTGCTCTTGAACGTGATCCTGGGGAACTGCTTGGCGTTGAAGAAGTCGGGGCTGCGGAGGTGGTTGTCGCGGTCCTTGTTGGCCGTGTCCACGGTGTTCGTGTCGACCTCGACCTTGATCCCCGTCACGCCGGAGGCCTCGTCGTAGTTCACGACGCCGTCGATGCCGTTGAAGCGGCCGTAGTTGTAAGCCGCCTGGTTGTGCTTGATGCGGAAGATCACGGCCGAGTGGACCGCGTCGATCGCGTACTCGCCTGCCTTGGCCGTCTCCATCGCGGCTGTTCCGGCCCGGCCGCCCGTTCCGCTCCCCGCGTTGGCCATGGCCAAACCGGCTGTGCCGACGAGTGCGAGCCCAACGACCGCGGCATGAGCCGCCCGACGTGCGTTCCCAGTGGTCCAGTTCTTCATGCGTGCTTCTCCCGTGTGGTGGTGTGCGATTGCTTGGCATTGTGCCCCGGCCGGCCGATCCTCCCGAGGGCACCCGTTGGGATGAATCTGTTGGAACAACTGTTACAGCGCACGCATGAAAATGGTTCGTTCCGGCCCGGCCAATTCCGGGGTTGCGTGCGGCTATTCCTTGCCCGTCCGCGACTTACGCGTCTCCAGCAGCTCCATCTCGACGCCCGCCCCCCGAGGCGTCCGGGCCTCGTCCAAGCGCTGCCGCCGTTCTTCCCACGTCTCGCGCGTGATCGCCCAACGTTCGTGATCCGCCCACCTGCCGCGGATCAAAAGGTAGCGGGGCGAGAAGCCCTCCTGCTGGAAGCCGTTTCGCATCACGACGCGTCGCGACGCCTCGTTGTGCGGCTGCATGTTGGCTTCGACGCGATGGAGGCCGAGGGTGAGGAAGGCGTGGCGGGCGGCGAGGGCAACGGCCTCGGACATGCAGCCGCGCCGAGCAAACTCCTTGCCGATCCAGTATCCCAGGCGGCACTCCATCAGCGGCCCACGGTAGATCCCGGAGATGGAGATCTTCCCCATGATCGTGCCATCACGGACATCGCAGATGAGAAAGCGCTCGTCGGTTTTGGTGCGGCGGAGCTTGAGTTCGCGGTCGAAGGACTTGTTCAGTTCGGCATCGGTGAAGGCATCCACGCCGCGCGGGATCGGCTCCCAGCGTTCCAGGTGCCTGCGGTTGCGCCGGCGTAGGTCGATGAACTCGGCGCGATCGCGCTCGCTCGGGCGGCGGAGGAAGACCCGCTCACCCGTCTCGATCACCGATTTCCTCGGCGGCGGCTTGGCTCTGGATCGCGCTGCCAACGGGTGATCTCTCCGGGATGGGGGTGGACGGTTACTTCTTGGCTGCTTTCTTCGCGGCCTTCTTGGGAGCCGCTTTCTTTGCCGCGGGCTTCTGTGTGGCGGCCTTCTGGGCGCGGACTTCGCGGGCCTTCTCGGTCAGGTGGGAGGGCTCGACGCGGCTGCCCTTGCCGGAGGGCGTGGTTGGGGTGCGGGTCTTCCGGCCGCTGGCGCTGGTGGTGTTGGTGCGCTGGCCACCGCTCTTGCCGCTCTTGTTGCCTGAAACTGCCATGGTGTGGAGTCCTATAGGAAATGTGCTCGGGTGATTCGAGAGACAGTGTACTGGGAATGTCATGGACATGGGCGCGTGATGCTTGTCAGGCGAGGGCTCGGGAAAGAGTTGAGTCGCATCGGGCTGCGCCCGAGTGCGACTCAAAGGCGTTCAAAGGATGCCGCTGCGCGGCACCTATTTCCCAGGGTTGCGAGGCCGCTTCGCGACACGCTCGCCCTGGGCTCTGGCTAGGGCGGCCCGTTGGGCCTCAAAGGCACGCGTTCGCTGATCCAATCGATGGTCGCGGGACATCGACGCGGACAGCGAGAGGCGAGTTGCTCACGTCTGAAGGACCCCCGTCCTGAAGGGCTTGGTGTAGTCCCACCCCTGGGCTGCGGCGTTGAGGGCAGCGATGAGCTCGTCGCGGGTGTTGTGGGGCTCGATGATGCGGTCGACCCAGCCCCGCGCGGCGGCGTGGCGGATGTCGGCCTGTTCGGTGTACCCGGCGTGGACCGCGGCGAGGATCTGCTTGTGGGTCTCTTCGTCGATGGTCTCACCCTTGCGCTTGCGGCTGGCCTCTTCGATGGTGGCGAGGACGCCGGTCGCCTGGTTCGCGCCCATGACGGCGCACTTGGCGCCCGGCCACGCGAAGGAGAGGAACTGGTCGAAGGCGCGGCCGCACATGGCGTAGTTGCCCGCACCGTAGGAGCCACCGAGGACGACGACGATCTTGGGGACGACGCAGTTGGACATGGCGTTGACCATCTTGGCGCCGGCGCGGATGATGCCGCCCTGTTCGGAGTCGCGACCGACCATGAAGCCGGTGGTGTCGTGCAGGAAGATGATGGGGATCTTCCGCTGGTTGCAGTCCATGATGAAGCGTGCGGCCTTGTCGGCCGAGTCGTCGTAGATGACGCCGGGCATGTTGGTGAACTTGGAGGGGCCGGCCTTGCCTCCGGGCATCTGACGCTGGGTGATTTTCTTCTGGTTGGCGACGATGCCGCAGGGGTGGCCGCCGATTTTCGCATAGCCGCATACGAGCGACTGGCCGTAATCGGCTTTGTACTCATCGAAGTCGGGCGCGAGTGAATCGTGGCCCTCGGCGTTCTTCTCCCCGCGGCAGTCGACGAGGCACGCGATGATCTCCTTTGCGTCGTACTGGGTGCCGGGCTTATCGGTGAAGAGCGTGAAGAGGTCATCGCCGCTCCGGGCCGTCGCGGTCGCGTGTGACTTCGTGACTTCGTGACTTCGTGACTGGTTCCCGTACTTGGCAACCAGCTCCCTCACCCGCCTGATGCACGCATCGTCATCCGGCTCCTTGAAGTCGATCGTGCCGCTGATGGAGGCGTGCATGGATGCGCCGCCGAGTTCCTCATCGGTGACCTGCTGCCCGATCGCGGCCTTCACGAGCGCGGGACCGGCGAGGTAGAGGCCGGAGCCCTCGGTCATGAGGAGTGTGTCGCAGAGGACGGGGAGGTAGCCGCCACCGGCGACGCAGTAGCCCATGATCGCGGCGATCTGGGGGATGCCGTCGGCGGAGATGACGGCGTTGTTGCGGAAGATGCGCCCGAAGTCGTCGGTGTCGGGGAAGACATCCTCCTGCATGGGAAGGAAGACGCCGGCGGAATCCACGAGGTAGATGAGGGGGAGGCGCGCGGCGTGGGCGATGGTCTGGGCCCGGATGATCTTTTTGCAGGTCATCGGGAAGAACGCGCCGGCCTTCACGGTCGCGTCGTTGGCGATGATCATGCAGAGCTTGCCCTGCACGGAGCCGATGCCGGTGACGACGCCGGCGGCGGGCGCGCCGCCATGCTCGGTGTACATGTTGTGGGCGGCCCAGAGGCCGAGCTCCTGGAAGGAAGAGCCGGGGTCGATGAGCTTCTCGACGCGCTCGCGGGCGGTGAGGCGGCCTTTCTCGTGCTGGCGTTCGATGGCCTTTGTGCCGCCACCGAGTTTGATCTTGGACTCCTCCTTGAGGTAGGCGGCAACGTGATCGCGGAGGGTCGCGGAGGGGGTGGGGGCGGCGGCTGTGGTGGTGGGAGTCGTCATGCGGGGAGAGGGTAGGGGAGATGAGGAGGGGCAATGGGGAATGGGCAATAGGCAATGGCGGAGAAGAGCACGGAATAGAGAGCGGCACAGAAGTGCGGAGAGGACAAGATGACGTCGCCTTCGGCGACTCGAAGGCGTTTCAAGGAAGCCGCGGGGCGGCGGGCTTTACCCGGGGGTGTCGCTCGTCGCTGCGCGACTTCGCTCCACGCCCCGGCTACTGGCGTGCAGCACTTCGTGCTGCGGAACGCGGGAAAGCGGGAAGGCGGGAAGTTACGAAGTCATGGAGTCACGAAGGCATGGAATCACGAAGTCACGAAGTCACGAAGTCACGAAGTCACGAAGACGCGAAGGGGCAGAGGGGCAGAGGGACGAAGGGGAGGAAGCACTGGTTCCGGCTCGGCATGCTGCGCATGCTCGCCGGGAACCAGTGGCACCCGGAGAGGGCGCGGCAATGGACAGCGGCACGCGAGGGCGTGCTGGGCGTGAGGGCGGCGGGTTGGGAGGGCGTGTCAGTTGGCGGAGGACGAAGCGTGTGAGGCGGGCGGGTTGAGGCCCAGGTAGGCGTCCACGGGGACGAGGATCATGAGGGGATCGGACTCGATGCAGTGCTTGAGGATCGGGGCGTGGCCCGCGCCGACGATGATGAGGATGCGGTCGTTCGGCTCGGCGATGCGCTGGACGTTGGCGTACATCCGGAGGTTCCGGTTGTGCCATGCGCTCGTGAAGCCGTCGGGGCCGGGGAAGGTCGTGCCGTCGGAGAGGCGGAAGCCGGAGGAGTAGAGGTACGCGCCGTGGCTGAGCCGCAGCGCATCCGGGTTGTTGATGAGCCGGAGGCGCTGGCGGAGGGTGAGCGACTCTTCGATCTCATCGCTGGCCTTGTACATCTGCATGTAACGGGCGTCGATGGGATCGTCGAGGGTCCACTCCATGTTCATGGCTTTGGCAGCGGCGATGAAGGCCTCTTGGGTTTCCGGCGTTGTCGTGAGCCACTCGGCACGGGCATCGAATCCGTAGACACGGGGGTGACCCAGGCGGTGGGCGAGCGCGAAGCCGATGGTGAGGATCTCGTTGGGATTGGCGCTCTGCCTGCCCTCTTTGTTTGAGTCGTACCAGGTGTCGATGTCGGCCTGATACTGCGGGCTGCGCTCGATGAGGATCTTGGTGGGCGCGAAGGCATCCAGGCGCGCGAGGACTTCCTCGACTTGCTGGCGGCCCGTGTCCGAGAAGGGGTCGAAGGTGTACTTGGACTTGTGGGCGTCGAGGCCCGGATTCTCGAAGTGGAAGATCCCGAGGAGGAGGACCTGTGGGCGCGTCGGCGCATCCGGACCCTCGATCATCGAGCGGAGGGTGCGGGCATGAGAGGCGATCATCGTCGTCTCGGGATCGGGCTGCGCGGGCGCCGCGGGGGGTGGAGGGGGCGTGGTCTGCGTTGAGGCGCACGAAGCCAGCAGGAGCAGCAGCACGCTGAGGAGCGAGAGAGGCAGGGTTTGCTGCGATGTGCTGGTTCGGCGCTGTCTCACGGTCGTCACTCCTCGGATCGGCTTGCACGGGCGGGGGGGAGAGGTGCAGCGTACACGAGGGTGGTTTGGGAGGGGGACCGGGCGGTTGCGTCAAGGCGCGTGGATTGGGCGCGGCGGGCGCGGGAAAGAGGATGGAAGTGATGGAGGGTTCGCGGATGGCGGTGAGACGATGGCGGAGATTGATGAACTGCTCGTAGGCGTCGATCTCGCGGCGGACGGTGGGGGCTTTGAGGAGGGTGGTGAGTTCGGCGGGCGAGAGACCGAGGGCGTGCGCGAGAGGGGCGAAGGGGAGTTTGTGCGCGAGGATGGCGAGGACGAGGGCGTGGGCCTCGGCGGGTGTCGGAGAGAGATTGGACGCGGACGCGGCCATGGGGGGAGCGTACGGGTTGGCTGTCCGGATGCAAGCGTGTTTGGCGGAGTGGGGTCATTTGGGCGCACAAACAGGCCTGATGCGCGCGAGTTCACTGACAACAGTCTGTCAGTGAGGGGGAGTCAAGGGGGGAAGATCAGGCAACAGGCAACAGGCAACAGGCAACAGGCAAGAGGCACAAGGCAAGAGGCACAAGGCCAAGAGGGACGGGACGCGCCGTCCGCTGGAGCGTTACGCGGGCGTGGCCGAAAGATCGGAGCGATGCGGAACGAGGGCTTCTGCGAGGGTCTTGTGCAACCATCGGCGACGCTCGGCGCTCATCATTTCGCCGAAGAGGATCTCTTTCTCCGCGTGGATTGCGATTCGTTCGCTTTTATGCCCCTCGTCATCGACCTCAACGCGGAGTTCCACTTCCGTCACCGCGAGGGCGTTGAATCGGTGGGTGCGTCCGATCGGGCCGATTCCTCGGAACAGTGTGCCGGCTTCATCTGTGAGTGTGATCTGATACCGTCCGAATGCGGAGAAGAGGAGAACGCGGGTCATCATGCCCGCAATCAACAACGGAACCGAGAAGACCAGAGCGATGAAGAGCGAGCCGATAAGCCCGTAGTTGGGTAGCGCAGATCCCGGAAGCCATGAAGGCAGAGGGACGCCGAGTCCACTGAGAATGCCGCGGAGGATTCCGAGTCCGAGGCCGGGAAGGTAGATGTTGATGCTGACGAGCACCACGATTGCGAGGGCGAGGTTTCGCGCGGATCTGGCGGTCACGGTGATGATCAGCGACTGCTCGCGTGCCGTGACCGAGCATCCGGACGGGGCGACGCCTGTTGAGGTCGGATTGAGTTCAGCGGTGAGGGCGGCACTGGAACACGCATCACAGAAGGGTACAAGCGAACGCCGCAGACGCTTTGCGTCGGTGATGGCGATGTTGCATGCGTAGCAACGGGTCACTTCGTGGGTGATGGTATGCGAAACGAACCCAGGGACTGAGTCCCTGGGTTCTTGGGTCGCATTCGTTTAAGGGGTTGTCGCGCCGGACTCGGCCTCACCCGTTCATGAGGGCGCGGATGCGGCTCTCGGTGGGCGGGTGGGTGGCGAAGAGGCGGATGGCGGCGTTGCCACCGAAGGGCTCGATGATGAAGAGGTTGTTCTGCGCGGGGTTGGGTTGGACGAGGGGGATGCGCTTGGCGTACATCTCGATCTTCTGAAGCGCGGAGATGAGGCCGCGGGGAGAGCCGACGATCTGGGCGGCGTGAGCATCGGCGACGTATTCGCGCGAGCGGCTGATGGCGGCCTTGATGAGGGCGGCGCCGACGGCGGCGAGGATGAGCGTGAGGAACATGGCAAGGGGGTTGGAGCCCTCGCGATTCTGGCCGCCGCCGAAGAGCATGCCCCATTGGGCGATGAAGGCCAGGACGCCGGCGAGGGTCGCGGCGATGCAGGAGGTGAGGGTGTCGCGGTTCTTGATGTGGGCGAGTTCGTGGGCGATGACGCCTTCGAGTTCGTCTCGGTCGAGGACCTGCAGGAGGCCCTGTGTGACGGCGACGGCGGCCTTGCGCGGCGAGCGGCCGGTTGCGAAGGCGTTGGGGGCGTCGTGCGGGCAGATGTAGACCTTGGGCATCGGGAGGCCGGCGCGACGGCGGAGTTCATCGACCATGCGGTAGTAGTCGCCTCCGGTTTCGGCGGTGACTTCGCGGGCCCGCATGGAGGCGATGGCGATCTTGTCGGAGAAGAACCATGCGACGACGTTCATGAGGCCGCCGAAGATGAGGCCGGTGATCATGCCCTGCTGGCCCCACATGGAGCCGACGGCGATGAAGAGGCCCATGAGGCCGCCGAGGAGGAGCGCGGTCTTGAAGTTGTTGGTGAGCACGGTCATGGCTGCGTGAGTCCTTCAACACCGAGTGCGAGACTTTCCGGCGCGGAGCGCTTCACGGGTGTTGGCGTGAGGCGCATTCAGTGTGCGGTACGTGTGTGCGGCCCGCTTGTTCGCTGCTGTATTCGTTGGATGATGTGGGTTTGGATTGCGATTCGACGCCACGGATCGTGGCTCAGAAAGTGGGGGTGACGGGCGTTCGGTGTGCACGAATCGCTAGAAGAGTCCTGCCATTCTGGCAGCAGCGATGGTGAGGATGGTGACGATGATGGCGCGGACGATGGGGAGCGGGAGCGAGTGGGCGAGTGAGGCGCCGATGCGGGCGCCGATGATCGCGCCGGGTGCCATGAGGAGGGCGAGGAGGAGTGCGTGCGTGACGGATTGGTCGTGGGTGTGGAGGGTGGCGAGTTTGAGGGTTGCGCCGATGAGGGCGGTGAGCCACATGATGCCCGCGCTGGTGCCGATGGCCTGTCGGAGGGGGAGGCGGCAGAGGAGTTGGAGGGCGGGGACCATGACGACGCCGCCACCGATGCCGAGCAGGCCGCCGAGGAGGCCGGCGATGATGGCGATGGCGAGGAGGTTGAGTGTGGTGACACGCTCGCGGGTTCCTGAGTGGTCGGGCTTGCGGAGAGCGAGGGCGAAGAAGGTGCCGAGGCAGTAGAGGGCGATGAACGCGGCGAGTCCGAGGCGGAGGTATGAGCCGTCGATGAGGTTGGAAAGGAGGACGCCGGCGATGATGGCGATGGCCATAACGGGGAGCACACGTCGGACGATATCGGACCTTACTGCGCCGGCCTGGCGGTGCTTTCGAGCGGCGGGAATGGCGACGGCCATGTTGACGGCCATGGCGGCGGCCATGTAGAGGTGGTGGGTCGAAGCGGGGGAAGTTCCGAAAGCCAGCGACAAGCCCGGAAGCATGACCATGCTTCCGCCGATACCAGCGATACCACCGATACAACCGGCACAGAGTCCCAGCAGAATTGATCCAATTGCTTGCAGGATCTGCACTTGGGCGCACTCTATGGGTAGAAATGTGCTCGTGTCACTGACAGACAGTTGTCAGTGGAGGGGTCGCGGCGAGTGGACAGCAAAGGGGAATCGGGCAGATAAACGACGGGTCGGTTGTTCGGGCCAAGAACTCGGTTGGGCGGCATGGTGGCTCGCCCCGCTCCCTGGCACCCGAACATTCTAGGAACGTCCAGAACGGGGTGTGCTATGATCCACGGTCGGGTCAAGGGTATAGTCTTGTCTTCACTTTTCGCTGGCCCGCAAGGATGGGGTCGGCTCCCGGAATGGGCTTCAGGCCGTTCCAGCGACCGACTGGTTCCGGAAGGGAACCGACGCGACCAAGGCTGGTCAGGCGTCAGAGGCGTTGGGCGAGCGGCTGTGGCCGGTCGGAGCGTCGATTTGGCACAAATCAGCCGCGTCACGCCTGGGCGTTATCCCCAGGTGATTGCGAGACGTTTGCTGCGGGCCTTGGCCGGAGCGGGCGTGCTCGCGCTGACGGCGACGTCGGCGATCCTGGTCAAGGAGGCGCGGTACGGGAATGTGACGCCTGCGCCGCTGGCCTCGGTGGCCAAGGTGGACTTTGCGGAGATCGCGCACATTCCTGTGGCGAAGGGCTCGCTGTCGAGGATTGAGGCCCCGGCGCGGCCGCTGGCGATTGTGGACCCGTTGAACGAGGCGCCAGAGGCGCGGACGGTGGAGGCGGGAGCGGCGGCGAAGCGGGGCGCGGATGCGCCGGAGCTTTGGCCGAAGGGGACGCGGTTCTTCAACGGGCGTCCGATCCGGCCTGTGAAGACGATGAAGATGGTGGTGACGGCGTATTCGCCGGACTGGCGTTCGTGCGGGAACTCGGCGGACGGGATTACGGCGACGCTGCACTCGGTGCACACGAACGGGCATCGGCTGGTGGCGGCGGATCCGCGCGTGCTGGCGTATGGCTCGATGCTGACGGTGCCGGGGTATGACAGCGGGAACGTGGTGCCGGTGCTTGATTGTGGTGGGGCGATCAAGGGGAATCGATTGGATCTTCTCTTTCCCACGCACGAGCAGGCGCGGAAGTGGGGGCGGAAGACGGTGACGGTGACGGTGTGGGGATATGCGGACGGCAAGCCCGCGCCGAATCCGCGGAAGGCGCGTGATGGGAAGGCGAAGTAAGAGGCGGGGCAATAGGCCATGGGCAATGGGCAATCGTGGGAAGGGATGCCGCTAGCATGATGGCGTGCTGATCGGGCAAGACACAACGCGGATTGAGACGATCGACGACCTTCTGGGCAAGGAGTTGTTGTCGCGTCTTGACCGCGTGGATCTGCTCAGCCGCAAGGTGTTTGGTGGAAAGTTGCCGGGAGAGCGGCGTTCGAGGCGTCGGGGGCGCTCGGTCGAGTTTGATGACTTCAGGCCGTACGTGCCGGGGGATGATCTGCGGCACATCGACTGGAATGTGCTGGCGCGACTTGAGCGGCTGGTGATCAAGTTGTTCCGTGAGGATGAGGATCTGGCGCTGTATCTGGTGGTGGATGCGAGCGCGTCGATGAACGCGGGGGAGCCCAGCAAGCTGCTGGCAGCGCACCGGATCGCGATGGCGCTCGGGTATGTGGGGTTGGTGAATCGGGCGCGGGTGATCGTGTCGTCATATGGGGCGGAGTCGGATGGGCGGGCGCGGGTGATGCGTGCGCTGCGGGGAAGAACTTCGATCGAGCGGTTGGGCGAGTTTCTGCTCGCGCGCGCGCGCGAGGGCACAGCGCGGGGTGTGGGTGGAGGATTGGGTGCGGGTCGGGGCGGCGCGTCGGCGGCGGAATCGTTTGAGCGTGCGATGCGGACGATTGCGCGGTCGCGGAGCGGGCGGGGCGTGGTGGTGCTGATTTCGGACATGCTGCTGCCGCTGGAGGGTGCGAGCGCGGGATTGTCTTATTTGGCCGGGAGCGCGGGGTTCGAGTCGTTCGTGATTCAGACGCTTTCGCCGGGGGAGATTGAGCCCGAGACGATGGTGGAGAAGGGACTGGTGGGCGATTTGCGGCTGATGGATGCGGAGTCGGGGCGAGCGGCGGAGGTGACGATTACGGGTGATGTGATCCGGCGCTACAAGCGGAACTTTGAGGCGCATCAGGCGGGTGTGGTGAAGGCGTGCGCGGCAAGGTCGATCGCGCACGTGCTGACGCCGACGAGCGTGACGGCGGATGAGCTGGTGCTGCGGTCGCTGCGGGCGCGGCGGTTGGTGGGTTAGAGCCGAAGGCGATCAAGACAAAGACATTCACCACAGAGGCGCAGAGGCACAGAGAGGGGAATGGGGAAAGAGGCGATCGAGTGTCAGGGCTTCTCGCGGATGCGGGTTGCTTCGCCGAGAGCGGGGCCGCGGAGGTGACGGGCGAGGCGGATGGCGAAGAGGCCGAGGGCGATGTGGAAGCTCATAGACGCGTACTGGCCCCACCACATGCCTCCTGTCCAGATCCACGTCTGGACAATGCCAAACATCCATCCCAGGTCGAACCCGAGTTCCGCAACCAGGAACGCGCCCATGATCCACGCGAGTACTCGGAGTCTGCGGGATGATCGTCCTTCGGCTGCGGCAGTTGCCACGCGAGACAAGTAGACACTCGTCAGGATGAGTATGGGCGATGCCGCAAAGTGGATGATCAACATGACGATACCGACGGCGTTGCCGAGAAACGCTGCGATTCGGTCGACAAAGATCTGCGCGAGCAAGTAGATCGTGGTCGCGAGTCCGGCCGCTAGGTTCTGTCTGACGGATCATCCGGTGAGAGGATCCTGAGGTATCGTCGGATGATGGCGAGGTTGATGAAGGCCTGGAAGCTGGTCGCGAGTTTGTCATAGCGGGTGCCCACGCGGCGGTTCTCCTTGA
>CAZPPG010000009.1:0-85855 GCA_964588385.1 uncultured Phycisphaeraceae bacterium
GCATCACCTCACTCACCGACGGCTACCACCAGATCCTCGACAACGTCAGCGTCCTGCAGTGGAAGCTCACCAGCGCATACTTCAACGGCGATGCCGTCCAGATTGAACTCATCGCCTACCCCGGCACCGGCGACAACCAGCTCCGCCTCTCCCATGGCGTCGCCAGCGAGCCCGCGCCCGCCAATCGCTCCATCTGCGGCACCACCGACGACCGCACACTCTCCTTCGACGATCGCTCCGCACGCATCCTCCCCGTCGGCTGCACCGGCTGGACCATCAACGATTGCAACAACTGCATGCTCACCGCGGGCCACTGCCAGGGCGGAATCTCCACCATCCAGTTCAAGGTCCCCCTCTCCAACTCCGGCGGCGGCCTCGTCAACCCCCACCCCGACCACCAATACGCCACTGACTCCTCCAGTCTCCAGGGCAACGGAGGCGGCGGCGTCGGCAACGACTGGGCCTACTACGGCGTCTTCCCCAACTCCAACACCGGCCTCACACCCTTCGAGGCCTACGGCGTCGCACACAACCTCGACACCACGCCACCCGCCGCAGGCGGCAACGCCCGCGTCACCGGCTACGGCACAACATCCTCCCCCGTCTCCAACACGTGGAACCAGGTCCAGAAGACCCACGCCGGCCCATACTCCTCCTTCTCAGGCACCACCCTCGGATACCGCATGGACACCACGGGCGGCAACTCCGGCTCACCCGTCATCCACGAAACATCCGGCGACGCCATCGGCATCCACACCCACGGCGGCTGCACCACCAGCGGCGGCAACAACTGGGGCACCGGCGCCAACCACGTCAGTCTCAACGCTGCACTCGCGGCGCCAAGGGGCGTCTGCGAGTGCCCCGGCCCCGAGTTCACCTTCCCCGATCCATTCCCCACATTCGTCTCTCCCGCCGGCGGCACCACCATCGACATGGACATCTCCACGGTCTCCGGTGTCAGCCCCCTTCCCGGCTCCGGCCGCCTCCATCTCGACACCGGCTCCGGCTACGTCGCCATCAACATGACCGACAACGGCGCAGGCGCGTTCACCGCAACCTTCCCGCCCATCGACTGCACCACCCCCGTCACGTACTACTTCAGCGTCCAGGGCTCCAACGGCTCGACCTACAACAGCCCGCGCGAAGGCGCCGCCGGCACGCCATACGCCGCAGTCGCCGCCTACGGCATCGCCTCCGTCGTCGATCAGGACTTCGAAACCAACGACGGCTGGACCGTCCAGAACACCGCGGTCATTCGCGGCGCGTGGGAGCGCGGCACACCCATCGGAGGCGGCTTGAACCGCGATCCCGCCGCCGATTTCGACGGCTCCGGCCAGTGCTGGGTCACCGGCAACGCCGCCGGCGATGCCGATATCGACGGCGGACCCACCCGCCTCACCTCGCCCGCCTACGACCTCTCCGGGCTCAACAACCCCCGCGTCACCTTCGCGCGCTGGCACTCAACCTCCGGCCTCCCGCAGGACCAGTTCGTCACCGAGATCTCCAACAACAACGGCGCATCCTGGGTCACCGTCTCCTCCGTCGGGAGCGGCGGCAACCTCTGGAAGATCGTCACCTTCGACGTCGCCGACTACGTCGCGCCCACCTCGCAGGTCCGCGTGCGTTTCTCCGTCTCGGACAACCCCGACAACACCGTCACCGAGTCCGGCGTCGACGCCTTCAGCATCTCCGACTTCGACTGCACCGGATGCCCCTCGGATGTGAACGGCGACGGCGAGTCCGACGTCACCGACTTCCTCGACTACCTCGACGCCTTCGGATCATGCTCCGGCCAGCCCGCGCCCTGCACCGGCTCCTCCGGCGTCGATTCGGACTTCAACGGCGACACCACCATCGATGTTCTGGACTTCCTCGACTTCCTCGACGCCTTCGGACAGGGCTGCCCCGGCTGAATCCAGTCTCCATCGAACAGCATCAGAGAAACAGAACGAATGATCCGCCTTCCCACCGACGCCGCCACGCGACTGCGCTCCTTCTATGAAGGTCGATCGGTCTGCGTCACCGGCGGCGCGGGCTTCATCGGCGGCCATCTCGTCGACGCCCTCCACTCCCTCGGCGCCTCCATCACCGTCATCGACGACCTCTCCAGCTCAAACCTCGAACACCTCGGCGAACTCCTCGCCATGGAGCCCGAACGCGTCTCATTCGTGCACGGCTCCATCCTCGAGGACGCCGCCGTCCGCGATGCCGTCCGCGGCTCATCAGTCGTTTTCCACCTCGCCGCCATCGGCTCCGTCCCCCGCTCCATCGAAGAGCCCGAACGCACCTGGCAGGTCAACGCCACCGGCACGCTCCGCGTCCTCCAGGCCGCCAAGGCCCACGGTGCCGAGCGCGTCGTCTACGCCGCCTCCTCATCCGCCTACGGCGACTCGCCCACGCTCCCCAAGATCGAGTCCCAGGTCCCCGCCCCGCGCTCACCCTACGCCGCATCCAAACTCGCCGGCGAGCACCTCGTCAGTTCCTGGTCCGCCTCCTACGGACTCAGCGGCGTCTCGCTCCGTTACTTCAACGTCTTCGGCCCGCGCCAGCCCGCCGACTCCGCCTACGCCGCGGTCATCCCCAGCTTCGCCCGCCGCCTCATCGCCGGCGAGCCCCCGACCATGTACGGCGACGGCACCGCTTCCCGAGACTTCACCTACGTCGCCAACGCCGTGCTCGCAACGCTCATGGCTGGCTCGGCGCGCCTCCGCACCAGCGGCGAAGTCGTCAACGTCGGCACCGGGCGCCGCGTCACCATCGCCGACCTCGCCCACATGATCGCCGAACGCTGCAATCGCCCCGACCTCTCCCCCGCCCAGCTCCCCGCCCGCGCCGGCGATGTGCAGCACTCCCTCGCCTCCCTCGACCGCGCCAAGGAACTCATCGGGTACAGCCCCGTCATCTCGCTCGAGGAAGGCCTCACCGAGACCGTCGCGTGGTACACGCGCGTCCTGGCTCGCGCGTGAAACCACGCGCGTAACCTTTCCTTGATGTTCCGCAACCTCCTCACCATCCCCGGCGCGCTCTACGAGCTGTCCCGCCTCGCCCTCATCTCGCGCTTCCGATTCAAGGGCCCGTACTGGCAGTGGCGGCTCCACACGGCCTTCGGCAAGGGCTATCCCAGCCGCCCGGAACTCATCCGCTCCGTGCTGGAGTACGGCCGCTGGGTCCGGCGGATGCGCCGCTCCTGACCCCAAACTCCCGCCCGCCACGCCAGCCCGCACGCCTCTCCAGCCGATATGAAGACTGGACGCCCTCGGCCCCGGTTCGGGTGAACCGGCTCCCGCCCCATGCTATCGTGGTCTGCCCGGGAGTTGCTGCTGAACCGCGTCCTCTTGGAGCAGCTCTCATGTCCGAACACGCCAATACACCCGCCGCCGCACCGGCCCCCTCCGGCGGCTTCAAGTATTTCGTTCCCGGCCTCATCGTCGGCTTCATCATCGGCGCCGTCGTCGGCGTCCTGCTCCCCGAGTTCGCCGACCGCGGCGGCCCCCGCCTGCAACCACCGACAGGCTCCGGAGAGCCGCGCCTTCACGATGAAGAAGCCAAGATGAACGCCGGTCAGTTGCCCCCGGAGACGACGCCGGAAACCACCCCCGAGCCCACGCCCGACTCCAGCGGCACGACCGCACCTGACTCAGCACCCCCCGCCCCCAGCGGCCACTGAGTCACTCGCCTTCGTGACTTCTTGACTTCATGACTCGGTCACTCCGTCACTACTACCCCAGCGGCAGCCGCTTGCACAGCGCCCGCACATCCGAACGCACCGCTGATGTCGCCGCCGCGAGCGCGGCCTCGCCCTGAACGCCCGCGCTCAGCACGCGATCGATCAGCTCCGCCACCTCGCGCATCTCCGCTTCCTTGAACCCGCGCGTCGTCAGCGCCGGCGTTCCCAGACGCAGGCCGCTCGTCACCCGCGGCGGGCGCGGATCGTCCGGAATCCCGTTCTTGTTCGTGATGATCCCCGCCGTCTCCAGCCACTTTTCCGCATCCGCGCCCGTCAACTGCTCGCTCTTGCCGCGCAGATCGACGAGCATCAGATGATTCTCCGTGCCGCCCGAGGTGATGCGGTACCCCTTCTCCACCAGCGCGCCCGCCAGCGTCCTGGCGTTCCTCACCACCTGCTCGCAGTAGGTCTTGAACTCCGGACGCAGCGCCTCGCCGAACGCGACGGCCTTGGCCGCGATGATGTGCATCAGCGGCCCCCCCTGCACCCCCGGAAAGAGCGCCTTATCGATCTTCTTGGCCAGTTCCTCGTCATTGGTCAGGATCAGCCCGCCCCGCGGCCCGCGCAGCGTCTTGTGCGTGGTCGTCGTCACCACGTGCGCGTGCGGGAAAGGCGAGGGATGCACGCCCGACGCCACCAGCCCCGCGATGTGCGCGATGTCCGCCATCAGGAGCGCGCCGCACTCGTCCGCGATCGCGCGGAACTTCGCGAAGTCGATGATCCGCGGGTACGCCGAGTAGCCGCACATCAAGAGCTTCGGTTTGTGCTCCATGCACACCGCCCGCATCGCGTCATAGTCGATCCGCTCGTGCTCCGGATGGGCCTTGTCGTAGTGCAGGGGGTAGTGGACCGGCTTGTAGAACGTGCCCGAAAAGTTGATCTTCATCCCGTGCGACAGGTGCCCGCCATCTTTCAGCACCAGCGAGCAGAACGTGTCCCCCGGCTGCAGCAGCGCCATGAACGCGGCGGTGTTGGCCTGCGCCCCCGAGTGCGGCTGCACATTCGCGAACCTGGCCCCGAACAGCTTCTTGGCCCGCTCCCGCGCCACATCCTCGATCCTGTCGTGGAACTCGCACCCCCCGTAGTAGCGAGCGCCGGGATACCCCTCGGCATACTTGTTGGTGAGGCACGTCCCCATCGCGTGCATGACGGCGTGGCTGACGTGGTTCTCGCTGGCGATGAGCTCCAGCGTCGTCTCCTGCCGCTCACGTTCTTTGGCGATGAGTCCGGCGATCTCTGCATCCCGCACGCCGATGAGCGCGAGCGTGGAGTCGGTGATGGGATCAGCGTGGTGAGCGGTGGGGGGCGAGGCAGGGTCGGGATGCAGGGTGTTTGGCATAGGTAACCAAGGATATGGGCGGCCACGCCGAGAGGGCGCGCGGCTCCTTGGGGCGCAGTGTGCCGGGATTGCGGCCAATCGCGAAACACACCCGCGCCGTCAAAGTTGCTTTGAGTGGGGGGCCGGGCGCGATGTCAGGGAGGCTTGTCGTCGGCGGGGGGTGTGGGGCGGTTGGGCGGGTGTTGCTTCCGGCGCTTCTCTTGTTCGCGCTGCTCTTTCTGCTGCTGTTCGCGGGCGCGGCGGAGCGCGATGGGATCGCAGTGGTCGATGCTGGTGATGTACCAGCAGTCGGGCTGGGCTTCCGGGAAGTGGAAGAGCTTGGTTTCGAGCGTGAAGGTGAAGTGGCGCACGCCGCCTTCGCGCGGGACGAACCATGTGTGGATTTTGGTGAGCGCGTCGCCGGGCTCGTCCAGGTCGTGGGCCATGCACCAGCAGTGACCGTCGAGCTCGCCGAGAGGTGTCTCGCGGATCGCGGCGATGCGGCGGGCGGCCAGAGAAGGCGAAGAGACCACAGAGGACGCAGAGAACGCGGAGTGGCACAGAGGAGAAGAGGGGGAATGGGGGAAGAAGAAGGAGAAGAAGGGGAAGAGGTGGGGTCGGGGTCGGAGGAGTCTGAGGAGTCGGGGAGTTGTGTGCCGCAGATGGTGACGTCGGGTGTGAGGAATGCATTCAGCGTTGCGAAGCCGGTGCCGACCTCGGGCGTGTTGTTGCGGTTGATAAGGAGGGCTTGGGAGACGATGCGCGTGATGTTGTCGGGGTTGAGGTCCGGCCGCGGGATGTCGAGGGGTTCGGGAGCGGGTGGGAGAGGGGGAGGAGCGGCGGCGCGAGGGGACTCATTGGTGTTTGCGCCAGTGGAACTGGAGCCGCGTGCGAGCGGGATCAGTGGTGAGCAGGTGGCGCGGTAGAGGGCGTGAGCGGCGCGGCGCTTCTCAACGAGGTCGTCGGCTTCCTTCGCGCAGATCTCGAGCGCGGCGATGGCGATGTGGCGGGCTTCGGTTGCGCGGATGGTGAGCCCGAGGTGTGCGATCTTGGCGATCTCGGTGAGTTTGGTGTGGGTGTCGGGATCGGCGAGGAAGGCCATGATCTCGTCGGGTGTGAAGCGCGGGTCGGAGAGGAGTGTGGTGATGTTGTAGTTGGCAGCGATGAAGGCGTGCAGGAGGGAAAGAGGAACCACAGAGGACGCAGAGAGCGCAGAGTGGCACAGAGGGGAGTCGGATGAAGAGGACACAGACGAAGAAGATTCACCACGGAGGGCCACCGAGGGCCACGGAGAAGAGTCGGGATCAGGAGTCGCGTTGAACGCGTAGGACGCGGAGGAACGCGGAGAAGAATGGGAAGAAGGGGCAGAGGGACTGAGGGGCACAGGGGCAGAGGGGGAAGGAGAAGACACCAGTTCCGGTTCGGACCGCTGCGCGTTCGAACCGGGAACTGGTGGCACCCGCGGCACGTCGGTGTGGCGCGGGTCGGGGGTGGGCGAGGATGTCGCGTTGTTGGCGACCATGACCCGACGATACAGCGCGGCGGGCGGCGTGCAAGTCGTTTTGGAGGGGAACCTGCGGAGTAGGGTCAAATGGGCGCACAAACACCCCTGATGCGCGCGGGTTCACTGACAACAGTCTGTCAGTGAGGGGGAGTCAAGGGCAGGAAAATGGCAAATCGCAAAGGGCCAAATGGCAAACTGGCGGATGGGGTCGGGAGGATGAGACGGGGATGCAGTGGAGCGTGTCAGAAGGTGCGAGGCTCTGGGTTCGGAGAGCCCCAAGGGGGCGAGATAGCCGGAGCCCGGGGCAAGCGCAGCCGCGGAGCGGCGAGCGTCGCCCCGGGTTGGCGTGGTGTGGATGCTGAGCCCTGAAGGGGCGACAGAATGTGGCAAGCTGAAGAAGAGGAGAAGACGCGTGCGTCGCCTCCGGCGACTTCAACGCGTTTTTGGGAGGCCGCTGCGCGGCGGGCTTTCCACCAGTTCCGCTCGGTCGCCTGCGACGACGCTTGCTCCACTGGTGGAAACACACGTGCGGCCCGCTGGGCCGCTCAGAAAGGAGCGCGTCGCCTTCGGCGACGGAGACGCGTTTTAGGGAGGCCGCTGCGCGGCGAGGTCTCCGAGGGTCGCGGTCGCCCCCCCATATTGCAAGTTACCGCGTGCACCACCCGCGCAAGACCTCGTCCGAAAGGTCATGCAATGTCGCGTTGCTCAGGATGTCGCCAAGCGAGCGAGGGTAATCGGCGATGGAGTCCTTGCTCGCAGCGGTTGCGAGCAGCATCGGCAAGCCGTCGATCACTACCACGCAGCAGTGACCCTTCCAGTCTGCAACGTGAGACATGGCGAACGACAACGTGCAGCCTGTCATCACCAATGCGGCTGTGTCGAGCGAGCCGCTCGCGATGTCACTTCCGAAGAACGAGTGCCGCTCAATCGTGATCGTTGAAGCACGGGGGTCGACGGTGCATCGGTTGCACACACGCCGGAACCGGACCAGTACAACGATGCTGAAGACGAATGTCAGCAGGCCACACATGGAAGCGAAAAGAGCGGTCGCCTGGCCGCTCGGCGGCAGCCCGATGGTGGGGCCTTGCCAGAGCGGCAAGACTGCCGCGAGGGCTCCCAGAACGATGCCAAGCAATGCTCCGGGATTCCAGCGGGGGGCTCGATCTTCGAGGACCAGCGTGCCATTCCAGGTTGTGCTGGTGATTCGGAAGGGCGGCGCACGCCATGCGACGAGGCGTCTGCTCGCAAACAGCTTTGCGAAGTACGGCCGACCTGCTTCCGAGGAAACGCTGCCCACTTCGGTGACCGCTCCATGTGCGTGCGGCTCGCTCGTCAATGGCTTTCACGCGGGGTGTACATCTCATCCAGCACCGCCCGCCAATCCTCGATCCCCTTGACGGCGATGAAGCGGAGGCGAGCGTCTTCCGAGTGCGGGTGGTGCTCCGCGAAGCGGATGCCGAACTTCCGCATGTTCTTGGAGGTGAAGTCGTCGGGGTGGCGCATGCGTCGGTTCGCGGCCAGCGCGAGCTTGTAGTGCTGCTCAAGCACGTCGCGCTGCTCGGCGATGGTGGGGCGTGCGGGCTCATTGCCGGCGAGCATCATGCGGGCCTGCTTGAAGATCCAGGGGTTGCCGATGCACCCCCGCGCCACGGCGACGGCGCTGACGCCGGTGTAGGCGATCATGCGGAACAGGTCGTGGACGCTCCAGATGTCGCCGGAGCCGAAGACGACGCGGTCGGGCGTGCGCGCCACGATCTCACGCAAGAGGTCCCAGCGTGAAGGGCCGACGTACTTCTGCTCGACCGTGCGGGCATGCACGGTCGCCCAGGCGTAGCCCATCGCATACGCCGCGTCGTAGATCCTGTAGAAGTTCGCGACCATCTCGGGCGTGTCGTCGTACGAGCGCCGGAGTTTCACGGTGCAGGGGATGTGCGCGGGGACGTCGTTGCGGACGGCTTCGAGGATCGCGATCGCGCCGTCCGGCTCGGCGAGCCAGTGCCCGCCGCGGGCTTTGGCCTTTATCTTCTTGACGGGACAGGCCAGATTCACGTCGACCGTGGAGAACGAAAGCGAAGAGAACGCAGAGGCCGCGGAGGAATCAGAGTTTCGCAGAGGGGAAAGAGAGGGGTAAGCAACGGACTCCGTGGCTTCGTGACTTCGTGACTCCGTGGCTTCTTCCTCATCATCCCCACACGACACCGCTTCATACTCGTACTCGGACGCGGGCTCGAAGTCCTCCGGCTTGAACTTCACGAGCGCGCCGCTCGGATCATGCGTGAGGTGGCCGTAGGCCAGAGCGCGATAGGCCTTGTCGGTGCGTTTGCCCTGCTCGATGGCCTTCAGGGCGGAGGCGGCCATCTCGCGCGGCTCGGACCCCATGATCTGGACGGCGAGGGGGTGGTCCTCGACGCCGCCGGGGATGTTGTCGTGGAGTTCACCCAGGTCGGCCTTGGTGAAGCCACGCCCGCCGGCCAGGAGCGTGCGATCCAGGAGGGCCTCAGTCACGCAATAGGGGCACCCATGCCGCCGCGCGACAATGCGCATCGCGGCATCGGAATACCCGGCGAGACCGGCCTGAAAGAAGGGGGCATCGAACCCCGGCACCGCGGCGGGGATTCTCGGATCGATGCCGCCCGGCCAGCGACCGTGCCAGCCCAGGGCGATCTCTTCGGCGATCTTCCGCGCGTCGAGGGCCTCGGCTCCTGGGGCGATTGCGGGTCCGGGGGGCGTGGCGTTGTTGCTCTCGCACCCCATGCACGGGACTATACGGACCATGAGAGCTTCCTCCACACGATCCCCCCACGCACGATCCCGTCCCCTGATCTCCCACCTCGCCGTGCTGGCCCTCGGCGTCGGCGCGCTGCTCGCCGGCTGCAAGGCGGGACAGAACCCCGTCAACTACGCCCGCGCGTACCCGGACACGCTGCCGCGGGGCGAGGCCCTCGACATCCAGATCATCCGAGGCGAGACGACGCTGGAACTCACGAATACAACATCGCGGGTCTTCGGGCCCAGCACAATCTGGCTGAACGCGTACTTCTCGCGCCCCATCGAGGGCTTGGCCGTGGGGCAGTCGCTGAAGCTGCCCTTGGCGGACTTTCGGAATGAGCACGGCGAGCCGTTCCGCGGCGGCGGGTTCTTCGCGACCAAGAAGCCGGAGCGCATGGTGCTGGGGCAACTGGAGAGCGACGGGACGATGTATCCGCTTGTGGTCACGCGCGGGGAGCCGGTGATCAAGTAGAGCATGAAGGGGCAGAGGGGCAAAGGATCAGCGGGACGAAGGGGACTGCACGAGGCATCGCGGCACGGGGTCGCGGAGTCACCAAGTCACGAAGTCGTGGAGTCGAGGGGCGCAGCATGGCGAACGTACTGGTCGTTGGGCCTCATCCGGACGATCAGGAGATCGGCATGGGGGGAACGATCGCGCTCCTGGCCTCGCAGGGCCACGATGTGCTGCTGCTGGATGCGACGAACGGGGAACCGACGCCCTTTGGCGATCCCGCGACACGCGCCAAGGAAGCAGCGCGGGCGGCGGAGATCCTCAGTCCGGCCGGGCCGGAAACCAAGCCCGTGCGGCGGATGCCGCTGGACCTGCCCAACCGTTTCGTGGAGCACACCATCGAGGCCCGCCACAAGGTCGCGGGCGTGATCAGGGCGCATCAGGCGCAGATCATCTTCTGTCCGTTCCCGGAGGATGCCCACCCCGACCATCGCGCCGTCACGCGCATCGTTGAGGATGCGCGGTTTGATGCGAAGCTGACCAAGCTGGCGATGCCGGGGGATGGGGGCTTGCCGCCCGTGTATCCGCAGTGGCTGTTCTATTACTACGCGTCGCACCTCCGCTGGGTGGCCGACCCCTCGTTCATCGTGGACATCACGGCGTTCGCGGATCGCAAGATCGACTCGATCAACGCCTACCACACGCAGTTCGTGCTGCCGGAGAAGAACCGCAGAGTGGTGGAGTGGGTGCGGGCCGGGGGCGTCTACTTCGGTTCGCGGATCGGGACGGGCGCGGGAGAGCCGTTCTTTACCAAAGAGCCGATTGGCCTCGGATCGCTGGGGTCGCTCGCCGGGATCGTTTGAGCCCCCGGGCCCGCGCGGGGTGCGCGGACGGCCCGTACCATGCGGGCGGTGAAGTCACTCGCAGCGCTCATCCAGCCCGAGATCGAAGAGATGATCCGCGCGGGTCAGTTTGGTGAGCTGCGCGAGACGCTCCACGAGTTGCCCGCGGCCGACGTCGCGGAAGTCTTCAGCGAGCTGGACGCGGCGGACGCCGCGGTGGCGTTCCGGTTTCTCTATCAGGATGATGCCGGTGAGGTCTTCTCGTACCTGGAGCCTGAGGATCAGGAGAAGCTGATCGCCAAGCTCGGGGACGAGGGATCGCGGCGCGTGATGGAGGCGATGAGCACGGACGATCGCGTGCGCCTGCTCGATGAGCTGCCCTACACCGTCGCACAGCGCCTGATCCAGTCACTCGATCCCGCCGAGCGACAGGCGACGCTGGCGATTCTGGGATATCCCGCCGAGTCGGTCGGTCGGCTGATGACGCCCGACTACGTGGCCGTGCGCGCGGACTGGACGGTCGAGCAGGCCCTCGCGCACCTGCGCAAGCACGGGCGCGACGCCGAGACGATCAACGTGGTCTATATCACGGATGATCAGGGGCGGCTCGTTGATGACATCCGGATCCGACAGTTGATCCTTGCGGATCCGCAGGCGACGCTGGGCTCGATCGGCGACAGCAACTTCGTGGCGCTGACCGCGGACCAGGACCAGGAAGAGGCCGTGCGCCTGATGTCGCGATACGACCGGATTGCGCTGCCGGTGCTCGATTCCAAGGGGAAGCTGCTGGGGATCGTGACGCACGACGACGTGGCGGACGTCGCCCAGGCCGAGGCCACCGAGGACATGCAGATGATGGGCGCGGTCGCCGCCCTGGAAGACGCGTACATCGACACCGGGTACGCGGAGATGTATCGAAAGCGCGCGATCTGGCTGGCCGCGCTCTTCATCGGACAGACCATCACGATCGTGGTGCTGGGCTCGTTCCAGAACCAGCTCGACAAGGCCAAGGTTCTGGTGTTCTTCCTTCCCCTGGTCATCTCCTGCGGCGGGAACTCGGGCTCTCAAGCCGCCACGCTGCTCACGCGCGCGCTGTCCCTGGGTGAGGTCACGCCCTCCGACTGGTTCGCAATCGTGAAGAAGGAGCTGGCGACGGGGCTGCTGCTGAGCGGGTCCCTGGGCGCGATGGGGATGATGGTGGTGTGGGCGTTCACCGCCGCCGGGCATCCGCACACGGAGTTCAAGCTTCCTCTTGCGGTGACGGTCGCCGCGGCGATCATGCTGGTGGTTGCCTGGGGGACAACGGTGGGCTCGTTGCTGCCCCTGGCGCTGAAGCGGTTCGGTGTGGATCCGGCCACGGCGTCCACGCCGCTGGTGGCGACCCTGATGGACGCGTCCGGAACGCTGATCTACCTGGCGATCGCGATCGTTGTGCTGACGGGGAAGATGTTGTGACAGTGACACAGTGACACAGCCGAGTCGCGTTCGGGAGACGAGTTGACGCTCACCCGCTCCGTGGCAGTTCGATGGAGCCGGTCGAGGGTGAGCCAAGGGACTCGGGCTTGGTCAGGGGGAGCGGCGTGCCCGGGCTTGGTGTGCCGCCCGACGCATGGGCGGCGCTCTGGTGCGTGCCCGTCGAAGATGATGTGCTGGTCTGTGATCCCATCGACCGCGCGATCTGTTCCGTGCTCGCGTAGCTGATGCGTCCGTGGTAGATGGATGCGAGGGTCTTGGAGACCGAGTCGACGATCAACTGCAGTTCGCGCAACGTCAGGTCGCACTCATCGAACTGGCCGTCGGTGAGGCGCTTGTTGGCGATGGAGCGGACGAGCGCATCGATTCGGCTGGGAGTCGGCTCCACCAGCGTCCGCGTCGCGCTCTCCACCGCATCCGCCACCATGAGGATTGCGACTTCCTTGGTGCGGGGTTTGGGCCCGGGGTAGCGGTACTCAAACTCCGAAGGGCCGTCCTTGTCGTCCGAGCCCGGCTTCTCCGCCTGCTTCTTGGCGCGGTTGAAGAAGTACTCAACCAGCGTCGTGCCGTGGTGGGCCTCGATGAAGTGCATGAGCTTCCGCGGCAGCCCGTACTCGCGGGCCATCTCCATCCCGTCCTTCACGTGGCCGACAATCACCAGCAACGACATCGCCGGGCTGAGCTTGTCGTGCTTATTGGGGCCGCCGAACTGATTCTCGACGAAGTACTCGGGCTTGTTCACCTTGCCGATGTCGTGGTAGAGCGCGCCGACGTACGTGAGGAGCCCGTCGGCGCCGACGGCCTCCGCCGCGGCTTCGGCGATGGTGGCGACGTTGAGCGAGTGGTTGTAGGTGCCGGGGGCGCGCTGCTGGAGCTCGCGAAGCATCGGCTGCTTCGGGTCGCGGAGCTCGATCAGCGTCATACCCGTCGTGATGTCGAACAGCCGCTCAATGGTCGGCAGAAGCCCCAACGCGACGAACCCAACAACCAGACCGCCCGCCGCCGCCCACCCCGCGTCGAACGCGGCGTGGACGATGGTGGTCTCGGAGATGGGGCGATCGATGAGACTGACGACAATCATGCCGCACGCCATGGCGAAGGCGTCGATGACCGCGGTGGTGACGAGCGAGTTCCGATGGCGGATCTCTTTGAGACGCCAGACCATGACGCCCACGCCGACGATGATGAGGGCCAGGACGCCGATCGGCTGGTTGAGGGCGATGCACACGAGAATCGCGTGGAGGACGCCGAAGGCCAGCGCCACGCGCTGGTCGTAGGCGATGACGACGATGACCGCGAAAAAGACCGTCGGAGCGGTGAGCGTCAGGCCCAGGAGACGCGGATCGGTCACGGTGCCGATGCAGGCCAGAGCGAGCATCCCGACCGCGAGGGCGGCGAGCGCAGCCATGCGAAGGGGATTGCGGCGGACCGCGGGGCAGAAGAGGACGGCGTACCCCGCCATGGCAAGGCCGATGGCGGTGACCGCGCCGAGGAGACTGATGTTCCGGACGGAGAGCTTCCAATCTTCGGCCTGGAGTTTCCAAGCCGCGAGTTCGGCCCGCGCCAGTTCGAGCTGGGCCTGTGTGAGGACCTCGCCGCGTCGGTAGATCACCTGTCCGGCGGCGATCGTCTGCACCGTCGGCTGAACGGTCTCGGCGGCGGCGGCCTGTGCCGCGGTGGTGGCGACGACGTCGAGCGAGAAGGTCGGACGGGTGATGGAGCGCAGGCGGTTGGCGACCATGTCGGACAGAGGCCCGCTGAAGCCGGCCTGAAGGGCCATGGCGCGGACATCGTCGGCGAGGTGGACCGGGTCGTCGAGATTGAGCACGGCGCGGCGGTTGATCTCGACCATGGGACGCGTGGCGACATAGAGCACGATGGTGGCGTGCAGACCCTCCTGTGACTCCTTCTGATAAGTCGTCTTGTCGAGGATGGGGCGTCGCTTGAGCTGGTCCATCAAACGCATGACGCGATCGGACCAGGAGGGACCGGCATCGGTCTGGGCCAGGGGGATCGCACGAAGTTCGGCGACCATCTCCGAAGTAAGCCCGAAGGCGGCGCGGATCGAAGGGTCCACTCCCTCCAGGCTCTCGACGCCCGCAAGGGTGGAAGGGAGATTGGAGAGCGACTTGGTGATCTCTTCGAAGAGGGCGTCGTCGGCGATGTAGATGCGCGGCGTGCGCTCACGCTGCTCGTCGCGCTTGCGCCGGGTTGACTCTGGATCCTGGACCTGGAACTCGACGCGTGAGAGGTGCGTCCAGTTCATCACGCGCCCGGGAGCGACCAGGGGGTGGGCCCGGGTCCAGACCGTGAGCAGCCAGCAGGCCACCACGAACAGAACCGTGATCGTCGCGCCCCACCCGAAGCGGGGCGATTGCAGGAGCGCGCCGAGCCGGTCGCGGATGGAGGGGCCCTTGAGACGCGCAACGCGGCGCGGGCGTCCCGAGCGACGCGTGCCCTTCTGCGACGACCTGGTGGGCGACGGGTTCATCGGGGAGCTGGCCTCTCCGGATCGGAGGTCGGCGGAATCGGGGGTTCTCGGTCCATCGCGTAGGCATCCACGATGCGCTGCACCAGCGGATGGCGCACGACGTCCTCGCGCGCGAGCGCGACAAGACCGATGCCGGGAACGCGATGCAGCCGGCGGACCGCGTCGATCAGGCCCGAGTCGCGGGGATCGGGCAGGTCGATCTGCGTGGTGTCGCCGGTGATGATCATCTTGGAGCCGTGGCCCATGCGCGTCAGAAACATCTGCATCTGGCCCCGGGTGGTGTTCTGGGCCTCGTCCAGGATGATGGCCGCGTTGTTGAGAGTTCGGCCGCGCATGAACGCGAGGGGAACCAGCTCGATGACGTCGCTCTCCATGAAGCGTTTGATCTGGTTGTAGTCCATCATGTCATGGAGAGCGTCGAGCAGGGGGCGTAGATAAGGATTGACCTTGGCCTCCAGGTCCCCGGGGAGGAAGCCGAGCTTCTCGCCCGCTTCCACGGCGGGGCGGGCGAGGATGACCTTGCGAACCTGCTCCGTGCGGAGGAGGTGGACGGCGGCGGCAACCGCCAGGTAGGTCTTGCCGGTTCCCGCGGGGCCGGTGGCGATGACCAGATCGTTCTCGTTGATGGCGTCGAGATACGCCCGCTGGTTGTCGGACTTGGGATTGATCTGCCGGCCGCCGGCGTAGGCGGACAGTCTGAAACCGTTGCGGGAGTCGGGCTCGCGCCGGCCGGATTCGCTGGCGATCAGATCCAGAACCTGCTCGCGGGTGAGGGGCTGTCCCTGCTTGGAGGCGCGCGAGATGCGATCGATGACGGCGCGGGCCACGGCGACGGCCGCGTGATCGCCGCTGACGCGGATGGTATCGTCCCGCGCAGTGACGCTGATCCCAAGGGCTTCGCGCAGCATCTTCAGGTTCCGCTCGGCCGAACCGAGCAGTCCGACGCGCTCCGGACCTGCGGGAACGTGTATTGTGAGTTCCAAAGGGTGAGGACTCCGATCCCGGGTCAGGGCACGCCGGGTTCCCGCTCATCTCATTCGCGAGCAGTGTATGTATAGATCGGACCATTCGAGACCGTCCAAAGACCAAACTCGTGGGCAGCATCCTACTTTGGTGCTCCTCGTGCTGCGCGTGCTCATCGGGGTTGCCGGCGCGACCGGGCTTGGCGGCGCGGCATCAGGAATGGGAGGGTGCCAGGGCGGGCCCTCAACGCTCGATCGGAAGGCGGGTGTGGAATCGACCGGCTCGGGTCTGGGGGACATGAATGACATTGATGTCTCGGTGGATGCGGCCCTCGCCCGCGCGGGGGTCGCTCCCGTGGGGATGGATGTGCTGCCGGACGGCACCCGCGTGTGGGAACTGCGGACGGCGCGAGACGAGCCGGGAGAGGTTGTGGTGAGGGTGGGGGCCCCGGAGGAGCAAGGAGGCCCGGTGCCGGTCCAGATGTCATGCCGCGTGGGGAGGTTCGGGGACCCGGAGACCGAAGCGTTGATCCTGCGTTCGGCCGCGGCCCGCCTGGAGCAGTTGCGCGGTCGCGGCGTGTACCGCATCACGTGGCGGTAGGCGGGAGCGCGTCGGGGAGTTCCACGCGCATGGTGGTGCCCTGCTTCCACACGGAGTTGACGGAGATTGTGCCCCCGAGGGCGCGGACGGCGTGCTTGACGATGGCAAGGCCGAGGCCGGTGCCGCGTTTCCCGTTCCCGGCCCGCGCAGGATCCGCCTGAAAGAAGCGCTCGAAGATGCGTGCCTGAAGCCCGATCGGGATGCCGATGCCCTGGTCGATGACCTCGATCACGAGGTCACGCGGATCGGAGGGGGCGGGCGTGAAACGCACCCGGATGGGTGTCTTCTCAAACGCGAACTTCGTTGAGTTCTCGATCAGGTTGCGCAGAATCAAGCTCAGCAGGCGCGGATCGGAGCGGAGCCCCGCGGCTCGCGGATCGATCTCGAAGCACAGCGTGAGGGATCGCTCCGCGCAGGCGGATTCAAAGTGTTCGGTCAGGTCGACCGCCAGGGCCTTGGCGGTGATATCCGCCGGCTCGACGGAAGTCTCCGCCGTCTCCACGCGCGAGAGGTCCATGAGATCGCGGCAAAGATCCTCCAGGCGCGTGGTGGCGCTCGCGATGGTTCTCAGGAAACGCGCGCGGGCCTCGGGGTCGTCGCCCGCCGCGTCCTGAATCGTCTCCACCGACGCCCGAATCGCGGCCAGCGGCGTGCGAAGTTCGTGAGAGGCGTTCGCAACGAAGTCGGTCTTGAGCTGCACAGCGGTCGCCAGCTCGGTGACGTCGCGGAACGTGAGCACCGCGCCGAAGCGTCGCGGGCCGGGTGAGCGTCCGGCGTCGAGGGCGCCCGAGCCGAACGCGGCCGCCGCGGGCGCAGCAGAGGCGGGTGCGGGCGGCCCGCTGGAAGATGGAGCGGGCGCGGGCAAACAAAGCGGGTGCGCGGAGATATCAAGGATCGCTGGAGCGGGCGCCCGAGCCAGGCGGACGCGCGCCCGGCGCGCCGTGCCGCGGCGTGCCGCGGCCGCGAGCGCGACGATGTCGGGCTGCGTGAAGATCTCTTCGAGGTCACGGTCAACGAGGCCGGCTCCGAACAGCTCTCCCGCGGCATCGTTCGCGATCCACACTCGGCCGCCGGAGTCGATCCCGATGGCGGCGACATCGACCGCGGCGATCAGCGATTCGAGCACACGCAATCGCTCGGCGAGCGCGGCGCTCTGCTCCTTTGCAAGGCGGGCGAACTCTTCTGGCGAGCGCGGCGCCGCAGCGTTCGCGCTCGTGAGCCCGGCCCATGCGCGCGCGAGCGTGCGTTCGCGCGCCTCCACGATCGCCGCGGAAGCCGACTTCCGTGCCTGCACCAGCAACACGAGAAGGGCCGCGACAAGAAGGATCAGGGCCCCAAGCCCGACACGGACAAGCGTTGGAAAGAAAGCAACGGCCAGCAGCAGCGCGAGACTCGCGATCGCGAGCGCCACCGCGCGTGTGAGCGCTCGAAGCGGCCGTGGAGTGGAGGTGTCGCCTGGGTGCATGCCGCCCCGATTGTGGCAGGATCCTGGGTTCGCGGCGAGCCTGCGCCGTTATTCGTCAGAATCGTCCGGCTCGTCGGCGAGTCGATACCCGACACCTCGAACGGTCTTGACGAGGTTGGCCCACTGCCCAAGCTTCTTCCGGATCGAGGTCACGTGGACGTCGATGGTGCGCTCCGTGACGGTGATGCCGGGCCCCATGGCGCGGGCCATGAGTGCCGAGCGGCTCAGCACCCGCCCGCCCGCTTGGAGGAGGGAGACGAGGATGCGGAACTCGGTGACGGTGAGCTTGATCGGCTCGCCGTCGACCGTCGCCTGATGCGTGCCGAGGTCCAGGTGCAGGCCGCGCAGCTCGAGAAACTGGCGGTCTTGGGCCGGGCCGCGTGAGCGCCGAAGGAGCGACTCGACGCGCGCCATGAGAACTTTGACGGAGAAGGGCTTCGTGACGTAGTCGTCAGCGCCCACCGTGAGGCCGACGACCTGATCGACCTCTTCGGACTTTGCGGTGAGGAGGATGACGGGAAGCTTTGCGGTGGCGGCATCGGCGCGGAGACGCGTGAGCACCTCGGTTCCCGACAGGCCAGGCATCATGACGTCGAGAATGACCAGGTCGGGGTGAACCTTGCCGACCAGTTGAAGGGCCTGGCGTCCGTCGTGAGCGGTTGAGGTCTCATAACCGCCCTTCTTCAGGTTGTACGCGACGAGGTCCAAAAGGTCCCGCTCGTCGTCAACAACCAGGATGTGTGCGGCTGCGGTCATGCCCAAACCACCTATCTGCAAAGGTTTAGATACGATCGACCGAAACCCGATCTGATTGTGAAGAGCGTAGCCATACCCCCCTCTGCGTTGCCAGACCTAGGGCATTTGGATTGCGCGAAGTGTTGCCAGGTGCGCGGTGCCGCCGACTGGCGGCTGGAATGTGCACGGTGTTGACAAGTCAAGCCGAAGCGTGAAATTTGCAGAATCGAGACAAGATTGAGGGGGATAGGCCTCAAACCGGCTGGACATGATGCAAGTAAGCACTAGCATATTTCTCCGAGATTGTGTTGAACTCTCGGACGTTTGAACCGATGGAGATTTTGGACCAATCGAGCTCGGACTGTACAAAATCCGTACAGGGCGGGGTCGAAAAAGCGGGATGTGGAAAACCGTAGTCAGGACTAGCATTGGAAATTGCGGCTGCTAACATGTCAGCCCACCCTTCGAAGGAGTCAAGCATGAAGAAGACGACTGCACTGTTTCTCGTGGCGGGCCTGGCGACGATCGCCAGCGCTCAGGACCCCACCCTTGACCAGTCTCGCGCTGAGCTGGCCAACATGAAGGCCGACGCCGCGAACCGTACCTCTCTCCTCGCCGCCGGCGCCGACGCTGGGCACGATGAGAAGGGTTTCTACATCGGCGATGGCGACAACTTCCGCCTGAACGTCGGTGGCCAGGTTCAGTTCCGTTACAACATGAACTTCCGCGACGAGGACTCCGCTCCTGACGCGAACGACGAGTTCACGCACGGCTTCCAGGCCCGCCGCACGAAGCTCGAGTTCTGGGGCAACGTCATCAACCCCAACCTGCACTACAAGGTCGTCGGCGCGTTCAACCGCGGCGACAGCGACACCGACGTCTCTGACGGCACCGGCACGGTCGGCTCCTTCAGCAGCGGCGGCGGCGACTTCGTCCTCGAGGACGCCTGGGTTGCCTACGACTTCAACGAGAACCTGACCATGACCTGGGGTCAGTTCAAGGTTCCCTTCAACCGCGAGGAGATGGTCTCCAGCAAGTACCAGCTCGCGGCTGATCGTTCGACCATGAACGAGACCTTCAACGCCGACCGCACGCAGGGCGTCTCCCTCGAGTGGCACAACGACAACTTCCGCATCATCGGTGGCTTCACCGATGGCTACCGCGCCACCAACAGCGACTTCGACAGCAGCTCTGAGGCCGACTACGCCCTCACCGGCCGCATCGAGTACAACACGATCGGCTCCTGGAGCCGCTTCAAGGACTTCACCTCCTGGCGCACCGCCGAGAACGTCGGCCTGCTCTTCGGTGGTGCGGTTCACTGGCAGGACGGCGGCGAGACCGGCGGCACGGTGGACTCCGAGCTCTTCGGCCTGACGGCTGACGTCAGCGTCGAGGGCAAGGGTTGGAACCTCTTCGGCTCGGTCATCTGGACCGACGTCGAGCCCGAGGGCACCGACGGCACCGACGACTGGGGCTTCAACATCCAGGGCGGCGTCTTCGTCACCAACAAGGACGAGATCTTCGCCCGTTGGGACATGCTCTTCCCGGATAACGATCGCACCGGCGACGATGACTTCACCACGATCACCTTCGGCTGGAACCACTACTTCGTCGAGGAGTCCCACGCCGCCAAGCTGACCGTCGATCTCCTGTGGTACCTGGACGCGACCAGCGACACCGACATCGTCTCCCCGAGCACCGGCATCAACCTGCTGCCCTCGGACGATGATGATCAGTGGGGCATCCGCGCTCAGTTCCAGCTCCTGTTCTGATCCTGGCTCTACTTGGGATCCAGGACTGAAACCCACACCCAGGCCCTCAGGGCCAGTTCCTAGGGTGTGAAAACGCAAGCACACCGGGCGGGCCGCAAGGTCCGCCCGGTTGTTTTTTGCTGCCGCAGCGGGTCACGCAGAGCAGGGACACATGTCTCGCCGCCAGGCACCGGCCAACTCACGCCGCCGCCGAACCCACCTTCCCACAACGACTTCCAACAGCCGCTCAAAATACCAAACAAAACCCATTGACAGGCCGGTGGTCATAACGTACATTCTCCGTACTCATGGTCGCAACCACCGCGACAACTCCGCCCGCGCATGCCACTGGTTGCTTGCCAACCAGTGCTCCTCCTCCTCCTCGTTCCACGGCTCTTCGCTCCACCCCTCCTCCTTTCCCCACCTGGGACGACTCAACCCCCGACGCACTCTCCTCGCTCCTCCCTCCACCAACCCTCACCGACAGAATCCTCGACGACCTCGCCGTTCCCCAGTTCTCTCTCGCCATCGTCGCGATGAAGCACGGCCTCACCCTCAGCGGCATGCTCACGTGGCTCAACCTGCCCGAGACGCGTGAAGTCCTGGCCCTCCGCGAGTCCGCGGCGTACGCGCACGCTCGCCACGTCGCCGCCCTCAACATCGGCCACGCCGTCGAAACCGTCGCCTCCATCGTCCGCGACTACAACACCACCGGCCCCGCACGCGAAGCCCAGGATCGCAAGACGCCCGGCTCCGCCCACCGCAGCGCCACCAACGCCCGCAAAGCCGCGTGGCTCCTCCTCCAGTTCGCCCGCATCGTCCCCGTCAACGAGGCCGACCTCCGCCATGCCACTGGCTGTTTACCAGCCAGTGCGAAGCACAACAGGTCCACTCCGTCGCGTGCTCATAGAACCGCGAACGTCAGTGAGCATGCCTCTTCTTCCGCCTCTCCCCTCCCCAGCCAGCGGGTTCACCCCGCTGGCGTCCTCCCTGACCTCCCCCTCGCATCGTCCCTCAAGGACGATGCGAACTCAACCGCGAACGTGAGTGCGCGGACCTCTTCGTCCGACGCTTCCCTCCTTAGCCCGACGCTTCACGCGGCGGGCGCTCTCCCCGATCTCCCTCTCGCATCGTCCCTCAAGGACGATGCGAACTTCCCCCGGGTGGCATGCCTGCTCGAAGAGCAGGCATGTTCAGAATCAGAGAGTGCAGAGAATCATGCCACTGGCTGTTTATCAGCCAGTGCGAACAGCAGGACGCCAGTGCCATCGAAGTCCGCTTCGGACTTCGATGCTCTCCCCGACTCTCCCCTCGTATCACCCCACAAGACCATAGCGAACTCCCTCGACCCTCCCGCGCCCGTCCCACGACCAACCCACGCGGCCTGACCGCGCCTGACAACCGCATACCCCCAACCTCCGAAGAGCCCGCACCTCCGATCCGCTCCTCCAAGGAAACCGCCAGGTGGAGAGACGTCGCCTCCGGCGACTGAGAGGCGTTCTCACATCAACCCATGCGCCGGCTTCGGCAGGTCCTCGCCCACCTTCTCCCGCTTAGGCTCTGCATTCAACTCCACCGCCGAGTACAACCAGTTGTCCTCGTTGACGCGGATCATGAGGTGCACGGGCCTTCCCCAGAGGGCCCGGAGGGATTTCAGGGCCTGGGTGGCCTTGGAGGCATCGACCTCCAGCCCGACAAACTGATGCGAGAGAAACAACTCGCCCCGGTTCATGTAGTTGCCATCGACGACATACAGGAACGGCTGCCCCATGTTGGTCATCTGGAAGAGCAGCGTCTGCTTGATGCGATCAAAGTCGCGCGTGACGATGCGGACCTCGCCCGTCTGCGGGTCCTTCCTGAACTGGTACATCTGGTGGCGCTCGACAAACTCCGGCGTCAGGAACTCGTCGAGGAACGACACATCGTTGTAGATCCGCCGGACTTCAAAGATCTTCTCCCGTCCCTTCATCGACTTGTCGTCGAACGCCTCTTTCTGCCCGATCGAGTCCAGCGATTCCCACGCCGCCCCGTGCTGGCCCCGGTTCCAGCGCCGCTCGATCTCCTTCCAGAGCTCCACGCCGATCTTGTAGGGGTTGAACCCGCCCGGCGGCATGTGAACCACGCCCGAATGCTGCTCCGCGTAATCAATGATCTCCTTGGCCTCGAGAAAGTGCTGCGTCATGAGCTTGGAGTGCCAGTAGGTCGCCCACCCCTCGTTCATGATCTTCGTCATGCCCTGCGGCGCGTAGTAGTACGCCTCATCGCGGATGATCGACAAGATGTCCTGCTGCCACTCGTCCAGTCTCCCGTGCCGCAGAAGGAACAGCAGCACATCACGCGTCGGCCGCTCGGGGATCCGCCCCTTCCCCGACTTCACCTCCGCGGCGTGCGCGTCCCGCTGACGCTGCATCTCCCCCTCGGGATTGATGAACGCATCCATGTAGCTCTTCGCCGGCAACTTGTGCGGCTCGAACGGATCCGCATCCGACGGATACACCGGCTCATCGCGCATCATGAACATCGAGTGCGGATCGATCAGGTGCTCAAGCGCGAGGCAGTGGTCGATGAACCGTTCGACGGTCTCCACGCCCTGCCGCTCGATGTGGCGTCGCACGCGCGTCGCGTGGTTGGCCATCTCGTTCATCATCTTGCGGTTGGTCTTGCTGAACCAGAGGTTGTTCTTGAAGAAGTCCGAGTGGCCGTAGACGTGGGCCATCACCAGCTTCTGATCGGTGACGCTGTTGGACTCCTGCAGGTACGCGTAGCACGGATCGTTGTTGATGACCATCTCGTAGATGCGGCCAAGCCCGTAGGCGTCGCGCTTGGAGAGCTTCTCGTATTCCATGCCCCAGCGCCAGTGCGGGTACCGGACGGGGAAGCCCCCGAACGCCGCGATCTGGTTCATCGTCTCGAAGTCCAGGACCTCGTAAACGACCTCGAAAAAGTCCAGCCCGTACTCGCTGGCCTTGGCCTTGATGGCCTGCATGTGGGCGAGGAGTTCGGGCGTGAGTTCGGTGTGCGGCGTGCCTGCCATGGTCCCCCTCTTATCGGCTGGATAGGCCGGTCTCCCGACAGCCAACCAAAGCACCGCCAGACCATACGTGGAGGAAGGGGCCGGGGATCGGGCGGATCGTCGGACGGGGTTGCATACTCGCCCCTCGTGTGCGAGGATGTGCGAATGGGATTCTTTAAGAAGCTGCTGAACCGTGAATCGAACAGTCCTTCGAATCAACCTCCGGTCCCGCCGCGTGGAGGGGGTGGGGGCGGGGGTTCGTCGGGTCCGCCGCCAGGCGGTGGTGGGGGTGCTGGTGGGTCTGGTGGCGGGGGCGGCGTGTCGATCCGCCTGAACCTGCCGCATGAGCCAAGGCCGGAGAACCTGCCGCTCTTGGCGGAGATGGTGGTCAAGAACGAAGCGGAAGCGGGCGTCGCGCTCGACTACTCGATTGAGAGTCTGAAGCAGATCGATACGGTCCTGTCCCAGTTGCGTGCCGAGGGCGCCACGCCATCGTCTGTACCAGACATGGTCTTCTGCATGGGGTGCTACGTGGGCGAGGTGATGCGTCGGAAGTACGGGGGCGAATGGGTCGAGCCGCGAGCGGACATTCCGTTGGGACCGTTCCCACTGCTGCGGTACGGAAACGGCAGCCACTGTGCGCCGATCGGGAAGGCGTTCAAATGCCTGCAGAACGGCGCGGGCGACAGCGTGCATTACTTCAGCGGCGTGATGCACCCAAGTGCGATGAAGCAGGGTTGAGCGACGGGTGTGGTCGCTGGCTGGGAGGACGATCTCATGGGACTGTTCAAGAAGCTGCTGGGTGGACTCGGTGTGCCGGTTGGCTACGCTGAGTGGCGTCGATTCGAGATACCCTTCGCCCCCGAGCCGGGCAACCTGGATCGGCTTGCGGAGGCCATCGTTGAGACGATCAAGCGGATCGAAGGTGTCGCCCTTGATTACTCGCCGGAGAGTCTGAGGGACGTCGACAAGATCCTCCTCCGTTTCCATGAGGATGGGATGCGTGTGCGATTCATCGCCGACCCGCTCTTCTGCCTCGGGTGCTATGTCGGCGAGGTGATGTGCCGCAGACTCGGTGCGCAATGGGTCGACCCGCCGAACCAGATGATGGGCATGTTTCCGGTCACTCTGATAGGCGACAGCTATTCGACTCCGATCACCAAGGTGTACAAGCACGTCATGAACGGTTCTGAAGATAGCGTGTACTTCTTCTATCGGGCAATGGAGAGCGACGTGCTGCGGGCGTCAACGGAGGGTGCGCCGCCGCCCCCGTGATGGCATCGCTTGGCATAGAAAGAACAAGGCCCCGCCCTTTCGGACGAGGCCTCGCATGAAGACGCTCAGGGAATCAAATCAGGAGACAGGCCGATTCAGGCGCGCCGGCGGCGGGCCGCGACCAGGCCGCCCAGGCCCATGAGCGCGATCGCGCCGGGAGCCGGAACAACGACCGACAGGTTGTCGAAGTCGCCCCAGCCGCCACCGAGCTGGAAGTTGTCGCTGATGAGAACGACCTGCTCCACGGAGGTGCCCGCGACGACGCCCGTCACGCTGGAGTAGATCAGCGAGCCGTTGTAGTAGTAGTCGATCGAGTCGTTGACCGAGTCGATGATGATGGTCGCGTTGCGATACGCGCCGTCGGCGATGAAGTTCGCGCCCGTGTCCACGAAGGCCAGGCCAGCGCCGGTGTCATCCAGGACCAGGATGTCGCCCGTCCAGGAGAACTTCATGCGGGCGCTGAGTGACGCCTGCGAGGGCGCCTGTGGAACGATGTCATAGTCCGCGCCGCCCACGTCGTTGGTCGCGAAGTCCACCGAGACCGCGTAGTACCCGGCGCCCAGCGGGCCCGCGTCCGGGCTGAAGCCGCCCGAGAGCGTGCCGGAGGTCGCGGCCGTGTCCTTCACGATGCGCAGGTGCTGCGAGCCGCCTGCGGGGTGAGCGCCGGAGATCGACGCCGCGTTCGGGCTGGCGGCGAACTCCGTCCAGCCGTTCTGCGGCAGGCCGCCGATCGTGAAACCGTCGATCGCCTCGAAGCCGGTGGAGAACGCGCCCGAGCGGCTCACGCCGTCGGTGCCGGCGCCCAGGAGGGCCTCGGTGCTCAGGTTGTAGTTCTTGTCCGCGAGGGCGCTGCCGGCGACGGCAACGAGCGCGAGCGTGGCGACGGAAATCTTCGTTCTCATCTCTGAAACTCCTATGACGGACACGCCGACCGACACGAAATGGGAAGTGTGCGCTCGATCGGCGGAGCGACACCCTTGTCCCGTGCCGCGTCGGCACGGGGGAAGCAGCAAGTCGCGGCCCTGAGAAGGCCGGCCCCATCGAGGTGCCATGTGTCAGGCGTCTCGTCGCGAATGCAACGATTGCCTCTCTCTCGAATCGTCTGTCCGAGCACACCATCAAGGTGTTCCACTCTTCAACGACGATTCATACCGGGTTTGCGGCTTCGTGTGGCGATCGGGCGAGAAACCAAGTGAATGCACCCACCTTGATCGTGCGAGAGGGTTGACTTGCTTCGCGCGAGATCGAACAACTCCGTATGCACACTGGTCCGATCAAGAGTGTTTCCGGCAGCGTCGACTTTGTGCCGCGTCACCACGCGGGCAGCGAGGGGCGATGCGGGTATTCACTGTGGGGCGAGATCGGCGAGGATTTCGACAAGCCCTCGTTCGATCAGTTGCACGCGGCGTGCGGCTTGCCGGTCGCCGCCGCCGGCGCGCTCATGCCCGATGCGCACGTGGGGTATGGGTTGCCGATCGGTGGCGTCCTCGCGACGCGCGGCGCGGTCGTGCCATATGCGGTGGGGGTTGACATCGCCTGCCGCATGAAGATGACGGTGCTGGATCTGCCGGAGTCGATGCTCACGACTGCGCACGGGATGAAGCGGCTGACGGACGCGCTGGAGACCGAGACGTGCTTCGGCGTGGGCGGGGCATTCCAGAGGCGGAAGATGCACCCGGTGCTGGACATGGATTGGAATGTGTCGCCCATCACGGCGCGGAACAAGGACAAGGCGTGGAGCCAGCTCGGCACGAGCGGGAGCGGCAACCACTTTGTGGAGTTCGGTGTGCTGACGGTGCGCGAGGGCGCGCCGCATGGCGCGAGCGCGGTCAACCAGTCGAGCGAGGGGGGGTCGCACGCGCGGTTTGATCTTGCGCCGGGGAGGTATCTCGCGCTCCTCTCGCACTCGGGGTCACGTGGCACAGGGGCGGCGGTGTGCGATCACTATTCCAAGCTGGCGATGGCGCTGCGCCCTGACCTGCCCAAGGACCAGAAGTTCCTGGCGTGGCTGGACATGGGGACGCAGGAAGGGCAGGAATACTGGAACGCCATGAACCTGATGGGGGAGTACGCCGCGGCGAATCACGCGTGCATCCATGCGGCGGTGGCGAAGAATCTCGGGGCAGACGTGATTGCCGACGTCGAGAACCACCACAACTTCGCGTGGAAGGAGACGCACACGATCAACGGCAAGCGCGAGGACGTGTACGTGCACCGCAAAGGTGCGACGCCGGCGGGAGCGGGCGTGATGGGCGTGATCCCGGGATCGATGGCGCAGCCGGGTTTCGTCGTCATGGGCCTCGGCAGCGATGCGTCGTTGCACTCGGCGAGCCACGGGGCGGGGCGGCTGATGTCACGCACGAAGGCCAAGCAGTCGATCGCGTGGGGGAACGTGAAGAAGAAGCTGAAGGAGCTTGAGATCACCGTGCTGTCGGCTGGCGTGGATGAGGCGCCGGATGCTTACAAAGACATCCACAAGGTGATGGTCCGCCAGCAGGATCTGGTGCGGGTGGTGGCGCAGTTTGATCCGAAGCTGGTGAAGATGGCGCCGGCGGGAGAGCGAGCCGAAGACTGATAGGCATTTCAACGCGGAGGACGCGGAGGGCCGCTGAGAAGAGAAGGCGTTGAACGCGAAGGGCCCGAAGATCGCGAAGAGGACTGGGGAGAAGCGGAAGACAGGGCTTGCCACAGAGGCACAGAAACGCAGAGAACCAGCAGAGGTCGAGAAAGCGAAGCAAAGAGATGAGATTGTTCGGACTTGAGGAGCGAGAGATCGCGGCGATTCCGTGAGTCGTTGCAGATTCTCGGGTCTTTCGCCTCTCTGTGCCTCGGTGTCTCTGTGGTGAGTCTTCGCCTTTATCCGCGGCTCTCCGCGGCCCTCCACGTTGAGTGTCTACTTACCCATTCAGCTTGCGAGCAACTTCGGCGACGCGCTTGCCGATGCTCTCGACGGCGGTGCGCTGCTTCTCATCCTTGATGACGCCCTTGTCGTCGAACTGCTCGTGCGCCTTGATGAGGGCGTATTGATCGGGGATGACAAGGGTCTGGATGTTGCCGAGGATGGCGCGGAGGTGGACGAGGCCGCGCAGGCCGCCGAGGTTGCCGGGGGAGGCACCCATCAGCCCCGCGACCTTGTAGGCGAAGCACTCCAGGGGCTTCTCGTTCGGGGCGGGGCGCGAGGCCCAGTCGATGGCGTTCTTGAGGGCGGCGGTGATGGAGGAGTTGTACTCGGGCGAGGCGATCAGGAGCCCGTGATGGGATTTCATGAGTTCCTTCAGGCGCTTGGCGCCGTCGGGCGTGCCTTTGGCTTCGAGGTCCTCGTCGAAGAGCGGGAGGTTGAAGTCGGCGAGGCGGATGATGGTGACCTCCGCGCCCGCGGCCTTCGCGCCGTTGGCGGCGTTCTGAACCATCTGGTGGTTGTAGGAGCCGGTGCGGAGAGAGCCGGAGAAGGCCAGGATGCGGATCGACATGTCAGACCTCGTGGGTGTTCAGGGGGAGAAGGGAAGGGGAAAGACAAGAGTCGGGGGCGTTCGCCCCACTCCACTAAGGATGCCGCTGCGCGGCATCTTTACCAGATGCTGCGGCGACGCCTTCGGCGTGCGCCTTGCATCTGGCAACCATCGCACGCCCGCTTCGCGGGCGGGAGAAGGAAGACACACGGTCATGCGCGAGGTTGGTTGGTGTGCGCACATCGTGGTGAGGAAGAGCACTGGCTGGCAAGCAGCCAGTGGCACAAAGCCATTGGCACGGTCGATTCGTTTACTCTTTGACGCCGATCATGTCGAGGAGTTTCGCGCGGACCTGGGCGGCGTCGGCCGTGCCGCCTGAGAGTTTCATGACGTTGCCGACGAGGCGGCCGATGGCCTGGAGTTTACCGGCTTTGATCTGGTCGACGATGGGGGCGTTCTCGGCGAGGACCTCTCCACACCACTTCTCCATCGCGGCGTCGTCGCGGACGATGATGAGGTTGCGTTCGCGGGCGAGCGTTTCGGGATCGGCGCCGGCGTGGGCGGGTTCGCAGAGGAGGCCGAAGAGGATATCGAGGGACTGGGCGCTGATCGCGCCCTGCTCGCGGAGGGCCGCGAGCGTGCCGACGGCGGCGGGTGTGATGCCGAGATCGGCGACGGTCAGGTTGGACGGTTCGGCGTTGTCGTCGGATGTGTCACGGGGGGCGGGGGCAGGCTGGTGGCTGGCTTGCTCGTGGGCTCGCTCGTTGGCCCGCTCGTTGGCACGCTCATTCACGCGCTTCGCGCCGTTCTGGAGCAGGAGGTTGGCGACGACGCGGCCGGCTCGGTCGCCGGGGAGGCCGGCGTTGGTCGCGTGCGTGACGGCGGCGTCGTAGAACTCGGCGACGGGGCGCTCCTCGATGAGGGCGAGGGCCTCGCGCGGGTCGAGCCCGTAGCTCTTGCGCACGCGCCAGAGTCTTGAGATCGGGAGCTCGGGGAGGGAGGCGCGGACGCGTTCGCGCCAGGGTTCATCGATGGTGAGGACGGGGAGGTCCGGGTCGGGGAAGTAGCGGTAGTCGTGGGCGTCTTCCTTGGAGCGCTGGAGGAATGTGGAGTTGGTGGCGTCGTCCCAGCCGCGGGTCGTTTTGGAGCCGGGACCGAACTCAAGACCATCTTCCAGCCAGCGGCGGGGCTGCTCGCGGAGCTCGTAGTCGATCGCGCCCTTGAGGGATCGGAAGGAGTTGAGGTTCTTGACCTCGGTGATGGGTGTTGTGGCGGTGCGGCCGTCCTTGAGGTGGATGATGGTGTTGATGTTGGGCTCGAAGCGCATGTGGCCCTTCTGCATGACGCCCTCGGTCGCGCCGAGGAAGCGGCAGGTCATGCGGAGGAGGCGTGCGAAGGCGACGCACTGGTCGGCGGAGGTGAAGTCGGGCTGGGTGACGATTTCCAACAGTGGCGCGCCGGCGCGGTTGAGGTCGACGATGGAGTGGTTGATGCGGGTGCTGCCACGCGCGTCCGCGGCGGGCCCTGCGCTCGGGAGTTCGTGCATGAGCTTGCCGGCGTCTTCTTCGAGGTGGGCGCGGATGATGCCGATGCGGGTGAAGCCGCGGGTGGGGTCGGGCTCGGCGCGGTTGTCGAGGTTGGGGAGGTCGATCGCGCCGTCGAAGCAGAGGGGCATGTCGTACTGGCTGATCTGGTAGGCCTTGGGGAGGTCGGGGTAGAAGTAGGACTTGCGGTCCCATTTGGTTGAGTCGGCGATGCGGCAGCCGAGGGCGAGGCCGACCATCATCGACATCTCGACGGCGGCGCGGTTGAGGACGGGGAGCGAGCCGGGAAGGGCGAGGACGACGGGATCGATGAGGGTGTTGGGCGGGGCGGCCTCGCCATGGCTGTTTCCGGCGGCGGGACCACCGCGCTTCGCGGCGGGATTCGCCGCGCGGCTGAAGACCTTGGTGTGCGTGGCGAGCTCGACGTGGACCTCCATGCCGAGGACGAGCGTGACACGCTCGATGTCGGAGGGGGTGTAGGTGTGGGGAGCGTGGGCGGCGGGCATGAAGGCATGATACGCGAAACAACGCGGATGAACGCACACGCTCGCCACCGCAATACGCACACTTCTCTTGTCGCTTACCTCAGCCCTCGGCACTCCCGCTCAGATCATCCATGCGATTCCCGTGATTCAACTGGAGACCGGAGGCGTCATACGGAGACAATCCGGGATTGGGAGAATCGTCTTCCGCATCGTCAGCCGGGTCGACGCCGAGCCACTCGCAAACCGCCCTGAATTCAAAGGGCACATCTTGCGTTTCATCACAAGGATCGTGAACTCGTGCGAAGATCGGTCCGCCAGGCCGATGCATGCTGAACAGAGTGTTGGTCTTCTCGCTCCAGCGGGCAAGGTCGCATGCAAATCGAGCGAGTTGGATCTTGTCCTCTTTGTTCTCGACCACCATCCTCATGCTCACGACGACCGGACCCGATTCACCCTCATCGCTCCAACGCTCGACGTTGGCCTCAAACTCCCGCATACGACATGCAAAGCGAGCAGCTTGCTTGGCGGTGATGCTGAGTAGCTTGTTTCTCGCACCGGCGTCATTCGCAAACTGCAACCGCATATCCACCTGCTGGCTTGGAAGCGGAAGTCTTCTCGCGCTCTCGTTCGCGAAGTCGCCGGTTGTATCGAGCGTGTCGATGGCACGCATGTAGTAGTGTTCGAATTCGCTGAGAACTGCTGGAGATGGTCCTTCGACCAGCAAGTAGTTCATGGTGCGCCCGGCGGCGGCGGTCGTAGACTTAAAGACGAGGCCTTGAATCTCGTCGTGCGTGTTTAGCGCCCAGATCGCTAGCCCGACGTTGCCGGTTCGCTCGCGCTGCAGGAAGAAGAGCTCCCGGAGACTCTGGTTAGACTTGGTTTTATCAGATGTCAGTCGCATTTGAACCCCTTTCTGCCCCTGCGACGAGGATGCCAACGTATCAGACAATGGGAGTCCTTGTCAAGATGCCGTTCGCTCCGATAGCCGATGCGGAGTCAAAAGATGTTAGTACTAACTCGTAGAACCTTGTTAGCGATTACATTAATGCATCGATCGCATGCGCCACGACGTCGGAGCTGAGCCAGGACATGTCGGGCGTTGGTCTGGCCGGGGCGAGGACGCGGACGAGGGGGCCGATGGGTGACCAGCGCGCGGGATCGGTGGGGCCGAAGAGGGCGAGTGTGGGGAGGCCGAGTTGTGCCGCGAGATGTGTGGGGCCGGTGTCGAAGCCGACGAACGCGCGGGCGTCGGATAGTTCGGATGCGAGGGCGTCGAGGGTGTCGATGAGAGCCCAGCCGCGTTGGGATTGTTGTGGGGACCATGAGCAGGAAGTGACTTCCCCTGCCTCGGCCTCGCCCGCGATGAAGAGCAGTTCGTGTGTGGTGACGGATGCTTCGATGTGCCGCCAGACTTCCAAGGGCCAGCGCTTGAGCGTCGAGCCAGCGCCGACATGGATGATGATGGGGCCGTAGCGGTCGCCGAATGAGAAGCGAGAGGAGGGAGCAAGAGATGAGTCGGGGGCGTCCGCCCCGCTCCACCAAGGAAGCCGCTGCGCGGCAGACTTTCCAGACCCTGCGGCGACCCCTCCGGGGTGCGCCTTGGGTCTGGCAACCACCGCTCGCTGCTCCGCAGCGTCGGAGGAAGGCAAAGGCCGCGATTGAGCGTCGTTGTTCGCCGGCGCGGCATCAAAGAGATGTTCCCGCGCCATGCGTTTGGCGAGGATCGCATCGGGTCGCTCGTAGACCATCTCGATCGAGGCATCGGGAAACGTGGCGCCGGCGTTGCACTTCCACGCGTGTGATAGTTCGTTCGGCTCGCCGAAGAGGAAGCAAAGGACGCGTGAGGCGTGCACGGGGCGGAAGTCGCGTGCGGGGTTCGAACTCCGGACGAACATGGCGTTGAAGCGGGGCTGTTCGGCATCGATGGGGTCGAGGCCGGGGATGAAGCGTGCCGCGAGTCGGGCTTTGGAACCGTCGGTGATGAAGGCGGCGCGACTGTGGGACGCGACGAGCGAGCGCAGGAGAGGCCAGAGCAGGACGGAATCGCCGAGCGCGCCGCGATGGAAGACATATGCGGGAGCGTGAGGGGCGTACGTGGACGGGTTCATCGGGCGCTATCCCACGCGTTCGCCCTTGAGTTCGCGGCTCATGAGTTGGCCGATCGCGCTGAGGGGGTCGAGGCCTTCGAACAGCACGGCGTGGACGGCGGCGGTGATGGGCATTTCGACGCGGAAGCGCGCGGCCAGATCCATGACGGACTTGGTGGTGGGCACGCCCTCCACGACGTAGGGGCTCTTGCTGAGGTAGTCCTTGAGTTTCTGGCCCTTGCCGAGGGCTTCGCCGAGGGAGCGGTTGCGTCCCTCGGGGCTGAAGCAGGAGGTGGCCAGGTCGCCGACGCCCGCGATGCCGAAGAAGGTTTCGGGGGAGGCGCCCATGGCGGCACCGAGGCGGGCGATCTCTGCGAGGCCTCGGGCCAGGAGTGCGGACTTGGCGTTGTAGCCGCCCTTGAGCCCGTCGAGCACGCCCGCGGCGATGGCGATGACGTTCTTGACCGCGCCGGCGATCTCGGCTCCGAGCATGTCGTTGTTGGTGTAGACGCGGAGCCAGGAGGAACTGAACAGGCGCTGGATCTGCTCGGCGAAGGCGTTGTCGTCGCTGGCGGCGATCATGGTTGCGGGGAGGCAGCGGGCCAGTTCGGCGGCGATGGTGGGGCCGGTGAGGACGCCGATGGGACGGGGGGCGGCATCGGGGTTGTCGCCGAGGACTTCGGCGAGGATCTGGCTGGGGCGGAGGAGGGTGTCGTTCTCGATGCCCTTGGCGACGGAGACCGCGCCGACGCGGGTGTCGCGGGGGACGTGCGGCTTCAAGCGGGTCCACCCTTCGCGGATGAACTGCACGGGGATGGCGGAGACGATCAGGGAGGCGGAGGCCAGGTCCTCATCACGGATGGAGACGCGGACCCCGTCGGGCAGGAGGAAGCCGGGGAGGCGGGAGCTTCTGCGGGTCTGGGCGAGCTCGCCGACCTCGTCCGCGTTGCGGCCCCAGATGACGACATCGGGGCGCTCGGGCTTGCCCGTGGCGGCGGCGACGAGCATGGAGGAGCAGACCAGCCCCATCTGTCCCACGCCGAGGACGACGATGGTGGGGCCGCTGGGACGATCGGGCTTCTTGGGGTGTTTGGCGGGGGTTGGCATGGGCGTTGGTGTGGGGAGGTCTGGAATCCGCGTGCTGGCGGCCGAACCGGTGCTCTGAATGGAGCGTACCACCGCCGCCCTTTGATCACAGTGGCCGGACGCGGAATCTCCCCGCGTCCGGCTGTCGGTATTTGTGAGGGTCTAGGATCTAGGCCCGAACCGGGATTTGTCGAAGCGATCGCGTCGTATCTGGACATCTGGGTCCGTACTCGAAGAGCGAACACACGCCGGAGCATCCGCGGCATGGCCACCCCCCACAAGCACGATCACAACGGACACGACCACGCTCACGACCACGCGGGCCACGATCACGGGCCGCACAAGCGTGGGAAGAAGGATCGGATCACGGCGGCGGGGACCAAGGTCTCCGAGAGCGGGATCGAGTGCTGTGCCCACCATGAGATTGAGATCGAGCGGTACATCTTTCTGTACCTCATCGGCGGCGTGCTGCTGGTGACGACGCGCGTGGCCAAGATGCTGGGCGTCACGGATGGTGTGGTGGCGGAGATCCCGGCGGTGATCGGCGCGGTGCTGCTGGCGATTCCGCTCTTGCGGGCGGCGTGGACGGAGATCACGCGTCGCCGTCCTTCGAGCTCGACACTGGCCGCGCTGGCGATTCTGGCCGCGCTGGCGGTCAACAAGTATGAGGTTGCGGGGTGGCTGGCGTTCATCCTGCTGGTCGCGGATCAGATCCTGCGGCGGACGGCGTGGGGCGCGCGTCGGGCGATCGAGGAGCTGGTGCAGTTGACGCCGGACACGGCGCGGCTGGTGCTGGAGGGGGGCGTCGAGCGCGAGGTCTCGATCTCCGAGGTCAAGGTCGGTCAGATGGTGCGTGTGCGTCCCGGCGAGAACCTGCCGGTGGACGGGCGCGTGCTGACGGGTCGATCGACGATCAACCAGGCCTCGCTGACCGGCGAGGCCGCGCCTGCCGAGGTGCAGCCGGGCGATCCGGTGTACGCGGGCACGACGAATCTGACGGGCGGCATCGACATCACGGTGACGCAGGTCGGCGCTGAGACGACGATCGGCAAGGTCACGCAGTTGATCGCCGAGGCGGAGCGGTCCAAGAGCCCGAGGCAGTTGCTGATCGAGCAGGTTGCCGGGTTCTTCGTGCCGGTGGCTCTGAGCATCGCGGCGATCGTCTGGTTCCTCTACAGCCAGGATGAGGCGACGAAGGACACGGCGGCGTTGACGGCGGTGACGGTGCTGGTGGTCGCGTGTCCATCGGCGTTGCTCCTGGCGAGCCCGTCGGCGATGGTCGCGGCGTTCGCGGCGGCGGCGCGCCTGGGCGTGCTGATCAAGCAGACGCACTATCTTGAGGCCGCGAGCACGGTGGACGCGGTCGTCTTTGACAAGACGGGCACGATCACGACGGGCAAGTTCACGGTGTCGCGCCTGGCACCCGCGCCGGGGGTTGAGGGCGCGGAGCTGCTCAAGGCGGCGGCGAACGGTGAGCAGAACTCCAACCACCCGCTGGCGCTGTCGATCCTTGCGACGGCGAAGGCGGCGCGTGTGCAGGTGGATGGGTCGACTGATTATCACGAGACGCACGGTCGGGGCGCGCGGGCCAGAACGGCGATGGGCGAGATCCACGTCGGCCGCGCGTCGTGGCTGGTTGAGCTGAGCCCCGGGATCAAGCCCGAGGTTGAGCAGGTTGAGCAACGGATCGAGGGCATGACGGGCGTTCACGTGATGCTGAACGGCCGGTACATGGGCGCGGTTGGGCTTGAAGATAAGGTGCGTCCGGGCGTGCGGGCGGTGATCGCGCGCCTGCGAGAGCTGGGCGTGCGCCAGGTGTGCATCTTCACGGGTGATCGCCTGAGCGTCGCCAAGCGGGTGGGCGTCGCGGTCGGCGCGGACGCGATCGAGGCCGAGTGCCTGCCCGAAGAGAAGCACGAGCAGATCCAGCAACTGGTCCGGGCCGGCGCTCGCACCATGATGATCGGCGACGGCATCAACGACGGGCCCTCGCTCGCGGCGGCGGACGTCGGCGTGGCGATGGGCCTGGGCGGATCGGACATCGCGGCGAACTCCGCGGGCGTCGCGCTGATGACGGACGAACTGAACCGCATCCCCTTCATGATCGAGCTGGCCCGGCGGACGCGGGCGATCGTCGCACAGAACATCGCCGTCTCGCTGGTGATCGTGATGATCGGGCTGGGTCTGGCGGCGACGGGCAACCTGGCGGTTTGGGGCGCGGGCCTCTACCACTTCGCGGGCGACGTCTTCGTCATCGCCAACAGTTTCCGGCTGTTCCGATTCGGTGAGAACATCCTCGCGGCGGAGGCGTCGAACGAGCCGCAGAAGAAGCGGCGCGAGGCGAGCATCCGCGGGCTGGCAGGGGCGAGGGCGGAGCCGGCCTGAGCGGGGCGGTGAGATCACGTGTGTGAATCGAGGCCCCCGGCGACGGGGGCCTCTTTGTTTCGGCGAGTGGGGTTTGGGTGAGCCGGGTTTGGGTGAGCGGGGCCCGCTGGACTCGACGCATATCGTTGTCACCTATGCCAGAGCCGACAGATCGTCCTCGCCATTTCATTCAGCAGGTCGTGGATGCCGACAACGCCTCCGGGAAGTGGGGCGTGTGGACGGAGCGTGATGCCGGGGATGTCAACGCGCCGGGGGCGGTGGGGGAGGCGGCTCGCCAGCGCCTTGGCAAGCCGCGGGTGCACACGCGGTTTCCGCCGGAGCCCAACGGCTATCTGCACATCGGGCACGCCAAGTCGATCCTGCTGAACTACGGACTCGCGAAGGAGTTTGGCGGCAAGTTCAACCTGCGCTTCGACGACACGAACCCGGCGAAGGAAGAGCAGGAGTTCGTGGATGCGATCATCCGCGATGTGAGGTGGTTGGGCGCGGACTTTGATCCCAAGACTGGACCGTACGGGGGCGGGCTGTTCTTCGCGTCCAACTACTTCGACACGATGTACGCGTTCGCGATTGAGCTGATCCGGAAGGGGAAGGCGTACGTCTGCGAGCTCTCGCCCGATGAGGTGAGCAAGCGGCGCGGCACGCCGACGACGCCTGGAACGAGTCCGTTCCGCGATCGTCCCGCCGCCGAGAGCGAGCGACTGATCGCGGAGATGAAAGAGGGGAAGCACCCGAACGGCGCGATGAGCGTGCGGGCACGGATTGATATGGCCAGCCCGAACTTCAACCTGCGCGACCCGGTGCTCTATCGCATCGTGCACGAGGAGCACCACAACACCGGGACAAAGTGGTGCATCTATCCGATGTACGACTGGGCGCACGGGTTCGAGGACTCGCTGGAAGAGATCACGCACTCGATCTGCACGCTGGAGTTCGAGAATCACCGGCCGCTGTATGACTGGTTCATCGACTCGGTGAACGAGGGGCGGACCGAAGACGGCAGCGGCCCCTGGGGGAAGCGGATTCATCATCCGCAGCAGATCGAGTTCGCGAAGCTGCTCTTCACGTACATCATCCTGAGCAAGCGGAACCTGCGGCGGATGGTGGAAGAGGGGATGGTCAAGGGGTGGGATGATCCGCGGATGCCGACGTTGAGCGGGATCCGGCGCCGGGGCTACACGCGCGAGGCGTTGCAGGCGCTGACGGAGGATGTGGGCGTCACGAAGTTTGACAGCGTGATCGATGTCTTGCGCCTGGAGAACGCGTGCCGCGAGCATTTGAACAGGGGCGCGCCGCGGCGGATGGCGGTGCTTGATCCGGTGAAGGTGGTTATCACGAACTGGGGCGATGGGGGCGACGCGTCGCGTGTGGAGTGGATGGATGCGGTGAACAACCCGGAGGATGAGGGCGCGGGGACGCGGAAGATTCCGTTCACGCGCGAGCTGTTTATTGAGCGCGAGGACTTCATGGAAGAGCCGCCGAAGAAGTTCTTCCGGCTCGCGCCTGGCTCGGAGGTGCGTCTGCGGTACGGGTACTGGGTGCGGTGCACGGCGGTGAAGAAGGATGCATTGGGGAAGATCGAGGAGATCCACTGCACGTACGACCCGCTGACACGGGGCGGGGACAACCCGCCGCCGGGGCCGGACGGCACGGTGCGGAAGGTGAAAGGGACGATCCACTGGGTCTCGGCGGACCCGGCGCATTCGGTGCGTGCGGAGGTGCGGCTGTATGACCGCCTCTTTGCGGTCGAGGAGCCGGGGAAGCGGACAGGGAACTTCGTCGATGATCTGAACCCTCACTCGCTCTCGGTGGTGAACGCGGTGGTCGAGCCCGCGCTTGGGAGCGTGGGCGCTGATGAGCCGACTCCTGATGAACCCAAGTGGGAGGATGGGATCCGGCGCTTCCAGTTCGAGCGGCTGGGGTACTTCTGCGTGGACAAGGAGTCGACGGGCAAGCCGGGGGGCTTGGTGTTCAACAGGACGGTCGCGCTGAAGGACAGTTGGGCGCGGGAGGGGAAGGGGTGAGGCGGGCTCGGCGTCAAGGAGTCATGAAGTCACGGAGTCGTGAAGTCATGCTCCTCGGAGCGTTCATGGCAGAATCGCACCCTCGACGGCGAGGGTCATGTGGACCTCGGCGTAGGGGTGGTGGTCGATGCGGAGGGCGTCGGGTTCGATGCCCCAGGACTTGAAGCCGAGCGACTCGTAGAGAGCGCGGGCATCGGGCGAGTTCTCGCTGCAGGAGAGGTTGATCGAGGTGATGCCGAGCCACTCGCGGGCGGCTGCGATCGCGCCGGATACAACTGCGCGGCCGAGTCCCTTGCCGCGAGATTTGGGCGTGACGTAGACGCCCCAGATCATGGCACGGTGATGTTCCTTGGCGCGCGGCAGGCGGTGCAGCCCCGCGACGGCGACAAGGCGGCCGGCGTCGGACTTGGTGGTCGGTGCTGCATTGGATTTGGAATCGGATTCGGCATGGGGCTCGGCCGTATCAAATGCGCCGATGATCGCCGCTGACTCGGGGTCTGCGAGAGAGGCCCGGATCTGGTCGGCGGTGCGATCGTCCTCGGGGCTGGCGCAGAAGGCCCAGGGCGTGTCGGCGAGGGCCTCTTTGCGCAGGGCGATGAAGGTGTCGGTGTCGCCGGTTGTCAGGGCGCGGATGGTGGGCATGGACTGGCACTCAACCAATACGATTACTTCAGCGACGCCATGTCGATCACGAAGCGGTACTTCACGTCGCTCTTGAGCATGCGCTCGTAGGCGGTGTTGATGTAATCCATCGGGATCTTCTCGATGTCGCTGACGATGGAGTGCTTGCCGCAGAAGTCGAGCATCTCCTGGGTCTCGGCGATGCCGCCGATGAGTGAGCCGGCGATCTTCTTGCGGGGCATGATGAGGCCGAACGCGCCGATGGCCATGGGCTTGGGCGGGACGCCGACGAGCGCGAGCGTGCCGTCGAGCTTGAGCTGGCCGAGCAGGGCGTTGATGTCGTGATCGGCCGAGACGGTGTCGAGGATGATGTCGAAGGAGCCGGCGTGCTTCTGCATCTCGGACTCGTTCTTCGAGACGATGACCTCGTCCGCGCCCAGGCGCTTTCCATCCTCAATCTTTGATGGCGATGTCGTGAAGAGCACGGTGTGCGCGCCGAAGGCGTGTGCGAACTTCACGCCCATGTGGCCCAAGCCGCCGAGGCCGACGATGCCGACCTTCTTGCCTTTCGCTGCGCCCCATTGGCGGAGGGGGGAGTAGGTCGTGATGCCGGCGCAGAGAAGAGGCGCGGCGGCGGCGGGATCGAGGTTCTTCGGGACGTGCAGCGTGAACTTCTCATCGACGACGATGTGCTTGGAATATCCGCCATGCGTGAAACCGCCCAGGTGCTTGTCCTCGCCTCCGTAGGTGAAGGTTGCGCCTTTCTGGCAGAACTGCTCGAGGTTCTTCTTGCAGTGGTCGCACGTGCGGCAGGAATCGACGAGGCAGCCAACCGAGGCGATGTCACCGGGCTTGAAGCCCTTGACGCTCGCGCCGACCTTGGTGACGCGGCCCACGATCTCGTGGCCGGGGACGACGGGGTAGTTCGCCGTGCCCCATTCGTTCCTGACCCAGTGGAGGTCCGAGTGGCAGACGCCGCAGAAGATGATCTCCATGGCGACGTCGGTGGGGCCGGGTTCACGCCTATCGATGGTGAAGGGTGCGAGAGGGCTGGTGGCGGACTGGGCGGCGTACGCGGGTGACTTGGTTGTCGTGGGCATGGTCGGGCTTCCGGGAGTGGTGTGGGCAGGGAATGGGCGGGTGATTGTTGGTTGGATGCGGCATCGGTGCCGCGTGTTTCGCGGAATGTGGTCAGGGTTGCCGAAGGCCAAGGGCCGCGCAGAGATCGGTATCGAGGGTGCGCGCGCCGGGCTCACCGTCGGCGATGGCGAACCCTCCGACATAATCCCACATCGCCCAGCCGATGGAGCGATTGTTGAGAGATGTGGCGAGTGCGCGGGTCCAGGCGAGGCGGGCATCGCGCGGTGCGGTTGGGCGATGGGCCCCGAACTCGCCGCAGTAGATTGGGCGCTTGTGCGTGAGGGACCACTGGTGGACGCGCTCGATGCGGGCGTCGAGGGCTTCGGGGGTCCATGGGTCGGTCGTTCCATCCCGGGCGGACCAGCGAAGGGCATCGCGCGATGACTGAGGAAATGTGTCGGCGATGCGCTCCAGCTCGGCGCGGGGCGCCGGCCATCGGACATCCTTCATGTCCTTCCACGGCGGGAAGCCCCAGGATGCGCCTTGATGCGTGAAGTTGTGGGGCTCGTAGAAGTGGAAGGAGTAGACGATGTTCGCATCGTCGAGGGGCTCGAGTTCGAGCAGTCCGTCGATCGAGCCCCAGGATGCGCCGGTCGCGATGATGGTGTGGTCGGGGGCAGCGTCGCGGATCGCGCGGGCGATGCGTGTCTGCGATTCGGCCCAGGCCGCGGGGGTGATGTCGTGGGGCTCGTTCACGATCTCAAGGAACGTGCGCTCCGAGTCGAGTTGCCTGGCGTGGGCGGCGAGCGCGATCCACATCCGCTCGAGTTCGCCCATGCGGGCGTCGTGCGCCGGTTCGCCGGGCTTGATCCAGGGCGTGCGGCTCCAGTGGGCATCGATGATGACAGCCAGGTCGGAGCGGTGGCAGCGCGTGATCGCATCGGTGTATTCGGCGAAGGGCGCGGCATTGAGGGCGTGGGTGTCGGCGTCCCAGAGCCAGTCGGGTTCGAAGGGGAGACGGACGTGCGTGAATCCGGCATCGGTGAGGAGCGTGAGGTCGTGCTCGGTGATGAACGCGCGGCGGGCCTGTTCGCCGTGGGCCTGCGGGTACCACATCCAGTGCGAGAGGTTGATGCCGCGGGAGAGAGCGGCGAGGCGAGTGGAGAGCGAACCACTCGGGGCAGCGGGGGGCTCCGCGGAACCCGGTTGCCGAAGCTGTGCACGCGCACGCGTCGAGACCGCGAAGCCCGCGGCCGACGCGGCGATCGAAGCGACAAACGTTCGTCTGCGAAACGGCATGATGTCCGCAGCGTACCACAATGGGCTGATCTCTCAGCAGCCCTGGCCAAACGATTCCATGAAGTCGAGGAAATCAAGGATGTCCACGAAGTCGTCGCCATTCACGTCTGCGTTGCCGAACTGGCCGCACGGGGCGGGCAAGCTGGAGCAGGTACTGAAGTCCTCGAAGAAGTCCAGGAAGTCGAGGATGTCGCCCTGATCGGGCGCGCCGTTGTAGTCGGCGATGCATTGGTCGTTGACGGTGAGACGTGCCGGATCGCTCGCGCTGCCGCCGCAGGGGCTGGAGACGACGCAGCGATAGCGGGTGGCGTCGGTGAGGGAGACGAGAGAGATGCTCAGAGTGCCGGTCGCGGTTCCGGAGATGGCTTCGGTGTCGTTGAGATTCTCCCACGTGGGCTCGGCAGCGCCCGGGGTTGTGTCGACCTGCCACTGATAGGTCAGGGCGTGCAGAATGTCATAGCCGTCGGCGGGGAATACAGTGAGAATCGCCTGGGCTCCGATATTTGCGGCGGTGTCGACGGGGTGGCGGGCGATCCAGGGGACCTGATCGAGCGAGTAGCGGGCGAAGTTGCGTGCACGAACGGCGCCTGTTGAGAAGAAGTCGCCGACGAAGACGATCTCGTTCTTGAAACGACTGATGTCTTCGAAGTCCACCGCGTGCATACCGAGGTACTCAACGTTCGCGCCATCCCAAGTGAAGGGACCCCGGAGTTTCTGGCCGGGCGGGGCCTCCAGCTCACCCTCGAAGTAGATCCGGTCACCGATCGTACGCATGGTGCCGATCCACTCGATTCGAGGCGTCGTCACGGGCTCTTGCCAGTTCGCTCCATCCCACACGCCCCAGTTGTCGAGCGGGACGCCCGCAATCGACGTGAAGAAGCCTCCCACAACCAGGCTCGATCCAAGGGATTCGATCTCGAAGATCGCGTCGTAACCCTGAGTGTTGTTCGTAGGGCCACCCAGAGGTTCCCAAGAGGTTCCGTCCCAGGCTGCAAGATCGCGGAACTCAGGGCGACCGAAGTCGCCTCTATAGTCGCCACCAGCAACGATATCGCCGTTGAATGGGGCCAGTTTGTAGACGACTCCGTCCTGCATTCCAAAGCCCAGGGGGTACCACGTAGAGCCAGAGCGCCTTGCAACTCGATTGACAAGCATCGGGCCGATATACCTGAAGGAGCCGCTAGCGTAGAGGTCTCCTCCGTGAGAGACGATGTCATAGACACCTCCGTCGAAGCCGGAACTCAGCGAGGTCCATGAGGTGCCATCGAGCCTGCCGATCCCCAGCCCCATTCCCGTATCAGCGCGAACGCCGCCGACAACGTGCAGGGAGCCGTTGTGGATCATCAAGTCGCGCAAGGGACCGCGAATGTTGGGCTCAAACTCGCTCCACTCAAGCCCGTCCCAAGCCAACATGGATGACTGATCGTGGTTTGCAGTACCCGAGAAGTCTCGCGCGGCGATCAACCGTCCATCGAACTCGACAGCACGATAAAGATCTATGTCCATGTGCTGACCGAAGGAACGCCACGCTGGCCCGTCGAGCTCGAGGAAGTTGCCATTAATGGAGTTCTCGTAGATGGATTGTCGTCCGCCCGCATAGAGCGAGTTGCGATAGGTCGCGACGCAGTAGATTGCGAGCGATGCTGACGGCAGACCGTTCCAGCCAGAGCCGTTCCATGCCCTGATGTTGCCTGATCCAGTCGAGCCGCCGAAGAATGTGCCAGCGACAACGAGCGAACCCGCGTACTCGCTGAATGCACTGACACTCTGGTCGCTGGGGCCGGGAATGCTTCCGCCCATATCGTCCCAGGAAAGACCGTTCCACTTCGCGACGCGCGGCGCGTTGACGCCGCCAGCAGTCGTGAACGTACCACCCGCGTAGAGGTCCCCCTCCCATTCGCGTACCGCGAGCACCTGGCCATTCAACCCAGTAGAGAGCGCGATCCAGTCAAAGCCGTTGTATCTCGCGATGCGATTGGCGGACACGCCTCCGATGGTCGAGAACCACCCCGCAGCAATCAGATCTTCGTTGTACGTCGTTAGCGCATTGACACTGGAGTTTGTACCTCCAAGCCCGCCCCAGATCGCACCGGTCCAGAACGCGAGGTTGCTCACTGTGCTGCCACCCGCGTTCGTGAACTCGCCACCCGCGACCAGTAATCCCGAGTAGGTGGTAAGGGCGTTGACAGGCCCGTTGATTCCGGAGCCGAGCGGCCGCCACATGGTTCCATCCCAACGCGCGATGCGGTTGGCGGGCGCGCCACCCGCGTTCAGGAACTCGCCCGCCGCGACAAGCTCGCCGTTGAACACTGTCAGCGCACGAACGGCTCCATCCACGCCCTCGCCGAGCGGCTTCCAGACTGCGCCGTCGTATGAAGCGACTCGAGAGACTGGAATGCCCGTCACATCGGTGAACTTGCCGCCGACGATGAGGAGTTCTGGCTTAGGGCCCGCTCCGTCCGGATCCCAGATGACCGTCGCGAGGACCTCGTCGCTGAACCCGAGCGCATTGCCGGGAATCCAGGCCGGGCCGCACTGCGCGGAGGCCACGCGGGATAATCCGCCGACGATGAGCCATGTCATGAGGCACGCAAGTCTGACATTCATCACGGTTCTCCGGAGCCCATAGAGGATCGCTGGCAAGATCATTGTCGTCGATCAGTCCCTACGGAATCAATCACAAAGCGGTGCAGCGGGGTGGCATTTTGCGCTCAGATTGAGGCAGGGGAAGCGGCGGTTGGCAGATACGGGGCGAGCGAGACCCCGGCATATCATGCGGTGCTGGGAGGCATGGGCGAAAGTCCAGCCGCCTGACGTTTCAATTGGAGGTCATCATGTCGCGTTCTCGTGCTCTGGTCGGCCTCGCGTTCGGTCTTGTGGCGGCAGCGGGGCTGGCGGTGCCGGCGTTGCGGGCGTCGGCGGCGGAACCGGTTGCGGTGAACGAGCCGGGGATGATGGCGTTTGAGGAGCGGGTGCTCGGGAACGGTCTGCGCGTGGTGACGCTGGAGGATCGCTCCTGCCCGGTGGTATCGGTGCAGGTGTGGTATCGCGTGGGATCAAAGGACGAGAACCCCGAGCGGCAGGGGTTCGCGCACATGTTCGAGCACATGATGTTCCGCGGCACCGATCGCCTGGGGCCGACATCGCACTTTGACCTGCTCCGCAAGGTGGGCGGCAACGCCAACGCGTACACGTCGTTTGATCAGACCGTGTACCACCAGACGCTGCCGAGCAATCAGCTTGAACTCGCGCTCTATCTTGAGGCGGAGCGGATGAGCTTTCTGAAAATTGATCAGGACTCGTTCGACACGGAGCGGAAGGTCGTTGAGGAAGAGCGGCGGATGGGGACGAACCAGCCGTATGGCACCGCGCTGGAGCAGGCGTTGCCGGCGATCTTCGGTGAGCATCCGTATCGGTGGTCGCCGATCGGGCAGATCCCGCACTTGCGAGCGGCCACGGTGGGCGAGCTGCGCGAGTTCTGGAACCGGTACTACGTGCCCAACAACGCGGTGCTGGTGATCGCGGGGGACATCGAGCACGAGCGTGCGCACAGGTTGGCGGAGGACTATTTCGGATGGATTCCGCGGGGGGAGGAGCCGGCGCGGGTGACGTATCGGGAGCCGCTGCCGACGGAGCCGCGGACGGTGGTGATCCGTGAGGAGAATGCGCCGGCGCCGGTGCTGGGCGTGGGATTCCGGACGGTGCCGCTGGGGCACAAGGACTCGTGGGCGTTGCAGATGCTGGCGACGATCGTGGGGGGCGGTGAGTCGTCGCGGCTGTATCAGAAGCTGGTGACGGAGCAGAAGAGCGCGGTCTTCGCCGGGGGCGGCGCGCTGGAGCTTCAGGATGATGGGCTGATCGCGTTCGGGACGGTGATGTCGCCGTTCGGGGCGAATCCGAAGAAGGTGCGCGACGCGATCGATGCGGAGCTGGCGGCGGTGCGCGACGGGCTTGTGAGCGAGGAGGAGCTGGAGAAGGCCAGGAACCAGATGCTCAAGGCCCTGGTGGCCGAGTCGCTGACGGTTGACAGCAAGGCGAGTGCGCTGGGTTCGGCGGCGGCGCTTCAGGGACGGACCGCGAGCGTGAACGATCGGCTGGCGGCGGTCCGAGGCGTGACGCGCGAGGACTTGCAGCGAGTGGCGCGCGAGTACATGGATCCATCCGAGCAGATCTCGATGCAGATCAACCGGAACCTGCTGGGCGCGATCTTCAGCAAGATGAAGAAGGAGGACGAGGCGCCGGTGACGGGCGAGCCGGAGACCACGGCGCCGATCGTGGGACGACCCGGGACGGTGAGACCGGAGTCGTTCCCTGCTGAGCCGCCTCTGGCGGACCTGCCGGCGTTTGACCCGACGCCGGTGTACGCGGAGCGGACGCTGGAGAACGGGCTGCGCGTGCTGATCGTGGAAAATCACGAGACGCCGTTTGTAACGGTGCAGCTCGGCCTGCACGCCGGGGCGTGGACGGAGACCAAGCCGGGGACGGCGAGTATGGCCACGTCAATGCTGACGAAGGGGACGACGACGCGCGGGCAGAGCGAGATCGCATCGGAGCTGGAGACGTACGGGATCACGCTGTTGGGCTCGGCGGGGCTGGACAACGCGAACGTGGCGGCGGATTGCCTGCCGGAGCACCTGCCTCGGGCGATGGAGCTTCTGGCGGACGTGGTGATGAACCCGACGTTCCCGGAGGATGAGTTCGACAAGGCGCGGACGCAGATGATCACGGGGCTGAACATCTCGAGCAACACGCCGGCGTATGTGGCGGACCGCGAGTTCCGCAAGCGGTTGTACGGGCAGCATCCTTACGCGCGGACGGCGACCGGCGAGGTGTCGGACGTGAACGCGCTGTCACGCGAGGACCTGGCGGCGTGGTGGGAGACATTCGCGCGGCCGGACATGGCGGTGCTGATCTTCGCGGGCGACGTGACGCCGGACGAGGCGCAGCGGCTGGCGCAGGAGTCGCTGGGGGGCTGGTCAGCCGAGGGCGACAAGCCGAAGGTGACGCTGGCGGAGATTCCCGCGCCGTCCGAGACGAAGATCGTGATCGTTGATCGGCCGGGATCGGTGCAGTCGGAGATCCGGATCGGGCGGATCGGGTTCACGAGGCAGGATTCGCGGTATGCGACGAGCCGCGTGGCGAGCGGGTATTTCGGCGGGGCGTTCAACTCGCGCCTGAACGAGACGATCCGTGTGAAGAAGGGCTTGACGTACGGCGCGCGGGGCGGCTTCAGCGCGTCGCGGTTCTCGGGCGACTTCCAGGCATCGACGTTCACAAAGACGCCCTCGACGGCGGAGACGGTGCAGACGATCTTCGATGAGATCGAGCGGCTGCGGTACGAGGCGCCGAGCGAGAAGGAGCTGAACGACACGAAGGCGTACATCACGGGCTCGTTCGTGGGCGCGCGGGAGACACCGCAGGCCGTTGCGGGGGACCTCTGGCTGATGGAGTCGTCGGGTCTGGGTCGCGACTACTTCAAGAACATGCTCGGTGGCGTGGCCGCGACCAGCGCGGAGGATTGCACGAAGCTGGCGCAGGAGATGATTGATCCGGCCAAGCTGGTCGTGGTGGTGACGGGCGACGCCTCGCAGATCAAGGAGTCGCTGGAGAAGATCGGGCCGGTCGAGGTGGTGAAGCCCAGGGAGTGAGTTGTCTCACGCGTGGGGCGCCGTTGGCGTGGCCCCATTCGCGGGCTTTGGCTTGGCCCACACGACGTAGACGATGAACGCGCCGGCTGCGGCGAGGAGCAATCCGGCGGGAACGGAGCCGATGGTGTCGATCAGCCAGCGCATCGCGTTGGTGAAGAGGCGGGTCTTGGCGCGGGCGGATTCTTCGGCGTCAGCGGGGTGGAACGCTGTCGACTCCAACATGGTGTAGACGCCGAGGGCCACGAACACCAGGCCCCCGAGCGTTCCGGCAAGCTTGGAGAGAAGCGTGTCCTTCTTCTTGGATGATGGCTTCTTTACTGTCACGGTGCGCACCTCCACGTACGGACCGCTCAAAATATAACAACGGCCCCCGCATGACGCGAGGGCCGCTGGTCTTTCGTGCGCTCACACAGCACGAAGTTCGGGATTGCGGGCGAGGCCGGCGTGGTTACACGGCGGCGCGTCTGCGGCGGGAGGCCATCAGGCCCATGCCGGCGAGGGCGAGCGCTGCGGTGCCGGGCGCGGGGATCTGGCCGTTGAAGCCGCCGCTCGGGTTCCAGTTGACCTGGCCGCCGCCCGTCAGCGAGCCGACGATGAGGTTGCCGGTGACGAGACCGGAGGAGAAGTGGGTGGCGGCGTTGGGGGCCAGGATGCTGAGCTTGTGCTCGCCTCCGGAGAGGTTGAAGGTGGTCGCTTCGTTCAGGTTGAGCAGCGTGGAGGAGCCGGATGCGCCGTCGGCGTAGGTCCAGGTCTTGGAGCCGAAGGAGACCGAGCTGCCGAGCAGGTTGATGACGACGGTGCCCGTGCCGGAGACCTTGACGCCCCATGCGGAGGCGAGGTCCGCGGCGGCGATGTCAACCACGGTGAGGGGACCGGAGGCGGTGATCTGCAGCTCGCCCCACAGGTTGGTGGCGGTGGTGGTGGTCGCGAGGGACGCGGCGTAGTCGGAGATGCTGAGGAACTCGCTGGAGACATCGAAGACATTGACGGTCGGGGCGTAGGCGGCGTTCTCGGACAGGCCGCCGAGGACCGTGACGACGGGGCCGACGTTCTTGGTGCCGCCGAGGGTGACGGGGCCGTGGAGCGTGCCGCCGGTGCCGGAGAGGTTGCCCCCGGCGAAGGTGGGTCCGTGGATGGATGCGCCGTTCATGACGACGTCGCCGGCGACTTCGATGCCGTGGTTGGTAACTGCGCCGGAGAGGGTGAAGTTGCCGCCGCCGTAGAACGCGCGGGCGAGCGAGGGCGATGCGCTCGGCACATCCTTCAGACTGAACCCGCTGAACCAGACGGCGCCGACCGCGCCGGCGGAGCCCTGATAGTCAGAGCCGTAGCCCGCGCCAGAGGAGCCGATGGTGGAGCGGCTGAAGACGTTGAAGTCCCAGATGTTGACGACATCTGCGCCGGCGATGCCTGCGGCGACGGACAGCACGGCCGCGGCGGAGGCGGCCTTCTTGAACAGATTGGAACGCATTGTCTTGTCTCTCCCGAATGGAACGAACACACATTTCTCCGGGCGGGTGTCTCTCTTCACCCGCCGGGACCAGTACAACTGTTCAAAACCACTACGCGACAGGCAAGCAATCAGACGCAATGCAGGGCCACTTCAGTGGAAATGCCCAAGCCCCGGCGCGTTCTTATTGGACCAAGGATGGCCACGGGTGGGCCCCGGGGTCAAGATGGGCAGGTGTGGCGGGCGCGACGCGTGGTTCAGTGGGCGGCGATCCGCGTGTAGGTTTCGGGGCGGCGATCGCGGTAGAACTGCCAGACGTTGCGGACTTCCTGGATCATGTCGAGGTCGAGGTCGGCGACGACGACCTCGTCCTTGTCGCGCGAGGCCTCGGCGATGATCTTGCCGCGGGGATTGCAGAAGTAGGATTGGCCGTAGAACTCGCCGATGCACCAGGGCTTCTCGGTGCCGACGCGGTTGATGGCGCCGACGTAGTACTGGTTGGCGACGGCGTGGGCAGGCTGCTCGAGTTTCCAGAGGTACTCAGAGAGGCCCGCGACGGTGGCGCTGGGGTTGAAGACGATCTCCGCGCCGTTCAGGCCGAGCTCGCGGGCTCCTTCCGGGAAGTGGCGGTCGTAGCAGATGTAGACGCCGATCTTTCCGAAGGGGGTCTGGAAGACGGGATATCCCTCGTCGCCGGGCTTGAAGTAGAACTTCTCCCAGAAGCCGGGATGGCAGTGGGGGATGTGTTTCTTGCGGTAGCGGCCGAGGTAGTCGCCGGTGTGGGAGATGACGGCGGCGGTGTTGTAATAGACGCCGGCCATGGCGAGTTCGTAGATGGGGACGATCATGACCATGCCGCGGCGCTTGGCGATCTCCTGCATGAGCTTGATGGTGGGGCCGTCGGGGATGGGCTCGGCGGTCTCGTACCAGCGGGTCTCTTGCTCGGCGCAGAAATAAGGCCCGTAGAAGATCTCCTGGAGGCAGCAGACCTGGGCTCCCTTGTCGGCGGCCTGATCGATGAGGGCGATGTGCTTGTCGATCATCGCCTTCTTGACCTTGTGGAGGTCGGCGTGATCGGGGAGCGGGTTGGAGCACTGGATCAGGGCGGCGCGGGTGATGCGTGGCATGCGGGAGAGTTTACAGGAAGGCGGGGCGCGGGGTGAGCGGGCGGCGAGGGAGATCCGAGGGCAGGGGCCCGAAGCGGACTACCCTCGGCCATGCGATCACGCAAGCCGGCGGTCGGCTTCATCTTCATCACGCTGATGCTGGACGTTCTGGGGTTCGGGCTGCTGATCCCGGTCGCGCCGCGCCTGGTGCAGAGTCTGATCAACGGCGGGCAGGGAGGGACCGAGGACGAGGCCGCGCCGTATGTCGCGCTGCTGATGACGACGTGGTACGCGATGGCGTTCCTGTGCGCCCCGGTGCTGGGAGCGTTGTCGGATCGGGTGGGCCGGAGGCCGGTGATCCTGATCGCGCTCTTGGGGTCGGGCCTGGACTTCTTTGCGCAGGCCCTGGCGCCGACGCTGGTGTGGCTCTTCATCACGCGGGCGTTGAACGGTGTCTCGGGCGCGAGCATGACGGTGGCGAACGCGTATATCGCGGACATCACGCCCCCCCACAAGCGAGCGGCGGCGTACGGAATGGTGGGCGCGGCGTTCGGGCTGGGCTTTGTGATTGGGCCGGTGCTGGGTGGGGTGCTGGGTGAGATCAACATCCGGCTGCCGTTCTATGTGGCGGGCGGGCTGACCCTAATCAACTGGATGTACGGCATGTTCGTGCTGCCGGAGTCGCTGCCAAAGGAGCGGCGGAGCAGGATCAGTCTGTCGCGGCTGAACCCGGTGGGCGCGTTTGGTGTGCTGTGGCGGTATCCGACGGTGGCGAAGCTGGCGGCGTCGCTCTTCCTGTTGAACATGGCGCAGTTCGGGCTGCACGCGACGTGGGTGCTGTACACGGGGCACCGGTATGGATGGAGCGCGCGGCAGGTCGGCTTGTCGCTGGCGGTGGTGGGGATCGGGGCCGCGATCGTGCAGGGGGGGCTGACGCGGAAGATCGTGCCGAAGCTGGGCGAGCGGTGGTCGCTCCTGCTGGGGATCGCGATGGGCGCGTGCGCGTACGCGGCGTACGGGCTCGCGACCCAGGGGTGGATGATCTACACCATCATTGCGATCGCCTCGCTTGGATCGGTGGCGGGGCCAGCGGCGCAGGCGCTGATCACGCACACGGTTCGCCCGGATGAGCAGGGGACGGTGCAGGGTGCGCTGACAGGGCTCCAGAGCATCGCGGGAATCTTCGGGCCGCTGGTCGGTGGGCTGACCTTTGCGTACTTCATTTCCGAGCGTGCGCCGATGGCGCTTCCCGGCGCGCCGTTCTTTGTCGGCGCGGCGTTGTCCGTGCTGGGACTGATCGTCGCGGCGTGGGCCGTGCGGAAGATCGCACCGATCCACGCGCCGGTGACGACCGAGGAGATCGTCGAGGCGTCGGTGCCGAGTGTGGGTGCGCTCGAGCCCAAGGGCGACTGATGCGTCGGTTTCGGCCCGTGAGAGACGCCTGACGTTTCACAGCCACCTCGTGACCACCACCTTGCTCTCGGTGTAGAACTTCGCGGCATCCTCGCCGTTGGCGTGCAGGTCGCCGAAGAAGCTTTGCTTCCAGCCGGAGAAGGGGAAGGCGGCCATGGGCGCGGGAACGCCGACGTTGATGCCGACCATGCCGACTTGTGCGTGGTTCTTAAATCGGCGGGCGTTGTAGCCGCTGGAGGTGAAGATGACGCCCATGTTGCCGTAGCGGGATCGGTTGAGGGTGGCGAGTGCGGCGTCGAGGGTGCTCTCGCGGACGATGGAGAGGACGGGGCCGAAGATCTCTTCCTCAAGGATCTTCATGCCGGGGCGGACGTTGTCGAAGACCGTGGGACCGACGAAGCACCCCTGGCTCGGCATCGGGCATGCGCCAGGGCGGCCATCGACGAGGAGCGTTGCGCCGTCGGTGACGCCGGAGTCGATGAACCCGAGGATGCGTGCACGCGACTGCTCGTCGATCACCGGGCCCATGCCGACGCCGGGAGCATCGCCGCGATCGACCTTGATCTTCGCGACGGCTTCTTTGATCCGCGGCACGAACCACGTCGGCACGTCGCCGACGAGGATCGCGACCGAGCCCGCAAGGCAACGCTGGCCCGAGTTGCCGAAGGCCGAGCCGACGACGCCCTCGATCACGGCGTCCTGGTTCGCGTCGGGCATGATGACCATGTAGTTCTTCGCGCCGCCCATGCACTGGGCGCGTTTGCCGGCGCCGGTCGCCGTCTTGTAGATGTGCTCGGCGACGCGCGTGGAGCCGACGAAGGAGACGGCTCTGACATCATCGTGCGTGATGAGGTAGTCCACGACCTTCGGGCCGCCGGTGACGAGGTTCAGAACTCCGGCGGGGAGGCCGGCCTCATGGGCGAGTTCGACCTCGCGGATCGCGCTCAGGGGGACCTTCTCGCTGGGCTTGAGCACGAAGGTGTTGCCGCACGCGACTGCCATGGGCCACATCCAGAGTGGGACCATCACGGGGAAGTTGAAGGGCGTGATGCCGACGCACACACCCAGGGGGACGCGATCGACGGAGGAGTCGATGCCGATGCCGCTGGTGTCCTCCGTGCGGCAGAAGCTGGTGCTGACGGCGATCTGCGGGAGGGTTCGTCCCATCATGAGGAGTGGGGCGGCGCAGGCGAACTCGACGCAGTCGATGCCGCGGCGGACATCGCCCTTGGCTTCGGCCATGGTCTTGCCGTGCTCTTTGACGATGGACGCTGCGAGCTCGTCGAAGTGCTTCTCAAGGAGCTGCTTGTATCGGAAGAGAACCTGGCAGCGGTCGCCGACGGGCGTGGCGGACCAGCCCGGGAACGCGACGCGGGCGGCCTCGACCGCGGTCTCGGCGCTGCGGCGGGACTCGAGATCGGAGGCAGCGATCTGCTCGCCCGTGGCGGGGTTGACAACGGCGTGGGTCGCGCCGGGCGTGCCGCCGAGGGCCTGCTCGGTGGTGCGCTTGCCGCCGATGAACTGGTCGACGCCCTGGATGGCGGTTGCGGACGGCTTGGCTGGTGGCATGTGGCGCTCCGATCGTGCGTGTGAAGGGTGGACGGATTGTAATCGAACCGGAGCGCGGATCGGCGGGAGAATCAGGGGGCTGGGCGGCTGAGTTCGGCGTGGAGCTCGATGGCGGTCTTGCTGCGCTCGTGATCGGTGCCATAGAGGGCGGTGAACTGCTCGGCGGCGAGGCGGGCGTGCTCGAGGGCCTCTTCGGGGCGGCGCGCGTGCTTGAGGGCCAGCGCGAGGGCGTAGCGTGTCTGGGCGGTGAACCAGTGGGTGGGCCCGTTGACCCGGATGGAGTCGGCGAGAATGGCGGTGTGCTCGGCGATGGCGGCGTCGAGCTGATCGTACTTGTAGAGGGAGTTGGCGACGCCGTATCGAGCGGAGAGGGTGTCGGGCGCGTCGGCGCCGACGAGGCGTGTGCGGGCCTCCACGACCTCGCGGTAGAGTTCCTCGCCGCGTCTTGGGTTTCCCAGACGCGTCTCAAGGCCGGCGAGGTTGCCGCGGATCGTGAGCGAGCCGGGATCATCGGGTTCGAGCAGCTCGCGGGCGAGGGCCTCGGCCCGGCGGAGGTACGCGGCGGCCTCGGTGTCGCGTTTGAGATCGAGCATGGTTGCGCCGATGTTGTTGCACAGGCCCAGCACGATCATGGGGGGCGGCTGGAAGCGGGCCTCGGCGATGCGGAGGGTCTCGATCTGCATGTCGAGCGACTTCTCGGTCTGTCCGATGCGGTCGTAGGCCGTGGCGAGGTTGATGGCGGCGATGAGGGTCTGCTTGTGGTTGGGATCGAGGAGTCGGCGAAGTCCGGCGATCGCGGTCTCGAGCGTCGCGACGGACTCCGGCCCTCGATCAACGGCCTCGTACGCGGCGCCGAGATCGTTCATCAGGCGGTAGAGCCAGGGATCGTCCTCGCCGAGCACCTCGCGGGCTTCGGGGAGATACGACTCCAGGAGGTCGACGCAGGCGTGGTACTCCTGGCGCGCGTAGACCAGTGAGGCGAGCGCGATCTTGGTGCGGAGGATCTCGGCGCGGTTGTCGGCGGCACGGTTGCCGGACGCTGCGCCCGCGCCGAGTTCAAGGGCGCGCCGGAGGTGGCGCTCGGCATCGTCGATCTGGGAGAGCTCGGAGAACAGGACGCCGATGGTGCTGTGCACGCCGGCGGCGATGAGCGGCCGATTTCCGAGGCGAGCGTCGACCTTCTCGCTGGCGCGGCGCAGGACGGCGAGGGTCGCTTCGTCGGGAGCGCGCTCGAAGGGCGAGGCCTGGCCGAGCAGGTCTTCGGTGATGAACTGGTTGACCTCGGCGAGCATCTGGGCCTGGCGGACCGCCTCGCGGCGCTGGCGATCGGCCTCGAGCAGGCCGAGCCAGAGTCCGAAGAAGCCGAGCGCGAGCGCGGCGGCCGCGACGCCCATCGCGAGCACCAGCCCCTTGCGGCGGCGCGCGAAGGTCGCGGCGCGATAGCCGATGGTCGGCGGTCGCGCATCGATGGGCTCCGAGCGGAGGATCCGTGAAAGGTCCTGGGCCAGGTCGGAAACGGAGGCGTAGCGGCGATCGGGGTCCTTCTCAAGGGCCCGGGCGATCACGCAGTCAAGGTCGCTGAGCACCCAGCGGGGCGTGGCATCACCCGCGAAGCGATCGAGGTGGCGTGCGCGGACGCGGCTTGCGGGCTCGGGGACGTCGTCGCGGATTCGTTTGAGTACGTCGAGCATGGGCCCGCCGGTGGCGATCGGCGGCCTGCCGCACGCGAGTTCGAAGAGGATCGCGCCGAGCGCGTAGACATCGGCGCGGGTGTCGACGGTTGCGCCCGAGGCCTGCTCGGGGGCCATGTATGCGGGCGTGCCGATGGGGAGGCCGAGGGTCTGGGGCGTGGACTCGCCGAAGAGCTCCGGGATGGGCTTGGCGATGCCGAAGTCCAGGACGCGCGGCGTGTCTCGGCCGTCCGAGCGCGAGACGAGGATGTTCGCGGGCTTGAGATCGCGATGGATCACGCCGCGCTGGTGGGCGTGCTGCACGGCATCCGCGACGGCGAGCATCAGCTCGATGCGGGCGCGCAGGTCCAGGGCGTGGCGCCGGCAGTGCTCGGTGATCGCGACGCCCTCGACGTAGTCCATGACGAGATAGGGAAGTCCTTCGGCGGTACGTCCGGCGTCGAGGATGCGCGCGATGCTGGGGTGATCGGTCTTCTCCAGCGAGCGTCGCTCGAACTCGAAGCGGGCGGCGAGTTCGGGGCTGATGGCGGCGTGCGGCACGAGCTTGATGGCGACGCGACGGCGGACGGGCTCTTCCTGCTCGGCGAGGAGCACGAGCCCGCTGCCGCCTGATCCGATGCGATCAAGGATGCGGTAGGGTCCAATGGTTTCGGGCAGGTCCGCGGGGCGTCCCTGGCCGGTGCGGGCCGGATCCAGCGTTTCTGAGTCCGCGGGATCGACGGTGGGGGCGTTGGCGTCGTTGGGGGCGGCCCGGGTCGCGTACGAGGTCTCATCGTGCGCGAGGAGCGAGCGGACCTCGTCGGCGAGCGGCTTGTGCGTTCTTTCAAGGGCGTCGAGCGCGGCGGGGCGAGCGGCGCGGGGGAGCTCGCGGATGCGGACGAACTCGTCGGAGATGCGCTGGTGGAAGTCGCGCTCGTTCATGGCGGATCGCCTCCGGCCGGGTCGCCTTCGGGCGGGGTGTGGCCGAAGTCGCGGCTGAGCTCGCGCCGGAGCCAGGCGCGGGCGACGGTCCAGTCGGCTTCGGCGGTGCGCTTGGAGACACCGACCGAGGAGGCGATCTGGTCCATGGTCATGCCGCCGAGGATGCGGAGGGTGACGACGTCGGCCTGGCGTTCGCTGAGCGCGCGGAGTCGATCGAGTGCGGCTCTGATGCGTTCGAACTCGATGGGCGTGGGGGGGTGATCGGTGAGGTCGGAGTCGAGTTGGAGGCGAAGGCCGCCGCCGCCGCGCTTGTCGGCGTTGTGAGCTCGAGCGTGGTCGATCAGGACCTGCTTCAGGACTCTTGAGGCGAGGGCGATCCGCTGCGTGTGGGGGATGCCGTCCAGGCCGCTGGACATCAGGCGCATGCATGCCTCATTGACGAGGGCGGTAGGCTGGAGGGTGTGGTTTCGGCGTTCGCGCGCGAACATGCGTTCGGCGGCGTCGCGCAGCTCGGCGTAGAGGGTCTCGGTGACGACCGGACTCACGCCCGACGGGCTGTCTTGAGGATGTTCCTGCCTCATCTCGGCTCCGTTCTCCCCACGGGGCGCGGAATTCGGCTGCGGATCCGGCGGCGGATTCCGCAGATGGGGGGACGTGGCAGTGTACCGCGGGAGGTTCCCGGGTTCGCTGCGATGTGTCCATGGGCGGATGTTGGTGTCTGGCGGGCGGTGGGGGGCGGATGCTGAGCGGCCCCCGCTGGGTGCGGTGCCGCGAGACTTGGACCCGGGCCGCGTGCGTTCCCCGCAAGGGCCCTTGCGAATCCCTCCTCTCAATAGGGACCGCGGCTCGGGGCCGGTCGTTTGTGCGTGCGGGGCTACGCTCCCATTCCATCGCGACGCGTGTGTGCGTCGCCTGGATGAAGGGGCGATCGGTTGCTTCTGAGCGCGCGCGAGATCTCACGGACTCATGGTTTGCAGACGCTCTTCAGTGGCGTCTCGCTGAGCGTTGCCGAGGGCGATCGCGTCGGGCTGATCGGCCTGAACGGCGCGGGGAAGAGCACGCTTCTGAAGCTTCTGGCCGGCGAGGACCAGCCCGATGAGGGAACCATCGTCGGTGCCAAGGGCCTGCGCGCCGTGTATGTCGCGCAGCAGGACGTCTTCCCGGACGGCATGACAGCTGGCGAGGTGGTCATCGACGGCGCTGAGCATGGCGTGGATGTCGCCGCCATGGACCACCACGAGGCGGAGATGCTGGCGGAGATGATCCTGGAGCGCGTCGGCTTTGATGAGGCGCACACCCGGACAGCGGCGAACTCGCTCTCCGGTGGGTGGAAGAAGCGCCTCTCGATTGCGCGCGGGCTGGCGCGGGCCGCCGGCGAGCCGGATTTGCTTCTGCTTGACGAGCCGACCAATCACCTGGACATGGCGGGGATCGCGTGGCTGGAGGAGTTGGTGACGCGTCCGGGTCCGAGCGGCGTGCGATTCGCGTCGATCTTCGTCACGCATGACCGAGCGTTCCTGGAGCGCGTGGCCACGCGGATTGTGGAGCTCAGCGCCGCGTACCCGCTGGGGACGCTCGCGGCGGATGGGAACTACACCAACTTTCTCCGTCGCAAGGAGGAGTTTCTGGAGGGGCAGGCGGCGGCGGAACGGTCGATGGCCAATCAGGTTCGGCAGGACCTGGCATGGCTGCATCGCGGCCCCCAGGCACGCCGCACCAAGGCCAAGAGCCGCATTGATTCGAGTTATCAGCGGATCGACGAGCTTGCGGAGTTGAAGTCGCGGAACGCGGCGGCCCAGGGAGCCGCGGCCCGAGTGGACTTCAACGCGACGGAGCGGAAAACACGAAAGCTCATCTCGGCGCGGGGCATTTCCAAGTCGCTGGGCGGCCGCAAGCTCTTTGAGGGCGTGGACGTTGATCTGGGTGTGGGCGATTGTCTGGGCCTGCTCGGGCCGAACGGCAGCGGCAAGACGACGATGATCCGCGTGCTGACCGGGGAGCTTGCGCCTGATACAGGCAAGGTCACCCGCTCGGAGCCGCCGCCGCGAGTTGTTGTGTTCAGTCAGCACCGCAAGGATTTCGAACCGACGACGCTGCTGCGGGACGCGCTCTGCCCCGTCAGCGATCAGGTGCGGTTCCGCGGCCAGGCGATGCACGTCACGGCCTGGTCGCGCCGATTCCTCTTCAAGGACGCGCAGCTCGCTCAACCGGTGAGCTCATTGAGCGGCGGCGAGCTGGCACGAATCCACATCGCGCGGATCATGCTCGAGCCGGCGGACGTGCTCGTGCTCGACGAGCCGACGAACGATCTGGACATCCCCACCCTGGAAGCGATGGAAGAGGCCCTCGAGGACTTTCCCGGCGCGCTCGTGCTCGTGACCCACGATCGCGCGATGCTCGATCGCCTCGCGACGGATGTGCTCGCGCTCGACGGTCGCGGGGGCAGCGCGATGGTGGCCAGCGTCGAGCAGGCCGTGGCGCTCGAAAAGCGGGCTGCGGCCGGGTCGGCCTCTTCCGATGCGAGCCGGCAGGTGGAGTCGAATCGCGAGCTATCGCGCCGAACGCCGACGACGCCGCAGCCACCCGCTGCTGCGGTGCCCGCACCGAAAAAGAAGCTCAGTTACAACGAGCAGCGCGAGTTTGACGCCATGGAGTTGAGGATCGCCGAGGCCGAGGCGAAAGTCACGAGCGCGGAGGCCCGCGTCAACGATCCGAAGATCGCCAATGACCACGCCGCCATGGCCAAGGCGTGCGACGACCTCGGCGCGGCGCAGGCCGCTGTGGCTGCGCTGTATGCCAGGTGGGAAGAGCTGGAAGCGAAGCAGTCCTGATAGCGGACGACGATGGCCCCCCGTGCGGGGAGGACTCGCTCAGTCCTTCTTGGCCGCGCCGTCCTTCTTCGCGCCCGTTTCCTTCTTGACGAGGATGTACTTGGACTTCCACTTGCGGCTGCTGCCATTGCGCTTCTTGGTCGCCCAGCGGATCTTCTTCTTCACCATCTCTGCCATGGGTCGTTGCTCCAACGTGTTCGATCGTGATGCTGTCGGCGAGGGACGACGTGTCCGTCGGTCCGACGGGAGTTCGAGGGATCGAGCGTCGATGATATGTTCCGGCTCGTGGCGGGGCGCGAAAAACAAAGCCGGGGCCCGCGAAGGCCCCGGCTCGTGAAGTCTGTCGAATCAGACGGGCACCGGACGGAAAGTCCGGCGTGGGTTCACCACTTGCCGCGGCCACCGCCGCCGCCGCCGCCACCGAAGCCGCCGCGGCCACCGCCGCCGCCGCCACCGAAGCCGCCACGACCACCACCGCCGCCGCCCTCGCGGGGCTTGGCCTCATTGACCGTGAGGTCGCGGCCGTCGACGTTGGTGCCGTTGAGAGCGTTCATTGCCGCGCGGGCCTGCGTGTCATCGCTCATCTCGATGAAGCCGAAGCCGCGGGGACGACCGGTCTCACGGTCCATGACCAGAGACGCGGAGGTGACCGTGCCGTGTGTCTCGAAGAGCTGACGAAGCTGAGATTCGGAAGTATTGAAAGAGAGGTTGCCGACGTAAATCTTCATGATCTTCTGCCTTGCCCGAGAGTGTTGTGGATGACCGCTGCTTGAACTCGGGCAAGAGAGAAGCGTCGGAGACCTCGGGATTTCCCGTCCACGATTTGGACGAGACCCGATGCCGAATGGAGAAATGGTAGGTGCCGCGGCTCCGGATCGTGGGATGAATCGGGAGAATCCCTGAAATTGTGCCCCGAACCGCGTTGGCGGGCTCAGAAGCGGCTTTCTTAGAAAAGCTGCATCTGGCCGCACCCGTCTACTCGAGGGCGCCGGAACGCTTCGCGATTGTGCGCCGGCACACGACGATCCAGCCCCGCGCGGCGTGCGAACACCCGGAATGTCTGGCGAATCTGATCCGCCACCGGCCCGGTTCCGACGAACCTCTCGCCGAACGCCGAACTGCTCAGTTGACCGTCGCGGCACTGGCGGATGAGTGACTCGACGCGGTCGGCGCGATCCGGATAGTGAGCATCCAGCCACGCACGGAAGATCGCCTTGTTCTGGTGAGGGAGGCGAACGAGGATGTATGCCGCATTCGTCGCGCCCGCGTCCGCCACGGCTTGGAGGATGCGGGGGATCTCGTGGTCGTTGATCGCCGGGATCACCGGCGCCACCATGACCGAAACGGGGATCCCAGCGCTCGCCAGCGCACGCACGGTCTCCAGACGCGACTGCGGGCTCGATGCTCGCGGCTCCAGCGTGGACGCGAGCGTGTTGTCCAGGGACGTGATGCTGACCGCGGCATGCACAGCCCCGTGCGCATGCAGCTCGCCCAGAAGGTCCAGATCACGCAGCACAAGCCTGTTCTTGGTGATGATGGAGACCGGTTGCCGACATTCGGCCAGCACCTCCAGGATCGAGCGCGTGATCCTTCGCTCGCGTTCAACCGGCTGGTAGGGATCCGTGACGCCCGACATGACGATCGTCTCCGGATGCCATCCGGGATTCGAGAGCTCGGATCGCAGCAGGCGTGCGGCGTCCCGCTTGGCGAAGAGGATCGTCTCGAAGTCGAGCCCCGGAGAGAGCCCGAAATACTCGTGACCGGGTCGCGCGTAGCAGTAGACGCAGCCATGCTCACACCCTCGGTAAGGGTTGATCGTCCAGTTGAAGTGCAGGTCCGGGGAGTCCACCCGATTGATGACGGTGCGCGCGTGGTCGTCGCGAATGACGGTTGCGAGTTGTAGTCCCTGTGGATGCTCTCCGGCCTCCGCGTCCAGATGGTCACCATCCACCGTGAGCGAGACAGTCTCAAATCGCCCCGTGGGATTGACGGTTGCGCCTCGGCCGCGAACGCGACCGATACTGCCGCCCGCCGGCGGCTGCGAGGAACGCTCGGAAGTTGTGCCCGTGCTTACGATCTTGGAGGACGGGTCCATGTCGAAGTGTATTTGGAGTCTGTTCGGATTCAAGTGTGCCGTGCGTTAATAAGGAAGCCGCCCCGTCCGCTGGTGCGAGCGAGGCGGCTCGCCGTGTGTTGAACCTGACCGGCCGAGGGGTGTGAGCGTCGGATTCAGTTGACCTGCTCGCAGTTGATGATGGTGCCGAATCCGAACGCGATGTCGAAGCCCGCGCCGCCATCGAGGTAGGGGTTGGACAGGCGGGGGCCGTCGATCACGAGCTTGAGGTAGTCGTTGCCGCCGGCGCCCAACAGGCGGGGCCGACCCGTGACCGATCCCTTCGCGAAGAAGTCAATGTTGTCGTTGCCGAGGGCTCCGTTGAAGCCCATCAGTACGCGGCCGCTGGCCTCGCTCGAGAACTTGAGGGTGTCGTTGTCGGCTCCTCCGTTCACGCTGCCCGAGAAGTTCGCGGCTCCGCCCCGGGAGGTGTTGGTCAGCTCGAAGACGTCGATGCCTGCCCCGAGCGAGACCAGGGTGGCGACATTCGTGGTTCCGGCCCCGAGCGTGTCGATCTTCACGATTGCGGAGTCCTCGCCGGCGCCCATGTTCGGGCTGGCGTTGAGGCTGATCGCCGCGGCGTTGCTCTTCACCTCCAGCTCGTACTTGTCAATCCCGGTGGTGCCGGTTGAGGCCAGCGACACGGACATGAGTTGAGAGGCCTCCGGTGAGTCGATCGAGGCGATCGTCTCGTTGGTGCCCGCGCCCTGGTTGGTGGTCCAGTTCGCGGCGAACGCGCGGGCGAAGGAGTGAACGCCGAAGAAGACTTTGTCCTCTCCCGAGCCGCCGGTGACGGAGACCGATGACGAGGCGTCCATGATGCTCGAATCGAGCTGGTAGAGCACCTTGACATCGGAGTTGCCCGCGCCGGTGGCGGCGGTGATCGCAGGGGCGTCGCCGGTGAAGATGCGGAACTCGACGTAGTCGTTGCGCGGGCCGGCGGTGAGATCGATCGAGGCGATGCCGTAGTACACGGTGGTGGTCGCGCCCGGCACGCCGCTCAGACGCACCTCGCCCGTGATCGGGCCGACCTCGATCTCCATGTGCTGATCGGTTGCATAGGCGCTGGTGTTGATGGTCATCGCGCCGCCGGAGACGCTGACGGACTGGGCCGTGGCCGTTCCGGCGACAGTCGCGAGCGTGCCGGCGATGCCCAAGAACCCGACGAGAGAAAAATGCTTCATGAGAAAGCCTCCATTACTGACATTCTTGTACGCTATCCGCAAACGCTGCGGACACGCACAATCTAGAGGCATTCATCCTGCAATCAAGCGCGCTCACATCTAATATCGTGTGATATTACATTCGATCGACATGCATGTTTGGCCACCACCCGCATCGCGCGGCGAACCAGTTGGCCACTTGCTTCAATGGATGGCCACACCCGTGCTCGTGTGGCCAGGGCGGCTCAGATGTCGACGCGTGGCCACATGCGCCGCCAGAGCCGGCCCGTGCTGGCCGCGCTGGCGTCTACCCCGGATAACAGGAGGAAGCGACTCGAACAAGCGCACTGGCGATCGAGCGACCGGACTTCAAGGGCGCGTCAGTGGTCGTCGCCGTGAACGCGTTGCCCCTTGTCGTCCGCGTGCGCCTGGGTGGCGTGCCTTTCGACCGATTTGGATGCGTGCTTCGCGTCCGGCTGCTTCTCCGCCGCGCGAGAGGGCGCCTTTGATGCAGACCTCGCGGGTGATGGCTTCCCGCCGTCGCCCGCGCCCGGCACTGCATCGGCCTCGGTGCTCCGCGTGCTCTCGGCCAGCGCATCGGCCGCTGATTGCGTGGCGCGGCTGATGATTGCCCCCTGCTGCGGGTGCTGCCCGAGCCACTCAACACGGCCATCCTCGACGCTGTAGACCGCTCCGACCACCCGAAGCGTGCCCTGTTCCGCGGCCTTCGCGATGGCGGGACTTGATGAGATCAGGTCCGAGATTGAGCGCATGACATTCGCGCGGACAGCCAGCGGGACGATCGCATCCGCCTGTGCATCGGGGGATGCGGCCCGTGCCTCCGCGATGGCGGGCGCGATCGGAGCGAGGATAGCTCCGATGTTGCCGGGCGCCTCACCCCCTGAAGCCGCGGCCTTCACCGCACCGCAGGAAGAGTGTCCGAGAACCACGAGCAATGGCGACCCAAGGTGCTCAACCGCGTACTCGATGGAGCCGGCCTGGAACGGCCCACTTGTGTTGCCGGCCACCCGAACAGTGAACACGTCTCCGATGCCCCGATCAAAGACGCGCTCGACGGGCACGCGAGAGTCGGCGCACGCGAGCACAATCGCGAAAGGCGTCTGCCCCTGCGCCGTGTCGTGCACGCGGGAAGTGCCCGCGTTGCGGTGTTCGCAGAGGCCGCTGGAGAACCGCACGTTGCCTGCCATCAAGAGGTCAAGAGCGTCGGTGGGCGTGTAGCGTTGCCCGTCGGGGGGCGACGCGAAGGCTGCGCCGGCCAATGACGTGACGGCACTCGCCATCGAGATGTGTATGAGAGACGGAAGGTGTGCGATCTGCATGGCGTGCACTCCGGGAACGCCGAAACGTTCCAACTCGTCTCATCGGCAGACGAAGCCGGGCTGATCGCCGTCCTCCTGGAGTTATCGCGCGGTTGTCCCGGCGCGATCCGGGCGTCGGCTCGCGCCATTCGCGGTCACAGGCGATCTTGGACTCGAGCAAACTCAGGGCCACCGAACGCCGATTCTGCGGGGTCGGACGTTGCGGTCCGAGGGAGCCGAGCATGTGGTCGAGTCCACCCGACATCGCGGCATGGATCGGTGAGGACGCGTGCGGGACCGCGCCGATCCCGTCGGCGCGAGCCGGAGTGGATATGGGTCTTGGGTACCTGACCAACAACGGCAGTTACATGCCCCGCATCGAGTGCCTCCGCAATGCCGCCGGTGAGCCGGACTGGCCATGGATCATCATCCTCGCGCTCCTCACCGGGGGCGTGATTGTCGCGTACCTGCGCATCTTCATCTTCTGGCTTCGCGGCTATCTGCGTGAGCGGCCCGCCGATCGCAACCGCAAGCTGATGGATCTGGCCAATATCTTCCTCTGGTGCGCGATCTGCGGCTACGTCATGTCGCTCGTGATGTTTGTCTGGCCCGCGTACCGGCTGCTGGCGGTGTTCCTGCTCGTGCTGAACATGTGGTGCTGGCGGTTCATCAGGAACCTGGGTGAGCTGAACGTCTCATTCTCCGCGCGCCGTCTGCAGCGGGAACTCCACGAGGCCAACGAAAGCCGCGAGCGTGAACTGGAGCGTCAGGTTGAGGAGCGCACGCGCGAGCTTGAATCGGCCCGCAGCGAGGCGATCCTGGCCAACGAGGCCAAGTCGCGGTTTCTCGCGATGATGAGCCACGAGATCCGCACGCCCATGACCGCGATCCTGGGGTTCGCGGAGCTCCTTGGCGCTGCCGATGCAACTCCCGCCCAGCGGGCCGAGTGCGCCCGCACGATCAATCGACACGGCGAGCATCTCGTGGCCGTCATCAACGACATCCTGGACCTCTCCAAGCTGGAAGCCGGGCGAATGACGGTCGAGCTTCTTCCCTGCTCTCCGATCACGTGCGTGTCCGACGTGCTTGATCTGTATCGGGTCCGCGCCGGGGAACGTGGGATCAAGCTGGAGCTGGTGCGCGAGACCGCGTTGCCCGAGCGCGTCATGACGGATCCGACGCGATTCCGTCAGGCCGTGATGAACCTGGTGGCCAATGCGATGAAGTTCACCGAGCGCGGGAGCATCCGCGTGCATGTCGCGATGAACCACGACAGCGGACGTGACATGCTGGTGGTGCGCGTCGTCGACACGGGGATCGGGATGACCAAGGAGCAGGTCTCCCGCCTCTTTGCCCCCTTCGCACAGGCCGACGACTCCACCACACGCCGCTTCGGCGGCACCGGGCTTGGCCTTTCGATCACGCGCCGACTCGCCGAACTGCTTGGGGGCGACGTCGCGGTGTCCAGCGTTCCCGGGGAGGGCAGCAGCTTCACGCTGCGGATCGATCCCGGCGATGTGTCGGGCTGTGAGCCTGTGGAACCGAGCGAGGCGGGGCTCGCCGCGCCCGCGCATGATCGTGATACCGACGCCCGCCGACCGACCCTCGTGGCGCGCGTGCTCTTTGCCGACGATGCGCCCGACAACCGTCGCCTCTTCAGCCACCACCTGACGCGCGCGGGCGCCGTCGTGGATGTGGTCGCGGACGGGCGAGCGGCTCTCGAGGCCGCGCTCGCGGCCTGGCGCCGTCATCGCGGGTACGACATCGTGATGCTCGACGTGCAGATGCCCGAGATGGGCGGCGTCGAGGCGGTGCGACTGCTCCGGGAGGCCGGATACGACGGGCTGGTCGTCGCGCTCAGCGCCGACGCGATGAGCGAGGCGCACCGGGCAGGCCTGGACGCGGGATTTGACGAGTACCTCACGAAGCCCATCGCCGGGAGCGTCCTCATCGACACGCTCCGCTCGGTGATGGATCGACGGGGCATGATTGCCTGAGTTCCGGCTCAGCGGGCCAGGGTCGGACGCTCACACGGTGCCGTACATCCGATCGCCGGCGTCGCCGAGGCCCGGCAGGATGTAGCCGCGCTCGTTGAGCTGGCGGTCAAGGGCCGCCGCGTAGATGCGGACATCCGGGTGTGCCGTTGCAAGATTCGACACGCCCTCCGGGGCGGCGACCAGGCAGATCATGCGAAGGTCCTTTGCGCCGGCTTCCTTGAGGATGGTGATCGCCTGGATCGCGCTCCCCCCCGTTGCGAGCATGGGATCAACAAGCACCACCGGTCCCGCATCAAGATCGCGAGGCAGCTTCCGCAGGTACACGACCGGACGCAGCGTCTGCTCATCGCGGCTGAGCCCGAGATGCCCAACCCGCGCCTCGGGCATCATCTCAAGAATCCCCTCGGCCATGCACAGTCCAGCGCGCAGGACGGGCACCACGGTGATCTTCGCCGTGATGCGCCGCGCTTCAATCCGTTCCAGCGGGGTCTGCACCTCGACGACGCTCGTCGGAAAGGAGCGCGTGACCTCAAAGACCATCAGGCCGGCGATCTGGTAGAGCAGCGCACGGAACGGGCGGTGGCTCGTTGCCACTTCGCGGAGGTACGCCATCTTGTGCTGAATGAGCGGATGATCGAAGACGACCAGATTGGGATGGGCGTCAGTGGGGGCGGGCATGGATCATCCGCCGGTCTTCGGCCGCCCGGACTTGGCGGCCCGGGTCGCGGCGGTCACGCGCGAGAGCGGCCCCTTGACCTTCGCGGGCACAACCGGGGCAGGTGGCTCGATACCGTCCAGGTGTTCGATCAACTCATCGATGTTGGCGCACGCCAGAGCCGCGGGCACACGATCGCACGCCAGATCGACCACGTCCTGCTTGCCGCCGATGAAGAAGAGCTTCACGTTCATGAGCTTCTTCGTGGTCGCGAAGTAGTCGGCGATCTCGCGTCCATGTGAGGGCAGGCGATCCAGCGAGACGATCAGCGCCTCAGGAACCGCGGAGAAGTCAATCTTGGACTTGGCGTCCGAGTGGATGCGGACGCTGTGCCCGTTTCCACGCAGACGCTCCGCGGTGGGGACTGCTTCCTGCTCGTGCCAGTGGATGTAAACGATGCTGGCCATGTGCTACCTCGGGACCAACATGATAGAGGGTTCACTCGTCCGATTCGACCGAGCGTCCCAATGGACATCCCCACGCGTGCCGGGCACGTCGCGGTTCGTGGAATGATTCCAAGCAGGGAAAGCTGGGGATCTAGGATTCGAACCTAGACTAACTGATCCAGAGTCAGTCGTGCTACCGTTACACCAATCCCCAATCGGCGCGGCCTGACGGGCTTTGCCACGGCGAAGTGTACGCCTCGCGGCACCAGTGGCCAAGGGGGCGTTTCGGAACACCCGTCTCTTCCCGTTTCTCCTCCCTTCGCTTTCATCCCGCGTTTCGTCCGAAAGCCAACCCGGATGGCCCTCGGCATCGGAACCGTCTGCACGGCGGGAGACCTGCGCGCACCACGACGTCCACGCCGCGTTACACGCCACCATGAGGCGACTTGGAGTTGTTTGGGAGATATGGACTTACGACAATTGACAGCAGGTCCGTCGGAGTTATTCATCCGATGTCATCCGCCGCGCTCGACGCGCTCGATGGCCTTGAGCACGTCGGTGCAGATCGGGAAGAGCCGGTCGAGTTGGGTCAGCTTGAAGAGGAACTGGACGTTGCGGTGCGTGTTCACGAGCGCGATGCGGCCGCCGAGGGCGTGGAGTTGAGTCAGAAGAGAGACGAGTGAGCCGATGGCGCCTGAGTCCATGTACTCGACGTTCTGGAGGTCGAGTACGAGATGGCGTGGGCGCGTCACATTCCCGGGTGTGGAGCCTGGCACGAGGACGTCGCCTCTGAATCGTGCGGCGAGCTCTTCGACAAGGCGTTCGGCATCCGGCCCGGAGAGGGCCTGGATGACGACGATCGCGATCAGGGCCTGCCCCAAGGAGTCATAACGCGCGAGTTCGCAGTTGGGGGCAAGGTGGCCGAGATCGTCGGCCTTGCGCAGGGCGCGCAGTGTCTGGTCCGACAGCACGGGTGAGTTGTGCATGTCGCGCGACTTGGGCTTTCGGCCAAAGAAGTTCCCGAGCACGTTGACCCCTCCTTTGGATCGTCGCGCCTCCACCCGCTCCCGCATTGACGCCCGGCTCAGGTTCCCCAGCGTCGGGTGCTGTTGTCGGGAGAGGTAGGCCGCGTGAGGGGCTTGGCGCGTCCGTAGCCGCTCTTGGAGGTGTCGGGAGATGCGGCGCTGACGCCGATCGACAGCGGGGGCGTGGGAGCCGCGGCGCCGATGAGCGGCGACGAGGTGGGAACGACGGCCCGGGTCTCTGCGGCTTGCGCGGTGGCAGCGGGGACGGGCGGGGAGTTCGGTCCCGCGCCGATCATCGGTCCATCGGTCGGAGACTTCCCGAGGCGCTTGTCGCGTGCCTCATCGATGGAGCGATCCATTCGATTGAGAAGATTTTTGACCTTGTTGAACGCCTGTCCGTCGGTTGCCATGCGGTGTCTCCTGCCGCGGAAGCATCGGCGTGGTTTACGGTCCTCTTTGTGGTTGGGCGGGAGCAACGGGGCAAGAGCGAGAAGGCGTAAGGATCGTGCGGGCTGGAGCGGGCCGGGCAGGTCCGCATTGGGCGTAAATGCCCAAGCCAGAGGGGATTGCGGAGAGGGGGAGATGGCTGAGCTGGGCCTGGCACGGCGGGGCGTTCTCATGAGGTTGCCGCCCTTGGAGCGGTTAGGATGGAAGCATGAGCAGCACATCGCGTCGTGGATCAGATGAGGCGGGCCGGCGTCGTGGAGCGACCGGGGCACAGGCCCTCGCGGGGCTTCGGGGCGCGATCGACGCCCGAGAACTTTTCTGGAACAACGTGATCAGGGACATCCTGATGTCGCTGTCGGTCATGAAGATGCAGCACAACGAGGCGATCCGGGCGGCGGAGGATGAGGCCCACGTCAGAGCGCAGACCGCGGTTGACGGATCGGGGTCGATGATCATCGGGCCGCTGGAAGCCGGGGGGGCCAGGACGGTCTTCGCGGGCTCGACCGAGGAGGGGGAACTGGACGGGGAAGAGGAAGACGGATCCGAAGGGTCGGAGGATGAGGGCGTGATGACGGGCGCGGAGGCGGACATCGAGGCCCAGGCGGAGGAGGATGGAATCGTGTTGTCGGGCGTGCCGCCGTTTGACGGGCGGATGGCCGTGATCACGCAACTTGGCGTGCGGATCGCGATCGCGGATGTGTACCCCCTCTTTGCGTGCAGCGTGGGCGAGACGTCGCTGGAGCGGGCGCTGTCGGAGGATGTGCAGTGCTCGGTCTTTCAGATCCGGACGCCGCAGGGGGAGGTGCACACGCTGCCGGTGCACGAGATCCGCTCGTTCCATTCGCTGTCGGAGGAGTTGATGCGCCAGATCGCTGCGGCGTCCTCCCGCGCGGACCAGTCGGGCGTCAAGACGACGGTTCCCTTCGGCTTCGGCGCGTACACGTCGCTGGCGCGGGCGGCGGCGAGCGCAGAAGGGGCGACGGCGGAAGGAGCGGGGGCTAGCGCCACACGCGGCTGATCCGAGGCGAGAGCATCGTGAAGCGGCCAACGGGGATGCGCCTGCCGCCGTAGTACCACGCCGCGCCGATCTTCTGGTAGTCGCCGTCCCACGCAATCGGGGCGGCGCCGGCGTTGCAAAGCCGGTACGCATCCTCGAAGCGCAGCCTTTCCTGCTCATTCTCTGCCGTCTTGGGCCGATTCACATCGAAAGTCACGCCGTTCGCGAGGGTTTGGTTTATTCCTATATAGATCGGTGTCTGGTCCCAGGCCCCCGCGCTCCACTGCCAGTTGTACTTGTTGCCCACCATCGGAATGTTGATCCACCAAGGACCATCGAGCTGTCCGAAGAAGCTGAACCACGGCGCGCCCTTCCGGAGGTCGGGGTCGTCGGTGATGGCCTCGCCTACCAGCGTGAACTCCTCGTTGACGGAAGGGGTCTGGATGATCTCGATCCACTTGCGAGCCCATTTGCTGGTGGAGTCCACCATGAAGCAGCGAAAGCGGTCGTCCTTGAGAGCCCAATCGTCGAGGAAGTTCTCCTTGTAGAACGAGGCGGAACATGCAGCGAGGTTGCGGGCGCCGGTCCGGGCATCCTGGGTCACCGCCCCGTCGTCGTTGATGGTCGGGTTTCCGGTGTAGATCCAACAGCGCCGCGCGAAGTCGGGATCGTCCTCAGAGGCACGGTTGTCGCGGTTGTTGTGGTCGGAGAGTTTCCACTCGCTGTAGACACCGACGCCGCCACCGTCATCGCTCCAGCCCGAAAGGGATTCCCACTGAAACTCTTTGATGATCTTGTTGCCCGGATCGCCAAAAATGTCACCAAAGACTCCTGCGGCGATGATGTCGTTGGCGTAGTTTCCCTGCGGCCTGTTGATCATGATGTCAAAGTCGGGGCAGGCGTTGAGAATGCGGATGATGCGCTCGTGGAACCAGTCCACGACGGCCTGCCGATTCTCGTCGGGGCGTCGCCAGTCGCGATTCTGGCTCAGAACGTTGTCGTCATAGAACGCGCCGCCGAAGAGGTTGATGAGACCGACGGGCCAGCGGTCCAGACGGCGGCGCGGCTCGGGATTGGAATCGCCGTAGGGCTGGGTGAGGTTGGGATCGGGGAGTGGCCCGAGCTTGATCCCAGCCCGCCGGGCGAGTCGTGGTGAACGGCACAGAGCGTCGCATCGGAGATCGCGGAGGAATAGACGAAGCATTGATCGATCGCGCCCGCGAGAGCGTCCGAGACGGCTCCGGCACCGTTGTAGCGGGCGCCGACGGTCAGCTTGTTCGTCGCGACGGTGTTCCCGCCGGCGGGCAGTGGGCTTATCGATGCCGCCAGCACGCCGTTGATCCAGATCTCGGCTTTAGCGTCGATGCCGCTGGTGGCGCGATAGACCGCGATGGTTTTTGCCGTGGGCTCGGCTGGGAGCGGGGCCGAGAGGGTGTTGACCTCTCCTCCGGCGCGATCGGCAATCTGCACCTTGATCATTCGCTGGATGGAGGGGCTGGAGGTCCGCTCGTAGAGCATCCGCCACTGCCACTTGTTGACGTTGTCAACGCCTGCCTCGCCGCTCCAGCGCCCGATGAGGTGAGAAAGAACGTCAACATCGGCATTCGTTCGAAAGACCACGCCGAATGCACAAGCGCCTCCGTTGAGGTTGTAGCCGGGCGTCTGCTCAAGGATGTCGTTCGTGAAGCGGACCTCGGGCGGCGTGCCGGCGTTGGCAAAGATGCGAGGCTGCTGTCCAGTGTTGTTCTGCGTGAGGTTGTTCGGGCTGGTCGAGCGAAGGTCGGCCCAACCGTCGATTGCCTCATTCACGGAAGGTGAATCAGCGAAACGGAGAGCCCGCTCTGCAAACGAATCGCACTGCAGCCGCAGTGTCGGCGCGCCCGCGGCGCCGTTCCAGCCGGGGAGTTTACCCACGTTTTCCGCCGCTTCCGAGAGATCGAGGCCGTCCCAACCGTCAGTGAACTTGAACTGTGGAGAATCGTCGTCGAGCGTGTTATTGCGAAGAAAGATAAAACCAGAGGGCAACTGCACGATCCATGTGGCCGGCAATGAACCACCGGGGCGAAGGTCAGTTCCCGATGACATCTGGGCTCGCTTCATCAGCCGAAGCGATGCCTTTACTGTGACAGTCCCGCTGGACTCTGCAATCGAATAGAGAGCTCCTGAGAAAAGTTTGGCCTCGTCTCGCACCGGCTCAAGATTGTCTCGAAAGAACTGCCGAAACTGAATCTCATTCGCACGCCAACCAGCCAGAGGACCATAATCGTTATCGCCACTCGGAATTACGACATCTGATTGGTTGTAGCGAGGAGTGAACCCAAGTTCCGTGATTGTGAAGTCAAGTTCAATCTGATTGCCTTCGCGGTTTACGCGAGTAGTCGACAAGAGCGTCCATGTCACAGCCATAGGTACTGCATCCTACTTGCGGCGTTTCGGTCGTATTGCAAGCGGGGAGGCGAGAATCCCCAATGCAGGAGGTGTCGGGATAACAAGCTCTTGGACCACAATTCCCGTGCCACTCGGGTCAAATGCGTAGCCAACGAGCTTCCAATCGACTTTCGTGACTCGCTCAATCTGCATGTATCCAAAAACGGTTAGATCAGACGTTGCGTATCCAATGTACGCCATGTCGCCCGCACTAGTGAAGTCGTTGAGATTATATGCAGACGACGGGCTTGTGCCGTGCACCAATGAGTATATGTTTGTGCCGCCAGAAGTTGGATCATAATCCGGCTGCAAGAACTCCAGCGATGCGTCTAATGTCCATCTGTCCAGCATCAGTCTACCGGGCACAAGCAGCGCCGGTGATCGTACAGGCAGAGGAGGCCAGTCGGGCAATGAGTTCCCGGAAATGGCTCCTCCTAGTACCCCTAGATAGTAATCAAAGTTAATCCGCAACGAGTACGGCTCTGGCGTCACGCCGGGCGTATCCGGATCTATAGTTACTTCTGATGCAAAGAGATGGATGTAGTAATCCCCTCGCGAGATGATGGTGTCCCTGTAGGGTCCATCATTCAGGACGACGATCGGGCTTGCCATGGCGTGTCCTCCGAGCAAGAGCGTTGACGCCGCGGCGAGCGCGAGCGTTGGGATGTTCTGGTGATTCATGTTTCGACCCCTTCCTTTCTCCGATCGGCGGCACATATCTGATTCGCACGCCCGATCGTGTGTGTTCGCTTGAAACCTCTACATCGTGGTCCAGAAAAAGCCAAGCCCATTCGAGCCGTAGGTGTCCGTGTACCGGAGCGAGACGACGATCCGGTCGAAGCCCATGGCATCGAAGAGGACGAAGGGTGAGCGGCCGCTGCCGGCGTTGCTGTTTCCAACGACCCTCAACCCCGGCGGACTCAGGGCCCGATCGTGCTGGACCACGACCCGCGACGCGACATACGAGTTGTCCAGGAGGACGTTCTTGTAGGTATCGAACGGATCCTCATCGATCGGGAGGCCGTTCGATGTGCCGACATTGAAACCGACCTGGCCGAGATAGGTGCCGAGGAACGCTTCATCGGTCTCGCCGAGCAGATGTGCCTTTGAGATGCCCCAGATGCGCGCGATCGCGGGAGGCACTGTCTCGGTTGCCTTTACGAAATAGAACCGCAGGGCGCAGCACATGTCTGCTGGTATTGGTGGCGGCGGCTCTGGCGGCTCTGGCGGCGGAGGCTGTGGACACACCTCGAGGGTCCAGTTCCAATCGAAATCGTAACCGATGGGCAGCGTCTCTCGATAGGCGTACGCCCCGATGTCCGGCATTGCGGATGCCGAGCCCGCGGCGGAGCCCATGCGACGCCATCGATTCTGTGCAGTTCCCGGCGCGAGGATGGGCATGGCAAATCCTCCCGGTTACAGGGTTCGGTAGCAGAGCCCGCACTTGAGCATGCCTGATGCGCCGCCATCGGATCGCTTCACGGTCAGTTGAACGACGATGCAGGCGGCCCCGATCGAATCGAGGAGAAGCATGCACGCACCCTTGGTGGCATCCTGTCCGACGACGCGCATCGCAGGAGGCGTGAGCGAGCGATCGCTGGTGATGAGGATGTCGGAGACGAACTTCATGGGATTTGTGGACGTGCCGCCGGGGATGACGGAGTTGTCATAGGGCTGGACCTCGGTCGTTCCCATCTTCAGCAACAGGTCGCCGAGGTGCATTCCCATCCATGCGCCCGGATTGTGACCGATAAGGGCTCCCCGCGAAACGGCCCAGATGCGGGCGCGGGCTTCTTGCTCGAACTCACCTTCGCGCGTCGATCCATAAAAAACCAAGGCGAGTGAGTTCGCCAGTTGGATGGGCTCATCGTCGAGATTGAGAACGAAGTATTCAATCGGGCCGGGTGGGTCCGGGTAAGGTGGGGGCTCAGGTTCTGTTTCCGGACGGTTGTGCCTATAGGCGAAAGCGCCAGCATCAATGAAGTTTGCGGCGACATCCGTATACCTGAGATTGATCCAAGAGCGCTGAGCCGTTCCAAACGAATCTGGCACTGTACAAACTCCTCCCGCACCAGCATCGTGCGGCTTCGGTGTCCGGGGTTGGGCCACGACCGTCGACAGCAGACGGGACGCACGGGCCCTAACCCCCCCCGAATACATATACGGAAGTGTGCCACAGTTTGGACGATCCGGCCACAGAATTTTGAACTCTGGTGCACAAACCCCGGAAGCTGAAGCACAGAACCCCGGGGCATACCCGGGGTTCTGGAAGCAACAGCACTCTGTCACGCCGGAGTCAACTGGGCCACTCAGCCGAGACCGCCCTTGAAGCCCTTCTTGCCGAACTTCTCGCGGAGGCGGCGGAGTTCGGGGGTTTCCTTCAGGATCTCTTCGGCGGTGCGGCCGGGGGTCTTGTCGCGCCCGCCGCGACCGCGTCCGCCGCCGCCACCACCACCTGGGCCGCCTGTGCCTGCGGGCGCTTCGGGCGCGGCCTTGAGGGCCTTGACGGAGAGGGAGATCTTGCGAGTCGCGGGATCGATCTTGAGGACCTTGACCTTGACGATCTCGTCCTGCTTGAGCACGTCGCTGGCGTGGCCGATGCGCCGGTGCTCGATCTCCGAGATGTGGACCAGCCCCTCAACACCCTTGGCGACTTCGACGAACGCGCCGAACTCCGCGAAGCGGACTACACGGCCGCTGAGCTCCGCACCCTCGACGACCTCGCTGAGCGCGGCCTGGAAGGGATCTTCGGAGAGCTGCTTGAGGCCCAGGGAGATGCGGTCGTTCTCAAGGTCGACCTTGAGGACCTGGACACGGATGGGCTGTCCCTCGGTGATGTGCTTGGCGATGGCTTTTTCGCCCATGAGCATGCCGCGCTCGTGGGTGATGTCGGAGGCGTGGAGCAGGCCGTCGAGCCCGCCGAGATCGACGAACGCGCCGTAGGGCATGATCTTGCGGACAACGCCGTCGACGACCTGGCCTTCGGTGATGGTCTGCTTGAGCTTGGCGGCTTTCTCCTTGCGCTCGACGGCGAGGAGGTCGCGCCTGGAGAGGACGACGTTGCCCTTGCCGCGGCGGTCGATGCGCTGGACCTGGCAGGTGAACTTCTGGCCGATGTAGACCGAGAGGTCTTCGACGCGATCGAGGGAGACCTGCGAGGCGGGCATGAAGGCCTGGTGGCCGCCGTTGAGCTCGAGCTCAAGGCCACCCTTGTTGACGCCGGTGACGCGGGCCTCGACGTTCTGGCCGATCTCCATGTCCTCCCACGCGGCCTTCTGCACCGCGCCGGGGCGGGCGCAGATGAAGACGCCATCCTTGGGATCGCGGCGGACGACCACGACGGTGACATCGTCGCCGACCTTGGGCAGATCGGCCTCGTCCGGGTACTGGGTGCGCTCGATGATGCCGAACTGCTTGGGGCCGAACTCGACGAAGACATCGGTCGGGCCGACGGAGACGACCTTTCCGGTGCGCTCCTCGCGTCCGGCGGAGACGACGCGGGGGCCGCGGATGGCCGCGGGCCCTGCTGGGCGGGGCGTGGGCTTTGGCGCGCCGGGTCGATTGGATTCGACGCCGCGATGGCAGACCTCGGCGTCGAGTTCGGCCTGAACCTCTGGTGAGAGGTCGGCGGATTCGGGGCGCGAGGTGGGCGCGGGCGCGAGAGAGTTCACGTCTTCGTTGGTGGGGGCCATAGGTATCAGTGGGTGAGGGTCAAAGATCGCCTGTGTTTCGTGGCGGGGCGCCTCCCGGGCGTCCGTCCGACGGGCAAGAGTCTACACGGGCCAAGTGCCGGAGCCAACGGGCGTTCTGTGATCACGCTTGAGGGGTCGGAGGGGTTCGGATCGGGCGGGATTCGTGGATCGGGTTCGGTTTGGCGGGCCGGGGCGGAGGTCGAGCGTTCCGTGCCCGCGCGCGTGTCGAGTACGATGGCCCGGAATCACGCGGCAAACGGAGACTTCGCATGGCATCGCTGTACGTCGATCGCATCCCGCACGGGGCTTCGCCCCAGCACCCCGAGCGGCTGCCAGTGGCGGTCTTTGCTTCGAGCGCGGCCGTCAACCGGGCTGTGGCGGGCGAGATCGCGACGCTGATCCGGGAGCGGGCGGCCAAGGGACGAAAGGCGGTTCTCGGGCTGGCAACGGGCTCGACACCGGTTGGGGTGTACGACGAGCTGGTGCGGATGCACAGAGACGAAGGGCTGAGCTTCCGGAATGTGGTGACGTTCAATCTTGATGAATACTGGCCCATGAAGCGGGACGAGTTGCAGAGCTACCACCGCTTCATGCGCGAGCACCTGTTTGATCATGTGGACATCGAGCCGGCGAACTGGAACGTGCCGGACGGGGAGCGGGCGCTCGGGGATGTGGAGCGCTTCTGTCAGGAGTATGAAAGAAGGATCGCGGATGCGGGCGGGATTGATGTGCAGATCCTGGGGATCGGGCGGACGGGGCACATCGGGTTCAACGAGCCGGGGTCGGCGCGAGACAGCAGGACGAGATTGATCTGGCTGGATCACGTGACGCGGATGGATGCGTCGAGCGACTTCTTTGGCGAGTGGAACGTGCCGCGGCGTGCGGTGACGATGGGTGTGGGGACGATCCTGGCGGCGCGGCGGGTGCTGCTGATGGCGTTTGGAGAGCACAAGGCGCGGATCGTGAGGCGCGCGGTGGAGGGTGAGGTCTCGCAGAGCGTGTCGGCATCGTTCCTGCAGGAGCATCCGAGCGCGCAGATCGTGCTGGATCCGGCGGCGGCGGCGGAGTTGACGCGATTCCGCGCGCCGTGGCTGCTCGGGCCGATCGAACGGTACGGGCTGACATGGGACGAGCGGATGACGCGGAAGGCGACGATCTGGCTGGCGCGGGAGCTGAAGAAGCCGATCCTGAAACTGACGAATGAGGATTACAACGAGCACGGTTTGCAGGAACTGCTGGCGAATCGGGTTGAGGGGACGAACTCGGGGCGGGCGGGGCATCCGGTTGGGGCTGTGGGCGGCGCGGGTGGCAGCGTGGGGGCGGCATCGCAGGGCGGGATGAGTGGGGGGGCGTACGCGATCAATCTCGAGGTGTTCCGTGCGCTGCAGAAGACGATCACGGGTTGGCCCGGGGGCAAGCCGAACCAGCGCGCGGGCGAGGGGCCGGGGGACTTTCCGAAGCGCGTGATCGTGTTCAGCCCGCACCCGGATGATGACGTGATCAGCATGGGCGGCACGTTCATTCGATTGTGCGAGCAGGGGCACGAGGTGCACGTGGCGTACCAGACCAGCGGCAACATCGCCGTGTGGGATGAGAGCGCGCTGCGGCACGCGGACTTTGTGAGCGAGTTTGCGCGGGCGTTTCCGCAACTGGGCGCGGATGTGGCGGAGCGGATTGAGCAGTCGGTCGAGACGTTTATTCGGTCCAAGAAGCCGGGGGCGATCGACACACCGGAGCTTCAGAAGATCAAGGGACTGATCCGGCGGACCGAGGCGCGGGCGGGGGCGCGGTACTCGGGCGTTCAGGAGGAGAACATCCACTTCCTCGATCTGCCGTTCTATGAGACGGGACGCGTGAAGAAGATGCCGATCGGTGAGGAGGATCTCAGGATCACAATGGAGTTGCTGAAGCGCGTGAGGCCGCAGCAGGTGTACGCCGCGGGAGATCTGTCGGACCCGCACGGGACGCACCGCGTGTGTCTGGATGCGATCCTGAAGTCGATCGAGCGGTTGAGGCAGGACGCGAAGGAGCAGGCGTGGGCGCGTGAGTGCGTGGTGTGGCTGTATCGCGGGGCGTGGCAGGAGTGGGAGCCGGAAGAGATCGAGATGGCCGTGCCGCTGAGTCCGGACGAGGTGGTGCGGAAGCGGATGGCGATCTTCAAGCACGAGAGCCAGAAGGACCGTGCGCTGTTCCCGGGGCCGACGGATCCGCGCGAGTTCTGGCAGCGGGCCGAGGATCGGAACCGAGCGACGGCGAAGCTCTACGACATGCTGGGGCTGGCGGAGTATGAGGCGATCGAGGGGTTTGTGCGCTGGCGTGCGTGATGCTCAGGTTGCGATGTCGGTGATGTTCTCAAAGTCCCAGTCTGTGTCGAGACTGAAGAACGATGTGAAGCGGGTTGTCTCGTCGTTGGGGTTGATAGCGAAGACGCTGATGAGGCCCGTCGCGTCGATCTGCACGTCCAGCACGTCTTCGACTCGGCGTTCCACAGGGACGCCGAAGCCCGAGACCGTGACCCACGGTGTCGTGGGAGGCGGGAGGAGGAGCGAGACGGTGTGAAGGATCAGGGCCCCTGAGTCCAGGCGAAGGGTCGCGATGTAGAGCGCGTTGGTGTGGCGGTCGAAGGCGATCGAGACCTCGTCGTGCTGCATGGCGGGAGAGGAATCGAGCGTGGTCGCGTTCCAGTAGGCGTCGCCGGGCTTCCAGGAGATCAGTGTGATCCGGGCGGCGCTGTTGATCGCGCTGAAGTGGATGCCGCGCTGGCCGGCCGACGCGACGTCCAGCCCGGTCAACGGACTTGAGACGCCGGCGTACACGCTGAGATTGCTGATGTACCAGCGTCCGGCGGTGAGCGAGGTCCAGACGGTGATGAGGTCTCCGTCGGGGTTGATCCCGGCGATGTTGAGCCCGCCCCAGGAAGTGCCGGTCGCGACGATGCGTCCGATGAACTGCGGGGTGGCGAGGCCGCGCCAGTCGAGCTGGTTCTCCGAGGTGTTCCACTCGTTCCATGCGGGCGATTCGACCTGCGGGAGGACGTAGCGGATGAGATCGCCCTCGGTCGAGAGACCGACGATGTTGATGGAGCCGCCGGGGCCGGTGGTGAGGGCGATGTTGTTCTGCAGGATGGTGCCGGTGCCGAGGGACTCGGCCAGGACGTTGTACGTCCACGCGCCGTTCGGGAGCTCGCTGTAGATGGTGAGGCCGCGGTCGGTCGGTGCGGCGGCGCGGGCGAGGCCGGTCCGCTTGTCGAACCATGTGACGAGTTCGCCCGTGACGGTCGGTCCTCCGGATTCGGCGGCGAGGTCTCCCACGGTCCACGGCGTGTGGGCGCGATCGATGAAGACCAGGCCCTGCCCGTCGGAGCCGATGGAGGCGACGCCGAGGGATGGCGCGTTCGGGAGCGGCGCGACGACGGCGCGGTTGCCGACGGCAAAGACGCGGTCGGCGCCCGCGGAGCTTGCGTGGAGGAGCGTGCCGGAGGTTGAGGAGAGAACGAATCGTTGCTCCGCGCCGCCGCCGTCGGGACGGATGACGATCGTCTGGTTGTTGTGGACGAACCACGTGCCAGGGCCGGCGGGGAGAGCCATGCCCCCGCCGTCCAGCGTGTACGTGCCGTTTGCGCTTAGATTGAGCGTGATGAACTCGGTGCGCGGGTGGGACGAGTCGGCTGTCGCGAGAACGTTGTAGGAGCCGGCGACTTCCGCGGCTTCGATCTGGAACTCCGCGCGCACGGCAACGCCGATGTGGATATCTCCGTCGCCGTTGGCCAGGTCCGCGAAGACGAGCGTGGAGCCGTCGGCGGAGAGATAGAACTGCTGGCCCGCGGCGGTGGTGAAGCGGGAGCCGCCGGTGAAGCTGTTGATGGTGGCATCGACCAGCGTCTGGTTGGTGACGGTATCGAAGATGACGACGCGCCGGTTGGAGAGCGTGATGCCGATGGTCCCGGTGTGGACACTGGCCGCGCCGGTCTCCGTGTCGTGCTGGAGCATGGAGAACTGCCATGTGCCCTGCACGGCGGAGAGGGGAGTCATGGCATTGGCGAGCGGGACGATCAGTTGCTGCTCGGAGTGGTTGACGTAGGGGGTGTCGCCGATGCCGTCGTAGGCCTGTGTGAACGCGCGCCACCATCCCATGGTGTAGCCGTCGTGGGGGAGGAACTGGGAGCCGAGTTCGCTGCCGAGGCCCTGCCAGCGGGGGTTCTCGTAGTCGAACGTGGTGTCGCCGAGGCGGATGGGCGCGGCGCGAACGGGCGTGGGGGCGAGCGGGCCGCTGGCACCGTCCCAGCGCATGCGGAAGTTCAGGATGTCGGCATCGGAGACGCTGCCGAAGAGGGCATAGGCGCGGGTGGTTGATTCGCCGGTGAAGAAGCCATTGTCGGTGATGGCTTGCAGAGAGAGGCCGACGGCGGCGACTTCGGTGGCGGCGAGGACGACGCGGGATTCGAGGGACTCGAGCGCCGCGGGGACGCTGGCGGGCGCGGGCCGAGTGCGGTCGGGCGTGCGGGAGCGCGGCATCAATGGCCTCCAGTGGGCGCGGCGGTCTTGCGTTCGGACGGTTGTGCCCTGTTGTCATGCTGTGGCGATCGGGTGGCCCATCGGGGGCTGCTTATCGCCTGCATATGAGCGGATGCGACGTTCGGTGCCGCGACCCGCAATCCGGCGTGCCTGAGCCGCTGGCTCGGCGACCTGGACCCCCCGGTCCGTGCATTGGTAATGTATCGCACGAAGGGCCGGGATGCCAGCAGGTTTTTCAGATTGGATTGGGGAGTGGGAAGGTGTGAATGTCAGTCGGGGCAATGGCGATGGGAAGCATTCCAAACTGGCAGCATGAAGGGCGCGTGAAGATCTCATCGCTGTTGCGACTTCATGCGATCATCGCGAGATGCACCGCGATCAGAACGAATCCGCGTCCCGGTACGCTTGGATGACGGCGAGTTCGCCCTCTTTGCCGCCCTTGGAGTTGCCGTGCTCCATGCCGAGGATGAACTCGCGCTTGGACTCGGCGGCTTTGCGAGCGATGTGGCCGAAGATGTTGCGGTAGTTGACCTCGCCGGTGCCGGGCTCGCAGCGGCCGGGGTTGTCGCCGATCTGGAAGAACCCGATCTCGTCCCAGGTGCGGTTGATGTTGTCGATGAGGTTGCCCTCGGTGACCTGCTGGTGGTACATGTCGAAGAGGATCTTGCAGCAGGGGTGGTTGACGGCCTTCATGATCGCGTAGGCCTGATCGCTGTAGCGCAGGAAGAGGCGCGGGTGGTCGCGCCAGTTGAGCGGCTCGTTGACCATGACGAGGCCATAGTCGGCGCAGACATCGCAGGCGCGCTTGAGGGCCTCGACGACATTGGCCATCTGGATGCCTTCGGGGATGTTCTCGGCGACGGTGCCGGGAACGATGGTGCAGAACTTCGTGTTGATGCGCTTGGCGACCTCGACGGACTCTTTCACCTGCGCGACGAACTTGTCCAGGTGTTCCTTCTTGCCGGTGGTGAGCGTGGGGTTTCGCCAGTCGATGTCGGCGGCGACGAAGATGCCCATCTTGATGCCGCGTTCGGACATGACCTTGGCGGCTTTCTCCTGGAACTCCGGGCCCCGGCCTTTCATGCCGTTGTCTTCCCAAGCCCAGAAGCCCTGGTCGGCGGCGAAGCGGAGTTGATCAAGGTCGTCGGGCGCGTGGTTCGAGAACATGCCGAAGTGGGGGGCGTAGGCGAGGCGGAACTTGGCCTGATTGGCGGAGGTGCTGGTTGAGGTCATGGCGCGGGCCTCGGTGGTGGTTGCGGCGCCGGCAGCGGCGGCGAGCGTGGTCCCCATGAACGTGCGGCGGTCGATCATCGTGGTGCTCCGGGTGAGGCTGGCAGCATAGCGGAAGTCACGAAGTCACGAAGTCACGAAGTCACGAAGTCACGGAGCCAGATACCCTTGTGTATGGGATACACAGGTGAAGACGGGCTTGTGCTGATCGGCGGCGGCGGGCACGCGCTGGTGGTGGCGGAAGCCGCGGCGATGTCGGGGCGGCCGATCCGCGGGTTCCTCGATGATGATGCGGCGGCGACGCTGGGTTCCCTGGACGGGGTGCTCTCCGCGGCGGGCGCGCCGCCGATCGAGGTCAGGCGGCTGGGGTCGCTGTCGGCGGTGGGCACGCTGGATGAGTTCGGGCGGTGCGAGATCATTCTGGCGATCGGGGACCTTGGGGCGCGGCGGCGGCTGATCGAGACGCTGGGGAAGTCGGGTGTGGCGCGGGGGGTGAAGATCGCGACGATCATCCATCCGAGCGCGATCGTGTCGCCGAGCGCGATGATCGAGCCGGGCGTTTACGTCGGGCCTGGGGCGGTGGTTCATTCACGGGCACGGATCGGGGCGCACGCGATCGTCAACTCGGGGGCGATTGTCGAGCACGAGTGCGTGATCGGTGAGAATGCGCACATCGCGCCGGGGGCGGCGATGGGCGGGCGGGTGCGGATCGGCGCGGATGTGCTGGTCGGGATCGGGGCGAGGATCCTGCCGAACCTTGAGATCGGAGAGGGCTCAACGATCGGGGCGGGCGCTGTCGTCGTTCGCCGCATCGGCGGGCTTCAGACCATCGTCGGCTTTCCCATCCGAGGCGGGCGGAACATCGACTGACTGGGGCGCAGCGGAGTCCGTGGCGGCATCCGACTCGGCGGCTGGGATGGGTGCGGGTGCGGGGCCGAGCTGGTCGCGCATCGAGTGGGCGCGGTCGATCAGCGAAGACTCGAACTGATCACGCGGCATGGTGGTCGAGAGCGTGGGCGTGAGCGCGTAGTGCCAGCGGATGGTCTTCTTCGCGTTGGGGATGGCCTCGGCGACGAGGTCCGGGCCGGGGAAGTCCCACCAGGGAGTTTTCGCATCGCCGACAGTCTGGAGCGTGTCGTGGCCTTCGAGCTCGAGGCGGACGTCGTACTGCCCATAGTGCTTGAAGTTGAGCTCGGTGGGCGTACGGCCGACTTCGACATCGTTCACCCACACGAGCGCGCCGGTGGGCTCGGAGGTGATGGAGATGCGGCGCTCGACGCAGCCGGTCAAGAGAGGCACGAAGGCACAAAGGCACAAAGGCACGAAGCGAAGAAGGGGCTCACCACAGAGGCGTGGGGAAGAAAGCGTAAAGCGTAAAGCGTAAAGCGTTGTGCCCTGTCGAACTCTTGAAGCCGCGTGTGTCATGTGGCGCTCACGTGAGTCGTTTTATTGCCCATTGCCCATTGCCCATTGATCACGGCCTCTTCATTCGACCGCGACGGGTGAGGTGTTCTGATCGACGGGGTCGTCGAACTCATCGCCTCTGAAGAGGGAGCCGAGGTAGACGCGTTTGACCATTTCGTTGTTGATAAGTTCGCGCGGGGAGCCCTCGGCGAACTTCTTGCCGCTGTCGATGATGTAGGCGCGGTCGCAGACGCGGAGTGTCTGCTGGACGTTGTGGTCGGTGATGAGGAAGGCGATGCCGGTTGAGGCGAGTCGGCGGATCTCGGCCTGGAGGTCCTCGACCGCGATCGGGTCCACGCCGCTGAAGGGCTCGTCGAGGAGGATGAGGCGCGGGTTGGTGACGAGGGAGCGTGCGATCTCGAGCTTGCGGCGCTCGCCGCCGGAGCAGGTGCGTGCGGCGTGCCTGGCCTTGTGTGAGAGGCCGAACTGGGCGAGGAGCTCGGCAGCGCGCTGCTTGCGGGCGGCGCGGCCCATGGGGAGCGTCTCGAGGATGGCGAGGAGGTTCTGCTCGCAGGTGAGGCGCTGGAAGACGGAGGGCTCCTGCGAGAGGTAGCCCATGCCCTGGCGGGCCCGCTTGTACATGGGGAGGTAGGTGATCTCCTTGCCGTCGAACCAGACCTGGCCGTCGTCGGCCTCGATCATGCCGATGGTCATGCGGAAGGATGTGGTCTTGCCCGCGCCGTTGCGGCCGAGGAGGCCCACGATCTCGGCCTTGCCGACGTGGAACGAGACGCCGGCGACGACCTCGCGGCCGGCGTATGACTTGCGCAGATTCTGGACGTCGAGGAGGGGCATCGAGGCATCATGGTAGGTGGTGATGCCTGATGATTGGAGGAACGGGAGAGCGGTGTTCCGGTGGCTGGTTCACGCGTGCGTCGGGTTCGGCGACTGGATGGCGTTCTCAATCAGGCCTGCTCTTCAAGCAGGCATGCCACCCGGGTCAATGGGCGACTTTGCATCACTCGTGGCGGAGGGCTTCGATGGGGTCGAGGCGTGCGGCCTTGATGGCGGGGAACATGCCGAAGATGACCCCGGTTGCGCCGGAGAAGGCGACGGCGACGATCACGGCCCACGGGGGGACGGTGGCGCGGGCCATGGCCTCGGGCTGTGAGAGGCGGAGGCCGAGTGTCGCGGCTTGTCCCAGAAGAACGCCGACGAGTCCTCCGACGAGGCAGAGGACGACGGCCTCGACTAGGAACTGGTTGAGGATGATGGCGGGGCGCGCGCCGACGGCCTTCCTGAGGCCGATCTCGCGGGTGCGTTCGGAGACGGAGACGAGCATGATGTTCATGATGCCGATGCCGCCCACGAGGAGGGCGATGGAGACGACGCCTCCGGCGATGGCGGTGATGCCGGCAGCCATTTTGTTGAACTGATCGATGATGCTCTGGAGGACCTCGATGCGGAAGGTGTCCTCCTCTTCGGGTCCGAGGTCGCGTGCTTTCCGGAGGACGAAGCGGACTTCTTCGCGTCCTTCTTCGGCGAGCTTGGGATCGCGGAGCTGCGCGATGCAGTCGATCCAGTTGTAAGGGTTCATCTGGTAGGAGGTCTCGAAGGGGATGTAGACCTCGGACTGGGAGTCGCCGCCTCCGAACATCGGGGAGGTTTCCTTGGTTTCGACGATGCCGACGATGAGGAAGCGTCGTCCCTTGATGTCGATGAACTGTCCGACGGGGTCCTTGGCGAGTTCGAGCTCTTCGATGGCCTTGTCGTTGATGAGGCAGACCTGGCGGCGCTCGTCCATGTCGATGCGGAAGAAGGGGCGGCCCTTGGTGACGGAGCGGTTCTCGATCTCGTGCCACTCGGGCCAGATGCCGGTGACGAGTGCGCCCTTCTGGGTGACGCGTCCGGCGGTGATGTCGTAGCGGGCGTCGCCGGTGGGCGTGAGGATGTCGATGGCTTCGGCGTGCTCCTGCATCAGGCGGATCTCGTCGAGGTTGATCCTGACGTCGTCCCACGAGATGGTGGTGCGGAGCTCGCGCGGGACCCATCCCCAGATGTACATTTTCTTGGCGCCGAAGGTCTCGAACTCCTTGAGGACGAAGCCGCGGAGGCCGGACATGGCGCCGACGACGGCGATGACGGCGGCGACGCCGATGATGATGCCAAGCGTGGTGAGGATAGCGCGCATCTTGTTGGCCCAGATCTGGCCGAGCGCGAGGAAGACTGTCTGGAAGAGGACGCGGAAGAACATCATGGTGCGGCCTCGGCGGGGACGGGCGAGGCGGCGGCGTTGTCCCTGGCGGTGAGCGAGGACATGGCGGCGGCCGCGCTCTGGACCCACTGGCGGTGGATGGGGTCTTCGTCGGTGGGGTGATCGGAGAGGATGCGTCCGTCGCGGAGGCGGACGATGCGGTGGGCGTGTCCGGCGACGTCTTCTTCGTGGGTGACGATGACGATGGTCTGTCCCTCGTCGTGGAGCTGCTTGAAGAGGGCGATGATCTCTGTGGAGGTGGCGGAGTCGAGGTTGCCGGTGGGCTCATCGGCGAGGAGGATGGAGGGCTCGTTGACAAGGGCGCGGGCGATGGCGACGCGCTGGCGCTGGCCGCCCGAGAGCTGGTTGGGCTTGTGCTTCATGCGATCGGCGAGTCCGACGCGTTCGAGTGCGCGTTTGGCGAGGCGGCGAGCCTGGAGCCAGTTGCGGGAGGAGTAGATGAGGGGGAGCATGACGTTCTTCAAGGCGGTCTGGCGCGGGAGGAGTTCGAAGGACTGGAAGACGAAGCCGATCTCGCGATTGCGGACGGCGGCGAGGGCGCCGGCGCTCATTTTGTGGGTGGGCTTGCCGTTCAGGATGTACGCGCCCTTGGTTGGTCGGTCGAGGCATCCGAGGATGTTCATGAGCGTGCTCTTGCCGGAGCCGGAGGTGCCCATGATGGCGACGAACTCGTTCTTGTTGATGGTGAGATTGACGCCGCGGAGCGCGTGGACGCGCTCGACGCCGATCTTGTAGATCTTCTGGAGTTGTCTGATCTCGATGGTCACGGGGTCTGGATGCTCAGGGGGCCGGGGGGCGTGTGGGTTGATGGAGCGTGGGCGTTGGGCGGGCGATCAGGAGTCGCCGGAGGGGGAGGATGTGGAGGCGGTTGATTCAGCGGTGGCGGGCTTTGGGGCGGTGGATTCGTCGGTTGCCGGCTGATCCGATGCGGCGGTGGTTTTGGCAGTTGCGCCTTCGGTGGGTGTGTTGGCGGTGTCGGCGGGCTTCTTGGCGTTCTCCTTGGCGAGGCGCTCGGCCTCACGTTTGGCGGCGGCTTCGGCCTCGTCGATGATGAGGACGTCGTTCTTGAGTGCGGTGAGTTCGCGGAAGGGGCCGGCGACGACGCGGTCGGTGGCTTCGAGCCCGGCGAGGATGACGGTGTGGGTGAGGTCGCTGGGTCCGATGGAGACGGGCTTGGCGAGGGCCTTGCCGTCTTTCTCGATGAAGACGATGCGCGCGAAGGTCTTGGTCTTGTCAACGATGGGGCTGGAGTCGGCGACGTCCTTGGGGAGCTCGTCGACGCGGCGGTCGAGGACGGCCTGGCTGGGGATCTTGAGGACGCCGTCGAAGATCTCGACCTCGATCTCGGTGTTGGCGGTGAGGCCGGAGAGGAGGCGCGAGCCCTCGGGGACATCGACGATGATCTCGACCTCAAAGTAGCCGGTGCCGTCGGCCTGGTTGACTTCGCGCTTGAGGTTGATGCGTCCGACGGTGCCCGTGAGTTCCGAGTCGGGGTCGAAGGGGGTGTAGATGCGGGCCTTCTGTCCGGGCTTGACGGGCTTGATGTTGGTCTCGTCGACCTGGGCCTTCAGGAGCATGCGGGAGAGGTCGGCGATCTCCATGATGACGGAGCCCGGGGTGTTGAGCGTGCCGACGACGACGAGCTCGCCGACCTCGGCGTTGAGCGTTGTCATGACGCCGTCGATGGGCGAGGTCATGATGGCGTTGTCGAGGTCTTTCTGGGCGGCGACGACGTCGGCTTCCGCGCTCAGGATGTCGGCGTCGAGTGCGTCGCGCGAGGAGACGGCCTGGAGGTAGGTGGCTTCGGCGCGTTCAATGTCGCTCTTGGGGGTGTCGCCGGCGTCGAAGAGTTCCTTGGCGCGGCCGAACTCGGACTGGGCGCGCATGAGCTCGGCGCGAACACCGCCCACGCGGGCGCGGGTCGCGGCGAGGCGTGCGCTGGCGGCGTCGACACGGGCTTTGAGGTCAACGGCGTCGAGGCGGCAGACGACGTCGCCGGCCTTGACCTGGTCGCCGGCGCGGAAGGGGAGCGCGATGATGCGCGCGGAGACCTGGGCGCTGATCTTGACGTTGGTCTCGGGCTCGATGACGCCGGGAGCGGAGACGGTCTTGATGAGGAGGCCACGCTCGACGGGTGCGAGACGAACTTCCTTGGCCTTGGTGCCGGGCTTGAAGGACTGCATCAACTCCTTGCCTTTGGGGGAGTTGAGAAAGAGATAGCCGCCTACAGACGCGACGGTGAGGAAGAGCACAAAGGCGACGCCCAGCCCGATCAACCACTTGAGCACAAGCACCTCCGACCCGTGCATCCACGGGGGCGAGACGAGCGTTCTGATTCCATGCCGCGTGTGGCGGGACCAGCTTTGTCCGAATTGAGACCCCGACCTTTCACCTTCCGGAACGTTGAAACCCTATGCCGAGGGGCGCACGGGGCAACCGTGCGCTTACCGATGGGAACGTGAGTTCGGTGCAATGGCCACGGCAGGAGGGGACATGGGCTGGAGGTGGTCGGTCCGCCGGGCGCGACATGGGGAGCGGCGATCGGGGTGAGACTGGGGGCGCCTCGGGGCTTCGAGGCGGGGCGCACGGGTCGTCCGGCACGTTTGATGCTCTCTTCATCGGAGGGAGGCCCCGCATGTGTGGGCCTTCCTCCACTTTGCGGGCGGTCTGCTGGTTGGCCGGGACGCCGCACGGGCGCGATGGTGCCGGCGTGTGCACCTTGAATGAGCGTTCAAGTGATGCCGGGGTGGGTTCGGGCGGCTGGGGATGTCCGGTGGGAAGTTGGGGGTGGCGCTGGGCACGGGGACTGGTGATCTGGCGGGGAATCAGTTGGTGTTCGGGTTGTGGTGTACCGATAGATGAGACGTTCGGGACTCCTGCGGCATGAGTTTGGGTTCACGCAGACAGGTGTTTACCGGGCGAGCACTTCCCTGAGGTTTTGTGTTTGACGAAACCCGGCCATAGAGTAAATTCTTCATTCAGAAGCGGCTGCGGCTCCGTGTGAGGGCGGCATCCTTTGAGTCTTCAAGGAGTCAATCGCATGAAGGCCTTTCCTGCCTGTGTTTTGGCCGCGGCTGGCTCTTCG
>CAZPPG010000010.1:0-85596 GCA_964588385.1 uncultured Phycisphaeraceae bacterium
CTGCGGATCGCGGCGATGTCGTCCTCGTTCTGTTCTTGCTCGAATGAATCGATTGAATCCAGCACACGCTGCGCCGATGCAAGCTCGGCCTCGGCCGCGAACGCCGGACGAGGATCCGGAATCCTCCAAAAACTCTCGTCTTTGATGCCCGCGATCCATCCTGCGATCTGCTCCTCACTCATGCTGCCAGCGGCCGCCGCTTCGTACACGACGCGCAGTTCCTCTCGCTCGCCGAGCGAAGCCCAGTCGATCTCCTTCTCCCCACGTTCCGACACGAGCGCCGCAACACTGGCCAATGTCTTGCCCCAGCGCTCCACTGTCTCGATCGCGGTGGGCAAGCCACCACTGGCGTCCGCGTTTCCAACGGCCTCAGTCGCCGACGCCAGCATCTGCCGCACCACGGAATCGTCCGACCCTGCGGACGCGCCAAGCTGCACGGTCGCAGCCGTCACTTTCTTCCATCCGCTCTCCAGCCGAGCCGCGTCCCGTCCCACGCTCGCCAGCGCGCGAAGCCGTTCCGATGTCGGCGCCTCCGCTCGCTCCCACAATGCGCCGCGTTCAAGCGCCAGCCGGATCTCTTCGTTCGCGCGCGGCGAAGGCACCGTGCTCCCCTCCGCGCCAACGCGCTCTCGCAGCCCTTGAAGCTGCGCCTCGATGACCCTCTGAAGCTCAAACTGCATGAATCTCGCAAAGTAGAGCCCGTACGACGCTTTGGAGATCGCGTCCTGATCACCGTCGGGACTCTGCTCCCTGAACTCCTGGAACGCGGGCGTCTGATACATGATCTTGCTGCCCAGCGCAGCCGTGAAACGCCTCGCATCGCCGAGCATCCACGGCGGACGACCCTTGTCGTTCGACAGGTCTCCCACCGCACGCTCGACACCGCCCTCGACGACGACGCTCGGATACCGCTCTGAGAAGCGGGCCCACGCCTGGGCGTTCACTCCCTTGGAGATGAACTCAAGGACGTGCTGGCGCACCGCTCCAGCCAGCTCCGGATCGATCTGCGTCAGATCCGGCGTGGTGGCCAGAAGGTCCTTCCGCTCGTCGCCGCTCACAAGTACCTTCCCCCGAAAGGCCTGCAGGGTCGGGTCGGTCTCACCCGCAAGTGCGCCCTCGATCACCATCGAGTACCACTCGCTGTTGTCGCAGACTTCAGACCACAGCGTCGCATCCCATTCCAACGGCTTCCACGGACGGTTCTGCCACGCGAACAGCCCGCCCACGATCACAGCAATCAACGCGGCCGCCAGAAGCACATACCGAAGCACCGGACGGGGCGGCGGCGTCAGTCCCGTCGCCCGCTCCGCAACCTGCTCCAGCGTGATCCGTCCCGGTTTCAGATCAGGATCAAGCAGCTCAGAGCACAGCTCCCGCCAGCCGCTCCCGACCTTCCCGAGCCGATCCCATTCCTTCCCGGGCGGCACGGGCCACCCACCAAGCGCCTTGAACGGCCGGTGGACCACGAGCTGATAAATCATCTCGCCGACCGCGTGCAGATCGGCCACCTCGCCCTTGTCAGCCCCGAGCTCGCTCGTCGCCGCGGGATCGGTCAGCAACACCTTTGCTTCGTGCAACTCCGAGTCGCGATCGAAGAAAACGTTCGCGCCCTTGAGATTGCCGTGCCCGCGCTTGAGCGTCTCACGCACAGCCCGGAGCGCGGCGCACACGCCCGTCGTCATGGAGACGAGCACGTGTCCGTTGATCGCCGAACGCCCCTCCACAAGTCGCGCAACGCTCAGCGGCAGCGCATCAGTCACGAAGTACGCCGAATCGCTCAGACGACCCGACTGATGCACCGTCGCCCACCCGGAGCATCCGGCACCCTGCACCTTGGCCGCTTCGAGGAACGCATCAAGGCGCCCGGACACGATCGCGTCGTCCGCGACAAGCGACAGTTCTCCGCAGTCGATCGTCTTGACGACAAACCGCTCGTCCTGCGCGCCGATCTGGCGCGCTCGCCACACCTGCCCGAACGCGGTCCGGGCGAGTTCGCGCGTCGCCTCGTAAGAGCCAAACGTCCTCATGACCGCTCCAACGTCGCGCGCGGGCGCGGCGATCCAGCCACATGGTGCACCGCCGCAGCCCGCGCACCCGCACGAACCGGGTTCACTTCACCGCTTCGGGCTCCGGACCGTTCGTCGAACGGACGCCGCCCGCGTTGATCTCAAGCTTGATCGTCTCCTGCTTCCAGCGCTTCCGATCCAGCGGCAGCTCGATCTTTCGGATCGAGCCGTCACGCGGCAGGTTCACGAGCACGAAAAGCTTGGTCGCCTTCATGTCGCGCCACGTCTTCCACGTCGCCTCGTTCGCGCCCTTGTCCTTCCGCTTCATCACCTTCGTGTCCGTATTGCCGGGGCCGAAACTCGTCGTCAGCTTCGAAGTGTTCGCCCGGTTCACGTCGCCGCCCGAGAACCAGACCTTGGCGTCCTTCGACGCCATGTCGGCCATGTTCGCCGAGGAAGCCCCGACCACGTCAACCGTGAGCGCGGGCGGGTTCGCGGCCAGCTCGGGAGCAAGGCTCACCTCGATGTCGTACTGCCCCATCACCGGCGTGCTCGACCCGCAGCCGACCAGCGTCGACGCCAACACCGCCAGAGTCGCGCAAACCGCCAAGCCGTTCGTTCTCATCGATCCACTTCCTTTCGTGCCATCTCGCCCGCGACACACACGAGCGTCTGCGATCCAATCGTAACGCGCGCCGACCTCAGCCGCGAACACGCTCACGCCCCCTCAGCCGCTCCGTGCTTGAGGAGGTACCCGCGGATGACCGCGTTCACTTCTCGATTCTGTCCCCAGTCGATCACGACCAGACTGCGCGTTCTCACCAGGAGCCGCGAGATATCCTCCAGCGTGGAGTGGAAGGCCATATGGGGCGAGGTCGCCGGCGCATCGCCCAGATCGCGGCACACCGCGTCCGCGCCGGCCCCCGGAAACATCCTGACCAGCATCCCCACCACGTCCCACCACAGCTCCGCTGGAATCATCGCAAGCGCCGAATCCGCCGTCAGTCCAGCATCCGTCAGGCGCTGCGGCCCCAGAGACTCCCCCCATCTCCGGTCATTGCTCGCGAGCCGCTGGATGCGATTGGCCAGCGGCGTGCTCCCGTCGGCGATCGCGCCCGCCTCGCGAGCCAGACTCTGCAGCTCATCCGCGACCACAGCCAGCGAGGAGTCGCCGTTCACCAGCAGCGTCCTCGCGCCGAGCACGCCCAGACCGTGAAGATCGCAGGGAGAACTCAGGAGCGGGACAACTTCAATCTCCACGTCCGGGATCGGAACGCCCTCAAGCCCCTTGACCGCGCTCGAAGCGGCCGCGTCCATGACCAGTTTGGATGACCGGAATCGCCACTCACCCGCGGCCATCGCGCTCGATCGCTCGGCCGTCCCATGCAGGTCAAGCCGACGCCCGCCGATCGCAAGGCGAATCCAGACAAGATCGTTGCGCCCGACCATCGCGACAGACGGCAGCGCGAGCGTCGCCTCCGCGTTCACGGACATGTCGGCATCGATCACGACCTGGCGCAGTCGAACCGTCCCCCGCACCGATGCCCCGCCCGCCACGGCAGCCGGTCGGTACACGCCGCCAGCAGTCGGACGGGCCGCGACGTAGTACCGTGTTTCCCCCGCCCCCAAGTTGAGTTCGATCGCCTCGCCCGGTTCGGCCAGGGAGACCCGTGACGTCCACCATCTGGGAAGCCCCGGTCCCTGCTCGCTCATCGAAACGCGGAACACCTCATCGCTGACATTCAGGAGCGGACGCTCGGATCGTTCGACCGCCCGCGAGACGCACGCAACCGCCTCTCCGAACAGACGCAGCTTCAGGTGCAACGTCTCGATCAGAGCCCCCCAAGGGCCGCGTCGGGCCAGGATCAGCGCCTCATCTCCGATCCGGCCCTTCCGTGAGCCGCGCTCCGCCGACGAGTGACCGACCGGTCGTCCATCGAACGAAACAGGCACCCGCGAGCCCGCTCCGCCCGCGTCATCAGCCGACCAGGCGCCTGTCGTCAGGGCGTCGACCGTTTCCGCGTACGACGCGGGGCGATACCGCCGGATCATCAGCCGCCCGCCCGCATGCAGGAGGGCCCTTCCCACTCCGACGGCCAGCGCATGCGAGAGCACGCCCTCCCGCTCGGTCTGCTCGACGCACGCCTGCGCGAACGGATGCTCGCCGCCCTCGGCCGTCCCGATCCAGAACCGCTCAACTCCCGTTCCATAGGCCGGCAGTCCTGCCTGGAGGAGCAATCCGTCATCAGTGCACAGTCTCCACGCCGATGTGCCCGGGCCGCTCGGCTCGACGCACGCAAATCGCGCAAGGTCAATCACGATCACCGGCGCACCGCGCCCCTCAAACCCGGTTGCGATGACCGACCCGGGCTCCGCCTCGGCCAGCGCTCGCGCATTGCGAGCCCAGCGCTCGTCCATCACGGAGTTTGTCACGCCTCGGGCCCCAGCCGGATCCGCCCCGCCAAAGCCGCAACGTTGAGACCAGATCTCGATCCACTCGTGCACCTCGCCCGACGCGTCAACAAGAGCCCCGAGCCACGCCATCGCGTCAAAGGTCTCTCGCAATCGCACGAAGCTGCCGCCGAGCGCGTCGGGTTGCTCTCGAACCAGCACCGCAACCGACAACGGACCGCCACCCAAGGCCCCGCCCAGCGTCACCGCGCGATATCCGATGGGAATCCGCATCCGCTTCACCACGCTCCCAAATCGCCCGCAACGAACGGGGGACGATCGCACGCCTCCCCGGCTCAGGCGGAGCCGAGACCGAACCGAACGTGCGAGTCTAAGGAGTAGTTGGCCCGCGTCAATCGTGGATGGCGGGTTCGGCCGACGCCGGACCGGCCAAAAAGCAAGGACGCTCGGCCGTTGAGCCGAGCGTCCGATCAACAAGAGCGGGTGACGCGATTCGAACGCGCGACTTTCACGTTGGCAACGTGACGCTCTACCACTGAGCTACACCCGCAAGGTGCTTCACTCTCGTCGGGCCGATCTATCGGCGCTTCCGAGGCGAGCATGAAGTTAGACGTGACGTCCGCCAGAGTCAACGCCCCACCCACCCGGACTGGCACGCGCTTTTGGCGCAATCCACGCGCCAGCCCCCCGGGCGGCCGAAGGGTTCAAACCAGGAACCGGAGTTATCGCGCCCCCTTCGCCCGGTCAATCGCTTCCAGAACGGTCGTGGGCGTATAGGAGTCGTACTTTGCCGGCTCCCCGGATCCCGCCGCGAATATCGCCAGAAGCGGGATATTCGCCCATTCCAGCTCCTTCATGAACGCAACCCCGTCCGGGTAGCCCGCCGTGATATCCACCTTCATGGGAATCACCTCGTCGCTGTTCAGGACCGAAGCGACCTCCTTGCGATGCAGAACGCTGGCCTCCAGGGCCTTGCAGTTCAGGCACCACTCCGCCGTGAAATCCACCACCACGACCTTCCCGGTCGCTCTGGCCTCGGCAAACCGCTCCGGGGTCCATGCCTGCCATTTCACCGGCCCGCGATCGTTCTGCTCGACGGCGAACGCCACGGAGCCCGCCGCAAGCAGGGCCGCGCACCCGACAACCGCGCCGCGTCGGATCGGCCGCTTCGTGATCCGAAAGACGCGCGACGCCATCAGAACGCACGCCGCGACCACACACGCCGCCACGGCCCACCAATGGGCCCGCAATGGCGGATCCCCGACTTCATCCATGAGCAGCGGCCCAACGCCCGTCCCGAGGAAGAACACCGCCACGCCGAGCATCAGCAGCCCCATGACCTGCTTCACGAGTTCGCTCGCCGGTCCGGTTCTTGGAACCTTGTTCACCCACTTCGGATTCGCCGCCAGCAGCAGATAAGGCAGCGCCATACCCAACCCAATCGCGCCGAATGTCGCCAGCGTGATGGCCGACTTCTGCTGCGTCGCCCACGCCGCCGCGCTGCCCATGAACGGCGCCGTGCACGGGGTCGACAGCACCGCCGTCATGACGCCAAAGAGAAAGCTCCCGTGCACGGAGTCATGCCGAGGATTGATCCGGTAGACCCACTGAGGAAGTCTGGTCGCAAACAGCCCGAGCATCCCGAGCGCCATCGCCGCGATGACAATCGAGACAACGATCGAGAACCACGGTTGCTGGAAGAGCGTGTTGACCGCCGTGAATCCCGCGATAAACGTGATCGACGCCCCGATCCCCAGCCAGAACGCCACGACCCCAAGCGACATCACCACCCCGAGCATGAGACATCGCGCCGGATTCGCCGCCGCCTGGCTGAGCCCCATGATCTTGATCGGGATGACCGGCAGCACGCATGGCGTCAGGTTCAGGACAAATCCCCCCACCGCCGCGAGCCCCAGCAGCACAGCCAGGCCCAGCGCCCCGGAGGTATCAACCGTGAACTCACGCCCGAAGACGTTGAACTTCGCGCCCTCTGAACCCCGACGTGACGCGATCTGCGCCCCGAACTCCGACGCCCTGCCGAACACGCTCACGTCAAAGGACGCAAACGCCCCCGGCTCGGCCGGCGTCGTGTCCGCGTCGGTAGCTGTCACTGGCGAATCCGCGGCCTCGGAAATCGGCACCCGCACCCGCTCCGTGCGCCGTTCCGGAAGCATGCAGCCCCTGTCATCGCACGCCTGCCACACAAGTCCGAGCTCAAGTTCAACAAACGAGCCCGCCTGCTCGGAGACCATCAGTGGTACGTAGATCGGGGCCACGCCCTCGAACACACCGTACGACTCGGCTCGCCCCGCTCCGACCAGATCGACGTCGACAAAGTGAACCTCCGGCCACTGCAGCGGCCCCGCGATCGCACCCGAGATGCTCGTCACCGTCACTTCGGTCGCGATCGGGTCAAACTTTGCCCGCACCATGCCCGGCGTGCGCTTGGGATCGTTCGTGTGAAGGTGCCAGCCAGACGCCATCTCAAAGATAATCCCGACAGCGATCTGATCTCCGGGCCGCACCTGCGCCTTGGACACCACGATGCGCATGCTCACGGGCTCACCATCAACCGTCGCGAACGGCGCGGTCTCAAACGGCGATTGAGCGACGGCGCCCAGCGAGAGGGCCGCGAACGCCACCCAGAGAACCACATTCCATAGCTTCATTCATCACTCCACGCTGCGCTCAAGCCATCCTGAACCCGACACCCCAAACGCTCGTCACCGTCTTCCCGACCTCAACCCGACTCACTCGCCAACGACCGGCTGACCGCGGCCCGCACTTCTACCGCGCCACCATTGGATTGTTTCGTGCTCGATTGGTCACGCCCATCCGAAACCCGCACAGCCCTGTTCAAGCCCGTCCCGTCTTCCGACCGATCCTCACTGCACGCTTTCGAACGCCCTCCGTCAGGGCCCGTCGGTTGGTCTGCCCCATGGCTGAAGTGCTCGATCAATCCCAAGTTGATGCCCTCCTCGCAGCCGTCGACACCGGTGATGTTGCCGAGGAGGCCGGCAACGACCTGATCTTCAGCCGCAGCCGGCGGCCGGATGATCCCGTCGAAATACGCAGCTACGACTTCAAACGCCCCGAACGCGTCTCCAAGGACCAGATGCTGGCCCTGCAGACGCTCCACGAAGCCTTTGCACGCAACTTCGGCGCGTCACTCTCCGGCTTTCTCCGCACCATCGTGGAGGTCAAAGTCGCCACCTGCGAGCAGATGACCTATGCCGAGTTCATCGCAGGACTCGCCAACCCCACCTCATTCAATCTCATCACGGCCGACACCCTCGAGGGCACCATCTGCCTGGAGATCTCACCGCTCATTATCTACCCGATCATCGATCGCCTCCTGGGCGGCTCATCTCAGGACCTGTTCATTCCCCAGCGTCCCATGACACTCATCGAATCCCGCCTCATCTCCAACGTCACGGCCCGAGGCCTGACCGCCCTCTCCGAAGCATGGTCCACCGTGAAGTCGCTCCAGTTCACCGTCAGCGCGACCGAATCAAACCCGCAACTCGTTCAGATCGTCCCCCCCAACGAGGTTGTGGTCGTCATTGGATTCGAACTCAAGCTCGCGAACCGCGCGGGCACTATGAACCTCTGCATCCCCTACAATGTCATCGAACCGGTCATGGAGCAACTCTCCGCCCAGTCTTGGTTCAGCACCGCCAAGAGCGCCAAGACCAACGACCACGAGCTCCGCATCGGCTCCGCCCTCAACGTCGCGACCCTTGAGGTCGCCGGCTGCCTCGCCAACACAACGATCTCCCTCGCAGACCTGCTCGGCATGACCGTTGGCGACGTCATCGTCACCGAAAAGGCCAGCTCCGAGCCCGTCGTCGTCACAATCGAGGGAGAGTCCAAGTTCCTGGCCCAGCTTGGCCGCCACAAGGATCGGCTCGCCCTCAGGGTCATCCGCCCCCTGGCCCCCACTGACCGGGTGGCCATTAACCGGTGAGCCATTCCGGCTTCCCCCCGGAAAGCCCATTGACCCCCCTCCCCCGACCGATCTAAACTATGGCGTCTGTTTGGTCTTGCGAGGAGACGTTTCCTCGGGAGTCATATGGCATGTCGTTGAACTCTCGCCATGTCCTGTAACCTCTCGCTGCCGATGCGAGCGCGGGCCCTTGTGCCCCGCGACGTGCCGGAGCGGCCTCTCGTCCTTCTCACGTGAATGAGAAGCCGCGACGCCGCTTTCCGGCGGTCGCGGTCCCCACATCGCCCAACTCGCTTTGGCATCGAGCCAGACTCCGGCCGCCGGCCCATCCTTGGGTCAAGCGCCCGTGGCCCGTCGACGCCGTCACTCGCGGAGAGATCCGCTCGTGCCCGGATTCATGTTTGGTTCCACATCCTGAAAGTCAGAGACAACTCGGACATCTCGGAGTATCGCAATGAACACCCAGGAAATGATGCGCATCCTCGACTCGATCGCCCGTGACAGAAACATCGAGCGGGCCGTCCTCGTTCGCGACCTCGAGCAGGCCATGATCTCCGCGGCCAAGAAGTACTTCAACACCCTCGACGCCGAAGAGTTCTCGTGCGCATTTGATCCCATCGCCGGCACCATGGAGCTTCGGCGCCACGGCGAGCCGCTCGTCATGCCCCCGGAGGCCTTCGGGCGTATCGCGGCCCAGACATTCAAGCAGGTCATGATCCAGCGCTTCCGCGATGACGAGCGTGCCAGCATCATGGACGAGTTCTCTAAGCGCGTCGGCGAGATCGTCGTCGGCACCGCCCAGCGCTACGAGGGCGGCGCCCTCGTCGTCACGATCGACCGGGCCGAGGCCTTCATGCCCCGCTCCGAGCAGATCCCCGGTGAGCAGTTCGCCCCGGGCGACCGCGTTCGATGCCTCATCCTTGACGTCAAGGACGTCGGCAGCCAGGTCAAAATCGTCGTCTCGCGAGGCAATCCCGACCTCATCAAGAAGCTCTTTGAGGTCGAGGTTCCCGAGGTCGCCGAGCACATCATCGAGATCAAGGCCATGGCCCGCGAGCCCGGCCACCGCACGAAGATCGCCGTCACATCCGTCGATTCCAAGGTCGACGCGGTCGGTGCGTGCGTCGGCGTGCGCGGCTCACGCATCAAGAACATCGTCGACGAGCTCAACGGCGAGAAGATCGACATCGTCCGCTGGAACGAGTCCTCGCAGATCCTCATCGGCAACGCCCTGAAGCCCGCCGAGGTCGCTGAGATCTCGCTCTGCTTCGAGCTTGGACGCGCGACCGTCGTCGTCCGCGACGATCAGCTCTCGCTCGCCATCGGCAAGCGCGGCCAGAACGTCCGCCTCGCCGCACGCCTCACCGGATGGGACATCGACATCCTCACCCCCGAAGAGTTCGAGAAGGGGCTGGACATCATGTCCACCACCCTCCTCTCCGTCGCGGGCACCGAGCAGTCCATGGTCGATCGCCTCGCCGCCCTCGGCATGGTCTCGGTCTTCGACATCGAGGAAGTGGGCGCCGACGTCCTCGTTGCCGAACTGGAGATCGCCGACGACCTCGCCGCGCAGATGGTGCAGACCTGCGCTGTCCGCGCCAAAGAGGTCGCCGAGCAGCAGCAGAAGGACAAGGAAGAGAACGAGAAGCGCAAACGCGAGGAGGAGGCGACCGCTCGCCGCCTGCTCGCCGGCGACGCCGACGGGGATATCCCCGCCCCATCCGCCGACGCAGACTCGCGGGCCGCCGACATCCTCGGTGGAACCGCCTGACATTCCGAATGGTTCGCTCCGTCCGACGGGGCTGTGCAGTGTCCATGGGTTCGAGTTCTGGAGTCTGAAAGCAGGCGGCTGTTTCGCTCAGAGCACAAGCGACTGGAGTTTCGATTGGCCAAGCGCGTCTTTGAAATCGCCAAGGAACTGGGAATTGACTCGAAAGCCGTGGTCAAGAAGTGCCAGGCCGAGGGAATCCCCGAATCCGTCATCAAGAACCACATGAGCACGGTCTCGGTGGGGCTTGAGCAGACCATCCGTGAGTGGTTCACGGAAGGTCAGAACGCCACGGCGATCGAAACCGCCGCTCCTGTCGAACTCGAGACCGTGCGGTCCAAGCCCAAAGCACGCGCGAGGGTGCGCACAGCGCCCTCATCCACCTCGTCGCCCGATCACGACAGCGCGGATTCAACGTCGACCATCGTCGAAGAGCCGCCCACGCACACCGAAACCCGTCGCCAGCCAGAGCCCGCGCCGGAGCCCGAGCCGGAGCGCCCCGCAGCGAAAGAGCCGCCCGTCGCCCCCGCGCCCGCTCCGGAGGCAGAGATCGTCGAAACGGTCCCCGATGCCGAGCCACGGCCAGCCGTCGTGGCCCGAGCACCCGAGCCCGCAAAGGATGGCGATTCCGGTCGAGCTGGCCACGCCCCCCACGCCCCCCAGCCCCCGCACGCCAAGCCGCACCACCAGCCGCGTCCACCCGCGACACGCGTGCAGCCCGCGCCCATGAACGTGCCCACGCGGCCGACCATCGTCACCGCGGGCCCGCGCCTGGAATCCAAAGCACCAGTCAAGCTCTCAGGACCCAAAGTGGTTCGGGTCGAAGCCCCTGATTTCGTCGAAGCCCCCAGATCCCGCGGACCTCGCCCCGGTGGCGGCGGGTACGGCGGACCCGGTGGCGGATCCGGCTCCGGCACGGGCGCTCCGCGCCAGAGCCGCGGCCCGGGACGCCCCGACACCGCTGGACCCGGAGGCGGCGGTGGCGGAGAAGACGAGCGCGGACGCGCCGCCCGACGCGGGGGCCCCGGCAATGCCGGCGCAGCAGCCGCCAAGGGACGCTCAGCCGCGGGCGTTCCGTCTCGTCGTCGCGCAACCGCTGGCGAAGAGTGGACAACCAAGAACCCCGACGCGTGGACCGAGCAGGACCTTGCCGAGCGCGAGGCGCGCCTCGCTCGCGCCGCCGGCTTCATGAAGCAGCGCCGCCAGCAGCTCAAGAAGCAGGGCGTGGGCGACCGCGCATCCTCCGCCGCCGAAACCGGTGGCGTCGTCCGGATCGCCGCCCCATTCACGATCAAGGATCTCTCCGCCGCGACCGGCGTAAAGGCCGCCGACATCGTCAAGAAGCTCTTCCTGCAGGGCGTGATGGCGACCATCAACTCGGGAATTGATGTCGGCAAGGCTCAGGAGATCATGATTGACTTCGATATCGAACTCGAAGTCACCGAGGCAAAGACCGGCGAAGCCGCCATCACCGCGGAGTTCGAGAAACGCACCATGGTCGACCAGCGCCCTCGCGGCCCTGTCGTCACCATCCTCGGACACGTCGACCACGGCAAGACCTCGCTCTTGGACAAGATCCGCAAGGCCAACGTCGCCGCGGGCGAGGCCGGCGGAATCACGCAGCGCACCAGCGCGTTCCGCGTGCCGATCGATATCTCCGGTGAGTCCAAGGAGATCGTCTTCTTCGATACGCCCGGCCACCAGGCGTTCACTGAGATGCGTTCACGTGGCGCCAACGTCACCGACATCGTCGTTCTGGTCTGCTCGCCCGCCGACGGGGGCGTGATGCCGCAGACCATCGAATCCATCAACCACGCCAAGGCCGCCAAGGTCCCGATCGTGGTCGCCCTGAACAAGATCGATCGTCCCGAAGCGACCGAAGCCGCCATCCAGAAGACGCTCGGGCAGCTCGCCGAGCACGGGCTTAACCCCATCGAATGGGGCGGCACCACGGAGGTCGTCCGCACCTCGGCCGTCACCGGCAAGGGAATCGAAGACCTGCTGCAGACGCTCGACCTCCAGGCTCAGCTGCTCGAGCTCAAGGCCGATTTCGACGGCTCCGCCTCCGGCAACGTCATCGAAGCCCGCATGGAAGAGGGCCGCGGTCCCGTGGCCAACATCCTTGTCCGCGACGGCCGCCTCAAGGTCGGAGACTTCATCGTCGCCGGTCGCGGCTACGGACGCGTCCGCGACATCACCGACGATCGCGGACAGAAGCTCAAGGAAGCACTGCCGCCCTCGCCTGTGCAGATCTCAGGACTCGACCTCGTCCCCGACGCCGGCGATCGTTTCTTCATCGTCGACTCTCTCCGCAAGGCCCAGGAAGCCGCCGAGCAGCGTCGCCACGCGGAGCGCGAGACCCAGCTCGCTCAGCCCAAGGTCACGCTCGACGCGCTCTTCACACAGATGGCCGATCGAGACGTCAAGGAGATCCTCGTCGTCGTCAAGGCCGCCGAACAGGGAACCCTCGACGTGCTCAAGGGCGAGATCGAGAAGATCTCCCACGCCGAGGTCAAGACCCGCGTGCTGCACGCCGCCATCGGCGGCATCACCGAGTCGGACGTCATCCTCGCCGAGGCCTCCAAGGCGATCGTCATCGGCTTCAACGTCATCGCCTCCGGCAAGGCCCGCACAGTGGCAGAGGCCAAGGGCGTCGAGATCCGCAACTACCAGGTCATCTACCACATCACCGACGACCTCAAGAAGGCCGCCGAGGGCCTGCTCACCCCCGAACTCCGCCAGGAGGTTCTGGGCCACGCCGAGGTTCGCCAGGTCTTCAAGATCACCAAGGTCGGCTCCATCGCGGGCTGCTACGTCACCGACGGCATCGTCCAGCGCGACGCCCTTATCCGCGTCACCCGCAACGGCGTCATCGTCGAGAACGATCGCAAGCTCGCCCAGCTCAAGCGGGTCAAGGACGACGCCAAGGAGGTTCGCGCCGGCATGGAGTGCGGCATGAAGATCGACGGATACGACGACATCAAGGAGGGCGACATCCTTGAGTGCTACAAGAGCGTCGAGGTGAAGCGCACGCTGTGATCATCCCACCGGAGCCCTGTCGCATGGTCGTCGGACTCCTCCAGTTTGACCTCGTCATCCACGACGCGATGTCCATCAAGGACAAGCGTCGAGTGGTCTCTTCCCTGAAGGACCGCCTGCATCGCGAGCATCTGGTCTCGATCGCCGAAGTCGGCGATCCCGACCTTCTCAACCACGCCCGACTCGCCGTAGCCGTCGTCGCCAGAGACGGCCGACGGGCCGGCCAGGTCCTCGACCATGTCTCCGAAAAGCTCCGCTCCCTCCACGATGCGGAAGCCGGCCCCATGACGCGCCACATCATCCACGCCCAGGAACTCCCCGAAGAAGCCGAAGAGGAACCCTCCCTCGATCCGGACCCCGACGGATCCATCGCCGAAGAAATGCTCCGGCGCGCGACGCAGGAGAACGGAACGACACCGCCATGAACCGCCGCCCAGACCAGGTCGCTTCGCTCCTCCGCACCGCCGTGCAGGAGGTGCTCGCCCGCGGCTTCCAGGATCCCCGCATCCGCGGACTCATCACGCTCACGGACATCACCGTCTCCGCAGACCTGAAGTCCGCCACCATCATGGTTTCGATCATGCCTCAGGAGCGGCAGGACCTCACCCTCCACGGCCTCCGGGCCGCGTCACGCCACATCCGCCACCAGATCTCCGAGAAGCTCGACCTCCGCTACACGCCCGACCTCTACTTCAAGCTCGATGCTTCACTGAAAAAGCAGGCCGGGGTCTACGAGGCGCTCGCAAAGGTCGCGCAGGAACGCCTCGCGAAGGGTGAACAGGGGTCGAACGCCCAATCCGACGACGCTACGCTTCCCGGCCCCGGACCGGAGCAATCAAGTCCGGACACGCAGGAGGAAGCCGCTCCGTGAGCGCGGATCCCGTCAAGAAGCTGCACGCGTTCATCAAGAGGCTTCCCCCGCTTCCCGAGCAACGGGCCGCGGACCGCGCCAGCTCGCACACGTCCGATCCGGTCGTGCTCGAACTCGTGCGATCATTCTTTATCTGGGAGAGCGGTGTTCGCACGGGAGCCCGTTCGCTCGCGCAGCTCGACGCGGCCACCGCCGACTACAACGAGGTGCGGGTCTGCCTGCCCCACGAGGTCGGCCGCATCGTGACCCAGCACGACGCCAAGTTCGAGGAGCGCGTCCTCCGCCTCCGCTCGGTCCTTAATCACGTCTATCGCATCGAGCACGACCTGGCGCTCGCCCATCTCCTGCAGCAGCCAAAGCGCGACGCTCGCGCGTATCTTGAGGCGCTCGACGGCATGCCCCCCTATGTCAGCGCCCGACTGTGCGTCACCGCGCTCGGTGCTCATGGCGTCCCGGTCGACTCAAGAGTCATCGCTGCGCTTGTCGCGGAGAAGGCCATCCCCTCGGAGCTGGAAACGGCAACGCACGCCGAGTGCGCCTCGTGGCTTGAGCACCACATCCGGGCCGACGAGTCCGCCTCGGTGCACCACCGCCTCGAGGCACACCTTGACTCAATCCCCGAAGCCCCCGAGCAGACCGGCACATCCAAACGCAAGCCGGCAAAGGCAAAGGCCGCTCCCCGTCGCACACGCACGACGCCGACTCCCAAGAAGCGCTCTGAGGCCTGATCGCAACCGCCGGTCGAGCCGCACATACCCTCACGCAATGCGATCTACATGGTTCACGCCGCCCCTTCGACTCCTGATCATCGCGGGACTTCCGCTCTCGCTCGGAGCGTGCGCGTCGCGCCCCGCAGAACAGAGTTCTCGCGACCAGCAGCGTGCGCTCAGCCCCGCTGTCGCTCCCTCAATCGCGGAGCTGGAATCGCTCGCCCGGCGCCAGGCCGCCCGACCCGCGTCCGTTGATCTCCCGCCGCCTTCGGGCTTGGATGCCGCCCTGGTCGCCCCCCTTTCACCGGTGCCGCCGGAGGCGACGATCCCTCTCTCCGAGCTGTTGCCCCTCCTCGCCGCCGAGGTTCCGGTCAAGCCCATCGATGCCCCCCCGGCTCCCGCTGATCCCGACGCAAGCGAGGCCGCGCTCCGCTTCTACGCCCGGGCACAAGCGGCCCTTTACGCCGACAAGCCCGCCAACGCCATCGGCTTCCTCGATGAGGCCGCCAAGGCCGATGCCTCACGCCCCGAGATCTGGCTCCTGCGCGGTGACATTCTCTCCAACTCCAGCCAGCGATTCGGCGCGACCGCCGCCTACCAGCGCGTCCTTGATCTTGGACGCGTCGAACCGCGCGCGTGCTTCGCGCTCGGCCTCAGCGCGATCGATCGCGCCGATCACGCCGCTGCCGCAAGGTATCTCGCCGCCGTCATCACGCACCACGCCGATGGCGAGGACCCCGCGCTCCCCATCATCGCGTACTCGGCCCTGGGCACCTCGCTCCACAAGCTCGGGCACGTGCGCGCCGGCAACGAGGCCCTCGCATTCGCCACCGCCACCGGCCTTCAGTTCACCGCGACGACCGCCTACCGCGTCGATCTGCAGACACTCTCGCGCCGGCGGAGCGACCTTGCCCGTGACATGGGGGACGGCTGGGCACGCCTCGGAATGACGCAGGAAGCGTTGGACGCCTACGAGCGTGCTGCCGCGTTTCCATCATTTGATCCCTCCGCGATCACCGAGCGCCGCGTGTACCTGCTCGCCCGCAGCGGACGACCGGCGGAGGCCTCGCTCACACTCCTGGATGACATCGTCCGGGCCGAACTCCGCATCGACGATCGACACCTCTCGCTCCTGAACGCCCTCGCGACCCACACCGACTTGGGCCCGACCCTCTCACTCGCCGTCGCCGAACTCCCCGCGCTCGCCACTCACCTGTCCGAACGTGAAGGCCTCCCCGCTCCTCGCATCACCCCGACCATCGAAGGCCGGCTCGCGCGGGCGGCGGTCGCGATCCACCCCGCCAGCGCACGCCCCGTGCTCGAGTCGTACCTCGCACGCAACCCGGACGACGACGCCGTCGCCCGCGAGTGGGTCTCCCTGCTCGAAGCGACGCCAGCGCAGGCAATCCCCATCGCCGCGTCGCTCCTCGAACGCCAGCCGCTCGCCGCGCTCAACATTGGCCGACGCTTCTCGCAATCCCCCCTCAGCGCCACCATCGTCTCCTCAGAAGACCTCCGGTCAGCCGCCGCCGCGTCACCGCCCCACGCTTCCCTCCTGGCCTCCCTTCTGATCTCCCGCGGCCAGTGGTCCGAAGCGTCACGCGTGCTCCGGGAATCACCCCGTGCCCCCTCCGAAGCCGGTCCCGCCTCGCTCGCCCTCCTCGCTGCCGCCGCCGGTGACGATGCCCTCGCTTCAGACCTGCTCACCTCAGTTGCCGACCCCATCGAGCGCGCACGGGTGCTCCTCGCCCAGCAGCGGCCCGACGATGCAAAGACCGCCCTCCTGGGATCTTCTTCCGAGCGCCAGAGTGTCTCGTCACTGATGCTCGGCGCGGAGATCGCGATCCTGCACCGCAATGGCCAAGGGGCGGAATCACAACTCCGCCGCGCTCTGGAGCTCGATCCCTTCGACGAGGCGCTCTACGAGCGTCTGGCAGGCCTCTATCGCCAGGGAGCCCCCCTCGCCGACCAGGAGAAGCTCTTTTCCGTCTATCGCGACCTCCGGGATGCGGTGCCCTCCAGCCGCCTGCTGCGAACCCTCAACGCGCAGGACGCGGCGCAGCGCGGCCAGTTCGGCTCGGCCGAGCAGGAACTCACCTCGCTCCTTCACCTCGAGCCCGACGACACGCGTGCGCTCCAGACGCTGGTCACGGTCTGGGAGCGTCTGGCCCGAACCGACACCGGCGTCGCCGACCGCGCAACCGCTCTGCTCACGTCGCTTCGTAAGTCACGCCCGGGCTCAACCGTGCTCGCGATCGCGCTGGCTCGGGCACTGACCGTCGCGGACCGGATTGCCGAAGCCCGCACCCTCCTTGAACAGCAGTTGGAAACCTGCCCCACGCCCGAGCTGGCGACCGCACTGGAGACAGTGCTCTCCGAAGGCCTCTCCCTTCCCGCCGAAGCCGCGCAGCACGCCCTTCTGCGGCTCACGCCCGCTCCACGCCCGATCGACGCAACCATCGAACTGGTTCGCGTGCTCGCCAATGCTGGTTCGCTCGCCGAAGCCGCTTCGGTCCTCGAACGTGACATCCCGGCCCCCTCGGTCCTCACTCCGGCCCAAGGCACGCAACTGCAGCTGCTTGTCGCAGAAGTCGGCCCCGCGGCCACAACACCCCAGGGCGCACCCAAGGCTCCAGATACCCTCCGCCTCCTCGCCGCAGTGGCCTCGCGCACAAGCGCGCTTGCGCCGGGCATCCACGAGCTGCGCGTCTCGCTGCTCGCTGCCGATCCGAACGCAACCGCCGAGCAGCTTATCACCGCCATCGAAGACGCCCGCGCCGACGCCCCGTCGCTCGGCCCGCGTCCCACGCGCATGGCGCTCGGCAAGCTTCTGGAAGCCGAACGCAATGACATCGCACTCTCCGTGGCGATCAACGAGATCGAGAGATCAGAAACTCCGGATCCAGAACTGACGCTTGTCTCGGTGCGCCTGGTTGTCAACACGGGCGACGCCGCTCAGCTCGAGCGGATCCTCACCACCCTCACAACGCGTCAGGACGCCGCCACGGTGCTGTCGCCGATCCACCCGGACGGCGACCTCGCGCTCGCGCCGGACGCAACGCTCGATCAGGCCCGGGCCGAGATCGCCTTCATTGTTGCCAACGCGATCTCACTCGCCGAGGACCGCACCAACGACTCCTTCGACGTGTACCGACTCGCCCTTCGTTACAACCCCTCGCACGCCATGGCCGCCAACAACCTCGGCTACACGCTCCTCGAGCACGGCGCCCAACCCGAAGAAGCCGCCGCCCTGCTGGAACTCGCCTATCGCCTGGAACCGGACGACGCAAACGTGGTCGATTCGCTCGGCTGGCTCCGATACCAGCAGGGACGCATCGAAGACGTCACCGAGCCCGACGGCTCCATCACCGAGGGCGCCATCTCGCTGCTTCAGAAGGCGCTCATCATCGACGCCGACGGCGGCTCGCCCGTCTCACTCGATCACTATGCCGACGCGCTCTGGGCGGGCGGCCAGCGTGAGGACGCGCTCGAGCAATGGCAGAACGCCCTTTCAGCACTTGAACGCCGCATGTCCGACCTGGCAAGCGCGGGCCGCTCCGACCCCGATCACCCCGCAATGCTCGCGGCCTTGAACGCCAAAATTCTCGCCGCAAAGGAGGGAAGGGAGCCCGCAATCGCGCCGCGCCGGCTCGCCAATTCGCACGGAGTGACCGATGGCCGGCCATAACAAGTGGAGCAAGATCAAGCACCGAAAGGCCGTCGTCGACAAGCGTCGCGGAAAGGTCTGGACCAAGTGCGCCCGGGCCATCATGTCCGCCGCCCGCCAGGGCGGGCCGGATCCCTCCGCAAACGTCACGCTCCGCTACGCCATCGACGAGGCACGCTACGCCAACATGCCCCGCGACACGATCGAGCGCGCCATCCAGAAGGGAATCGGAGAGGTCGGCGCCGCCGACTGGGAACCCGTGCGCTACGAGGGCTACGGACCGGGCGGCGTCGCGATCATCGCCGATGCCCTCACCAACAACCGGGCACGCACCGTGACCGACCTCCGGCTCATCTTCGAGAAGCACGGCGGAAACCTCGGCAACACCGGCTCCGTCGGGTACATGTTCGAGACCATGGGGCGCATCCTGGTCGAGCAGGGCGCACGCGAGGACGACGAGCTCTTCGAAGCCGCGCTGGAAGCCGGCGCCGACGATGTCCAGCCCCCGGAATCTGCGGACGATGACGAGGACCCGAGCGAGCGCGTCTGGACGATCCTCAGCAAGGCCGCCGCATTCCAACTCGTAAAGGACGGGCTGGAACGAGCCAAGATGAAGATCGTCGAGGCCGAACTTGCGATGATCGCCTCAACCAGTATCACCGTGGGCGTGGACGCCGCACGCTCGCTCGTCAGGCTGATCGATGCGCTCGACGACAACGACGACGTGCAGAAGGTCTACCACAACGGCCTGATCCCCGACGAGGCGCTCGAGGCCTGACGCGAGCGCCTCGCCTCCCGCCGGCTCACTCAAACCCGCGAAAGAAGCGATCCCACTTGATCCGAGGGAGAATCCTCCCCTGCGGCCGCTCCCATGAGAAGACCACCGTCGGGCTGCGCCCAACAACCTGGTCCTCATCGATGTAACCGAAGTACCTGGAATCCTTGCTCTGATCGCGGCTGTCCCCGATCACCAGGACCTCTCCCTTCGGCACCTCGATCGGGCCGAAGTTCGCCGGCGTCCACGTCGGCTGGTTCCAGGGAGGCCCCGCGAAAAAACCGACCCGACCCTTCTGCTTCGGATCGTTCGGGGACGTCACGATCGGATGCGACTTGCCGTCAATCGTCTCGCGTGCGAAGCGCATGATGCCGAAGCGACCGCCGTCGATCTGCTTCTGGATCTCCTCCTCCAATGGCCCGTACTCGGCCTCCACGCCGTTCACGATCAGTTTCGCGTTCCGGAACTCGATGATGTCGCCGCCGACACCCAGGATCCGCTTCACCAGACGCGTGCCGTCCTCCGGAGAATAGCAGATCACAATCTCGCCACGCGCCGGCGAATCCCATTTCGTGATCCAGCGGCACGGCTCGTCAGTCAATGGCACACGCAGACCGTACGCCAGCTTGTTCACGAAGATCCGGTCGCCCGGCACGATCGTCGGCTCCATCGAGCCCGAGGGGACATCAAACCAGTCCACCAGCGACGAACGCAGCGGCACCATCACCAGCAGCGCAAACGCGAACGCCTTGACCCACTCCATCAACTGCTGCAAGGGCGTCTTTTTCTGCTTGGGCGCCGCGTCGCCGCCCTCCCCATCGCCCCCACCGTCACCCTGATTGCCTTGCTTCTTGCGTCCGAACATGCATCGCTCCGGGATGTGTCCCTCTTGTATCGGTCCGGCGGGCCCCGGGTTCGTGCCGATTGGTCTTGTTCACCTCTCGGGCAGGATCATTGGAGGGGCGGACGCGCGAGGCCGCCCTAACGACTCAACCCGCAACATCATCCGGAACGGAGAACGCTGGCCACCGCTTGAATGCGCCATAATCAACGGACCACAGTCCGATTATCCAGATACCGGATATCGGCCGCTCCGACCGGCTGGACCTGCAGCCCGCGTCCCTTCGTCCCCACCGGATACAGCGTGAGTCCGCCGCTGGTCTCCCCCGTGATGTTGTTGTACCCGATATTGCCCTGCAGAATGAGCGACTGCATCTCGCGGTACACGATGAGGGCGATATTCTGGAAGTCTCCCTCTTCCGTGTCATACGCGGCGTTCACGCCGATCGTGTACTTCTGCGTGACCTTCGCGATGACGCCCATGTTGATGAACGTCGTGTCCTCAACGTTGATGTACCGTGCCTCGATGTAGGACGACAGGTCCGGGTTGTGCTGCAGGAGCGCGCCGACGGATGTGCGTGCCGGCTGATTCAGCTCGAGGTCGTAGATCATGTTGCCGCCCAGCCCGACCGTCTCGGTCGTCTGCCACGTCGAGTCGACCTGGAAGAACTCGCCCGGCTGCGAATACTCCGGCCGGTAGTCGATGAACCGGCGAATGGGGCTCTTACGGTCGGCGTCGTCGGAGAAGACCCCGTACTCAAGGTCAAGCGTAAACACGTCCACGGTGCGCCAGCGTCCCGGGCCGCCGCGCTGCGTCTGCCACGTCTGATCAACCGCAACGCGTGCCGCGGTCCCGTTGGCCAGATCCTCAACCGTCGAGTCATAGATCGGAAGGTTGAGCGACTCCACGTTGGTTCCCGAGGTCCAGACGGTGGCGCTGGGCTCGATGATGTGCCGGATTCGATGCAGATCGAATATCGTCGAATCAACCCCGTTGTTCACGCGCTGGAACGATGTCGCGGCCCGCGTGCCGACCGCGCCCCAGAATCGCGTCTCGTCGTCGTTACCGGGAGAGAACTCGTCGAATGAGTCGTCATACATGGTCACGCGCCCGACCACAAACGGCTGGATATTCACGGCCCCCACCCGCAGCCGTGTGTCGATCTCGTGGCGGGAATCAAACCGCGTGACGTAATCCTCCGTGTACCCCTCGTCATTGAGCACGTCGGCAAACGACGCATCCGGATCGAACCCGAACGCCCGCTGAGACTTGGCGACCGTGCGATACCCAAGATCGGACCCGGTCGACTCGCTGAACTGCATGCCCAGTCGCCCCAGCCGGTACTCGGAGTGGTACGACAACAGCCCCGGCGCGATCACCGGCAGCAGATCGTCGGCCACGCGGACATACGCGACCTCCGGAAGCTTCGACACCGCATACCCCTGGCTCTGCGCCAGGTACTCGTTGGCGATGAAGTCATTCAGCGATCCCTTGGCCTGCACCGTGAGCAGCGAGTTCGGACCAAGCCGCCGCGCCGTCGCGCTCGTCGTGAACTCCCGCCGCGTCTCGCCAAGGCCCTCGAAATACCCATCGATGAAGGTCTCGTCCGAGATGAATGACCCCTCCATGATCACCGACCACGCCTCGCTGATCTGCCAGCGATGCTCGGCCAGAAGCATGCCGCGGCTCTCATGGTCAAAGTCCTTCTTGGACCCGCTCTTCAGCGTGTCCTCGCCCATGTCCGCGAACACAAAGTAGCCGTCCAGACGGCCTCGCGTCGTGGATGAGTCCCAGTCGATCGCCGTGCCCATCGCCGGCCCTCGATCAAAGTAGTGATCGAGCTGAATCTCCGCATCGACGCCGCTCGTCCGTTCCAGGCCCAGCAGGGCGTACGCGTCCCACGTTGTCTTGATCGCCGCGCCCGACCCGCCGCCGTCCAGTCGGAGATCCCGCAGCGGAATCGCCGAAGGGTCTCCCCGGAACCTCGGCCACCAGACAACCGGCACCGCCCCGATCCGCCCGGTGATGTTCTTGGCGTCGGCGTATGTCGATTCACCCTCGGGCGTCGCGCGACGGCTCATCGTAATCGACGACGTTCCGATCGAAAGCTGCGGATTCAGAAACGCGGTGTTCGCGGCTTTCGCGCTCGTCGCCGTCCACTGGTTCGCCGACTCCTGCTTCAACGCCTTGGCACGCACATACAGCGGCAGCGAACGCGCCGAGTCATACGTCCAGAACATCGCGTCAATCGTGAGAGCACGGTCGCTCTGGAAGTCGTAGTAAACCGAAGGGCCCCGGAACATGTAGCGGTCAGACCCCGAAGAGGACGGACGCTCGCCGATGACCTGAACCCCGCCCTCGACATAGATCCCACGGACCGTGTCGGCCTCCACCGTCGCCAGTTGGGTCAAAGGACCCGGCTTCAGGAACGCGACACCTCGGTCCGCGCTGATCTGGATCGAACGCCCCGTGGCGCGCTCCGTATACTGCGCGATCAACGCCGAGGAGAAGACGATCACGTTCTCCTCCTCACCGCTCACGATCGTCACCTCCCCGGCCTGCCCCGTCGCGAACGTGATCAGTCCCTTTCCCGGAGCGATCGGCCCGGCGGATGTTGGCGCGTTCGGATCATCGGGCGCAAGCGCGCTCACGGCCTGGATCGCGTCCGCAATATCCGCATCGGAGAGCTGTGCGGAGCGTGTCGCCTGCGGCGTCGGGGTTGGACCGCTCGTGGGCTCAGCGCCCGGCGTCACGCCCGCGACGGCAGTCGGCGGCACGGTTGGTGCGGCCGGAGGCGATGTCGGTGTGACCGGGGGCGTGGCCGGGGGCAACGTCGGCGTGCCCGTCGCGACCTCGGTCGCCGGCCGCTCCCGGGGCGCAGGAGCCGGCGGCGGGATCGGCCTCGGAGGCGAGACGATCGCGATCAACTGATCCCGCAGCGTCGCCTCTCCCTCCGCAATGAGCGGCTCATCCGGTCGCAACCGCTCCACGCGGTCGCCCTTGAGCGAGATCTTTTCGGTCGTGATCACACCCCGCACGGGAAGCCGATCTGCCGAGATCGCAAACGTCGCATCTGCCGACGGCGTGCTGACGCGATCAAAGTACACAAAGACCTGATAGGTCGACGCGGGCGTTACCGCATCCTCCGGGAGCTTCTGCACCCAGACTGTCGCGCTCTTTGCATTGAACTCGTAAGTGCCCAGGGTGACGCGCACGTCGCCCTGCAGGTACATGCGTGTGACCGGGCCCACTCCCGGACCGAGCGCGGGGACATCGCCTGGCTCTGACCAGGTCCAGATCCGCTGGGCCGTGAACTCGACCGGCCCGCTGACGGCGGCGAGCGGGAGCCGGAGCCCAGCGAAGGACCGGCCGCTGACGGATGAAGTGTTGATCGGGCCGGGTGCCTGGGCCCTGGCGAGGCCACACGAGCCGGGCGATGTGCCCAGACCGATCGCCATGCCGACCACGAGCGGCAACGCGGGTGCGAGTCTGAGCAGGGATCGTGAACGAGGAGGCACGCCGACCCTCAACGCCTCCCGCCGTGGTCGCATCCGATGCGGTGCGGCGGGAGGTGCGGATGCTACGGCCCCGGGACGGGATTCACAACTGGAAGCACAGGAGCGAAGTTGGGGATGTGTAGGGGGAGCGAGGGCCAATGTCGAGCGGAACCGTCAATACTCGGACGGCCGGTCCCGGACCATTCGAACTCGACCGACTCGATTCGCTCGCCGTCCAGCCTCACTCGCCGGGAATATACGAGATCGCCCCATCCCACGGGCTGCTCGCCGAGGCGTACAGCCGCTTGGGGATCCGTCCGGCCAGGTACGACTGCCGGCCGCATTCGCACGCCTTGCGCATCGCATGTGCCATGATGATCGGGTCCTTGGCGTGCGCGATGGCCGTGTTGAGCAGCACGCCGTCGGCGCCGAGCTCCATGGCCCGTGCGACATCACTCGCGCTCCCCACACCCGCATCCACGATCACCGGGTACGCCGGATCACCCTGCTTGAGCTTCTCAAGACAAAGCACGATGTTGTTCGGATTGAGTATCCCCTGGCCCGATCCGATCGGGGATCCAGCCGGCATCACGCTCGCCGCGCCGCACGCCTTCAGCCGCTCCGCGACGATCGGGTCGTCCGACGAGTACACGAGCACCTGAAATCCGTCCGCAACCAGTTCCTTGCACGCCTCGATCGTGCCCACCGGATCGGGCAACAGCGTCTTTCTATCCCCAAGCACCTCGAGCTTCACCCATGAGGCCCCGGGATTTCCCAGTTGCTCCAGCAGCTCGCGCCCCAGCCGCGAAACCCGCACCGCATCGTCTGCCGTGAAGCACCCCGCAGTGTTCGGCAGGATCGTGTACCGCGAAAGGTCCACGTGCTCCAGCAGGCTCTGCCCCTTGTCGTTGTAGAGCCGCTCGCGCCGCACCGCCACCGTGACAACATCGCACCCGGCGCAATCCAGAGCCGCGCTCATCTGAGCGAACGACGCGTACTTCCCCGTCCCCACAAACAGTCGCGAGTTGAACGTGCGGCCCGCGATCGTGAACGGCGAAAGGCCCGGCTCGGTCGTGGATTGGGCATCGGTCGCGTGCGCCATGGGAACATCCCTCTCAACTCTCGAAAGTCCCGGGGCCGAAAGCCAGCTCGATCACCCTCCACCCACCAGCGTCACCAACTCAACCACGTCCCCATCCTTCAGCGCGTGCGTGGCGTGCGACCGCTTCGGCACGAGCGTCCGGTTCACCTCAGCGGCGCACGGCCGATCCAGAAGCTGCAGCTCTCGCAGCAACGCCTCGAGGGTCGCCCCCTCGGGAAGGTCATGGCTCCGGTTGTTCACAGTCACTCGCATGGGTTGGGGCCCGGACAGAAAGACTTTCTCGAATCCGTGAATCGTAGGGGTGTCGAATCCCAACCAGAAACCGGCGCCCCGACCGATGGTTGGGACTTGCCCATTCATGGGGTACATTACCCGACGGGTGTCATCCGACGCCCGCCGGCAAGGGCGCATCGCGGGAGCCAGCACATGACCCACCCTAGAAACTGCTTCCACTCATTGCTCCTCCTGGGCGTGTTCGTCCTCGTCATGGGCGCCCTCACGGCGGGGGGCTGCCGCAAGAAAGCCGCCACCTACGACCAGTCCTCCGCCGAGGCCGTCCTCGCCTCCGCCAAGAGCATGGTGGCCAACGGCGACACCAAACGCCTCACCCAGTTGATCCAGGCCGACTCCACCGACATGCGGGCCCTTATGGACCGCGTGGGATACCTGCTCGGAGATGTCCAGGACCTGGCCACGCAGCTCAACGCCAGCTTCCCGGATGAGATCGCCGAGATCAAACGCAAGGTCCAAGCCGGCGAGATGAACACCTCCGGCAGCGCGCTCCTCTCCCAGATCACGGGCGGCCAGCGTCCCGGTGGACGCACAGCCGGCCGTCGCACAAATAACCGCCCCGCGCCCATCGAGACCGATCCCGCGCGCGATCCGCGGACCGCCATCAACGACGCGATGCGCCAGATCCTTGCCGATCCCTTCGCGTGGCTCGGCGAGAACTCGCAGCGCCTCTCGGTTACGCCGATCAATGACGAGATGTCCGCGATGATGTGGGACCAGAAGCCGATCTTCCCGCCGGTCGGCATTGTGATCCAGAAGTCCGCGTACGACGACAAGTGGTACCTCGCGCCGCCCTTCCATCTGCCGCCTCTTAACCAACTGCTACCCAAGACGCCCGACGAGTACGCGATCTGGATCCAGTTGGTCGATGCGTTCCGCAACGTCATCATCGATCTCCGTAAGGACGTCGCCGCAGGCAAGATGCGCGATATCGAGGAGGTCTCAAGAGCCGCGGGAGAGCGGGCGTTCATCCCTGTCGCCTTCATCGGCATCGCGTACAGCAAGGCCATGGAGGAGCGCCGCGACGCGGAGCGGGCCGCGCGACGCGCCGGCAACGAGGCCAAAGCCGCGGAGTCGAGTGAAGTCGCCGCCCCCAAGACGGGCGGCTGACCGCACTTTGTCACGCTCCGGCGTTGCCTCATGCTGAAGGCAGCCTGAGTGCTTCATGATGACCGGCTCATCACGTCTCCGGCGTGCCCGGGGCTACCCTTCATCGATGCTTGAATCGCTCAACAACGCACGCCTCCTCCTTGAGAGTTTCGCCACCGATCCTCTCAACTCCGAGGCCATCGACGCGATCGCAACCATGCTGGCCCATCGCTTCCGCGAGGGCTCCAAGGTGCTGATCTGCGGCAACGGCGGCTCGCTGGCCGATGCCGTTCACTTCGCCGAGGAGCTCACCGGGCGCTTCCGGGCCGATCGCCCGCCGCTGCCGGCCATTGCCATCGCCGAGCCGGGGCACCTCACGTGCACCGCCAACGACTACGGCTTTGACCATGTGTTCAGCCGCGCGGTTGAGGCCCTGGGCAAGCCCGGCGATGTGCTGATTGTTCTGTCAACAAGCGGGAACTCGGCGAACATCATCAACGCCGCGGCCGAGGGACGGGCCTTGGGCATGCACACCGTGGCCCTTCTGGGCAAAGGGGGCGGCAAGCTGAACGGCGTGTGCGAGCTGCAGATCCTGGCACCGGGCGAGACGTCCGACCGTATCCAGGAGATTCACATGCTGGTGCTCCACATTCTGGTGGAGCTGGTCGAGGTGAAACTCGGCTACGTGATCGCGTGACGCGCGAGGCCCGCAGCGAATAACATTCATCGTTGTCCGTTTCGCCGCCGATTCGTAGGGGACCCGTCCAGAGGAGAACGCCATGGCGTACTACACCAAGCTCGGCCTGCTCCCCCAGAAGCGCCACGTGCAGTTCCGGCGTCCCGACGGCGTGCTCTACTCCGAGGAACTCTTCGGCACCGAGGGCTTCACCGGCCCGACCAGCACGATGTACCACATCCATCCGCCCACGCAGGTGTATGGGTGGAAGAAGCTCTACTCCACCGCCGTCGAGTATGTGGAGACCGACGTGATGCGGATGCGTCACACCATGACGGGCGGCCAGCGCATGGCCCCCAAAGGCGACTGGGTCACCGGGCGCGTCGTCCTCTACGGCAACAGCGACTGCGAGATGGCCGTGTGCAATCCCGCCGAGCAGATGAAGTACCACTACAAGAACGGCCAGGGGGACGAGTGCCTCTTCGTCCACTTCGGCTCCGGCGTCTGCCACACCATGATGGGCACGCTGAGGTTCGGGCCCAAGGACTACATCATCATCCCCAAGGGCGTGATCTACACGATCATCTGGGACAAGCGGAAGAACGGCCCGGATGGCAATCCCACCGACGGCGGCCCGTCCATTGAGAACACGCCGTACGGACGAGTGCTGCTCATTGAGACCGCGAACGGGTCGCACATTGGACCGCCTCCGCGGTATGTGTCGAAGCAAACCAGCCAGTTCCTGGAGCATTCGCCGTACTGCGAGCGCGACCTGAAGATCCCGGAGTATCCGCTGACGTGGGACGAGCGCGGCGAGTTTGAGGTGCGGATCAAGGCGCGCGACCTCGTTCACTCGTACATGTACCACTACCACCCGCTGGACGTGGTCGGCTGGGACGGATGCTACTACCCCTACATCTTTAACATCGACGACTTCGCGCCGATCACCGGCAAGCTGCACATGCCGCCGCCGATCCACCAGACGTTCGAGGCGCACAACTTCGTGATCTGCTCGTTCTGTCCGCGGATGCTGGACTACCACCCGCAAGCGATCAAGGTGCCGTACAACCATTCGAATCTCGACTCGGACGAGGTGCTGTACTACGTGGAAGGGAACTTCGGCTCGCGGAAAGGGATCGAGGTCGGCTCGCTGACGGCGCACCCGCAGGGCATCCCGCACGGCCCGCACCCGGGCACGATCGAGGCCTCGCTGACCGCGACGTATACGGGCGAACTGGCGGTCATGTGCGACACGTTCCGTCCGCTGCATCCGACGAAGGCCGCTCTGAAACTCGACGACGAGAAGTACCCCGCGTCGTGGCAGGGTGAGCACTTCCCCGGTCTGACTTCGGGCCAGATCAAGATCGCACAGGCCGAGTCCGGCAATGGTCAGGCCTCGCAGAGGAGCGCCAGCGTTCCCGTCTTCGAGCACCGATCCGAGGCAAACGTGTGGGCGCCAAACATTGCGGCAAACGGGAGCGGGCAAGGTGGCCCCAATGGCAAAGCCAACGGGCATGCCAAGGCGAGTTCCGGAAAGCCCGCCTCGCCGAAAGCCGCCGGCGGCAAGAAGACCGCGAAACCGGGAGGCAAGCGGTAAGGGCGGCCCGCGGTTCGAGGAAGCAAGAGGCATAAGGCATAAGGCATAGGGCATAGGGCATAGGGCACAAGGCACGAAGGCGCTGAGGGCGGAGGCGGAAGAGGCAGTCGGGGTTGCGCGGGGGGCGCGGAGTGGTGATCTCGTCCCTATCCTGCGTGCATGACCTCCCCCCACTCGCCGCACGGCACCTCATCCGGCTCCGGTTCCAACGCCCCTCACACCGGAATCGACGAGACGCACGATCCGAATTTGAAGTCGTGGGTTGAGTCGGCAAACGATCCGTCGACGGACTTTCCGATACAGAATCTGCCGTTCTGCCTTGCGTCCGAAGCGGGTGAAGATGGGGACATGCTCGAGCCCAGCGTCGTCGTTGGAGACAGCGTTGTGTCTCTCACCGCATGCCTTGTCGCGGCAGAGAAGATTGGCCATTCACCGGAGTTTGTTGCAGCAGGTATCCCCGATCCGTTCGATACCGCGAGCCGACGGCTGTCGGAGTTGACTCCGATGCAGCGCTCCTTGGTGCGTAGGGCGGTCAGCGCTGTGCTGCGATCCGACTCGAAGGCGCGGGAACACCTCGCAGAAGTTCCGATCAGCATCGATGCTGCCCAGATTCTGCCTTGGGCAAACGCTGATTGGTACGGAATGGGTGGACACCTCATTGGCAACTACACCGACTTTTACGCCTCGATCCACCACGCCACGAACGTCGGCTCGATGTTCCGCCCCGACAACGCACTGCTCCCGAACTACAAGCACATCCCGATCGGGTATCACGGGCGGGCATCCTCGATCGTCCCCTCGGGCACCTCGTTCCATCGTCCCGTCGGCCAGACATCGCCCCCGGACTCTGATCCCTCAGCGGGCCCCCCCACTCCCGGCTTCGGCCCGTGCAAACTCATGGACTACGAACTCGAGATGGGGTGCATCATCGGGCGCGGCAACGCGCTCGGCTCGCCCGTCTCCATTGCCGAGGCCGAGTCGCACATCTTCGGCCTCTGCATCGTCAACGACTGGTCGGCGCGCGACCTCCAGAAGTGGGAATACGTGCCGCTCGGCCCGTTCCTCGCCAAGAACTTCGCCACCACCATCTCGCCCTACATCGTGACGATGGAGGCGCTCGCGCCCTTCCGCATTCCGGCGTACGAGCGCCCTGCCACCGATCCGCGCCCGCTCCCGTATCTCACCAGCGATGCCAACACCGCCTCGGGCGGCTTCGACATCACGCTCGAAGTCCACCTGCAATCCGCGGAGATGGCCAAACGCTCCATGCCGCCCATGCGTCTCTCCAAGGGGAACTTCAGGCACATGTACTGGACCTTCGCCCAGATGGTCGCGCACCACACGGTGAACGGGTGCAACCTCCAGCCCGGCGATCTGCTCGCCAGCGGCACGATCTCCGGCCCCACGCGCGACAGCCGCGGAAGCATGATCGAGCTCACCTGGGACGGCGACCCCTTCGCGAACCCGCCCAAGCTCGTCCCCGGCACGCAGCGGACGCCGATCGAACTGCCCACGGGCGAAAAGCGCACGTTCCTCGCCGACGGAGACACGGTGATCATGAAGGCGTACTGCGAGCGCGAGGGGTTCAGGAGGATCGGGTTCGGCGAGTGCCGCGGGACCATCCTGCCTGCCAGGGTCTGATCCAGCAACGCCGGTCGTCAGCCGGTCTGGTCGTTCACGCCCGCGGTCGGTGCGTTGCTCTTGACGGACGCGATGCCGTTGTCACGGGCCGCCTCGCTGCTGTAGGTCTCGCTGGTGCCGATGATCTCGTGGTTGCCGGCTTTGAGAACGAAGTACGGCTTGTTGTCCTTCGAGACCTTCTTCTCGTACCGATCATCGAGCGGCGCGTTCTTCTTGACGGACTCGATGCCGTTTGTCGCGCCGTCCCTGGCCTTGTACATCTCGCTGGAGAGGATTGTCTCTCCGTTGCCGGCCTTCAGGCGGAAGTAGAACTGACCGTCAGACGCCTTCTTGAGTTCAAACGTTCCCATGCGTGCTCCTTTCCGCACCGCGGTTCGCGGTGCTTCTCGGACCAGAGCATACCAGATCCGGCGCCGTGATTGTGCTGCGCACCCGTATAATGGAGGCATGTCTCCTGACGAGGTTGCTGCGTTCGTGCGTGTGCTGGAGGTGAAGGACGGCTCAACCGCCGCCCATACTTGGCGAGTCGTGCTGTACACGCGGGCGTTGGCCGAACGGTTGGGCGTTGAGCGTGAGATGGTGGGACGTCTGACACTGGCGGCGGCTCTGCACGATGTGGGGAAGATCGACATCCCGGACGGGATTCTGATGAAGCCCGACAGGTTGACGGACGACGAGTTCAACGTGATGCGAACGCACACCACGCTCGGGCACGAGCGCCTGATGCGGATGGGCGAGGACGACCCGGTGCTCCTTAACCTGGTCCGACACCATCATGAGCGTTTGGACGGCACGGGGTACCCGGACCGGCTCTCGGGCGAAGATGTGCCGCTGGGCGCGCGGTACTTTTCCGTGGTTGATACGTTTGACGCGCTGACATCCGTGCGACCGTATCGGTGGGATATCGGCGCCGGGGCCGCCGCGCGGGCGATTGAGGAACTCGAGCGCCACGCGGGGACGTGGTACGCGCCGGAGGCGGTGAAGGCGTTCAGCGACCTGCACCACACGGGGGAGTTGGACTGGATCCAGGAGTACGCCAACGACCGGTGCGAACTGCCCCCGTATGAGGACCTCGTCGCGACGGTAAAGAAGGTCTGAGAGGCCGGACGCTACAGTCACGGCGCATGAGCAACGAGCGGACGAGCATCGCGCACAGACTCCGGGTCGCGCCTGGGTCGCGTGTGGCGATCACGGACTTTGACCCCCGCGCCACGCCCGGGATGGAGGGCGTTGCGCTCTCCGAGGCCAAGGATCGCGCCGAGGGCGGGATGCGTGCGAATGTTGAGCGGATGGCGCTTCTGCAGCAGCACCTGTTCGCCGAGAACCGACGCGCGCTACTCATTGTTCTGCAGGGCATGGACACGTCGGGCAAGGACGGCGTGATCCGGGCGGCGTTCTCTGGGCTGAACCCGCAGGGCTGCCACGTCACGTCGTTCAAGAAGCCGAGCGCGGACGAGGCGGAGCGTGACTTCCTGTGGAGGATCCACGCGGCGGTGCCGCCGAAGGGGGACATCGGCGTGTTCAACCGGGCGCACTACGAGGACGTGCTGATCGTGCGTGTGCACAACTTGGTGGCGCGGGAGGTGTGGGAGCGGCGGTACACGATGATCAACGAGTTTGAGCGGTACCTGAGCGTGACCGGGACCCGCGTGCTGAAGTTCTTCCTGCACATCTCGAAGGCTGAGCAGCGCGAGCGTCTCTTGGCCCGTCTGGCGGACCCGGAGAAGCAGTGGAAGTTCATGGCGCAGGATGTGACGGAGCGCGAGCACTGGGTCGCGTACATGAGCGCGTACCAGGACGTTCTGGAACGGTGTTCCACGGAGCACTCGCCGTGGTACGTCGTGCCGTCCGATCGCAAGTGGTACCGCAACTGGGCCGTGTCGGAGATCGTGCGGGCGACGCTGGAAGAGATGGACCCACGCCTCCCCGCCCCGACGATCGACCCGGCGACGATCACCATCCCGGAGTGACGCGGGCGGGCACGGGAGGTGCATTTCCCGCTGAAACTCACCGTCGCGAAAGCCTCAACCAATCCGGACAAGGCCGGTAGCACTACGGTTCGATCTCCCGCCCCCAATGACTCCCCCGACCAGCACCCCCCACCGTATCACGTCCCGGCGCGGCTGCTGGAGCCACGTCGGAACGATCCCTGATGGAGAACCCTCGTGAGAAACCGAATGACGAAGAAACTGCTTGTGTCGCTGGCGTTGATCTCCATGACCGGCCTGGCCGGGATCTCGGGCACGGCGTCGGCGCAGAACGCGTCCGGCAAGCCCGCTCCGACAACTCAGGCGGCGGAGCAGATTCCCCTCATCCCGCGCGAGGTCCTTTTCGGGAACCCCGACAAGGCCGCGCCGCAGATCAGCCCGGGAGGGACGTACATCTCGTGGCTCGCCGACGTCAATGGCGTGATGAACGTGTTCGTCGCGCCCGCGAACGACCTTTCGAAGGCCAAGGCCGTGACCAGCGACACGCGCCGCAACATCCGCCAGTATTTCTGGGGCTACAACGACACGCACGTGCTGTACGTGCAGGACGTGGGCGGCGACGAGAACTGGAAGCTCTTTGCGGTTGAGGTCAAGACCGGGAGCGTCAGGGACCTGACGCCGTACGAGACGATCGCCGGCCCCGATGGCAATCCCATCATGCTGCCCAGCGGTCAGCCGATGCGTCCGACGGCCCGCGTGGTGGGGATGAGCGAGCGGTTCCCGAGCGAGGTGCTTGTCGGGCTGAACAACCGCAACCCCCAGTTCCACGATGTGCATCGGATCAATATTGAGACGGGTGAGTCGAAGCTCATCGCGGAGAACAACGAGTGGACGGGGTATGTCGCTGACGACGACTACACGCTGCGGTTCGCGCAGAAGATGACGATGGACGGAGGAACGGAGATCCACACCCTTCTGCCGGACGGCACCAGCGAGCTGTTCCAGAGAATCGGCCAGAAGGACTCGCTGACGACGGGGATCGGCGGCTTCGACAAGTCGGGCAAGTCCGTGTACATGCAGGACAGCCGCGATCGCAACACGGGCGCGCTGTTCCTCTTAAACACGGAGACCGGCGAGCGAAAGCTGCTGGCGGAGGACTCACGGGCGGACGCGGGCGGGGTGATCGCGCATCCGACGGAGAAGACGGTGCAGGCGGTCGCGTTCACGTACGGGCGTACGGAGTGGAAGGTGCTCGACAACGCGATCAAGCCCGACCTTGAGTTCCTGGCGGGCGTCGCGCCGGGTGAGCTGACAATCAACGATCGGACGCTGGACGACTCGAAGTGGATCGTCAGCTACCTGCAGGACACGGGGCCGGTGCGCTGCTATCTCTACGAGCGAGCCAAGCCGGGGACGAACGGCGGCAAGCCGGGCAAAGCGACCTTCCTGTTCACGAATCGCTCGAAGCTGGAGGGGTTGCCGCTGGCGCCGATGCAGGACGTCGTGATCAAGAGCCGGGACGGGTTGAACCTGGTCTCCTACCTGACGATCCCGCTCGCGTCCGATGCGAATCGCGACGGGCGTCCGGACAAGGCGGTACCCATGGTGCTGTTCGTGCACGGCGGGCCGTGGGCGCGTGACAACTGGGGGATGAACCCCTATCACCAGTGGTTGTCCAATCGCGGGTATGCGGTGCTGAGCGTGAACTTCCGGGGATCGACGGGGTTCGGCAAGGACTTCATCAACGCCGGTAACTTCGAGTGGGCCGGGAAGATGCACGACGACCTGATTGACGCAGTGAACTGGGCCGTCAATGAGAAGATCGCGGACAAGGACAAAGTTGCCATCATGGGCGGCTCGTACGGCGGCTACGCGACGCTGGTCGGCCTCACGTTTACGCCGGACGTCTTCGCGTGCGGCGTGGACATCGTGGGCCCGTCCAACATTGTCACGCTGCTGAACACGATCCCGCCCTATTGGGCGCCGATCGTCACTATGTTCACCGAGCGCGTCGGTGACCATCGGACGGAGGAGGGCAGGCAGCTTCTGGAGTCGCGTTCGCCGATCAACTTCGTCGACCGGATCAAGAAGCCGCTGCTGATCGGTCAGGGCGCGAACGACCCGCGCGTGAAGCAGTCCGAGTCTGATCAGATCGTTGAGGTCATGCAGAAGAAGAGCATCCCGGTCACGTATGTGCTGTTCCCGGATGAGGGACACGGCTTTGCGCGTCCGGAGAACAACATGGCGTTCAACGCCGTCACCGAGAGCTTCCTGGCCACGAACCTGGGCGGCCGAGCTCAGCCGGTCGGCGATGACCTCAGCAAGTCGACCGCCCAGATCAAGGCGGGCGGCGAGGACATCCCGGGCGTGACCCCCGGCGGGCGTTGATCGTCCGGCAAAGGATCCTACGGGTATCGTGATCGGATGGGCCCGGCGGCAAGCGTCGCCGGGCCCCTTTCTCTTTGTGAGTCGACTTGTCGATCAGCGCCAGGTTCTGCACTTGACGCCGCGTGCGGATTGTGGCACCCTCGCGGGCGTGACGAACACTTCCTTCAAGCCGGAGCGTGACAACGCGCTGCTCGCGTCGGTGCTGTTGACTGTGCTGGCGATCGCCGCATCGGTGCTTGCGATATTTGCCGGCACCCACGACGCGTCGCACCCGCCGCGTCCGACGCGTTCGCCGGATCCGAGTCTCTCGTGGCGCACGGCGGAGGTGCTTGCTGGCTCGCTGTCCCCGATCCGGATCGAGCCGGGCTTTCGCGTGGAACTGGTCGCGGCCGAGCCGCTCGTTGAGGCGCCGGTGTGGATCCAGTTCGACGAGCACGCGCGGATGTGGGTGGTTGAGATGGTGGGATACATGCGCGATGCGGAGGGTGCAGGCGAGACGGAGCCCTCCGGGCGAATCGCGATTCTTGAGGACGTGGATGGTGACGGCGCGATGGATCGGCGAACGACGTTTGCGGACGGGCTGGTGATGCCTCGCGCCGTGCTGCCGTGCTTCGGCGATCGGTTGGGAGCTGGCGCGCTGGTGATCGAGCCGCCGAACCTTCTGTTTCTGAAGGACACCAACAACGATGGGCTCGCCGATGTGCGTCGCGTGGTGTTGAGCGGCTTTGAGGGCGAGAATCCGGAGCACGCGCCCAATGCACTGACGTGGGGCCTGGACAACTGGATCCACCTGTCCCAGCACTCACTCGAGCTGCGATTCTCCGGCCCCCCCACCTACGACGCGATCACGCGTCCGACACCGGCGCATGGCCAGTGGGGACTGGCGATGGACCGCGTGGGACGGCTGTTTTACACACCGAACTCTGAGGCGCTCAAGATGGACCTGGTGCCGAAGCACTACGGGTCGCGCAATCCGGCGCAGCGCGGGTTCTCGATGATGGGCGTGCTGGTGTGCGCCGATCAGACCGTTTGGCCGATTCATCCGACACCCGGCGTCAATCGCGGGTACATGGACGGGATCCTGAGGCCCGACAAGCGCCTGGCCGTGCATACCGCGGCGTGCGGGACAACCATCTACGAGGCCTCGTTGCTGGGCCCGGATGCCCGCGGCGACGCCTTTGTTGCTGAGCCGGCGGGCAATCTTGTGCGGCGCCTGGATATCGAGCAGACCGGTGATCGCGTGAAGGCGACGCCCGCGTATCGCGACCGGGAGTTTCTTGCTTCGACGGACGAGCGGTTCCGTCCGGTGCAGTGCATCACGGGACCGGAGGGCGCCCTGTACGTCGTTGACATGCATCGGGGCGTGATCCAGCACAAGACCTATCTCACGGACTTCCTCAAGGCGCAGGTCAAGGCCCGGGGACTGGAGCGCCCGCTGGACATGGGCCGGATCCTGCGGATTGTGCCGCAGAACGTCACGATTCCGGCGCCGACGCGGCTGGGCTCGCTGAGCAACTCGCGCCTGGTGGAGCAGCTTGCGCACCCCGACATGTGGCGTCGAACGACGGCGCAGCGGCTTCTGATCGAGCGCGGCGCTACGAATCACGCGGATGCGATCCGTCGAATCTCGCGGCGGCATGCCGATCCGGTGGCGCGTCTGCATGCCTTCTGGACGCTGGATGGCCTGGGCGTGTCGACGCCGGGCGACGCGGCCGAGGCGATGGCGGACGCGGACACGGATGTGGTGCTCGCGGGGCTGCGAATCGCCGAGCAGTGGATCGACAGTGCGTCGGCGAGCGAAGATCCACAGCGAGCCGACGCGATGCTTGATCTGATCATTGAGCTTGCGGCGCACTCGAACATCCGCGTGTCGCGACACGCGTTGCTGGCGGCGGGGTCCAGCGCAGAAGCGCGAGCGGTCGCGCTGCTCGTGAACGCGGGGCGGGTGGAGCCGGACAACGAAGCGGTCCGCGCCATCGCAATCAGCGGGCTGTACGGTCGGGCGCCTCTGGCGATCGTCGCGCTCGCGGCGGACGATGCGTCTCTTCGGGGGGGGTGTCTGGCGTTCATTCGCGAGTTGATCGACGGCGATCTGACGGGGCCTGACTATGGGGCTCGCTCTCGCGCGCTCGATCTGATCGCTTCACTCTCGTCAGAGCGGCCCGACCTGGCGTCGTTCCTGCTGGGACGGCTGCAGCAGGCGCTGCGGCTGCACACGGATCGACCCGCACCGATCCAGCTCGCGGCGCCGCCCAGGGAGTGGGAGCGTCTGACCGCGTCGCGTTCGCCTCTTTCCTATGCGGCCCGCGACGCGGATCAGTGGCTTGTGTGGCCGGGACATGGATCTGCGATCACGAGCTCCGGTCGCGTTCTGACGCCGGAAGAGATCGCGCGATTCGATGTGGGTAGGGCGCTCTTTGACACAACGTGTGCGGGGTGTCACGGGAAAGCGGGCACGGGCGCACCCGGGCACGCGCCTGCGCTCGCGGGCTCCTCGCGTGTGCGCGGCAGCACGGACACGACGATTCGGATCCTGCTCCACGGCCTGGAAGGTCCGCTGGAGAGCGACGGGCAGCGGTTCAACAGCAGCATGCCCGCGGCTCCCTTCAAGACGGACGAGGAACTGGCCGCGGTGCTGACGTACATAAGGCGGGCGTGGGGCAACAACGCGGAGCCGGTCGCGCCGGACGCGTTCGCCACCGTGCGTGCACAGACCGGGTCCCGCGTCAAGCCATGGCGTATCGAGGAACTGGAGGGTGTGCCTTGAGATCAAACGACGCATGGATCGTTGGGCTGGCGTGCCTCGCTTTGCCGCCGGCGGGCGGGTGCCGCGGCACGTATCCGGGTCGGGAGGTCACGGCGGACTCCGCCACCACCGAGCTGTTCGACGGCACGACGTTGAACGGCTGGCTGCAACGGGGCGGCGAGGCGCGTTTCAGTGTTGAGGATGGGTGCATTGTCGGGCGCACCGCGCCGAACCAGCCCAACTCGTTTCTGTGCACGACGTCCGACTACGCCGACTTTGTTCTCACGCTCGAGTTCAAGGTTGACAGCGCGCTGAACTCCGGCATCCAGATTCGAAGCGCCAGCGATCCCACGCACCAGCACGGACGCGTCCACGGCTATCAGGTTGAGATCGATCCGAGCGACCGGGCGTGGACGGGCGGCATCTATGACGAGGGGCGGCGAGGGTGGCTGGACGATCTTTCGGATAATCCCGAAGCTCGCGTTGCGTTCAAGCACAACGAATGGAACACGCTGCGCGTCGAGGCCGTGGGTGACCACATCCGCACATGGCTCAACGGCGTTGCCGCGGGCGACCTCCGCGATTCCATGACGCGCTCGGGCTTCATCGCTCTTCAGGTTCACGGGGTGGGCGCGCGTGCGGACCCCCTCGAGGTCCGCTGGCGAAACATCAGATTGCGGGCCGTCACAGCCCCGCCATCTCACGCAGAGCACGATCCACCGCCGGCTCCACAGGCATCACGCTGAGGCGTCCGATGGTGACGAGCGAGAACGAGGCGAAGCGTTTGTCGGCCTTGATCTTCGCGAGCGTCAGTGGCGTCTTGGCGCGCTTGCCGGGCTTGAGGTCCACGACCGCGAACTTGGGCTCACCCTTGGTGCTGAGGCCCGGGTTGCCGGGATCCTCGTACGCACCGCGCGTCACGACGGCCGTGCCCACGATGGCCTTCTCATCGCCGGTGTGATAGATGAACGCCTCGTCGCCCTTCTTCATGGTGCGGATCGCGATGAGCGCAGCGGCGTTGGTCACGCCGTCCCATGTTGCTTCTTTGTCTCGCACCAGGTCATCGAATGAGTATGTGCCGGGCTCTGTCTTGAGGAGGAACGTGGCCATGTCGAGAGGGTAAGCGTGGTGATGCTGCTCAAACGAAGAGCCGGGCCCACGGGGGGCCCGGCTCTGAGTGAGCAATCAACTGTCGCTGATGATCAGCCGCCGACCTTCTCGGTCGCGGTGTTCTGAGCAACCTTCTTGCAGCAATCGGGCTTGTCGCAGGTGTCGGCGTTGCAATCATCGCCGCAATCGGTGCCCGCGGTGGCGCAGGCGTCGGCGAGCTTCTCCGAGCACTCGGCGGCCATCTCGGTGCATTCGGCGCTCTTCTCGTGGCACTCGGCCTCGGTCGTCATCGCAACGGTCTCGACCTGGGCGACCTTGCTCTCGCTGCAGCCCATCGGGCAGGCCTCCTCCTGGCTGGCGGAGGCGGCAACGGGCGTCACGACGGCTTGCGTCTCAACGCTGGTGCCACAGGAACCCGTCAACAGGCACTTGCCCGTAACGGCCTTGTAGCCGCCGACGGTCGCCGCCGAGGCACCCACCACGCCGACCACGCCAATCAGGGCAATCTTCAAAGCTGATCCTCTGCGCATCGCAATCTCCTTCATCCGGCCGCAAGCCTTGCGACCGGGTACGTGTTGTATCGACAACTCTACCGAACTGTTCCGCCTCCCGGGGTCCAGTCGCGCGATTTCCGTGCCGATAAACGCTTCGACCGTCTATCCATCGCAGGATAATCGGTCTTTGTTTGGGGAGTCGCCTATGCCCTCCGGCCATCAGCCATCTCCATCTGTTCCTGGCGCGCCGGGCCAGACGCCCACATCGTCTGCCGGGCTATTGGCCCTGATCGCGGACGTCGAGCGCCAGCTCTCCAGTCTCCGCGAGGCCGATGCGCAGCGTCAGGTCGCGGAAGAGGCGCTCGCCGCACGTGAGTCGGCGGCCGAGGAGCTCGAGCAGAGGGCCCAGGCATCACTTCGCGAGAACGAGACGCTTGCCGAGCAGCTCCGAGTTCAGCGGGAAGAGATCGACGCGGAGACGGCCCGCGTGCAGGCGGATCGCGAAGCGGTCGCCGCCGAACGTCTTGAACTAGAGGCGCATCGCGTCGAGCTTGAGAGGGAACTCGAGCGGATCTCTGAACTCGAGCGGATTGCGCTCGAGACCCGCACGGCCGCAGAGTCCGCGCGTCAGCAGGCTGCCGAGCAGGCCGCCAGCGCCCAGCAGGCGGCGGAGGAGGCGGATCGCAAGCGGTCGCAGATGGAGCGAACGCTGGCTGAGCGTGCGGCGGCGTTCAGAGCGGCTGAAGAGCGCATGGAGCAGCGGGCGACGGACGCGAGCGCAATGATCGCCGAGGCACAGTCGCTGGCCGACGGGCACGCCTCACGCATCAGGTCGCTGGAGTCTGATCTTCAAGCTGCGAAGGCCGAGGCGTCAAAGCTCGCGGCTGACCTTCAGGACAAGTCTCAGGTGATTGCGTCGCGCAACGAAGAGTTGAAGACGCTGCGCGCACAGGCCGCGACGCTCCGGGAGCGTTCGGGTGGCGACAGCCAGCTCAAGAAGCAGGTGGCCGAGCTTCAGGAAGCTCAGGTCCGCGCGCTCGCCGAGGCCGACTCCATGCGGGCCGCACTGGCCACGAGCGAGGCGAAGGCGAGCGAGTATCTTCGGCACATCGCGGAGGTCGAGGGCCAACTGGCCGAGGCTCAGAAGGCCCTGGAAGCGGCGGGGACTTCCGACCCGAGCGTGGATGGCGAGGTTCGTGGACAACTGGAGGCGTTGACACTCGCCCGTGACGAGGCCATGGCGGATGCCGCGAAGCTTCGAGAGTTCGCGCGCACGCTGGGGCAGGAACTCGCGGCGGCGCGTGCGGCGTCGGAGCAGGGCGGATCGATGGGACCCGAGCCCACGGATGCGTTCGTCGCGGCGCGGCGCAGGCGTCTGCTCCGTCAGCGCAAGCTGCTGCGAGGACAGTCGGAGAAGATCAAGCGGGCCGGAGAAGCGGTCCGAGAACGCTTTGAGCAGGTTGAGCAGATCCTGACACAGCGGGCCGAGTTGATCGCGGCGCGGAAGAGCGTTGAGGAGGCCAAGCGGAAGCTGCGTTCGCGGCAGGCCCGGAGCGGGGCGCTGGCCGCGATCTTTTATGTCAGCATGGCGATGCTGATCTATGCGGGTGTCGGCTGGGTGGTCGCGCAAAATGTTGCTCCGGCGGTCTATGCCGTGACGGCGCAGGTGCAGGCGGACGGATCCGGCCGGCCCCTGTCGGCGGCGGAGCTGGATGAATGGCAGCGATACCACGAGGAGCTGATGACGGATCCTCGCTTCATGGAAGTTGCGTCCGAGAAGCTGAAGCAGCGCGGCATCGCCTCGCTCGCCTCGCCGACGGCGCTGAAGGATCGCCTTGGGCGGGATCTGACGCTGATCACCGACGCACCAGGATCGCTGACCATTGAGCTGCGCGGTCTCGGGGCCGAGAAGACGAAGCGGGAGCTTGACACGATCGTCACGACGTTCGTGCGGACCGCCAATGCGGCCCGAGAGCGCCGAGTTGACGGATCGAACACGATCATCGCTGCCCAGCCCGCAGCGGCCGAAGCGCCGCTGTATGACGAGCGGATCTACTACGCGGGCGGGATCGCGGGAGGCCTGACGCTGTTGTCGTCGCTCGCGGCGTTTGTGCTGTGGCGTAAGCTCTACGAGGCCAAGGCGTCGATCGAACGCACCGACGAGTTTGACGGCCTCATGGATGAGCGTCGCTGGCAAATGCCGACGCGGCCGTCCTGAGCCGGGCTTCAGGGACGAACGTTCATTCACAAACAAAGGAGGGGCCGGATCGGCCCCTCTTGTTGCATTGCATGTCGGGTGTGCAGTGATTCAGACGGCGTGGGAGGGGGATTCTCTCAGGCCCTGCCCTTGCCGGCGACCATGAGCGGGGTCATGTCGCCCTTGGATCCGGGGCCCAGGATCGCGAGATTTCCTGCGGCCGCGCCGGCCTTGACGTCCCGGGTCATGAGACCGCCGCTTGAATCGAACTCCGCGAGAACGTCGACGATGTTTCCGCTCTCGTCGATGACGGCGAGCTTGTAGGCGTCGCCGGTCTGGCGGGGCAAATTGAGGTAGAAGAGGCGAGCGGACTGCCAGTCCGGATTCAGCCAGAGCGAGGCCTCGCCGGAGACAGAGGGATCGGTCGAGGTGAACATCACGCGCTGCGTCTGCTGGTTGAAGAGCATGTCGCGGATGTGGTTGGGGCCGAGGGTTTCAAGCATGCGTGACAGCAGGATGTCATTGCCGATCGTGGATTCGAGCTCGTCATACCGCACACGCATCTGGATAGTGGTGACGGCGAAGACGACGGCCGCGGCGGCGCAGCCCAGGGCGCCGGCGCGCCAGATCGGCGAAACCCGCTTGCTTCCGATGATCGGCGGGACGGTGCGTCCGGCGGCGTTGCGGTGCGCGGTTTCCTGCTCGGTGATGGCGGCTCGGACGCGAGCCAGCACGCGGGCGCGGAGGTCGCTGGAGGCTTCGACATCGGGGAGCATCGCGGAGAGATCGGAGAAGCGAACCTGCTCTCGACGGATCTGCGCCTGAACCGCAGCGGGTGAGGAAGCAAACGCACGCTCGAATGCATGGCGCTCCTCGTCGTCGAGGAGCCCGTGCACGTCGAGCAGGGCGAGTTCCGTCAGTTCCTGGACTTTCATACCACCGGCTCCTCATTCACACGCTCTCTGAGCCGCACCAATGCGCGACTGAGCGCCGACTTCACAGTCCCCAATGGAGTTCCGAGTTCCTCACCGATCTGCCTGAGGGTCTGTCCCCCCAGATACGCACGGACCACGACGGTCCGCTGCAACTCCGGCAGAGTTTCGATCTTTTTCATCAAAGCCGCAAACTGCTCCTGGCGCTCGGGAGTGGAGATGTCCACGCCATGCGAACCGGCGAACCCAGCCTGCGATTCGTCGAGGGACCCCGCCCGGACCCGGGCACGGGTCCGCCGAAGCTTGTCAACCAGGTGCCGACGGGAGATCAACATCACCCAGGTCACCAGAGCCGCTCGCTTCGGGTCGTAGCGACCCGCCGTTCTCCACAGCCGAACGAAAACCTCCTGAACCGCATCCTCCGCTTCGGCCCGTGTGGGCATGGCTTGGAACGCCAAACGAAACACCAGTGAGCCGAATCGGTCGTACAACTCGCCGATCGCCTTGTCCTCGTTGGAGGCAACGCGCCTCATCAGGTCCAAGTCGGCGTCATCTTGTTCACGCCTGTCCGTCATACCCCACGCTCCTGCGCGACGGCTCTGTCGGGCGGCATCCGACCGCCCTATGGCTGTACGCACGGGGTGAAACCGGGATGCCCGGTTTCGATGGATTCACGATCAGTTCAAGCGCGGATCGCGATTTTGTTCGTATCATGTACGGCTAACCGGGCTGCGAGCGAGGCGGATATCCCCCAAGTATGAAAACGGGGGCGATTTGGTCCTTGCGGCAGTCTTCACGGATCGTTATCGTGGGACCATCGCGAGGGTGGGATCCGAGCGAGCGGAGGGGCAGCATGCATCCTCGTGGTGCACAAGATTGCGGGTTCGGCACCAAAACGACGCGTGTTCTCGTGGCCCGACGGTCCACGGAGCACTCGCTCGTGAGGAACGCACGCCCTGCATTCTCGCTCGTTGATGTGCTGGTGACACTCTTTGTCATCGCTCTGCTGCTTGGCATCATGTTGCCGAGCATGAATCAGGCGCGTGAAACGGCCCGACGGGTTGTGTGCGCCTCCAACGTTCGCCAGATCGGTCTTGCCGTCGCGATGTATGCCGACGACTCCAAGAACCACATTCCGTACACGGTTTTCGCGCCGCCCGGGGCAAAGCCCGAGGACCTTGAGCTCGCCGACACGGTCATCGTGCGGTTCAACGCCGAGCGGTTCAATGGGGACGAGGAGCTGCGTTTCCAGTGGGACGGGCTGGGACTGCTGTATACGGGCGAGTACCTTGCTGCGCCTCCCGCTTACTACTGCCCCTCGCACACGGGCGATCACCCCTTCACGGCATACTCGCGCCATTGGAAGGGCGAGGACGGAGAGATCGTCTCCAACTATCAGTATCGCGGCCTTGGTCCCAACGGCGCGACCCGTCTGTTTCAGATTGAGCCGGCACGCTCGGCCATCGCCGCCGACGGCTTGCGCACGCAGGCTGACTTCAACCACTCGCTCGGGCTGAATGTGCTGCGTGCGGATCTGGCAATCGTCTGGTTCGCGGATGTGGGTCGGCAGATCTACAACCAGCTTCCGATGTCCGAGGACATGTTCGAGAGCTCGTCCACAATGGACAACATCTGGATGCAGATTGATCGTCAGACGACGAGCAGCCCCGACGGCCCGAGCTGATCGACGCTCGGGAGGCGGCTTGAGCGAGGCGTGCTCCGGGCGAGTGGATACCCTGCTGACATCATGTTTGAGAGCCGAAAGTCTGCCGAGCCGTTGCGCTATCGCTTCACGGCCCTGATGTGCGTCGTCCTCGCGATCTGGGGATGCGGATCGGCGTACGGGGAGATCGTTCCAGCGCGGGCGTATTACGGCGTGAATCGAGCGATCCCGGTTGAGGTGCGATTGCCGGAGGGATCGCAGGGCGCGGCGTCGATCCAGCTTCTGGAGCCTGTGAGCGCGACCATTGTCGCGACGTCCGCAGTAGAGCCGGGGCTTGTTGATCTGGCCTCACACTTTCCGGTGCTGTGGCGGGCGCCGTCGCCGCGTGTGCTGTATGCGCAGCTTGTTGTGGGTGAAGAGAAAGTCGGCCCGGCGCTGGTTCTTCGCCCGCTGACGGAGCCGAAGCCGGCGATGCTTCTGAATCCTGAGAGCAACGCGCCGTGGTTCATGGATCCGAAGACAGGCAAGCCCTCGTTCGATGCTCGCTCGGGTGTTGTCACGTTCGGACCGGCTGAGGAGGCCGCATTCACGGGCATCCGCGCGGAGGTCGACAAGGTCGCGGTCGTCACGACATCGCTGGGCGAGATTCGGTTCGTGATGCGTCCCGATGCGGCGCCCAGCACGGTTCAGAACTTTCTCGACCTGGTGCGCGGCGGTTTCTACACGGACATCGTGATCCATCGCATCGTTCCGGTACGGGCCGATGGGTCTCCGTTTGTGGTGCAGTTCGGAGATCCGACGGGAACGGGCAACGGCGGCCCGGGATACTCGATTGATCTGGAATCGAGCGCACTGGCGCACGACCTTGGGGTGCTCTCCATGGCGCGGGCGACAGAGCCCAACACCGCCGGGTCGCAGGTCTTCATCTGTCTCAGCCGCGAGGGGACGAAGCATCTTGATGGTCGCTACGCGGCCTTCGCGGAGGCGATCTCGGGGACGGAGGTCATCCGCGCGCTCGCGGCGGTGCCTGTGGATGCGGAGGGCCGCCCGCTTGATCCGCCGCGCGTGATCTCCATCACACTTGAGGATGCACCGCCGTACGGCACGGGTCCCAAGCCGATCTCATTCAAGGATGAGCTGCCGGGGACGCGCTGAGCCGGCACGGACGGATCTCAGAACTCGACCTTCGCCTCAAGCCCGAAGAAGATCGACGGATCGGCATCGACGTCGTCGACCTCGTCGCCGTCTTCATTTCGGAACTCGAACTTCTGGTAGGCGTAGGTTCCGACTTTGCCGGTCAGTGTGAACCTGTCGAGGGCTCGCCAGGAGGCGGCAAACGCGACGGGGACGCGCGTGTCTTCCATCGCGCCCTCCGGGATCGCGTTGTCGTCGTTCAGGCGATAGTCACGGGTCGTGTAGAAAGCCTCCACCGAGAGTTCGAGCCGCTCGGTGGCCTGATACTGGAGCGCAAGGCCGGGCTTGCTCTCGTTGGTGAGCGTCCAGCGATCGTTGATTTTCCAGTCGACGGTCAGGGCGGGGATGAAGATCGCGTCGTCCTCAAGGCGTGAGCCGACGATGAAGCCGAAGCCGAGCGACAGGCGGTCGTTCACTCTGTAGTTGGCAGCGCCGATCGCGCCGGCGGTGAACGCGTCGCCGAGGTCGGCATCCTCCTCTCCGGCCCAGCGGAAGATGCCGCCGCCGATCAGCGTCCAGCGGTCCCCGGCCTTGACGCTGATGGTGGGAGTCAGGTTGTACAGGAACGCGTCGTCAATGGGCTCTCCGCCACCAAGGACGGCCTCGTAGTCATCAAAGTCATAGAACGAGTACTCAGCGCCGAGGCCAAGTCCGAGCCCGACGCGGTCGTTGACGCGATAGCGAACGCCGAAGTCGGCGCCGACGCGCGTTGTCGAGACCTCGCCGTCGTCGTCCAGGTCCGCGCTCAATCCGAACTCTGACTTTGCGGTCAGGGAGAAGCTCAGGCGCGAGGGCGCGCCGCGGGGCTCCGCCGAATCCTGCGCGAGCGCGGGATCGACCACGAGCGTCGCGCTCACTAAGGCGGCGCCGAGCAGGGCGGAACTCGAGCAAAATCCGGAAAGCATCAAGCGTGTGTGCATGCGGCGGCTCCGTGCGTTGGCGCATCCCCCTTCGGGCTGCGCCGCACTGTAGCCGATCGAGAGTCGGTGTGTCCGTCGGCCTACCAGGGCCGAAGCCGCATCTCACGCTCGATGCGCACCGGTTCGCCGAAGTGCGCGATGAACTCCTCCCGCAACTCGATCGGCGTGCGGCGTCCGGGATCCCCCGTTGCCAGGGACTCCATGTACCTCGCGAGCGCTTCGGAGCGGTGGCGAGCGAGGTATCTCACCAGCGCCTCACTCATCTGGTACATGCTGCGCAGCCGGTCCGGGTCCTCACGAGGGGGCGAATCGCGCATGATGAGTGATTCCAGAGGCACCCTTGCCGCCGCCGTCCCATCGGTTTGCTCCGCCCCGACCGCTTCGGCCAGCAGACGCTCTCGCAGCCCGTCGCGCTTTCGATCCGGCGCCCCCACCGTCTCCCCGATCGGCTCAAAGGCGGAAGCCAGGCCCTCGCTCAGCCAGAACGGCTGCGTCCGCGCCCTCGTCTGGGTGCCAGTTCGGAACGCCACCATGTGGGCGGCCTCGTGCATCGCCCGAACGGTCAATCCATCGGAGGGCGCCGCGCTCGGGTCGTCGGCGTACATCGCCATCCGCTCTTTGGAGGGTGCGTAGTGACCACCGAACCCGGACGCATCGAGACCGTCCTCGGCCGCGGCGAACGCGATGTATCCCTCTCGCTCAGCAAACAGCACGCAGAGGTGCTTGCTCGGCTCCGGAGCCGGATTCAGCCCGGCTCGTCGGGCCCACCTGATGAACTCGGTGCGCGTCCTCTCGAGCGTGCCCATGCGTGCGCTGGCAACCTGCGCTGTAGCGTCCGACAGCATCACCACGTGGGTGCTCTCGTATCGCGCGAATCGTGTTCCGACCACTCTCGAAAGCGACGCGACTCTGGCCTCATCGATCGGCATGGAGCCCCGCCGCTCGTGTAACTGCCAGAGCAGGCCGACCGCGCCGGTTCGATGGGCGGGTTGAACGCTGGCCTGGCGGAGCAGAACCTCGGCCCGCGCGACATCCCCGTTCCGGAGCAACCTGGCGCCGATCTCAAGTGCCGAATCGCCGGCCGCGACGCCGTCATCGCGCGGTGAGTCCGATGGCTTCTTCTCGCCGGTCGGAAGGGCAAGAGGCGTGACACCGCGGTGCTCGATGTCCCGCGGCATCCGGATGGGGGGATGCGCCGGCGGCCCATCTGGCCCCCTCTGACGGAGCGCGGGCGTTGATGCTGCCGGGGCGGCGAACAGAGCGGTGATGAGCATCCGACACACCGGGCGCATCAACCAGAAATCGACTCTGAGATTTGACGCGTCGAGCCGCTCTGGCGATCGCTCCGTTTATGCGGGTCATGCGGGTGGCTCATTCGTTACAACCGTGCCGTACGCGCTCCAGGAGGGCGGCCTCGATCGTCAGCCCCGGTCCGAAGGCGAGCATGACCGCTCGCGCCGCGTCGCTCAATCGGGAGATCCGGTCAAGGATGAAAAGCACCGTGGGCGAGGACATGTTCCCATGCCCCCGCAGAATGGCCCGCGAGTGGGACAGACACGCCTCCGGGATTCCGAGCGCATCTCGCGCGGCATCCAGCACGCGCGGCCCCCCTGGGTGGATCGCCCATCCGATGCCCTCAAGCTCGTCTGGACCGACGCCGCTCCGTCCTAACCACTCCCGAGCCCAGTCGCCTAGTCGCGAGCGCACGATCTCGGGCACACTCTCGGCGAGTGTCATCTCGAATCCTCGGTCCCCGATTCGCCACTCCATCGCCTCGCGAGTTCCCTCCAGCAGGCAGGAGGCCGTAGAGAGCAGACGCCACTGGCCACCCGCGCCATGATCAGGGGTGAGCACGATCGCTGCGGCGCCATCCGCAAACAGGGCGTTGGCAACCACGCGATCAGGGCGCAGCTCGTCGCGCATGTGGAGCGTGCACAACTCAACGCAGACGATGAGCGCGGCGGCGGGGAGCTCGCTTTGCCGCTCGACGAGCGCATCCGCGACTCGTAGGGCGTTGATCGCGCCGTGGCATCCCATGAAACCGACGTGGGTTCGCTCAATGCCGCGGGACAGCCCGAGCGCATCGACGAGCATCGTGTCGACGCCCGGCGAATCGAAGCCTGTACACGACGCGGTGACCAGATGCCGAAATGCACCGGCGGGCTTTCCCGAACGCTCGATGGCCTGGGTTGCTGCGTGGATGGCGAGCGAAGCGGCTTCGACGCGGTAGACCTCCATCCGTTCGCCGGTGGTCGGGCTCCCATCGGCGCGAGTGCGGTAGAACGACTGGAGGGGCGCCTGCGTATCGGGTGTGGTGGCGTTGGCGACCACGCTGCCGCGTCGATCGATACCCGATCGACGGTGGATGGCGTCGATGAATCGCGCGTCCTTGCCTTGGGCGTGAGAGATCGCCTGCGCCAGTTGCGAGGCCTGCACCTGCGAGATCGAGTGTGCCGGCGGCCCCGTCCCTATCGCGCGAATGACACTCATGAACGTGCCCCTGTCCGTATGCCCCCGCGATCGGACAGCGGACCATACGACGCTCCGATGGAGCGGGCGACGCCGGCGGCGATTCGAGCCGCGGATCGACTTCGCGATAGTGTTAAAAGTACTCCAGAGGCGAGCGTGGGCCGCCGGATGAGCCAGCGCGACCCGTGGCAGGCAACCTGTCTGCGCCGGATGAGGCGCGCGTGCTCACGCGGCCATGTTGCGGCCAGTTGATGTGGGTTCCCCTCGCGGAGGGCGTTCGCGCCGAGTTCAGCTGCCCGCACGCCAGATGCGATCGCCCACGTCATCCCCTCTCCCGTGAACGGCTCGACGTAACCGGCCGAGTCTCCGACGACCATGAGCCCGGGCAGCGCGATGCAGTCCCTTTGACGCGTCAGGAGCGGGGAGCCGAGCAGTTGTGCCTTGAGATCGGCGTCCTCGCCGGAGGCCAGAGAAGAGACCCCGGTCGAGGCGACGATGCGCTCCATCAACGATCGCGGCCCGCCCACCGCTTTGGCAGCAACAGGATCGAGCGCGGCGGCGATCGCCGCGGAGTCACCATGCAGGCGCACGGCACCGACGTAGCCGCCTGGTCCAACGTGCATCCGAACCCATCCCGCCTCGGCGAGTGCATCGGCACAGACGCGATCCGTGCCGACGATGGTCGAGACGCCCATCCACGCGCGTTTCGACACACGCACGCCCACGCCTTCGATCTGATTCAGTGAAGTGCCGCCCAAGCCGTCCGCGACAACCAAGAGTTCGCACGAGCAGAGGAATGTCTCGCGTCGCGCCGTCAGCAGGACACGCCAGCCCGGTCCGTCCGGTGCGAGCACACGCGCGCTCGTTGTGTGATGGAACATGGCGCCCCGCGACACCGCCTCATCGACCAGCACGCCATCCATGTGAGCGCGGGGGATCGCGACGCTTCCCTCCTGGCTCACGTGCGCCGATCGGCGTCCGCACCGCACGTTGACGCCGTTCAGGCGCGGCCCTCCTGCCAGGATCGTGTCCGCCGCGAGACCGTGTTCACGAAGCAGAGCGACGCCCGCGGCGCCGAGACAGCAGCCGCACACTTTCGACCTCGGCCAGGACGCCCGCTCGACGAGCATCGTCGTTCCGGGGCCGAGTTGACGGGCCAGGACCGCTGCGGCGCACGCGCCGGCCGGCCCGGCCCCGATGACGATGGCACGCACGCGACGATCGATGGCGGCCCGTTCCGCGTGCGTCATGGCTTGCTCCAGCGCAGCCTCATGCGCCACGGCCACGAGCGCAAAACGCGCAGCGTCCCTCCGGATTCGAGTCCCGCGTCGCGTGCCATCGATCGCATTTCATGCGTGGTGTACGCCGCTCGCACCGACATCACCGCGTCGACGCGAACGACCCGCGACCGGGTCAGCAGTCGGCCGGCGAGCCAGGCCGCCGCGAGCCCGAACGGGGACCGGCGCAGATCGCTGACGACCACGAGTCCACCGGGGGCGGTGACGCGAGCCATCTCGCGGAGCACGCGGACGCACTCGGCATCGGTCAGGTGGTGCAGAAAGAGCGAGCACGTCACGACAGCAAAGGTGTTGTCGCGGAACGGCAGCCCCGAACCAACCGCGTCGGCGACGTGCGTCTGGACAGCGCCCAATCCGCGACGGTGGGCGGCTTCGGCCGCCTGATGCAACGCGGTCTGGCTCATATCGCAGAGGGTTGCCCGCAAAGCGATCCCCTCGCGAGCCGCGAGCGCGGCCACTGCGAGCGGCACATCACCCGAGCCCGTGGCGACGTCGAGCATTCGAGCTTCTGCGCCGCTCACGCGGCGCTCCACCACATGGGGACGGATCTCGCGCCACATACAGCCCGCGGCGCCGCTCAACCGGTTGATCCGAGCCAGTCCGCGGAGGGCGTGCAGATGAGCCTCGCGCTCGAGCGCGGGGTCGTCCATGAGTTCCGGCTGCAAGACGCGGCTTCGCATGACTCCGCCCGCTCCGTTCGCCCCCTGACGCGTCCCGGGCGTGGGCAGCGCTGCATCGCATGCCACGAACCACCCCGCGTCCTACACTCGGGCACAGTACGGGGCGGTAACTCAATGGTAGAGTGCCAGCTTTGCAAGCTGGAAGTTGGGAGTTCGAGTCTCCTCCGCTCCATTCTCCTCGGCCAAGGCGTTCATCCACCGCGTCCGATGACACGTACGGGGATGCGGCGCTCAATAACAATCGCCATGGCCGTTTTTCTCCGGTTTGCCGGCTCGTCCTGCGACCCGCGGACGTCGCGGGCTGGACCAAAATCTCGTGCTTTGGCCATGGCTGGCCAGGCGCGGATCAACGTGGTGCACCCACGCCATCTGTGAGGGATCTACCCCACGAATCTCACGGATCCCCCATGTTTCCCCGGGGTGTTCCCCTCGACCCGGGGACTTGGGTAGCCGATCCCAACAGCCCACCAAGCTGTGTACCGCCGGGTGGCCTGGTTCTTCGCCTTTGCGGGGTTTGAATGACCACCATAGACCGCGTTCTTGCGTGCCCGTCTCTCCCGTCACTTCCCGCGGTTGCGGTCGAGGTGTTGGCTCTCACTCGATCGCAGGACGTCTCCCTTGGCGACATCTCGCGCGTGGTTCAGAATGATCCGGGGCTCGCCGCGAAGATCCTCAAGACCGTGAACTCCTCGTTCTACGGGCTTGAGCAGCCGTGCTCGCGCCTAGATCGGGCGATGTCGTATCTCGGTCTGCAGGCCGTGAAGTCGCTGGTGCTGGGTTTCAGTCTGGTTGACGCCACGCGCTCCGTCGGCAACAGCCCCGGCATTGATCTCAAGCGTCATTGGCGGCGCACCATTTTCGCGGCGTCAGCCGCCCGGCATCTCGCGCAGCTCACACGTGCCGCGGATCCGGACGAGGCTTTCACCGCTTCGCTCTTCCAGGACATCGGGGTCCTGGCGTGCGTTGCGGCCTTGAGCGATGAGTACGTTTCCACGCTGGCCACCGCGCCGGAGGATCACGATTTGCTGTGCCGGCACGAGCGCGAGGTCTTCCCGTTCGACCACACCACGGTCGGCGCGGAACTTGCGAAGCGCTGGAAGCTGCCGGACGTGTTCACCGAGGTGATCCGTAAGCACCATGCCCCTGATTCATCCGGCCTCTCGTATGGGCCTGTCGTGCGCCTTGCGGCGCTGTCGATGTACGTCTCCGAGGCCATGAGCACCCCGGGAGCCCAGGCGCTCATCGCGCGTCTTGCCTCCCGCGCGGAAATGTGGTTCGGCCTGCCGCCGGATCGCATGGCGCCGCTGCTGAAGAGCACGGCGACTTCTGCCTCCGAGCTTGCCAAGCTGTTCGAGCAGGACGTTGCGATCCCCAACGCCGCGATGATCATGGCCGAGGCGCAGGAAGCGCTGCTGGCGGGTCAGATCCAGATGCAGCGTGAGACGGATCGTCTGAAGATCGAGAACCAGACCGACACGCTGACCGGAGTGTGGAATCGTCGCCGGTTTGAGGCCGACCTCGCGGAAGGATTCCGGGAGGCGCGAGCGGGGCGCTCGGCGCTGTCGGTTGTCACGATCGATGCCGACAAGTTCAAGTCCGTGAACGACACGCTCGGTCACGCCGCGGGCGATGCCGTGCTCAAGCAGCTCGCAACGCGATCCGCATCGGTGGTCGGGCAGTCGGGGCTTCTCTGTCGCACCGGCGGCGAGGAGTTCGCGGTGGTCCTACGGGGCCATGACGGCGTGCGGGCCAAGCAGGTCGCCGAGCGTCTGCGAGCGGCCATCGCGGCGTCGCCGATGTGTCTCACGGGCGTGGACGGGGCGCCTCCCACTCTCGCGGTCACCATCAGTGTCGGCGTCTCGACCATGGAGTCCGGATCCGGCGATGCAGCGAGTCCGGAGAAGCTGATGGCCCTCGCGGACCAGGCGCTGTACGCGGCCAAATCGTCCGGACGCAACTGCGTTCGCACGGCGACCGTCGCGCCGGAGCAGCCCGCCCTCCGTCGCGCCGCAGACGCGCCCCACGCGACCGAGGGCGTTGGGCCGCTCCGCGATGCCGACGGCGTGCTGCGGGTACTGGTGGTCGAGGACGATCCGCTCGCGAACAAGCTGCTCTCGATGCTGCTGCAGAGACTTCCCACGACGGAAGCGGTCACCGCATCTTCCGGCAAGGCAACACTCGACGCGCTCGGTCGCGCGGGATTCAGACCCGGAGTCGTAATTGTCGACCAGAATCTCCCCGATGCGCGCGGCGTTGAGTTGATCGCCCAGATCCGCGGAATCGCCCCGGGCGTTCGGAAGTTTGTGGTCATCACCGCGTCTCCATCGCCGAGTCTGGACGCGGAAGCCCGAGCCGCTGGCGCCGACGCCCTGGTCTCCAAAGTCGACATGTGCGCCGATATCGGCAAGTGGCTCCTGCAACTCCTCGGACCGGCGGCCAAGGCGGCCTGACGGCGCGGCGACGGATGCTCGCGTTCGGGTACGCGTGTGGTGATACCGCGTTCGCTCTACCGGGTCGACTTGCACCGCAGCGGCGGCCGTGATGGCCTGTATCAGGGCCGCTGCTTCATTTGGCGACCGGCAGTTGGCGTCCGGCTGCCGCTCTCGCGCGCCAGGGTCTCGACAGCCTCGAGCACGCGATCGCCGTGTGTGGGCGTCTTCACGGCATCCCACCGCTTCGCCACGACGCCGTTTGGATCGATCAGGTACGTAGTCCGGACCATGCCGATGACGCGTTTGCCGTACATGTTCTTCTCGCGCCAGACGCCGTAGAGCTCACAGACCTTTGGCACGCCCTGAGGATCGCGTTCATCTCCCGGCAGCGTGAATGGAAGGCCGTACTTGGCCGCGAACGCGCCGTGCGACGCGGGTGTGTCGGGGCTGATTCCTATGACCTCGGCACCGAGGGCTCGCAAGTCCGCGTGCCGGTCCCGAAACTGGCATGCCTGGGTGGTGCACAGGGGCGTGTCGTCCTCGGGGTAAAAATAGAGCACCAGGATCCGCCCGCGGAAGTCCGCGAGGGCGCGCCGTTTGCCGGCGGCATCCATGAGTGCGAAGGGGGGAGCTGGTTGCCCCGTTTCAATCAACGGCATGCGACCTCCTGACTGACACGTCCCCCGGGCCGGAGCGTACAACGCCCGAGAACTCCCGGCTTCTCGGACGCGCGCGAGCGCGTCGAGTCAGCCCATCTTGCCCGCGCCGTGCAGCCCCACAAGCACGCGTGCATGTGTGGGCCCCCGGATGGCCCGAGGGTTCCTTGTACGGCATACTCGCTGTGCTGAGCAATCGCATGAGGCGTTGCGCTGGCTGCCGCACAAAGGAGTCCAGATCATGAATCGCATCGTGACCATCGCCGCTCTGGCTGCCATCGCCGGCTCCGCCCACGCCGGCCCGGTGACCACCACGTTCACGGCGGACAATCACTACGCCGTCTACTCCCGCACCATCGGCGGCTTCACGTTCGAGGGCGGCAACGAGCTTGGACCATCGGGCTCCACGGGTGGGTACAACTGGTCGGTCGCGGAGACGTTCTCGTTCGATGCGGATGACTATCTGTACATCGCGGCCTGGTCGGACAACTCCGTCGCGCAGGGCCTCATCGGACAAGTCGTGACCGCGAGCGAGACGATCCTTTCAGGAGACGGACGCTGGGAGGTCTACTCGACCGGTGAAGACCGAGGCGACTGGTCGCCCTATCCCACGATCGGCGAGATGGCTTCGTACGTGTCGACAGCGGATTCGGGTGACCTCTGGGAAGTTCCCCACGTCGGCGGCGCGAACGGCATCGCGCCGTGGAACTCGATCGCGAGCGTCTCCGGCGACGCTCGCTGGATGTGGCGCGGCACCACCGAGGGCGATCCGCTCCAGGGCGGCGCGAACCACGGGGAGATGCTGATCTTCCGGATCCCCGTCGCGATTCCTGCCCCCGGTCCTCTGGCGCTTGCAGGCCTGGGCGGCCTGTTGATCTCCAGACGTCGTCGCTCAAACTGAAGTCTGAGGAGTCGAGGGAGAGACTGCGGCCCCGGAGCTTCCGCCGGGGCCGCACCCATTTTTGCGGCAGCCGCGATGACGGTGCGGCGGAATCTCGCTACCTTAGCCGATCCCAAGGCCACCCTGGAGACCAGCCATGGCAGATGCGAGCACTCCCCCGTCAACGACGCCCCGCGGCGTGCTTGGAATGATCGAGCGGATCGGAAACGCGCTCCCCGACCCGGCGCTGCTGTTTTTCTACGGGTGCATTCTGATCATGGTCGTCTCGCATCTGGGCGTGGTTGCCGGGTGGACCGTCAAGCCGATCCGCATGCAGGAGGTGATGGCGCCGGTGGTGGATGCGTCGGGCGTGCCTGTGCTGGATGCCGCCACCGGGCAGCCCCAACTGGCGCCGGTGATCGATCCGGCCACCAATCGCCCTCGGACGGAGCTTGTCGAATCCGGCGAGCCCATCAACGCCCGGAGTCTGCTGACGGCCGACGGCCTGTACTGGTGCCTTTCGAGCATGGTCACGAACTTTGTGACGTTCCCGCCGCTGGGTATCGTGCTGGTCGCGATGTTCGGGGTCGGCCTCGCCGAGAAGACGGGGCTCTTTGACACGCTGATCAAGGGCATGGCGCTGCTGGTTCCCCAACAACTCGTCACGCCCGCGATCATCTTCATCGGCATCATGGCCAACATCGCCAGCGACGCGGGGTACATCGTGCTGCCGCCGCTCGCGGCCGCGCTGTACCTCGCGTCCGGGCGCTCGCCTCTGGCGGGCATCGCCGCGGCGTTTGCTGGCGTTTCCGCCGGCTTCAGCGCGAACTTCCTCATCGGCGGCACCGACGCGCTCATCGCGGGCATCACGCAGGCGAATGTCGACATCCTCGACCCGACCTACAGCGTTGACGCGACATGCAACTGGTACATCATGGCCGCTTCCACCGTGCTCCTCACGCTGGTCGGGTGGGGCGTTGCGGCGTGGATTGTCGAGCCGCGGCTGAACTCACGCTCTCCGGACGAGGGCGGCCCGACACCCGGAGCCGCGGCGAGCCGCGACTCGATGCGCCTGACCGCCGCTGAGTCCAATGGCTTGGTGTGGGCGGGCGTGTCGCTGGCCATCGTCTTCGGAGTGCTCCTGTCCCTGATTCTTGTCCCCGGCGCGCCCCTGCACGGTGATTACACCGATCCCGCGACCGGCCGCGTCTCCACCCGATGGGTCAACGCCATCGTTCCCATCGTCTTCATCGCCTTCCTTGTCCCGGGCGCGGCGTACGGTGCGACCGTGGGACAGATCCGCTCGCAGAAGGACGTGATCTCGTGCATGATCCACGCGATGCGGTCAATGGCGTCCGTCATTACCATGGCATTCTTTGCCTCGCAGTTCATTGCGTACTTCACCTATTCCAACCTCGGGCGCATGCTCGCGATCATCGGTGGCACGGAGCTGGCTGAAGCGAACCTGCCGCCCAGCGTCGTCATCCTGGGCTTCATCGTTCTGGTCATGTTCCTCAACCTGCTGATCTCGTCGATGTCGGCCAAGTACGTCCTGGTCGCGCCGATCTTCATCCCCATGTTCATGATGCTGGGGATAAGCCCCGAACTCACGCAGGCCTCGTATCGCATCGCCGACAGCGTGACGAACATCGTCACACCCATGAATGCCTACATGATCGTGATCCTGGCGGTCATGCAGAAATACGCCCCCAAGGCCGGGATCGGCACGCTCGTCTCCACCATGCTTCCGTTCTCCGTGGTCTTCGGGATCGTGTGGATCTTGTTCCTGCTTGGGTGGATGCAACTGGATCTGCCGCTCGGGCCGGGCGCTCCCCTGCACTACGTCTCAACCCCTACCGGCCCCTGAACCCCGGCAATCAGCCGGTTTGAACTCCATCGGGACGAACCGCCGATTCTGTCCCTACCGTCCGCGGGTGCGCGAGGGCATCCCTCGGCAACCCGATACCAATCCGCTCGCTGCCATGGAGGGCCGCGATGTCCAGTTCACTCCTCACCGATGCGCCCGAAGCAACCGACGCGTCGGCCACCACACGGAAGCCGATGAGCAGAACCAAGCCCGCCCCGCGCGCCACGGCAGAGACCATGGCCGCCAAACAGCGCGACATCTCCGTCTCCGAGTTCTTCGCCAAGAATCGCCACCTCCTCGGGTTCGACAATCCACGGAAGGCCCTCCTGACCACCGTCAAGGAGGCCGTTGACAACTCGCTTGACGCTTGCGAAGAGGCCGGCATTCTCCCCGAGATCACGGTCGTGATCGAGGATCTTCAGCCGGATCGGCCCGCCTCGGCCAAAGCCTCCCGCTATCGCATCACCATCGTCGACAACGGGCCCGGGATCGTCCGCAAGCAGGTCGAGAACGTCTTCGGCCGCCTTCTCTTCGGCTCCAAGTTCCATCGACTCAAGATGTCCCGCGGCCAGCAGGGCATCGGCATCTCAGCCGCGGGCATGTACGGGCTCATCACCACCGGTAAGCCGATGGTGATCCACACCAAGCCCAAGGCCAGCCAGCAGGCCCACCACATCGAGCTGGCGATGAACACCAAGACCAACCGGGCCGAGGTCACGGTCGACAGCGAGACGGATGACTTCCCTCCCCGGCGGATCCGCACGCTCACACCCGGCACCCGGAATCTCGCCGAAGATGGCCAGTTCTTGGCCGACCGTGACTATCCCACGGGCACCAGCGTCTCCATCGAGCTCGAGGGGCGGTACCAGAAGGGCAGAGGCAGTGTCGACGAGTTCTTGGAACTCACCGCGATCGCCAATCCGCACGCACGATTCGTCTTCGTCCCCCCCTCGAAAGAGAGCGCGGCAGAGGAAGACGATGTGCCCCTCCTCCGCAAGAACCGCGAGCGTGAGCGAGCGGACGAACAGGCGACCGCGCCCGCCGAACCCGCGCCCCCCGCTCCCGTCGTCACCATCGAGTCTCGTGGCATCACGCTTTTCCCCCGCGCCGTCACGGAACTCCCGCCCGAGACCAAGGAGATCCAGCCGCACCCCCGCGGCATCGAACTCGGCATTCTGCTCCAGATGCTGAAAGAAGCCCAAGCAGAGCGCGACACCTACACACTCTACAACTTTCTGCAGGACAAGTTCTCTCGCGTCTCGTCCTCTGCCGCCAGCACGTTCTGCCAGTCGATCAAGGCGACCTCTCGCACCAGGATCTCCGACATCGACCACGACCAGGCCGAGAAGCTGTTCAAGGCGCTGCAAGACTCAAAGCTCCCTCCCCCCCCCACCGATTGCCTCGCGCCTATCGGCGTCCGCCAGTTGCTCGCGGGCATGCTGAAGGGCGTGCGGGCCGAGTTCTACGCCGCGTCCAGCCGCGAGCCGGACGTGTATCGGGGCCGCCCGTTCCAGATCGAAGCCGCGATCGCGTTCGGTGGCGAACTCCGATCCGACGAGCCGGCGCGTGTGATCCGGTTCGCCAATCGTGTGCCCCTGCTGTATCAGCAGTCGGCGTGTTCGTCCTTCAAGGCCGTCACCGAGACCAACTGGCGGAACTACGACCTCCAGCACCCGCGCGGCGGCGTGCCCGTCGGTCCCCTGGTCATCATGATCCACATGGCGAGCGTCTGGGTGCCGTTCACCAGCGAGTCCAAGGAAGCCATCGCCGACTACGACGAGATCCGCAAGGAGATGAAGCTCGCGCTCCAGGAGTGCGGGCGAAAGCTCGGCACGTATCTCAAGAAGCGGGCCAAGATGCGCCGCGAGGGTGAGCGACGCGACGTCTTCCAGAAGTACATCGGTGAGATCGCCAAGGCCTGCAACGCCATCAGCGGCGTCGATGCCGACGAGCTTTATGCCGCGCTGCTGGAGCAGGCCAAGCGGAAGACCGCCGTGGCCGATCTGGAGCTCGACGAGGACGGCAAGGCGATCAAGGACAAGGCCGGGAATGAGGCCGATGAAGAGGGTGTGATCATCCTTGAGTCCGCGGCTTCCCGTACCGAGACCGATGCGTTTGACGGCGATGCGCCGCCGGTCGGGAAGTCAACGAGGGCCGAGGCCGCCGCTTTGAAGGTCAACGCCATGCGCGGGGACGAAGAGCCCACTCTCATCGATGTCAAACAACCCGGACACCTCACACAGAAGGGGAAGCCGGTCAAGCCGCGCCCGTCTAAGTCGCCCACGAAGGCGGCCGGGCCCGCCGTCGCTCCCAAGCCCGCAGCGGTTCCGGATGTTGGGGCCAAGGCGCCGTCGAAGCCCAAGATGGTCCTCGTCAACGGCAAGCTGGTGCCGAAGGACCAGTCACCCGGCCTGTTCTGAAACGCCCGGGCGCCGCGTCGGCGCTCGCGCATCACTGGAGCTATCCATGCACTTCACCCGCGCCGCCCTCATCGCCACTGTCATCGCGATCCCCGCCTCGCTCGGCACGCTTTCGGGATGTCAGAGCGGCCAGAGCATCACGGATTCAGCCACCATGATCCAGAAGCTCACCGGCGATTGGAACCTCGCCTCCTTCAAGGGCGCGGACATCGCGTCCCTGATGCCCAAGGGCGTGAAGATCCCATCGCTCTCCTTCACGCCCGAGGGCAAGGTCTCCGGCACCGGCGGCATCAACCGTCTGGCGTCGTCGCTCGATCTTGACGCCCTCGCCAAGGGCGAGTTCAAGCTCGCCCCGACCGCCAGCACCAAGATGGCCGGCTCGCCCGAGGCCATGGACTTCGAGGACTCGTTCCTCAAGACCCTTGGCGAGGTGACGGGGTTCTCGGTGAAGGGCGACTCGCTCGCGCTGAGCGGCGCGGCGGGCGAGCTCATGCGGTTTGTCCGCGCCAAGTAACCGCCGAACCGTCCCTCGGACGACATCTCCGCTCGCACGCACTTCTCCCTGCAGGATCACTCGATGGCACGCAAGCCCGCCTCCAAGTCCGTCGCAACCGCGTCGAAGAAGCCCGTCGGCAAGCTTCCGGAGCGTGATGCCAAGACCATCAGCAAGCTTGTCGGGCTCTCCGACATGGTGGTCAAGCGCAGCATGGGCGGGAAGGACCCCACGATCTCAATCCCGCTTCGAACCAAGAGCAACACGAACTGGAACAAGAAGAAGGGCATCCTTGAGATGGGAGACGCGACCGCCGATCGGCCGCTGTTCGATCTCAAGACCGCGAAGCAGTTCATGCAGACCATGCTCCACGCGAGCACGATCAAGGATCTGATTGAGCAACAGAAAACCAGCTCTCTCCGCGGTGTGTTCTACCGAGCCAAGCACACCGTCGCGGGCACGAAGGAGAACACCTTCGACACGCAGGATGAATCCGATCCGATTCTCGAAGACCTCGAGGTCTCGCTCGGCGCCCTCCGCGAAGAGCTGCACATTTTTGCATCAACACGCGGCAATCTCGTCGGGAACATCACCATCATTGATAAGGGTGATGAGATCAACGCACGGCGCATGGGCTCGGGCGGCTGGGGCATCCCGTCGATTGTCGAGCCCAGCGCGCTGCAGTTCGGCAAGTGCGAGGCAAAGTTCGTGCTGCACGTCGAAAAGGACACGGTTTGGCAGCGATTCAACGAGGATCGCTTCTGGGAGCAGCACAACTGCATCCTCACTCATGGAGGTGGGCAGCCCCCTCGCGGATGTCGTCGCCTTCTGCAGCGTCTGAATCAGGAACTGAAGCTGCCGATCATCTGTGTCCTTGATAACGACCCATGGGGACACTACATCTACAGCGTCATCAAGCAGGGCTCGATCTCACTCGCCTTCGAGTCTTCCCGCCTCGCAATCCCGGATGCCAAGTTTCTCGGCATCCGCGCGAAGGACTACGAGGAATGCGAGCTCGACGACGGCGTGAAGATCAGCCTAACGGACAATGACATCAAGCGCGCCAACGAGATCGCGGCGTATCCGTGGTTCGCCGACAACCGCCCTTGGCAGAAGGAGATCGCCCTCCTGCTGAAGAACGGCTTTAAGATGGAAGTCGAAGCCATGCTTCAGAAGGACATCTCGTACATCACCGAGGAGTACGTGCCCGAGCGGCTGAAGGCGAAGGATTGGTTGGAATGAGCGAACGAGTCAGGTCGATCACAGTCCGCGAGACGCGTCGCCCGGCGATGACGATCACGCGTGCGGCGTTGCGTGCTGAAATGGTTGTTTACTTGATCTGCTCCGTCTGCCCTCAGAAGTACGACATGGGCCGGTCGCGGATTCTGTATATTGGAACAACCAGCAGAGGTGCGAAACGCTACTCAACTTCTCTATCGCACAAAGCCATTGAGTGCCTAGAGGCATGGGGAGTTCGAGAGCTCAACATCCATACGTTGGCGCCCGGTGGCGATCGTGAAGACAAGTTGTGGCTCACACTCGAAAGCGACCTCCTCCGCGCATTCAAGGCGCGATACGGCACGGTGCCTCTCAAGAACACTTCGGGAAAGAACTACAGGGTCGCAGAGCTTTCTGGCGCCTTCACTCGCAGACGGCTTGATTCAATCCTCGCAAAGTACGAGACGATGGGTGGAGTCGATTGAACGTGCCGCTATTTACGCCCCGTTCTTGCTTACCCACCACATCCCGCCGACGCACGCACCGCCGATCAACCACATGCCCAGCACCGATGCGACCACCATCGGCATCACACACAGCACCAGCCCCCCGATCACCGGCACCGGCGAGGACTGCTTCTTGCCGTACAGCAGACAGCCCGCGCCGATCGAGCTGATCGCAAGCCCGCTGAACAACGCCGCCGGATTCGAGAGATCCATCACCGCACTCCTCGCCTGGGAACGCATACCGCGTACGCCATTCACGCGGCACAGTTCCCCAAACGGTTCACACGCTCGCCCTCTTCGCACGACGCCCCTTCAGGCCTGATCCACGCCGGTCCCTCCGGCCCGGGCGGCTCATAGCCGTACGTGGAGACGTCGTGTCCCATCGACCGCACAATCGCCAGACCAGCCGCCTCGACCCGGTCGTCCGCCAGATCGATGTTCGTTGCTTCACGCGGACGCTCGCCACTCGCCTCCGCCAGCACCCGCACAACCGGACGGCACGGTCGAGCGATATTGGGGGCCATGATCGCGCACCGGCGACCATCGCTCAACGTGACCTCGCTCCCGATCGCGAACGGCGGCACGCGCAGGAGCAGGGTTCGGCGCACGCGCGGGTCGAACCAGCCATCGAAACGCTCCGACGCGAACGCGTGCAACGCCGCGACCGGCGGCCGACGCGATCCATCCGCGTCCCGCAGCAGGTTGTCCAGCACGTTCGCCGCTGCCACAATCCGAGCAAAGATGTGGATGCGCCGCCCGGCCAGGGGCCCCGCCACTCGTCCCGCGCTCATCCGAGAAAGGTCCGGCCAACCCTGCCCGTCGAACCGCTGGTGGTGATTCAACGCGGCGTGCGCCACACGGGCCGGCACACGCGTCTCGCTCAGCATCTCATGGCCGAGGCGTGTGTGATCGGCATACCCCTCAGGTCCCTTCGCATCCGCCGGAGCGTGAACCTCATGCGCGTCCCGGGCCGCGCCGCGCACGCGCATCTTTCCGAGGTCATGCATGAGGCCCGCCATGCCGAGCACGGACATGTCGCGTGCCTGGTCATGGCAGAGCTTGGGCTGCTCCGCGACGACATAGGCCTCCAGATGCAGGCCGCATATCAGCGATAGGTACGCCACGTTTGTGCTGTGCGTCGCGAGGCCGTCAGAGGCGAAGAGTGAGTCGGTCATGCCCGCGTACTTCTTCGAGGCGATGGCCTCAACCACCAGCCCCATCACCGCCTGCCGGTACGACTGGACCGACGCAACGGAGATCGTGCGCGTCGATGCGGACGAGAGATCGTCTCGAAGCCGCGCGTACACCTCGAGTCGCGCTCCTGTGAGACCGGTGGCGACGGCCGCATCAAGATCGCGGGTGAGGTCGTCCTCCACCCAGACCTGCGTCACGCCACGCTTGCGGATGCTGGTCAGAAGCGGCGCGTCGAGCACGACACCCGGGCGCAGCAACTGCAGATCCGGGGAACGAGGATCGCGCACCTGGGCCCCCAGGATCATGCCGGGCTTCACGTCATTGATCGCGCACTGGAGCATCGTGGGTCCGAAGGTGCCGCTCGGGATGGCAGATTCGCCACGCGCGCGGTCCTGTGCCCCTCATCGACCATGCCGACGCCCCAGCCCGGAGCCAGCTCCGCACGCCGCGGATCTCAGGCAGAATCGGACCCGGCATCCGGTGCGATCGTCGCGAGCGTGCGGCTCACGTCTGTTCGGGGCGCGCACGTCCGCAAACAATGGTCCGTCCGCTCCAGATATGGGCACCGATTCAGGGTATGAGAATCTCGGCGCGCACGTGCCGGTTCACAACTGCCAGAGCGACGAGCCCCACGTGAGACCAGCGCCGAACGCCAGGAACATAACTTTCTGTCCCGCGTGCACACGGCCGGACTTTCGAAGTTCATCGAACACGAGCGGCACAGAGGCCCCGACCGTGTTGCCGTAGCGATCGATGTTCACGAGCAGCTTGTCGTGGGACAAGCCAAATCGCTCGCGGGCGGACTCCAGAATGCGATAGTTCGACTGGTGGCAGACGTAGTGGTCCACGTCGTTCGCGCTCAGGCCGGCTTTGTCCAGCGTCTGCTCAATGAGCTTCGGGAACGTGCTCACCGCGAACTTGAAGACCGCCTGACCGTCCATGTAGATCCGATGGATCTTCTTGGGCTCGTATTCAACGTTCGGAGGGAAGTCGAGCTTTCGCCCCGGCACAAACAGGTTCTTTGCGCCCACACCATCCGAGTGCATGGCCTGAGCGAGCAGACCCTTGCTCACATCATCGGTGACCCGCAGCACAATCGCCGCCGCCGCGTCGCCGAAAAGCACGGCGACGTTCCGGCCCGCCGTCGAGAAATCGCAGAACCGCGTGATCGTGTCGGCGCCGATGACCACGATCGTGCGATACGCTCCCGAGTTGATCATGTCGTGCGCGGCGTTCACCGAGAACACAAACCCGCAGCAGGCGCCGTTGATGTCCATAGCGCCAACGTGCCCCGCGCCGATCCGCGCCGCGACCACGCTCGCCGCCCCCGGGGTCGGCGCATCCGGCGTCATCGTGCCGACAATGACCAGGTCAACATCGGTCGGTGCGATCCCCGCATCGGCGATCGCCGCCTCGGCCGCGCCGACGGCAAGGTCCGCGGTTCCTTCGATCTCCGGGTTATGGATGCGTCGCTCGCGGATTCCCGTGCGCTGAACGATCCATTCGTCCGACGTGTCCATCATGGCCACGAGGTCGTTGTTGGTCACCCGCCGCGCGGGAAGGCACGAGCCGCTGCCGATGATCTCAACGCCGACTCGCACGGGTGAGCGGCCCCTTGGCTGGGCGGGTGCGCTCATGCGAGCTCCTGCCCTGTTGCCGGCTGCGCCATCCCGTGCGCCACATCCGAGACCTCACCCAGACGCTTCACGATGACCTCGTTCACGCCGGCAGCCACATACTGGAACGTGTTGCGTATCGCGGCCCGGATCGTCTTGGGCTGGCTTGAGCCATGCGCGATCATGCACACGCCGTTCACACCCATGAGCGGTGCGCCGCCGTACTCGTGGTAATCGTTCTTCTTGTAGATCTGCTTGAGCACGGGCTCGAGCTGCATGCCAAGATCGGGATCGATCGAGAAGACCTCGGAGACGATCGCCTTCATCATCGCGCTGCCCATGCCCTCAGCCATCTTCAGCATGGAGTTCCCGACGAAGCCGTCGGTGACGATCACGTCCGCGACACCGTCGAAGAAGTCCCGCCCCTCAACGTACCCGATGTAGTTCAGGCCCGGGGTCTTGCGGAGAAGGTTCCTCGCCTCTTTCACAAGGTCGGAGCCCTTGGCCTCCTCGGAGCCGATGTTCATAAGCGCCACCCGCGGGCGCGCGATCTTCAGCACGTGCTGCGCATACGCCGAGCACATCACCCCGTACTGCCAGAGGTGCACACCCTTGGGCTCGGGATTCGCGCCCGCGTCGCACAGCATCAGCGGCCCGTGAAAGGCCGGGATCGTGACAGCGATGCCCGGGCGATGCACGTGGGGCAGACGCTTCATGTGCATGATCGCCGCCGCAACGCACGCGCCGGTGTTGCCCGCAGAAAGAACCGCGTCGCACGGGTTGTCGACCTTGTGCGATCCCAGAATCGCCATCTTCACGATCGACGAATCACGCTTGGTGCGCACCGCCATCGCGGGCGAGTCGTCCATCGCGATCACTTCCGATGCGTGCTCGATCGAGACACGATCGTCCTTGACGCGACGCTCGATCAGATAGTCCGAAATGATGTCCTGAGGCCCAACGAGCACGAGCCGGTCGTCGTTCCCGAGATCCGGGAGCGCATCAACACAGCCGCGCAGAATGGCGTCGGGAGCGTGGTCGCCCCCCATCACATCGACCGCCAGTCGCATGGGCGGACCCTTCGGGGAGTGGGGTCAGTTCTTCTGAACGCCGATTCCGAGCTTCGGAACTGAGATACGCAGACCGGGACGGACGTAGCCCGACTCGGCGCACGCCCGGTGGTGCTGCTTCGGCATGCCCGAGAGGGGGCAGGTGGTCTGGGAAGTGGCCTTCAGGGCGTGGTGGGACCGCCGGCGGCGGGTCCGACCATAGCTCTGGCGCATCGCTGGATTCATGGCATATACCTCAATGCAAACGGTCCGGCCGCCCCTGGGCGGTCCGGCGAGTCCGAACGGTAGGGGTTCGTCCCCTCTGTGTCAATCAAGAGTCTCGCGGCCGGAATGCGCCCCCATCCCCCTTTCGCCCTCCGCTCCCCCGATCCTTCGGCCGCGCACCCGTCACTCGCCAAAGTGGCCTGATCCTCCGCTCCTCGGGGCTGGACGAGCACGAGGCGCGGCATAGACTTTGTCATAGACCGCCCGGTCGCAGGACCGTGGTGTGGCCCTCCTAGCTCAGTTGGTAGAGCAGCTGACTCTTAATCAGCGGGTCGAAGGTTCGAGTCCTTCGGGGGGTATTTCTTGTGCGGGTGCAGCCCGCCGCTCGGCATCCTCCGGATGCGACTTTACCAGCACGGACCGGCGATATGGCACACGCCAATCCATCCCATCGAGTGAGTTCGCCGCTGATGCGGCTCTGATTCTCACCGCCCGGCGCGGGCCCCGGCGCCTCTTTCCTGCCACGATCCGTTTCCATTCAATCGTCCCGCCAGCGCGAACATAGACGCGCCTCGCCGGTCCTTTCAGGCGCCGGCCGCAGCCGCCGGCTGCACACCGCAAGCGATCCGCCATGTACTACAACCCCCGCCAACAGACCGGTTCGGACAAGCCCGCCCGCGTGCAAGCCGCTCTTGAGTACCTGCGTTATTGCGATGGCGCGATGACGCAGTGCGACGTGAGCATCCCCGCGCGTCAGTTATCACCCGCGGAGATCCGCGTGCGCGAATCCGCGCTGCGCGTGCTGGACGCGTACTTCCTCGGCGAGATGGACTTCGGCGATGCGCCGCCGCGCTCCGCACCACCTGAGAATCAGGACGAGGGCGACGCTCCCGTGCCGCTGCCTGCCTGAGGCGCGCCCGTTGCGCGACACGATCACGCGCCTTCGGCGCGCGACGCGGTCATCCCCTGCTCCGAAGCCCACTGGCCGATGTCGCGCCCCTGAATAGCCGCCGCCATCAGCTCGGGGAATCGATCCGGGGTGCAGGCGAAGCTGGGCACGCCCATCGCCGCGAGGGATGCCGCGTTTCTGTGATCGAAGCTCGGGGCGCCGCTGTCTCCGAGCGCGAGCAGCGTCACCATCCGCACGCCCGAGCCCGCGATCTCGGCAACGCGCTTGAGCATCTCCTTGTTGTCCCCGCCCTCGTAAAGGTCCGTGATCAGCACGAGAATGGTGTCCCGCGGCTTCGTGATGAGCCCCTGGCAATACGTGAGGGCCCGGTTGATATCCGTGCCGCCACCCAGTTGGACCCCCATGAGCACGTCGACCGGGTCCGACATCTTCTCCGTCAGGTCCGTCACGCTGGTGTCGAACGCGACAACGTGCGTCCGCAGCGCGGGGATCGACGCGAGCACCGCGCCGAAGATGCCGGAGTACACGACGGATTCCCCCATCGATCCGGACTGATCGATGCACACCACGACCGTTCGCAGCTCGTTGCGCTTTCGTCCATAGCCGATCCGCGTCTCGGGCACGATGGTCCGGTACTCGGCCTGGTAGTGGCGGAGATTGGCGCGGATCGTGCGGTTCCAGTCGATCTCGTTGTGACGCGGACGTCGCGTCCGCGTCGATCGCTTGAGGGCGCCCTGCACGGCCTGGCGCATGGGCGCGTCGAGCTTCTTCTGGAGTTCACGCACCACTCCCTGCACCACGATTCGTGCCGTCGCCTTGGCCTTCTGCGGGATCACGCCGGAGAGCGACATCAGCGTCGTGACAAGATTGATGTCCGGCTCGACCGCCTCGAGCATCTCTGGCTCGAGCAGCAGGCGGTCCATCCCCAGCCGATCGATCGCGTCCTTCTGCATGACGCGCACGACCGAAACCGGAAAGTACTCGCGAATATCTCCCAGCCACCGTGCCGCGTTCGGGACCGACGCGCCCAGTCCTCCGCGCTTGCCGTTTGCGGCCGGTCCGTCGTAGAGCGCGGCCATGGCCTTGTCCATCGCGAGCAGCCGCCCCGAGAGTTCGTATCCGGTGCCGTCGGCATCATCTCCTCCGAGCAGGAGCCGCCACCGCTCCAGCCGCTCATTGCTGCTGATCGACTGGGGGGGATCCGTGGGTGATCGCTCTGGCGTGCTCATGGCAACGGATCTCCCAGAATCAGGCGAAGGACCGGCTCCACCAGCGCGGCCCTCTCCGCGTCGAATGCCTCGCCCGCGCCGACCGGATCTTCCGACTTCGGCCCGCCCGCGCGTTTCAGCTTCTCGCCGATCTGGCGACGCTCCGGCTTTGCAAAGGTTGAGAACGTTCGCCTCGCGATCGGACAGACGCGCTCAAAGGTCTCGCGCGAGAGCGAAGAGACCCAGCGATCAACGATGGCAAGGAGCCGCTCATCATGGATGAGAACCATCCCCGATCCCCCGAGGAAGCCCTCCAGCCACGCGGAGGCGGCCGCCGGGTCGTTCCCGCGCGAGAGAGCGAGCGACAACCGTGTGGCCGCGTCGTCAGCGCCAACCGCTCCCGAATCGAGCAGGATCCGCCAGGCCCGGCCCCCTACGAGCCCATGAACCTCGGCGTCACCGACCTTTCGGAGCTCGTCCCTCCAAGGGTCCGCTAGGTCCGGGCGATCCAGCCCGGCGACGCACACGTTCACCGCGTCGATGCGCGCACGCATCGCTTCCGCGCCATCATCATCGAGCGCTCCGCACGCCGGGGCCAGACCCGCCCGAATACGGACGAGCAACCCCACCACCACCGGCTCAACCAGCGCGGCATCCGTCCTCCGGACGTTGCCGTATCGCAGCACGCGCGCCAGCGGCGGGATCGCGTCCATCAGGTGGCCGAGGTCGCCGCTGACCGCCGAAACCTCCTGGATCCTGCGGACCAGCCCCTCAACCGCGCTGGGCAGGTCCGTGAGCATCACATGATCGAGCATCGCCGTGAGAGATGCCAAGGCCGTCGCCGAGCGGGCGCGATCCGCCACACACGCGCCGGCAGCCTCCTGCACCGTGTTCCCCCAGCGGGCCGCTTCCAGGACAGACACCGCCAGTTCCGGCTTCCACTGCAGCCTCCACACCTCGTGGAACGTGCTGGTGCGTTGACGCTGATCCTCAACCAGACGCCCCCACTCGATCCTGAGAATTGCGAGCCGGTGCAGCAGGCGGCTGCGGGCCAGATCTGTTTCTTTCCTCTGATCCAGATCGAGCTCGGTCTCATCCGCGCTCACCTTCATGCGGAGCGATCTCTGCTGCGCCGCGAGGTCTCGCTGCAGCGGAACGGTCGGCGCGTCCCCCGGCACCTCTCCGAGCCGATCGCCGACGATCAGTCTCCGCTCGATCACCAGCATCGGCAGCGGATTGCCATGGCAGAGAATCGCGAGCGTCGCCTCGCCGAGTTCCTCCAGCCCGGCGATCGATCTCCCTCGCATCGATGCCAGCGTCTCGGCAAGGCGCACCGACTCGATCACGCTCGCCGGGGACGCGTCCAGGTCCTGGTCCCGCATCAGCCGCGCGACCCGGGCCATCCAGTTCTCCGTCAGCCGCTCGTGATGCGTCCACAGATGCTCATACCAGCCCGGGCTCATGATCCCCGCACCGTAGCCGGACGCGATAGACAGACGGTCGTGCGTCCACGGGATCCATGTCGCCGCGACCTTTCGCTTGCGAAGCCCCTTGAGCAACTCGTCGTCGGCCTTGGAGGTCACGCCCTTGATCGCCTCTGCGGTGAGCTCCGGCGCGTGCCACGCGCCGCACACCACCGCGATGCGCTCAAAGCCCTCTTTCATCGCGCCACGAATGCACTTGCGCATGTGCGCCTCGCGGCTCGGTTCGTCGGGATCCCTGCCAGACGGACCAAGCTCCGACCTTGCGGACGCCATCGCTTCGCGGATCGCATCGAAGACGTCCAGACCGTGCTGCTCGCCTCGCCGCTCCTCGATCAGCCGGCCCCACCATGCCTCGCCGTCAGAGAACCCCGCGGCTCTCGCGAGGGCTTCGAGCGGATCCTCACCCCGCGTGACCAGCCCCTCGTCGAGTGCGTCGCCCGCGGATGCGTTGGGGGTCGGCTGACCTTCCCACTTCTCATCGAGCGCCTCCTCACGCGGCGCTCGCAAGGCAAACGGAAGGTCGATGAACCGAACCTCAGCGCCGTTCGCAAGCCCCCAGCGGATGGCCTGCCACTCGGGTGAGAACGCCGCGAACGGGTAGCACGCGGACTCGCTCGGACGATCGGGCTCGTACACAAGAAGGGCCACTGGCGGCTTCATCTGTTCGTGCCCGGCGAGGCCGACAACGTCCGCCGCGTCCGGCGGCCCTTCAATCAACACGGCATCCGGGCGGAGCGTCTCGAGCGCACGCACGAGCATCCGGGCCGAGCCCGGCCCGTGGTGACGGATCCCGAGAACGCTCACCGTGGTTGCCATCTTCTATAGCACGTCCTTGCAGGCCCGGTACAGGTCCTTCCACCCGTCCCGCTCCTTGATCACCGATTCCAGATACTCACGCATGACAACGCGATCCTGAACCGGATCCTTGACGATCGCACCGATCATGCCGCTGGCGACATCGCCCGCGCGGAGTGTCCCGTCGCCGAAGTGCGTTGCGAGCGCGATGCCGCTCGTGATGACGCTGATGGCCTCGGCGGTGCTCAGCGTGCTGGACGGCTGCTTGAGCTTGCTCTTGCCGTCGGCGGTCTTGCCCTCGCGAAGCTCGCGGAAGACGGTGACCACGCGCCGGATCTCTTCCATGGCCGGTGTCTCGCTCGGAAGCTCGAGGGCTCTGCCCATCTGCACCACGCGCCGCTGGACAATGTCGACCTCTTCCTCCATGGTTTCCGGCACCGGCAGCACAACCGTGTTGAACCGACGCTTGAGCGCGCTCGACAGCTCATTGACGCCCTTGTCACGGTCATTCGCCGTCGCGATGATGTTGAATCCCTTGACCGCGCGAACCTCCTCGTTCAACTCAGGCACCGGCAGCGTCTTCTCAGACAGGATCGTGATCAGCGTGTCCTGCACGTCGCTGGGAACGCGCGTCAGTTCCTCCACACGAACCAAACTGCCCTCGGTCATCCCGCGCATCACCGGCCCCGGCACCAAGGCCTCGCGCGACGGCCCCTTGGCCAGAAGCAGCGCGTAGTTCCAGCCGTAGCGAATCGCCTCCTCCGGCGTTCCCGCCGTTCCCTGCACCATCAATGTGGAGTCGCCGCTGATCGCGGCGGCGAGGTGCTCGCTCACCCAGCTCTTGGCCGTGCCCGGCACGCCCATGAGGAGCAGCGCGCGATCCGTGACCAGCGTCGCGACGGCGATCTCGATGAGGCGCTGGCTGCCGACGTACTTCGGCGTGATGACCGTGCCGTCCCGGAGCGTTCCTCCCATGAGATACGTCACGACCGCCGACGGAGAGAGCTTCCATCGGGGTGGACGCTCACGATCGTCGGCCTTCGCCAGTGCGGCCAGCTCTGACGCGAACTGATGCTCCGCGGTCTCGCGCAGCGCCGACGCCGCGGACTTGTTCGGGGCTTTGCTCACGTCTCGAACTCCTTGCGCATCTCCGCGCGCAGTTTCACACGGTCAACGCTCTTCCTGAAACTGTCCGTCAGTTCCTCGCCGCACGTCGCGATCACAGCCCGCTCAAAGGCATCTGCACAGTCCGGATCCACGCGTCTGGACACGTGGTCAACCGCCTCGTGCAGCCCCCACGCCTCAGCCGCATTCTTCCGCGCTTGCTTCTCGATCCTCTTCATCGATGCCTCTGAGAACGCACGCGACCAGGCATGCCCAGCAGTCCCCAGCAGCGTCCACCGCTCAATGGAACTGAAGCGAGCATGGTCGATCAGCTCCAGCAGGAGCCGCTCCCCCGCGTCGCTCGCAATGCCGCCGCAGAGCGTGGCGAGGTCGTCCACATCCACCTTCTTGCTCTCAAGCAGCGCTCGGGCGATGGCCGCGCTCCATGCCTCGTCCGCCTGGGCTCGGGCCGCCCGCATCATCGCGTGCAGCGCGTCCTCGTATGAGTCGTCCGACGCAAGAGCTTCCAGCACGCCCCCAGGACTCAGGCCCGAGACGTCCGTCCACACGCGAAGATCCGTCATCGCCAGCATCTGGCGCATCCACCATGCGCGCTTCCCCATGCCTCCCGGCGCACGCTCCTCGATTCCGTCGCGCTCCCACGCCTTGTCAAAGTCGTGGGGCGCAACCAGGCGCACGACCACCTTCTTCTTGAACGCGCCGCCCTTCACCTCCGCCGCGATGATCCGCCCCGACCGCTCGTTCATTCTCGCGCGCAGCGCCGAGCCCGGCAGTCGCCCGAGGGCCGAAGCCGCCGCGGCGCGGACCAGCTTGCTCTTGTCGTCGAGCGCGGCCTCAAGGAACGGCTCATCCGCGAGCGACAACCCCTCGCTCATCGCGTCGATGCAGCGCTTTCGGTCATCGGCCCCATCGCTCTGCCACGTCGATTGCACGAGCTCGCGCCCGCGGGCCGGATCGACCCGGCGCACCGCCCGGAGCGCGCCGGCTCGCTCCACAGCGCTTCCCGTGTGCCACACCTCGTCAAGATTCTCCGGCACCTGCGCGCCCGCGCTTGCACGCCTCCATGCCGGATTCAGCGTCGCGAGCCAGGTGCCGCGCGTTCCGGTCGCGATAAACACCGCGTTGTCCCGCCGCGCCTGTCGCGCCCACCAGTCCAGAAGCGCCGGCACGGTCTCCGGCCACACACACACGCCCTTGCCGTTCGCCAGCTCGCACCACTCACCGATCATGATCTCATCGCCCTGGCCGAGCACCCGCATCAGCGTCGCCATCGACGCCGCATTCGCACGCGGGCTTGCCTCTTCCGGGCACGCCGTGACGCGCCCCGTGACCGCACGCGCCCTGTAGCCCGCGCGAGCTTGCGCCCCGAACACCGCCGCCTGGACCAGGATCTGCCCCGCCTCCGCCGCGCCCCCTCCCGAGCGATCCGCGCCCATCAGCGCCAACGCGGCGGCCGCTCGCATGCGCGTACCGGGTGACGCCGCGCTCATGACGCCCACCTCGGTGCGAGATCAAAGTACGCGCAGGTCTCATCCGTCATCACGCTGATCGGCAGCGCATGCTCACCGTTCCATTCCGCAAGCACGGTCATCGCGCGGCCCCCGCTCGCCGACAGCATCCTCCACAACTGAAGCCCATTCGCGAACGCCGGCTTCACCGGCACCCCGGCACCGTCCCCGTCCACAACGTGCCATGCCTCTCCCTGCCGCGCGAGCCGAGCGCCCGAAACAACCAGCGGCCAGCGCGTTGTCCAAGGGTTTGCCGCCAGCGCCTCCGCGTATCGCCGAAGGCCCGCCTCGATCGTCCCGTCCGATGCGTCTCCGAGCGGACGCTCGATCCCCCGCGCACCCGACGTCGCCGCAACCAGCGCCCGCAGCGGCAGCCGCCCCGGATAGAACGCGAGCTCACCATCGAACTCGATCCCGGCCGCGATCGTCTGCGCCAAGGGCTGCAGCCCCACAGCGAAGTCCAGCACCAACGCGCGCCTGCCTGTCTTCCTCCCCACCAGCCACGTGCGACGCACACGAAGCCGCTCCTCATCTTCGATGATCTGCCCCATCGTCACCCAGCGGTCGCTCACCTTCGGGCCCGCCAGCACCTCGTCCTTGGAACACGCAAATCCCAGCGCGGCTCGAGCGTCCGAAGCGACATCCGGCGGCAGTTCCCCGAGTCTCTCTCCCGCGCACAGCAGCAAGTGCAATCTGCCCAGCAGGTCCAGCGTGCGAACCTCCCATCCCTCTCCTGACGCCATTACCTCCGGCACGCGCCGAATGAAACCGGCCAGCCCTGGCGCCTGCGCATCGACCATCCGGGCCGCCGCGCGCTCCCAGGTCGCCGCGTCTTCCGATTGCGCGCTCGCGAGGCCGCGCCGCAAGAGATCGTCCAACCAAACGCGGCATGACGCAATCCCGTCTCCAACCCGCAGCTCACGCTCCGCCGCCCGCTTTGCCTGCGCCTCCGCATCAACCGGCTTCTCAGACTTGGCACGCTCCGCCTTCTTCTCTGCCCGGCCGGCACGGCTCTCCAGCCACTCGGCAACCCAGCCCGGTTCCGGCGCGGCCGCAAACTGCGTCGCGTCCTTGGCGACCAGAAACATCAGCGCAAGCCCATGCTTGCACGGAAACTTTCGGCTTGGGCAACTGCACTTGAACGCCGGCTCCGAGAGATCAACCCGAGTCTGATAAGGGTCCTTGCCCGAGCCCTGACAGAGCCCCCAGATCGCCCGGTCGCTCCGACCCAGCCCGCTCCACTTGCGCAATGTTGCAAGCCCAAGCCCCGCCGATGCCGCCGCGGCGTCCGGAGCAAGTGCGGTCACGCGATCAGCGGTCCATTGCTGCATAGCGCGGATCGTCCACGGAGAGGCTCCCTCTGGGGGAACCCCCTTCCACCAACACTCAGAACGTACCTACCAGGGAGCAGCCGAAGAGCAGTTCTCGCACATATGTAGCGAGAAGCGCGCCGGTGTGTCAAGCCGATGCGCAGCCACACCCTCTCCCCGTCACTCCGATCGCTCCGGCGGAATCGGCCGATCGTGAGGGTCGACGGCCCGGGCCGGCGCCGGCGGGAGCAATCGCTCGCGCCTCTGGGCGTCGCGAGCGTGCTCCAGCCGCATCGCCGGATCGTGCACGTGGTCCGGCGAGAAGCCGCCGCGTTCAACCAAGTAAGCCTCCCAGAGACGATGCGCCCTGATGACTGACGCCGCCTCACGCCTCCCTGCCTCGGTCAGTGAAACACGCCCCCCGCCCTCCACGATCTGCCCGCTCTGTACCGCCTGCCGCTTGGCAAACCGCGCCGCCAACGCGCTGGTCATTCCCTTGTCGATGTCCGAGACGGCCAGATCAGCTTCGCCGCGTTCTTCCGCTCGATACAGCGATCCGAGGAGATCTTCGCGCGCAATCGTCATCGAGAGTCGTATCCGACGCCACGCCTTTGCCGCCACGCCGTGCCTTGGGGCGAAAATCATCGCAACGGTCATCGCCCCTCCCGCGGCGACCGTCATCATTCCCGATGCGCTCAGCGATCCGCTGAAGCCCAGAAGCCGCGGCCCGAACGCGCCCATCGCGTACCCGCCGATGCCGCACGCCGCCGCGATCACGCCCGACACCACGACCTGCGACCAGAGACGATCGGTCAGCATCCGCGCCGCCGCGGCCGGGCAGATCAGCATCGCGATCACCAGAATCGAACCCACCGCCTCGAACGAGGCAACCGTCACACATGCCACCAGCACCATGAACAACCCGTTCAGCGGCCCCGCCGGGTACCCCTGGCTCGTCGCCAGCCCGGGATCGAAACACACGATTCGCAGCTCTTTGAAGCACACCGCCACGAAGCCACAGACGACGATGGTCACGCCGATCAGCGTCCACACCTGACGCGGCAGCCCTTGAAACGTCTCCCATGTCCAGAACTGGCCCCAGTCGGCCGGTGGGAACCAGATCATCCCCTCCAGCACGCCGTTGAGCACGCAGTCCGCATCCAGGTCCACCTGCCGCCCCGCGCCCCGCTCCAGCAGAAGCACGCCCAGCGCGAACAGCACACTGAACACCACTCCCATGGCCGCGCCCGGCTCGATCCTCGCGTATCGCCGCAGCGCCTCCACCAGCCCCACGGTCACGAGCCCCGCCGCCGCCGCGCCCAGGAACATCGCCAGGGGATCCCGCGTTCCCGTCAGCATGAACGCCACGACCAGCCCCGGCAGCACCGAGTGAGAGATGGCGTCCCCCATCAGGCTCATCCGCCGAAGCACGAGGAAGTTCCCGACCACCGAGCACGCCAGACATGCCAGCGTCCCCGCCAGCATCGGCGGCACGTCGATCGCAATGAGCTCATGCACCGCCGAGTTCATGCCGGCACGCTCCCCTCGGACGCGCGCATCTCCTCCGCCGCGATCTCCGCCTCAAGGTGCGCCACGATCGCCGGATCAACAACATGCTCGATTGCGTCCGCTGAGATGTCCACATGGGACCGCGCCACGTCCGCGTGCCGCACCAGGTACTCCTGCCACAGCCGGCGCCTGCGTCTGGCAAGCTCCGCGGCGGCAACTCCCGCTTCCGTCAGCGCGATCATGCCGCCCTCGCGCCGCGCCAGCCCCTTGCGCCAGAGCGAGAGCCACGCGAGCACGCCGATGAGCCCCGGCGCCAGCGTTGCCGCCGTCGAGTGAGGTCCTGCGGGCATCATCCGCGCCATGGCATGATCCGCGTGCACGCGCACGCGCACCCGGAGCTGCCGCACCATGCCCGCGACGACACCCCGCTTCGGAGCGCCAACCATCCCGATCATGAACACGCTTCCCGCGACCAGAACGATCGCCGGCCCGGCCGGCAAACGCTCGATCCGCGCCGAAAGGGCCGCGCCGACAAACGCCGATGCGCCTCCGATCACCGACGCGAGCAGCAGCATGACGCTGAGTCGATCCGTCCAGAATCGCGCCGCCGCCGGCGGAATGATCAGCATCGCCACCATGAGCAGCATGCCAACCGCTTGAAGGCCGACGACCGAGACCAGCACCACCAGCGCCATCAACGCCGCGTCCACAAGCCCCACGCGCACGCCAATCGCCAAGGCATACTCATCGTTGAACGCCACAAGTCGCAACTGGCTGAACATCGCGAGCACGACAAGAATCGACGCGACCGCGACGCCCCCCATCAGCCGCGCATCCGTCACGCTCATCGCCGCTGTCTGTCCGAAGATGAACGACTTCAGCCCGCCCTGGTTGCCGGCATCCATTCCCTGGATCGCCGAGAGCAGCACCACCCCCACGCCGAACCACACGCTGAGCACCGCGCCGATCGCGGCGTCTTCCGTCAGCCGTGTAGCCCGCACGATCCACTGAATCGCGAACAGGCCCGCGATCGCCCCCACCGCCGCGCCCGGCAGGAGCACGGCCAGCGATCGTCCATTGACGCCCATCGCGCTGGCGATCAGAAACGCCGCGCAGATCCCCGGGAGCGTCGCATGCCCCACCGCATCCGCCACCAGGGAGCGTCGGCGCAGCATCGCGAACACCCCGACGACTCCCGCCGCCACACCCAGGAGCATCGTCCCAGCGAGCACCACGCTGGTGTTGTGCCCGCCGCGCAGCGTGAGCACCTCCCACACTGTCGGCTCCGGAATGCTCGCCAGCGCGTCGCCGATCATGTCCCCCGCTCCGCCCTCGCGACCGCCTCGCTCGCCTCGGAAAGCAACGTGAGCCGCCCTCCGTACGTCCGGCGCAGGTTCTCCTGCGTGAAGACGCTCGCCACGGGGCCCGCGGCCACAACCCGCATGTTGATGAGCATCAACTGATCAAAGTACCTCTCCACCGTCTGCAGGTCGTGGTGGACGCAGATCACGGTGGTCCCGCGTCCGCGCAGCTCCCGCAGCACCTCCACGATCGCGCGCTCGGTCGCGGCATCCACACCCGCGAACGGCTCGTCCATGAAGTACAGCTCCGCCTCCTGCGCAAGCGCCCGCGCAAGGAAGACGCGCTGCTGCTGCCCGCCGGACAACTGGCTGATCTGTCGATCCTCGAACCCCGTCAGGCCCACTCGCTCAAGGCACGCCGCCGCCACGCGCTTGTGCGAACGCGTCACCGGACGCAGCCAACCCATCCGCCCGTAACGCCCCATGCACACCACGTCCAGCACGCTGACGGGAAAGTCCCAGTCCACGGCCTCTCTCTGCGGCACATAGCCGACGCGAGACCGCACCTCGCGGTACGGCCGCCCCCAGAACTCCACCACACCCGACGCCCGCCTCACTAGCCCAAGACACGCCTTGATAAACGTGCTCTTGCCCGCGCCGTTCGGTCCCACGATCGCGATCAGCGCGCCGGGTGGCGCGTCGTAATCGACGTCCCACAGCACCGGCTTCCGTTGATACGCCACCGTCATCGCGTGGACCGACAGCGGACTCTGATCAGAGTGCTCGGGTCGATCAGACAGCAGCGACCGAGATCCGCGCTGCGCACCGCCCGACATCATCTGGCATCCTCCTCATCCGGTTCTGGTCCCGACACACAAATCCGCATCACATGCGCACATCACTCCCCGTCCGACACCCCCGAGCCCGAAAGATCTGCCTCCAAAGGCGAATGTGCCGCTGCCTTCCGGAATCCTCCCTCAGGCACGACGCCCCCGAGCGCACCGGCGATTGTGTTCACGTTGTGCTCGATCATGCCGAGGTATGTCCCCTCCCACGTGCCCGCTCTGCCCATGGCATCCGAGTACAGCTCTCCACCCACCTTGACCGCATGCCCGCGCGCCTCCGCGCCCGAGACCAAGGCACGCACACCCCGCTCCGAGACCGTTGATTCCACAAACACCGCCGGAATCCCGCGTGCGACCAGGAGTTCAACCAGCCGCTCGACATCCCGCACGCCCGCTTCCGACTCCGTCGAGATCCCCTGGATCCCCTTGACCTCAAACCCGTAGGCGCGACCGAAATAGCCGAACGCGTCGTGCGCGGACACCAGCACCCGCGCCGACTCGGGCACCGTGCCGAGCACCTTGCGCGCGTACGAGTCAAGAGCCGCGATCCGCGCCGCGTACGCCGCCGCCCCCGCCACGTATCGGTCCGCCCCTTGCGGATCCGCCGCCGCCAGCGTCTCCTTCACCACCTGCACACCCGTGGCCCATGTAGTCGGGTCCATCCACACGTGGGGATCAGCGTGCCCCGACGCCCCTTCGGGCTCCAGCAGCTGTTCCTCCGCCAGACGCTCTGTCAGCGCAACCACGCGCTTCCCCGAGGACGCAATCCTCACCAGCGTGTCGGTCATCTTCCCTTCAAGCAGGAGCCCGTTGTAGAACACCACGTCCGCGCTTGCCAGGAGCGCAACATCGGACCGGGTCGCCTTGAACAGGTGAGGATCCACGCCTTCACCCATCAGCACCGTCACCGCGACCCGCTCACCCCCCACCTCCCTCACCATGTCGCCGATCATCCCCGTGGTGCAGACAACTCGCAGCCCGGCGTCGGTCCGCGCCGCCTCCGGACCCTCCTCGCCCGCCGCTCCCCATCCCCACATCCCCAGTCCAAGCCCGAAACCCATCATGATCACGGCCGCAAGCAGGTTCCGCCTCACACACGCGCTCATGGTTCACTCCATCTCTCAGTCGCCCGACACTCAGAAGCCAAGGCTACTGTAGCATAAGCTACAACCGCTCGCTGTCCTGACCCAAGACGGCTCGATCCCCTCCGCCGCACCCGTTTCTCAGCGCCCCTCCGTACCCGAAGGACCGTCCCCAACGCGTGACCGCATCGGCCGGGTGCTTATCGCCTCGGCAAGCCGCTGCACCAGGGCATCCGCGTCCTCGGCCGCGGCGGCGATCGCCACGATCCGGTGTCGCACCGCTTCGGACACCTCGGGGCCGAACGTCTCCGTCAGAGAGGCCGCGCTCATCCGCACGATAAACAAGCGATTGTTGAGCTCATGAACAAGCTCGCGCAGCTCGTTGCCGCCTCCGCCGCTCCCATTCTTGCCGGTTTCTCCCATGACTCATCATTGGCCGCTGCTCGTCTGGACCGCGCCTCAAAGAGCCGGGAGGCCCTTGCTGCATCCCTTCCCAGCCGCGGCGCTCCCTCTCTCCCGCCACCTGGCCACTTCCAGGTCCGCAAACCTCTAGGTTCAGGGGGATCTTCCTTGCCAGGGGTTGACACGCCTGCTAACTTGGAAAAAGTGGCGGTTGCACAATCAGACGCCCGGCACCCTCCATCCTTCAGTGCCCCGCGGTCCGACCCTTGGGCCGGCCTGTCTCACGGAGTCATGCATGTCGAATCTGTTTGAATCGCTTGAGTCACGCCGCATGCTCGCCACCTTCGCCGTGACCAACTCACTCGATGCCGGCGCGGGCTCGCTCCGCCAGGCGGTCATCGACGCGAACGCCGCAGGCGGCGCCGACGAGATCGTCTTCGATCCCACCCTCAACGGCTCACTCATCTCCTTGCTCTCCGGCGAACTGGAGATCACCGATTCGCTCAGCATCCTCGGGCCGGGTGCGGGCCTGCTCTCCATCAGCGCGGGCAACGCCTCGCGCGTCTTCAATATCACCGATTCTCTCTCCAATGTCACCATCGAAGGGCTCACCATCACCGCGGGCTCCGTCGGTTCGGGCCTCTACGGAGGCGGCGTGCACAACCTCGGCACGCTGGCCATCACCAACTCAATTCTCTCAGGGAACCAGGGCGGCTGGGGCGGCGCCGTCGCAAGCGCCGGCACCCTCACCATCACTGCAACCACCATCTCCGGCAACTCCGCCGAGTCCGGCGCCGGAATCTACTCAAGCGGCTCGCTCACCCTGACATCATCATTCATCACAGGAAACGCCGCGGCAGACAACGGCGGCGCGATCTACAACGACGGCGGGACGCTCGCGCTCTCGAACACCGAGCTCTCCAGCAACACCGCAACCGTCGGCGCCGGACTCTTTGTTGACGGCGGCTCCGTCAACCTGACCCAGGCCACCATCTCCACGAACACCGCCTCAAGCACCGGAGGCGGCATCGCGACCCTCGGCGGCACCACCACCATCACCGGCTCCCAGGTCCAGGACAACGTCGCCACGTCCTTCTCCGGCGGCGGCATCTACAACAACGGCACCCTCACCATCATCGACTCCACGCTCTCGGGCAACCGCGCCGACGCCAGCAGCGGCGGAGCCCTCTTCAACAGCCAGGCACTCACCCTCACCAACACCTCCATCACCGGCAACGCAGCCACCGACGGCGCGGGTATCTTCAACAACACCTCCGCCTCGCTCGATCTCACTGCCGCCACCATCTCCGGCAACACCGCCTCCGCAGATGGCGGCGCCATCTACGACAATCGCGGCACCGTCACCCTCGCGAACTCGTCGATCTCCGGCAACACAGCCGGCTCAAGCGGCGGCGGCATCGTCAGCAACGGCGGGTTCTTCACCATCAGCTCGACCACCATCGAACTGAACACCGCAACCGCCGGAACCGGCGGCGGGATCATCAATCGCGCCGGCGGCGCGCTCACGCTCACCGGCGCGACGATCTCCGGGAACGCCGCGCCCGGCGGCGGCGGCCTCGCCGTCGAATCGGGCAACGCCACCATTGTGGATTCCGTTCTCTCCGACAACGACACGACCGGCGCCGGAAATGGCGGGGCGATCCTCAACCTCGCCACGCTCTCCATCACGAACTCGACCCTCGCGGGCAACGCCGCCGCGAGCGGCGCGGCCATCAGGAACGAGAGCAATCTCACGCTCACGGGCTCCACGCTCTCCGGAAACACTGCCGCCGCGAGCGGCGGCGCGATCAGCAACACCGGGACGCTCTCGATCACCGACTCGATCCTCACGACAAACTCCGCCGTCACGAACGGCGGCGCAATCGCCAGCGACGGCACGGTCACCATCACGCGCTCCACGCTCTCCGCAAACACCTCCTCCGCTGCCGGCGGCGGCATCTTCAACGACAGCTCACTGACCATCGTCGAATCCACGCTCTCGGGAAACGCGGCCGTCACCAGCGGTGGCGCCATCCACAACGTCTCCAGCGACCTGCTCATCACCGGCTCAACCGTGTCGGAGAACACCGCCGGAACAACCGGCGGCGGCATCTACGGCATCGGCTCCGCCATGGTCGTCCGGAACTCCACCATCTCCGGCAACACCGCCGTTACAGGCGCCGGCCTCCGCCGAAACACCGGCTCCCTCACCATCTCAAACTCAACGATCGCCTCCAACACCGCAAGCGGTGCGGGGGCCGGAATCCACACCACCGAACCCGGCGGCACCACTGTTCTCATCAGTTCCATTGTCGCCAACAACAACGGCACCGACATCGCCGGACCGCTCGGTGCCGGCTCTACCAACAACCTCATCCAGGATACCGGCTTCGCGGGCGGACTCACCGATGGCGTTGATGGGAACGTCATCGGCGTCGACCCGCTCCTCGGTCTCCTCGCCGATAACGGCGGCCCCACACACACACACAAGCCCCTCGCCGGCAGCCCCGCGTTCGACGGCGGCATCAACCCCGATGCGCTCACCACCGACCAGCGCGGCCTCGCCCGCGTGCGCGGCGTTGCCATCGACATCGGCTCGGTCGAGGCGAACCCGCCGCCCGTCATCGAGTCGCTGAGCCCCTCCCGGGGCTTCGCTTCCCGTGGCGAGGATCTCACGCTCACCGCCGACAACGTCGCCGACCCCGAAGGAACCGTGGTACGCGTCGATTTCTTCCTCGACACGAACAACAACGGCGAACCCGACGATGGAGAACTCCTCGGAAGCGACTCCGACGCCACCGGCGGCTACACCTTCCTCTATACCGTGCCCACGGGTTCGCAGGCCGGCAGGGTCGCCTTCCTCGCACGCGCGATCGACGACGAGAGCGACCAGAGTGAGGTCGTCTCCACCAGCGTCACCGTCGTCAACGATTCGCCGACAATCGATTCGCTCACGCTCTCCCAGTCAACCATCGCGCGCGGGCAGACACTGACCCTCACGGCAAACGGCGTCTCCGACACCGACGGCAGTGTGGCCATCGTTGAGTTCTATCTCGACGCAAACGGCAACGGCTTCGGCGACTTCGGCGAAGTGATCGGCACAGACACCAACGGCGCAGATGGGTATTCGATCGCCTATGACATCACCGCCGCCGCAGCCCTCGGTGCAACAACATTCCTCGCCATTGTCATCGACAACGACAGCGCCGACACCCCCTACGCGAGCGCGGTCGCGACCATCACCGAGGCGATCTCGATCGGCTCGCCGCGCGGCGCCTCCTCGGCCGGCGACGTCCATCGTGTCGTCTCCGTTGACACGCTCGGCGACGTGCTCGTCTTCCAGCAGGGCTGGACCTTTGAAAACCTGCAGGAGAAGACCGGCGCTCCCAAGGCCATCGACGCCGCCATCATCTGGACTGATCCCAAGGACGGACTGACATACGTCGCCGCGCCCTCCGATGCCGGCCTCTTGCTCTTCACGCGCGCAACCGACGGCACATGGTCCTTCCGCAACCTCACCACCGAGACCACCGCCACCGGCTCGCCCGTCCGCCACCTCGCCCAGTTCACCTCCATCCGCCAGAAAATCGTCGTCATCGCCGGAATCACCGCAGACGGGAGCGTCGTCGCCTTCAGGCAGTCGCTTCTGACAACCTCCCCCGGCGTCTATGAGTACCTCTTTGTGGACATCTCCGCGGATCTCGAGTCCCAAGGCCAGACCACCCCCAACCTCACCGGGCTCACCAGCTACGTCCCCAGTTGGGACACGTGGCACCTCGCGGGCGTTGATACCGACGGCAAGATCCAATCCATCTGGATCAACACCAACAACCCGAGCTTCACCAAGTGGCGCGCCAACAACCTCAGCGCCATCACCGGAGCCCCCGCCGTCTCAGGACAACTCGCCGTCACACTCACCTCATGGGGCGGCATCAATCTCACGGGGCTCGACGCCTCAGGAAACCTCCTCACCACCTGGTGGATCCCGCGCTTCGGCGGCCAGTGGGCCGTCAGCAACCTGACCACGCTCTACAGCGGCCCCCAACTCGTCGGAGGCAACCTCACCGCATACACAACGCCGTGGGGAGGCATCAACTACGTCGGGCTCGACGCCGGCGGCACCGTTCGCGTCTACTGGTGGATCCCTCGCTTCGAAGGCCAATGGGCCGTCTCACCGCTCCTCCCCGCCGGAACGCCCTCAACCAGCATCCCGACGGGCGCGCTCACCAGCTCCGCGTCAGCCGCCGGAACCCTCAATGTCTACGGCACAAACGTTGACGGCCACGTCCTCCGCATGGCGTGGGAGCCCGGCCCCGGCAACGTGTGGGAGATTGAGGACCTCACGATCATCGCCGAAGAGGCCGACTGATCCCCCGCAGCACGACGCGCAGACCAATCTCTCTCAAATCGCGTTGCCGCGCGCCCAAGCGATCCCACGCCCTCACATCCCGAAACGCAAAACCCGCAGAATCCTGCGGGTTTGGTGGGCTGTGGCATCGTGTGTGACACCGTGGAATCCGGACCAATGGGCAGAGCCGGACTTGAACCGGCGACCCCCGCATTTTCAGTGCGGTGCTCTACCAACTGAGCTATCTGCCCGACCGAGCTGCTGACCTGCCGACGCCCCAAAGGCCCCGGCAACTCACAGGACGGAACGATACCACACCACCGCCCCCCGTCAAGGCGTTCAACACACCCGCGGCACGATTCCCCGCTCCCGTACCATCCGCACGCCATGGAAGGCCCAAACGCCCCCAACGTCCACGTCCGGCAACCCTCGAGCCACGCTCCACCGGGCCATACACCATCCACGCGTGATCGGACCAACCCGGTTCTTGAGATCCGCAACCTCATCGTTGAGTTCCTAGCCCGCAACGCCCGCTCAGCCGCCAACCGCGCCGTCAACGGCGTCTCTCTCTCCCTCGCTCGCGCCGAAGCCCTCGGCATCGTCGGCGAGTCCGGCTGCGGCAAGACCACTCTCGGACGCGCCATCCTCGGCCTCATCCCCGCCGCGTCAGGTTCGATCATCGTCGATGGACACGACATCCGCGCCGCCCGCGGCCCCGCGCTCCGATCGCTCCGAAAGAAGGCCCAGGTCATCTTTCAGGACCCCGGCGGCTCGCTCAACCCTCGCATGCGCATCGCCGACATCGTCGCCGAGCCGCTGGAGATCCATCGCATCGGCGACGCTCGCGAACGACGCGCGCGCGCGGTCTCGCTCCTCGAACGCTGCGGCATGCCCCGCGACGCCGCCGACCGCTACCCACACCAGCTCAGCGGCGGCCAGCGACAGCGCGTCGCCATCGCCCGCGCCCTCACGCTGGAGCCGGCTCTCCTGGTCTGCGATGAACCCACCAGCGCGCTCGACGTGTCCGTCCAGGCACAGATCCTCAATCTTCTCACGGACCTTCAGCGAGAGCGGAACCTGTCGTACCTCTTCATCAGCCATGACATCGCCGTCGTCGCGCACCTCTGCTCGCGAATCGCCGTCATGCGCGCGGGCCGGATCATCGAAACCGGCCGGACGGACGACGTGCTGAACACACCGTCCGACCCATACACCCGCGAACTGCTCCGCGCTGTTCCCTCACGCGACCACGCATGCTCCACGGATCCGTAGCGCGGCGTTCCCTTTGCCTGCGCTCTATCATTCTGACGGAGCGACGAAGCAGGATCTCATGACCAGACCGAACGACTCGCAGAAATCTCCATCGATCGGTCTGCCGCTGACGGAAGCGACCAACTCGCCGCTGGCCGGCCAGTCGGTCTCCGAAACGCACATCCGAGACCTTGTCGACACGTTCTACCAGGCGATCAGGGCCGATGACTTGCTCGGCCCGATCTTCGATCGCCACGTGAAAGACTGGTCGCTCCACCTGCCCAAGATGTACGACTTCTGGTCGACCGTCGTCCTCCGCACCGGCCGATACGCGGGCCGTCCGATCGAGGTGCACGAACGCATCCCCGGCCTGACCGCCGCACACTTCCAGCGCTGGCTCGCCCTTTGGACGCGAACGGTGCAGCGTGTGGTGCCCATCCCGGCACAGGACCTCTTCATCGTGTCGGCGCAGCGAATGGCCCGATCCATGTCCGACCGCCTCATCGCGTGATCGCGACGCTCCGCACGCCCGAAGAGCAGCCGCACCCGGCCCTCAGACTCCTGTCTCGCCCCACATCGCCAGGTTGGACATCGGCCACGCCAGCGACCACAGCCCGCTGGGCCGCGCCGCCACGGCCTTGATGGCCGCCTCCGAGAAGACCTCACGCAGAAACGCCGACCCCCGGATCAGCGCCGCCTGATCCGCCACCCACGTCTGGAATGGAAGCGGAAAGCTCGCCTTCCTCCTCTCTACCACCTCACGCGGCAGCCCATCGCGAAACGCCTCGCGCAGCGCGATCTTCGTCCGTGTCACAGGGCTCTCGCTCGCGGACGGGCGCGCCTCCTCAAACTTCATCCCGAGCGGCAGCGACCACGCCAATCCCCGCACCGCCACATCCGCCAGCGGCGTGCGCCCCTCGACCGACTCAAGCATCGTCGCCGAGTCCAGCCGCTGCAGCAGCCCGACCAGATTCACACGCTGCTGGAATCTCAAGTGGACCTCCAGCGCATCCACGCGTGACCCTCTCGCCTCCGCCTCCCCGCTCGCCTCGTCCGCCGTCACGTCAAACTCCGATCGGTACGTCGCGATCAGTTCCTCATCCCGGCCCGCATCCCGCCACCATTTGTCATTCAGCAGCCCCGGCTTGCTGCCCAAGGGGGCCCATGCCGCGGAGTTCAACTGGAACATTCCGGGATCGACGTTACCGCGCTCGATGTGGAACTTCGCCATCGACAGAGGCGTGTCGTACCCCCCGAAGAACTCGTCCGCGCCCTCCCCGCTCAACGCCACCACGTGACCGGTCCGTCTGAGAATCCGCGCGACCTCGTTGATCGCGACCTCGTTCGGCGTGCCAAGCGGCACACCCATCCGCCCCACCATCTCGCGCCATCGCGCCGCGAACATCTCGCGCGTCACTGGCGCTTCGGTGTGGCTGACGCCGAGCCGCGCCGCCACCGCCCTTGCGAACGCAAAGTCCTCGGATCCCGACGCCTCCCCTGCGCCCTCCGGGGCCCCGGAGCAGAACGTGTGCAGCGATCGCACATGCTCGTGCGCCACAGAGCACACGATGGAACTGTCTAGCCCGCCCGAAAGCAGGGCGCACGTCGGCACATCCGCCCTCAGGTGAACGCGTACGCTCTCCCGAACGACGTCACGCACACGTTCGACACCGCCCTCGAGCCGCTGCCCCCAGCCGGAGGCATCAACGCGTGATCGCGCCATCGCAAGGCCCGCGTCGCGAAGGTCGAACCGCAGGACCTCCCCCGGCCTCACCACGCGCACCCCCTCATACAGCGTGCGTTCGCCCATCGTCGTGCGGATCGTCGTCAGGTACGCGCTCACCGCAACGGGATCCGGCCTCCTCTGCACCAAGGGATGCGCAAGGATCGCACCGATCTCGCTCGCGAACACCAGCCCCCTCGCCCCGCCCGCGCCGGCAAGCAGCGTGTAGTACAGCGGCTTAATCCCGATCGGATCGCGCGCCAGCGTCAGCGTCTGCGCGGCTTCATCGAAC
>CAZPPG010000011.1:0-78559 GCA_964588385.1 uncultured Phycisphaeraceae bacterium
GGCCTTAGGCTCGCCGTACAGACTAACTCGCGGGCTCATTATGCAAAAAGCACGCCGTCACCCCGAGGGGCTCCGACCGCTTGTAAGCACACGGTTTCAGGTACTCTTTCACTCCGCTCATCGCGGATCTTTTCAACATTCAGTCGCCTTACTGATTCGCTATCGGTCGTCGAGGAGTACTTAGCCTTGGAGGGTGGACCCCCCATCTTCGATCCGGGTTCCACGAGACCGAATCTACTCTATGGGCTGACCAGCTTCCGGTTACAGGACTTTCACCTTCTTCGGTCGGGCTTTCCAGCCCGTTCGCTCTTCCACTGGTTGATCCGCTTTCGCTCGCCGCTACTCACGGAGTCGCGTTTGCTTTCCTTTCCTCTGGATACTTAGATGTTTCAGTTCTCCAGGTTCGCTCTTCACCCCTATACATTCAGAGTGAAGTACCCTTGCGGGTGGGTTGCCCCATTCGGAAATCCTAGGATCACAGCTCGGTTACCAGCTCCCCTAGGCTTATCGCAGGTTCCAACGTCCTTCATCGCCTCTCGACGCCAAGTCATCCACCGTGTGCCCTTATGGGTCGCACCAACCTGACGCCGCGGCTATACCGCGCCACGCCGGCTGGATCCGACCCCTCGCCTTCTTTACAACGCTTCAAGAGATCTTCGGTGTCTACTTGCTTTGCAATTCATCGTTCGACACGGAACACCTTCACACGCACTGCTGCACGTGAACGTCCGTCCGAACGACGCGACACAACTTCCATATCCGGTTGTCACAGATCCTGAAAGACCTCGGCCTTGCGGCCTTCTGGCCCTTCTTTGCCACTCGGAAAAGTGGCGAGGGGACTCTAGACGCTGCTCCCATGATGTCAAGCCAACACGAAAGCAACCGTGGACATTTTCCTCAACCGCCGCCCGCGCCGCCACCACCACCGGGGGGCGGACGCTCGCTCGGGCCCGTCGGACGAACCGCCGGCTTCGGTTTCTCGACCTTCGGAACCGGCACTCCCTGCCGCTCCCCTAACTTCGCTGACCGCTCGAGGCGCGAGAAGGTCTCTGACGCACGCTCCACGTCCGGAACGCGGGCGATCACGGCCCCCGACCCGTCGCGGAGATACACCTGATTCTTCTGCCCGGCGGCCACACCCAACGGGCCTGCATCGGGCGTCACGGGCATGGTCGCCGTGGAGAGATACACGGTATCGATCGACACAGACCGCTCCTTGGGGCCTGGTTCGCTGTTGGCAGGAAGCTGGGCCTGTGCCGGGCCTGCGGTCTCAGGAGCCGCAGTCCGCGGCCCCATGTCGCCCTTGCCGCCTCCGCCGCCCTCACTGGGCTGCGTCTCGCCGAAGCCGGGCCTCTGGGCAGGAGCGACCGCCAAACGGGTCTCATCGAATATGGGCATCAGGTCCGGGGCGGGAAGCCGCAACTTCGCGTCGATGGGGTCCCCCGGCGAAAGACTTGCGTTGCCGACCCGCCAGTATCCGTAGTAGAACTCAAAGACAGACGCCGAGGCGCGCATGCCGCCCGCGGCATCGGCGACGGTGGCGTTGGTCACGAAATACGTCCGCACCGGATCGAGCGTGACGGGCTCGGTCCAATCCGTCCACGCGCTGGCCAGCGTCGGGGACTCGGCCATGGCACGCTGGTCCTCGGGGAGCGACAAGGCGTTGCCAAATGCGGGATTGTTGATGACGACGCGCACCCGGTACCGGTAGGTCTCGCCTCGGGCCGCTGTGATGTCGTGGCCCCAGATCTTGACCGACGGGGTCTCGAGGAGCGTCGGAACAATCGCCGTGCGAGAATCGGGAATCGCGCCCGTCGCGCCGTCCGCAGCCGGAGGCTCAACGCCGAGGGCGACAAGTTCGGCCTGCTTTGCGTCACGATCACGCTTCGCCGAGTCAATCTGGCGCTGGATCTGGGCCTTTGTCATGCGCTTTGGTTCGGTGCCGGTCGTCGCGGGGCGGCTCGTCTCGCGTCCGCCTCCTCCGGGACCCTTGCCACCCCCGCCCCCGCCGCCCGTTTCCGTGGCAGGGGGAGTCGAGGTCAGCGAGACGGGGGCCGACGCCAAGTCTGTCTCGAGTGCGGCGAGGCGATCATTGAGTTCCTGGATGCTCTCCTGGATGCGCTCGATCTTCACGCGGCGCTCGTCGAGAGCCTGACGGCGCACGGCATCGCTGGGAGGTATCCACTCCTCACCGACAAGGTACGGGAAGTAATCCGGGCGCTGGACAGAATCAGGGGATGTCCGTGCGATCTCCACTGCGCCGCGAAGCAGCGACACGGTGACACGGCTGGCTCCCGAAAGCTCGGAGAGAAGGTCAACGCGACCGGGCAAAGATCCGACGACCTCGGCCTCGGACCAGGCGCCGCCTTCGGCCCGCGAACGCTCGACCTGCACGCCCACGATCTCAACGCCGTCGCGCCACCACTGGATCGGAATCGGACGGAGTTCACCTTCCGATCCGTCGGGATCCGTCTCCAGAGCCGCGCGGAGCTCGGTGCCGCTGAATGAGGCTTCAACGCTGACCGAGGCCTTGTCGTAGGGCTGAGCCGCGGGCACGAGTTCCTTGGCCTTCAACTCGGGATACTGAACGACGGTCGAGGGGTCGAGGGCACCCTCGAACACCGCCGCGACCGGCTGCTTCGGGGCGGGCACGACGATCGCGGCATACTTGCCGTCCGCCGCGGGCGCGATCACGCCGCCACCGATCTTGGCCGGCACGCCCAGCGCCACCTGCGCCCCGGACTCCAGGAGCGGCTTCTCCGAGCCGGCCTTGAAGTCCTGGATCAGCGTGAGCTTCGGCGCCTCCGGAAGCGGCGGTTCGGACACGGGTTTGAGCTGCGCCTGCAGGCGCTGGGCCTGCTCAACGGCGGGCGTGAACGCCTTCGCCGGCGGGAGCTTTCCGCCCTTCGGGTCCGGCTGCACCATGTTCGGCTGCGTCGTGAACTGCATCGCGACCACGAGAAGCGTCACGGCCGACGCCCCTGCGAGCACGATCTTCTCAACATGCTGCTCGATCGGATTGATGCCCTTGAGCTTCATCTGTCGCTCCTGGCGAGAGGTCGGATCGGGCGATCCGTTACTGGCCTCTGAACTTCAACGAATCTGACTGCACACACGATTCACTCGCCGCCGTCGTCGGCGGCCTGATAGCCGATGTTGTTGGCGACCACCGGCGACATCAGCGGGCCGAGCCAGCTGCGGAGCCAGACGGACTCCACTCCGATGGTGGCCTTTACCACGTGATCCGGACCGTAGTAGTACCCGTCCTTGAGCTCGGCCCATGGATCGACGTCAACAAGATCAAGGTCGACCACCGTCATGAAGTTCGTCTGTGAGAACGCGGACAGCACCGACTGGAGGCGGTCGCTGGCGACGATGAGCGTGAGCTCAACCTCGCGAACGTCGTACACCGGATTCTCGGAGGCGTTGGTCTTGCGGCCCGTCACCGAAACGGAGAGATCCAGAGGCACGCCCCCGGGGAATGCAAACACCGGTTCAGCAGCGGGCGATCCCCCGAACTCGCGGTCGCGTGACGCGGCGGGCTGAGACGAACCATCGCCGTAGATCGGCGGATCCTTGATGCGAAGGGAGACGAGCCGCTTCACGGCTCCTCTCTCGACCATGAGCTCCTCGCCCGACTGATCCGTGTTTGCTCGTGCCAGGGCGCCGAGCACGTCCTCGATCACCCAATAGTCCCACTGGAAGATGAAGCACTCATCGAGCGTGGGAACGCCGGATGGCTTGGCGACGGGCACCTTCGACCAGCCGGCCTGCTGCTGCTGGGAGTCGACGCTGAACGCGCCGACGGAGGCGTAGAACGAAACTTCCTGGGCCCGACGACGCAGCTCGCCGATCCGGCGATCGGTCAGCTGCTTTGTGAGGGCGACGTTCTCTTCCACGGTCAGCGCGCGGTTGCCGTTCGCGGCTTTCAGACGCTCGCTCAGGTCGTGGAGCGTGGACGCCAGCTTGCCGGCGTCGGACCGCTCACCCGCGTTGAAGCGCGAGATGAGGCGCTGGTAGGCCGAGGGCTTGCCGCGATCGGGGTCGCCGCAGAGTTCTTCAATGAACGCAAAGATTCGCTGCTCCTCTTCGCGCCGGTTCGACGCCTGCGGGAAGAGCCCCGTCACCAGCGGCTTGCGGGCCTTCTGGTTGAACTCCGTGGCCTGCGCAACGACACCCTCAACCTCCGCCTCAATCAGCTTTCGCTGCTCGGCGAACCAGGTCGTCAGCTTCGTCGTGGGGACCGCCTTCACTTCCAGCGGCTTGTCGCCCGGCATCGCGGCCGGCAACGCGTACGTGACGGTTGTGGCGTTGATGTCGCTGAGCGCCTTCTTGGCCTCCGCCTCGCGACCCGTGCGAATCTTCTTGTTCCACGAGTTCGAGAAGACATACCCGAGGGGCAGCGACACCAGGATCACGGCCAGCGAGATCACGATCACAAGGTTTGACTTGATCCAGCCAAGTATGTTCTTCAATTGCCACCCTCCGCGTCGTCCGCCTGGCGCGGCTTCACCACCACACGATACTTCACCGTGATCCGCGCCTCATCCGGATACCCGCTGGGGGTCTCCGCGACAATCGGTGCGAGCGCCTCAACGCGCTCGTTCGCGGCGCGAAAGTCCATCTCTTCGGTCATCGCCACCGTTGTCCCCTCACCCGCGATGATCGTCGGCGCGCTGCGAGGCGGCGGAGCACCCCCGCCACCCGCAATGAACCGGCGTCCGCCGCCGCCCTCTTCAAAGACCTCACCGCGCGCCCCGCCGCCGCTCACGATCGCGGTCTCGGCAGGACGGGTGGGCGTGCTGGGCTTGGCCTCTGTGAACTGAACCTCGCGAATCTCGGGGGGAACAATCACGTAAGGAACCGTCTCACGGTCGCGATTCTTCTCCAGCCACTCACCCACGGTCGCGCGATAGAACTGCTGGACCTGCGGCTCGGGCGTCGCAAACACGATCTCGACTTCAACAGTCGGACCAGCGGACACAGCGCCTGTCGTGCCGGGGTCTTCTTCCTCTCCGCCGCGTGCCGACCTTCCTCCGCGATCATCCTCTCCCGAGCCGCCGGAGGAATCGGGCGTCACGACACCCAGATAGCTCGTCTTATACGACACGAGCCGGAGCACAGGACGTGAGGGCCCCGACGCCCTGGCATCCGCCGCTCCCACCATCAGCGAAAGGTCGTTCGCCAGGTGCGGATAAACCTCGCGGTCGTTCAGCAGCGAGATGATGTTCGCCGCGGTGAGGTCGGTTCCCCCGGAACCGAGCACGCCGGCTGTTGTGGCCTCCGACTTCATCCTGTTCACCGCACTGAGCGTGTCGGCGATCTCACGCGGCGGCGGTGAACCCGCGACCGCCGCCGAGTCCAGCATCGGGCGGATGAACATCGCGCCCGTCGCCGCGACGGCAAGGCCCGCCGCCGTCGCGAACCACTTCTGCTTGCCGCGCCACATGGCGGTGCGCAGGATCGCGGTTGGCATCAGGTTCGCATTGATCGCGTTGAGTCCAAGGCCCTGCAGCGCACAGCCATAGGCCGTGGCGAAGGTCATGACGTTCTCGTTGAACGCCGCGGCGCGATCGCCCTCAACCTTGACGCGCTTGAACTCCTCCATCCGATAGACGTCCAGCTGAAGCTGCTGCTTCAGGAACTTGCGCAGCCCGGGGAGATGGAACGTCGAGCCCAGCCCGATGAGACGGGTGAGCTTCGCCTCACGATGCAGCGACTGGTAATAACCGATGGACCGCTGCACGTCCTGCACCAGATCCTGGAAAACCGGACGCATCGCCTGCATGATCTGTCGGGCCGCCTTGCTCGTGTCGGCCTCGCGCTTCACCTTCTCCGCCTTCGGATAGGTGACCTTGAACGCCTCAACGAGCGCGTTCGTGAACTGGTGGCCGCCGATCGGGAACGTGCGGATCCACACGCGTCCGGACTCGGCGATGACCAGATCGGTGGATGTCGTGCCGATATCCAGCAGGATCGTTCCCGTCGTCTGCTCGGTGAACGAGAGGTCGTACGCGAGCGCGTTGTACGCCGCGACCGGACCAAGCGTCACGATCTGCGGCACGATCCCCACGTCGGCAAGCATGTCCAGCCGCTCGCGGATGCGGTCCTTTGTAATGGCAAAGATGCCGACCTCAACGTCGGGCGAGTCCGGGCTGACGAACGTCTGAAAGTCCCATTCGACCTCTTCGAGCGGGAACGGGATCTGCTGCACCGCTTCGAACTTGACGATGTCCGGCACCTTCTTCGGCTCAACCGGCGGCAGCTTGGCGAATCGCGCGAAGCCGGCGTGGCCCGGAACGCTCACGGAGATCGTGGCCCCGGAGAGATCGAACTGGCTGGCCAGCGCGCCGAGGGCCACGCGGAGCGCGTCGGCCTGATCCAGGTCAGGCGTTGAGAGCACCTTTGCATGGGGGACGATCGCGTAATCGACGACCCGCACGCCGCTCCCGTCCGATTCGAGCTTGATCGCCTTGATCGAGCCCGCTCCGACCTCGATACCCCAGCTCACGTTCGAAGAAGGCATATCCGAACCTCCGACCCGAGCGTTCTGCCCCCGGGTCATCACGCATTCCAACCGGTCGACGCGACGCCGTCACGATCCCGGACGTCGATGGGGAGGCGATGGTACACCACACACCCGCCGATCACAAAGACCCTTCCCCGGCGCGACGAGTTCGCATCTCTGTCGGACCGCGAGCGCGGTCCTGATCCTGACATACGACTCGATACGTCCAAAGGATGCCCGGCGATCACCCCATCCCGTCCGGCGTGACAGTCTCGTGACCGCTCAGACCCTGCCTCCAGCCGCCTTGTGGTCCGCTTCAAGCCGCCAGGCACCCATTGCCACCACTCCTGCCACGGCCGTCACCAGCCACCACAGGTCGACCGGAGCTTTCAGCGGAGCCCAGGCCGCGGGCAGGGCCCAACCCGCCACGTGGTACCCCACGCCAACGAGCGCAATCCCCCCTCCAAGGCGTACCCAAGCACCCTCGGAGGCACCCTCTTTCCGAGAGAGCCGCCGTCGTCCTCGAACGGTCAACACCAAGCCGACCACGCACAGCAACGCGCCCGCGGCGACCTGAAGGATCTGAAAGGGGGTCATTACTCAAGCCATCGACATGGAAACCGACGAAACCATCCCCACTCCTTGGGGGTCCATAGCCGCGGCGTAGTGAAGGATGTCGACCTTCTCAGGGGAGACGAGCTGGAGCGTGGCGACCAGATTTCCGGTCGAGCACCAGCGCGTGGGGTTCTGCTGCCATGCCATCGCGGCGACAAGATCCTCGGGCTTGTTCTGTCGAACGAGTTCGAGCATCTCCCGGTCGTGCTGGAAAATGCGGTTCCGGAAGGCGACGGCCTCGGCCTCATCACCCGCCAGCTTCTGCTGATCACCGAATGCAGGGCCGACGTGGCTCAGGTCCGCGGAGCTGACGACGAGCGTCTTGCCCGGCAGCTCTGCCAGAACTTCGCGCATGGCCTCGATGAATGGCGCGAGCGCAACCCCTTTGCCATCGTAAGAATCGCCGTTGTTCACGCTTGGGTCGTGGATGAGCACCCCCACGACCTTGCAGAACTTGCCGTCCTCGCCCGGACCCAGGCAGTGCTGAATCCAGGGAATCTGCAGCTCGATGGAGTGCTCGCGCTCGTGATCGAACCGGTTTGCGAAGACCTTGTCTCCCAAACGCTTACGCAAGCCCGCGATGATGAGGTCATCGACTTCGCAGGTGCCCAATGGGCTCTGATACCCCTTGTCACACGCGGTCACGCCGGTGCCCAGACCAAAGTGATTCGTGCCCAGCACCACCACTCGATCGGGCCGGTCGGTCACGCGCAGACGACCCCACACACTGGCGTAGTTCACCCAGCCCCTGCCGTAATCAACGTGCGGAGCGACGATGGCCTTGGGCAGCGAGTCAAACGAGGGATTCGGCACCGACTCCAGCGCCTTGGCGATCCACTGATCCATGATCGCGCGAAGCTTGGCCGGGCCGTGCTCGGTCCGCTGCTCGTCGGTGGTTTCGTCTCCAAACTCTTGATTGACAAGGGCATCCGCGAAGGCCGCCGTGGAAGCCGGCGGCAGCACGGGGGATGAATCAAACTCCTCCCGCATCCTCGCCAGCATGGCTTCAAAGGTCGGGCCGAACAGCAGACCCGCGTCGTCCAACTGGGAAACCAACTGCTCCAGAATCGGTCGCGTCAACCCCTTGCCCACCTGCGACACAATCTCATCTACCGAACGATTACCATCCATAAGCGGCAGAATGAGCTGCGCGGCAGGCATCGTGAAAACGACCTTCTGGGAGATTTGGCGCGCATCAGCCAGCCCCAGCACCTGCTGCTCACCCATCTGAGCAGGAAAGCCCCTCACCGGCCTCAGCTTGGGCTTCATGTGATGCTCCATGCCGGGGTCAAAGGGCGGAATCTGGTTCTGCGGCGGCTCTGTAGTGCTCATTCGGCATCATCGTAGGAAGGCCCGCCCGGACTTCCGAGCCCACCACCTTCCTTGAAAGGCGAAGGCGTGGACCTCAAGCGTCTGCGCGCTAGACTCTTGGCCCTGCCCGGAGCCCTCGCTCCGAGGCATTCCACGCTCAGCGAGGCACGCCATGACGACGTTCAAAGCCGGTCAGCAGGTCAAGTGCACAATCACCGCCCTGCCCAAGACCCCCGATCAGACCTCCACGCTCGAGCGCCTCATGCGCCGTGATGCCGGTGCCAAGCGCGCCCTGAAGAAGGGCCACCGCCGCCGCCAGCAGGAAATGGTCGTTTATAACCGAGGCAACCGCGACTGGTACAAGCGCGAGAAGTGCGGCAAGGTCGTCCGCGTCGTCGAGGGTGCGACGTGGTCCATGCCCTACACGCTCGACCTGGCACACGACATCGCCGCGGTCTCCGGCTTCCTCAAGATCGAAGCGGCCTGATTCGCGCCGGTCGCGGCCGAAGCTCATCCATGCGGCCTGATCGTCGCGCGCTCCGGCCGCACACGCATCAGGAGCAGATTCATGAAAGCCCCTCTCTCAGCCGTGGCGATAGCGACGGCTTGTTTCTTTGTGTGTGCCGGCTGTGATCGAGGGGTTGACACCGCCGCGCCCCCGAGCGGGTCGCAGAACGCGAACGAGCCCGCGCCGCTCACGCACACCTATCACACGCGCGGCATCATCCAGTCGCTCCCCGAAGCGAACAAGCCAACGGCTGAACTCATGATCCAGCACGAGGCCATCAACGACTTCGTGGACGGCAAAGGTGCTGTCGTCGGCATGAACGCGATGACCATGCCGTTTCCCCGGCTGGCCCCGGGCGTCTCGCTCGACGGGCTCGCGGTCGGTGACAAGATCTCGTTCTCGTTCACGAACACGTGGACAGGACCGGAAGCAACCCGCAAGCCCGCGTGGGTTATCGACACCATCTCCAAACTCCCCGCGGAAACCGAGTTGATTTTCGGAAAGAAAGTCGCGCCCGATTCCGAAACCAAGTGAGCGCGCCGCACAGGCGCTCGGGTTCCAAGCCGCAACGATGTGAAAGAAAAACCCGGCACTCAGCCATAGGCCAAGCGCCGGGTCTCGTGGGGGTCTGGGTCGGGGCGAGAGCGATCAAGACTCTCGACAAAGTTCCTTTCGAGCGTCGGGTGCCCGTGGTTCCTGCCAATGCTGAGGAAACTGCCCCCGGGGGACGTTTTACGGATTTTCCCCTAAAATTCAGCGGACGCTTGCGCCTTCTATCGTGCGTGCATCACGCGCTCCCCGGTGTGCGAGGCAAGCCCAGCAGCTCCACGACCTTGAGAAGGTCCGACCAGACCTTGGCCCGGTTCTCGTTCGTGTACGCGCGCAGCAGGTAGGCCGGGTGATACGTGGGCATCACCGGAATCTCATGGCCCGATGGGGTTCGGAAGCGGGCCCACAAGCCTCTCAGACGGCCCATCGATTCCTCTGTTGCCAGAATCGTGCGGGATGCCGGGAGTCCCAGCGTGACGATCGCTTCCGGCGCAACGATGTCGATCTGCTCAAAGAGATACGGCGCGCTCGCGCGCGACTCTTCAAGCGTTGGCGTGGCGTTGTTGGGAGGGCGGACCTTCAGCACATTCGCGATGTACACGTCCTCCCGACGCAATCCCATCGCCCCGATCATCTTCTGGAGCAGTTCCCCGGCGCGACCCACAAACGGCCTGCCGGTCAGATCCTCTTGCTCACCGGGCGCCTCGCCGATGAACATGAGTCTGGCGGCGGGGCTTCCCTCTCCGAAGACAATGTTGGTATATGACGTGATGAAGGGCGCGTGCGGCGCATCGCGCTCGTAGCGTGCCCGCAAGTCATCGAGCATCTGCTGACGCTCCGATGCGGTCCTCCCCGAACCGCTGACGCCGGAGACCGCACCCGCCGCCCCGGCGATCTTGGGCTCGATGATGGCCTTTGGACGGGTCTCCACCGGGGACCGATAGGCCGGAACGAAGTTGACACCCATCAGGGCTGAGGTTCGGGCATGCTGGGCCGCCAATCTGGCAAGCTGAACGGCCTGGCCGTTCCTTGGATCGCTCGAGGAATCTCGCGTGGTCATGGACGCACTGTACCACGGGCACCTCCGGATCGGCCGACTTGAGCCAAACTCATCGCGATCCCGAGCACCCGATCGCCGATCCATACGGGCTCAGACGACCTCAGATTGACGTCGTCCTATGCTCCCGCGCCCGGGCCATTCCCCTGCGCGGGGACGTCCACGCCCGACCGGAGCCCAACACCCATGACCGAGACCTCCACGCTCAATCGTTCCTGGCTGATCCGCATGGGAGTGATCATCGTCGTGTTCCTGGGCTTCGGTGTCTGGGGCTGGTACGACGCGACGATCGCCTACCCGGCGCGGGGCGTTCGTGCCGCGGAGTTCATGGAGAAGGAGTACCTGGCCAAAGCCGACGAAATGGGCCGGATCATGGGCGCGAGCGTCCCCCAGCCGGATCGGGCGTGGGCCGTTCTCAAGACGGGTCAATCCAACGAGCTCGAGGCGTTCCGCTTCCAGTGGCTCAATGCGCTGAGCACGGTCAACCGACTGTCGGAGGAGTACACCGTCTTCGTCGATCCGGCGGCACGCCTCGACGAGCTGCGCAGCTCCTGGGGCACCAAGAAGAGCCCCAAGCCACTCACGCCGCTCGACATTCCCACGCAGTATCTCATCATGGTCGCGTGCTCGACGATCGGGCTGTTGATCCTCGGACTGGTGATCAAGGTGTCGCGCGTGAAGTTCACGTTCGATCCATCCACGCACACGCTCACGCTCCCCGGCAATCACGCGGTCACACCCGCCGATCTGGCCGAGATCGACAAGCGAAAGTGGCACAAGTTCATCGTCTTTCTGAACATCAAGCCCTCGCACCCCACGCTCGCCGGCAAGTCGATCAAGATCGACCTGCTCCGCCACGCCAAGGTCGAGCAGTGGGTGCTTGCGATGGAGGCCGTCGCGTTCCCCGAAGCCGCCAAGCCCTCTCCCTCCACCGATGCGCCCGATGCATCGGCCGAAGAGGCGACGCAGCGCGACGCAGCGGGCGGATGAGGCGCGATTCACGCAACATCGGGTCGGGATGGCTCCGAACAATGTCACCGTTGAAACTCGGAGCCGCCACGTGTGGATGACCATCGCCGCCGGAGCCGCTTTCGCCCTCATCGGCCTGCTGGGCGTGATGCTGACCGCGCTGACGCTCGCGGGTCTCTGGCTGCCGATTGTCGCCGCGATCGTCTGGCAGATCTTCTATCCCGAGACCTTCTCCTGGTGGACGATCGGCGTGTGCATCGTCCTCTGCTTCGGGGGTGAGGCGGTCGAGTTCTTCGGAGCGGCCCACGGCGCGAAGAAGTCCGGCGGCGGCCGCGCCGCGGCCTGGGGCGGCACCATCGGGAGCATCGTCGGGGCCATTCTCGGCTCGTTCGTACTCCCGATCATCGGCACCATTATCGGAGCAGTCGCCGGAGCCGGCATCGGAGCACTCTCGGCCGAACGCGGGATCGGCGCCAAGCCGTGGCGGCAATCGTTCTCGAGCGCCTCGGGCGCCGCCAAGGGCCGCGCGCTGGCGCTGGTCGTCAAGGCCGGGATCGCCGGGATCGTGGGGGGTGCGATCTTCGTGGACGCGATCGTCTGAGCGCGAACTGAACCGACCCGCGTCGCGTGCGGGCAACCCGATCGCGCACGATTCGATATGCTATCGATACGCCGGGGCGGAGACCCCGGCCCGAACGACCCAGAGGAAGGGAGTACCGCTGGATGCCCAAGGCATCAGTGAGCCAGACGAAGAAGGCCAAGGCCGCGAAGGACGGGGCAGACACCGAGGACGGCGTCAAGCACTTTGTCCTCGACACGAACATCCTGCTCCACAACCCGAACGCGCTGTTCGTGTTCAAAGAGCATAATGTCGTCATCCCGTTCACGGTCATCGAGGAACTGGACAAGCTCAAGCGCAAGGAAGACGACCTCGGTCGCAACGCGCGCGAGACCATCCGCCACCTGGACCGACTGCGCTCGCAGGGCCGCCTGACCGACGGCGTCCGCTGGGGCGAGCACAGCCCGCGCGTCGGGGCCGCGGCTTCCGTCAGCGCCGATGGACAGAACGGCACCATCCGCATTGACGTTGGCGAGCACGAGCGCCCCGATGCCATTCGCGAAGAGATGCCCGACAACCGCATCATCGCGGTCGCGTGGGACCTCCACAACCAGGGCGTGCGCACGGTGTTCGTCTCCAAAGACCTCTCGGCCCGCATCAAGTCCGACGCCCTGGGCATCAAGACCGAAGACTTCGAGAACCAGAAGGTCGACTCCGAGCGCCTCTACACGGGCTACCTCACGCTCGAGGTCGAGGACGAGGTCATCGATGCCCTGTACAAGGACCGGCTGCTTCCGGTCTCGCAGCTCGCCGATGCGTTGACGGTCAACGAGCCGGAGCGCGGCCCGTACACGCGCGACATCACCGCAAACCAGTTCGCGGTGCTCAAGAGCAAGCAGGATCCCGACCACACGGGCCTCTGCCGGCGCCTGGCTGATACCGATCACGTCATCCCGGTGACCGGACCGCGAAAGCCCGTCTACGGCCTCATGGCTCGCAACGTGCAGCAGACCATGGCCTTTGACCTGCTGATGGACGACGAGATCCGGCTCGTCACGCTGCTGGGCGGCGCCGGCACGGGCAAAACGCTGCTCGCGATCGCGGCGGGCATGGCCAAGGTTTACGCCGAGGAGCGCTACGACAAACTGCTCGTGGCCCGGCCGATCATGCCCATGGGGCGCGACATCGGCTATCTCCCCGGCGACAAGGACGAGAAGCTCACGGCATGGATGCAGCCGATCTTCGACAACCTTGAGTACCTGCTCTCCACGCGCGGAGCCCAGCTCCAGACGCCGGACTCACACTCCAGCGAGCAACGCATCGAGAAGCTGATCGCAGACGGACGCCTGGTCCTGGAGCCCCTGACCTACATCCGCGGGCGCTCCATCCCGCACCAGTTCATGATCGTGGACGAGGCCCAGAATCTGACGCCCCACGAGGTCAAGACAATTGTCAGCCGCGTCGGCGAGGGAACGAAGCTCGTCCTCACAGGCGACATCGGGCAGATCGACAACCCCTATCTCGACTCGTCATCGAACGGTCTCTCATACACCGTCGAGAAGATGAAGGGGCTTGGGCTTGTGGGCCACGTGACGCTCGCAAAGAGCGAGCGCTCGGAGCTTGCCAGCCTGGCAGCCTCGCGCCTGTAGATCGGCTCGCCCATCACACTCAGGGAGCGTTGGTGGCGATTGCCGCGCTCACAAGCTGCTGCTGGCGCTCGAAGTACTCGCGATACGTCGGATCCGTCTCGACGAGCAGAGCCCGGCGGATCCGCTGCAACGTCGCGTCGTCTCTGACGCGGACCATCTCCGCGGTTCGGACGGCCCCGCGCAGCGATTCGATGCGGTTGGGATCACGCTCGAGCGACATCCCATAGTACTTCAGCGCGTCGGTCGCCCACCCGCTTCGCACATAGCAGACCGCGATGTTCTCCAGCGGACGAGGATCGGACTGTGACTGGTCGGCGGCGACCTTGAACGCGCTGACCGCGTCCGCGTAGTTCTGCTTCTGCATGAACAGCACGCCGAGGTTGTTCCACGCCGCGGGCATCTCTCTCCACGTCGCCAACGCTCGCTGATAGGTCTGGATCGCCTTGTCCGTATCGCCCGCCTCGGCCAGACGCTGGGCATCTCGAGCCAGCTCGTACCCGTCGCTCTGGCTCTGGGAACTCGCGTCGATCATCTCTGCAGCGTCGCGCTTCTGGCCGGACTCGCATCCGCCCCCACCCACGAGGGCGCACACGCACACGCCGGCCACGCCCGCGGCTTCAAGCATCGCTCGGATCGGATTCCGCTTCACTGGATTCGCTCCCACCGCGTCAGCGTGACGCTCACATACCACGACTGGGCCTCAGGGCGAATGCCCAACGACTGCACTTCAAGCCCGGGAATGCCCTCCACGCACTTCTCCAGCCACAGCATGACACTCTCAAGATTCGGATCTCGAATGTCGTACGGATACCGGTACATCGTCGCGCCGCCCTTGGTCTCTCCCGGCCCGCGCCTGTGGCTGAGCGCCTGCGTCAGCCCCGCCTCGCGGGCATACTCCTCCAAGCGGCTCAGCATGAGCGGGATCGGCGCGCCGAACGCGCTGGTGGGATCACTCGCCGAGCGCTCATCGAGCAGCGCGAGTTCCTCCGCCGTCGCGATGATCTTCTCCGCCTCGCTCTGCTGACGCTTCATCGCTCGCAGCGCGGTCGCACGCTCGCTGAGAGCCGAAGCCAGATAGAGGAATGCTCCCGCCAGCAGAACAACCGACAGAAGCACGAGGTGGCGAGGCCGGTTCAGGCGTTCCGTCGCGGAGGCGGATGACGCGATGGCGAAGCGATCGTCCAGCGTCGCCCGTGCCGTGGGATCAACGCGCGCCGATGTCGGCAAAGTGGAGGTCATGGGTTGCTCCCTGCCGATGCGCTTCGCGCGGGCCATACGCCGGTCAGCGAGCACCTCACCCGCCGATCGCTGCTCGCGTCCACGGTGCGGATCTCCGCTTTCCACTCCATGCTCAGGCCATCCAGATCGCGGCACGCGGCCTCAATCTCCTGGGCCATCGCGGTATCCGGAACAAAGAACGTCACCCTGCCATTCACCTGGGTCAGGTTGATGTCCTCCAGCGTCAGCGTCGGCATCGCAAGCAGAAACGAAAGGCCCTCAAGCTCGCGCACGATCGGCCTGGCCGGCTGGAACGCATCCGGCGGCATGCTCTGCCTCCGGGCCGCGAGGAGCTCCGTCTCCAGGTCCACCGCCATGAACGGGCTGCCGGCGATCGCCGGCCTCACCTTCGCGACCGCCTCGCTGGCCCGGGCGCGCGCCTGAGCTGCGGCCGCCCGCACCTGTGCCGTCGCCTGCCCGGTGCGCCACGCCGCGATGGCAATGCACATCGCCAGGAGACAAACCGCGACCGCAGCCCAGCGATACATCGATCGGTGCGCTCGCGACGGCCTTGCGCCAAGAGCAACCAGGACGCTTCTCGGATCGTTGTTGTCGGGCGCCCGCACATCGATCCGCTCCGCGAGCCGGCGCATCGTTGTGCCCACCGGGTCGCTGTCGATGGCGACATCAACCGTTGCGTTCGGCATCGCTTCGGCGAGCGCCTGTCCAAACACTCCCACACTCTCAGACTCCGACGCAACGACGATCGTCCGCGCGGGCGCCGCTCCGGTCTGCACGCCCCACGAGAGAAACTCGGTGGCCAAACGGGCGGCATGCCCCGCGTTCAGGCGAACTTCCGCGCGATCCTCAACGACCTCCGTCGGAGCGAGCATCGAACCCGCCGCCAGAAGCGCACCCGAACGCGACCAAGCCCACAGCACCCGCCCGGACTCCGCATCGACGATGACCGTGGCCTGCGTGGAAATGGACTCTGAGACGACCCGATCCTCGGCCCCTTTGTCCGGCAGAGCCCTGGACCAGCCGGCATCCCACGCGAGGGCCATCGCGTGCCACACGGACATGACCGATCCAAGTCGCACACCCAGTTGGTCCAGCTCATCCGTGAGCACCCTCACCGTGGCATCAGGAATGGCGAGCACGGGCACACGAACGCCGGAACCCTGCGCCCCCGGCCGCGCCGACTCACCCCTCCGCGCGCCGAAGCGGCTCCTCCGGGTCGGCGCTGTCGTCGTCGCGATCGCCTGGACACCCACCTCGGCGCGATCGCCGAGCACGGTCGCAATGGTGGCGATCGCACTCGGCTGTGAACCCTCGCCGTCTCCGCCGTGCTCCGTTCGCTGGCGCAGGACCGCGTCGACGACGCGAGCGTCGTACGACGGCGCGCCCATCCACGCACACGCCGAAGCGTCCGCATCCACGCACAGAACATCGAGGGCGGGGCCTCCACGAGCTCCCGCGAGACGGTCGCGCAGCCATGCCGCCAGCGCGGACGCTCGCCCCGTCGGATCGCCATCGGCGTCCGAGAGCCCGCTCGCCGGCGTCCACACATCTTCGGCGCGCAACCCCGCAAGCCGCGCCCGTCGGAGACGCACGCCGCGATCCGATCTTTCGACATAGCACACACGCGGGCTGCTCATCAGTCCTCTCGCCACGGGCGGCCCGGATCGTTCACCCGAAACTCGCGGTTTCCCTGGCCGGGGTTCAGCATGCGGGATCGATCACGACCCTGCATGCGATTCTGGCGGAGCGCGTTCATCGCCGCCTCACGCGAGTCATCGGACTCCATGCCCGGCTCCGGCACCGGCGCCGGAGCCATCGGAACATCGATGCGGCTTACGCTCGATGCCTTCCGAGGGGCGCGGCCCACCTGCCAGTTCACGCCGTCACGCTCGACCTGCACCGAGTCATCGCCGATCGACACCAGCTTCAGCCCGTCAACCACGCGATCAACCCACATGACCACCTGGCGACCGTTCACCCGCATCAGTGCCAGCGTACGGCCCGGCTCCCGGATGAAGCCCAGAAACCCCACCTCATCCGTGGGGGCCTCGGCGATCGCGCCTCCCTCCTCCGGCAGCGACTCCGGATCCTCCTTCGGTGCCTCGATGACCGGCTTGGGCGCATTGGAGACACTGGCCAGACGCAGCGCGATACCACCCGCATCCACGAACGGCTCCGGAGCCGGACCCTCAGGTGGAGCGCCCTCATCCGGAGCAGGAATCGCAGCCACGGGCTCGGTCACGGCCCGGCCGAACGGCACGCCGAACACGGCAACCGCGCCGCCGCACATCGCCATCACAATGGCCACGAAACGGGCACCCGTCGCGGCTCGTCTGGCTGTCTCTCGGTTGATCGTCTGCTGTGCCATGGTGTCAGATGCTCTCGGAACGTGCTGAACCTCTCTCTGTCGGTCCGTTGCTCACTGTATCGGCAGTTTCTGCCATGTCAGGAACGCACTGCTCTTCTCCCAGATCCCTCCCGCGCCGCTCCGCCCCGGACGCCGCGGCGAGACCACGATGTGCCCCCCTTCGCGGGCCACGAGTGCTCCGGACGTTCCGCGGCGCATCTCGACCGTGACATACCAGAGCGCGGGCTCGGAGACCAGCACATCGTTGAGTCTGGCCCTCTCTTCGGGCTCGACTCCCAACGCGAGCGCAACCTTTGCCACATCCGCCTGCTGAATCGGCTGCTCGGCCCTGATGGCGAGCAGTCGCTGCGCGAACTCGCGAGCCCCATCCAGTCCGGCGACCGACGCAAACGCGGCCTCGAGCACCTCCGGCGGAGCAGATCTCATGCTGACGGGCACCGGTCCGACATCACGTGTCAACGGAGGAAGGGCGGGATCGCGAGCTCCGGTCGGGAGCGCGGCCCGCATCGACTGCACCCGGTCAAAGTCGCGCCCTGTCAGCCCCGAAGGGGATGCCAGCACGGATCCCTGAGCATCCTCGAAGAACACCTCGGCCCGAACGCCCTCACCCAGATCGAGCGTCAGCACGCGCTGCCCGTCGGTGATCATGGATGCCAGCGTCCTGCCCGCCAGCGATCGAATCCATGAATCGATGATCTCCTGATACCCCTTCGCGGCATGATGACGCTGATAGGCCTCAACCTGCCTGCTGACCGCAAGCCGCTGCGTCAGTTGACGCTCGAGCATCACACCGAGCATGATCGAGATACCGGCCACAGCCAAGACCGCTAGGATCAGCGCATACCCGCGCCGCCGCGATCGCTCTTGGAGTGCGTTCGGGCTCATTGTGATCCCCCCCCACGCCCGCGCTCCGACACCGGCGCTCCGCGATCGACCCCACGCACCGGCGCGCCCTCACGGCGCATGGACCCCCTGCCGCGCTCGCGCCCCTCACCCCCGCCTCCGGGACGCCCGATCGCCCCGTCACGCCGCGACCGCTCTTCGCCATCCGCCGCGCCGCGTTCGGCCCGCAACTGCGCCGCCGCACGATTCGCCGCCACCTGGCCCGGTTCCTGCACGGTGGCCCATCCAAGCTCGAACATCCAGTTTGCATACACCCCCGCACGCGTGCGAAGCTCAAGCTGGATGTACGCGGGCAGCTCCGACGAATACGTCGCGGCATGCGCCGGCAGCAACTGCCGCCCCCGGTACACCGACCACTTACACATGGAGATCCCGCGCACCAGCGCGATCGCTCCAGGATCCACCCTCGGATCCGTGATCTGCGGCGCAGCCGGCGTCTGCAGGCCGAACACGGCCGCGGACTCGTTCACAGGGGCCGGGATCTGGCGCCACCACAGCGTCCATCCCTCTTCATCCGACTCGATCGCGCGTGGATCAGGCGGCGTGAGCTCGAGCACGCCCCAGAAGATCGGCACCAGCTCCGATGCGGCGGCGGTGTCCGTTTCCTCAACCGCTTCCTCGGGAAGCGGTTCGGTCGTGTCATCGATACGCGGCGCCTCGGTCTCTTCCGGCGCCTCGGTCTTCGAGGCCAGGCCCGCTCGCGAAGTCACAAGCGACGGCGCGAGGAACGCCTTCTCTGGGAGCGGCAGCATCGTCAGCGCGAACTGGAGCCGCTGCGGCCCCGAGGAGACATCGGCCAGTTCCTCCCCGAGCATCACGGCCTCCGAGGCGTCCATCTCCATCGGCGCGAGCACGAGGCGAGGCGTCGGCGTGAATGTCAGCCCGGCGGTTGAGCCGCCGGCGTCTGACTCTTCAGCTGGCTGGGCCGATCGATTCTGCTGAATGGGCGCGCTCCCTCCGGCCATCGCCAACGCACCGAGCGCTCGGCGAATCACGGTCTGGGCCTGCTCAAGCTCGCTCGTCCGCTCCAAGCGGGCCGCGGAACTCGACTCGGCCCGATCAACGAGCGCGGTCACTCCCATGATCCCCATGAGCACGAGCGCTCCGAGCGCCGCGGCAAGCATCGTCTCAATAAGCGTAAAGGCGCGTGGATGCCGGGCGCTCATTGCCCACCCCCGCTGCGTCGCTGCCCCGATCCCTGCTGGGCGCCGATGCCCGCCCGTTCGACCGCCGCATTTCCGCCGGTTGGAGAGACGCCCGCAGCGCCGATGGCCTCCAGCAACTGCTGCATCCCGCCCGGCTGCTTCAAGAGGTTCTCCGCGGAATCCGGGTTGCGGAACGCCAGCAGGTCGATGAGGCGCGAGACCTGAGCCTGGGCAACGCCCTGCTCAAGCTGCAAGGAGCCACCCGATTCCTCGCTCAGCCAGACGCGAACAGTGATGATCTTGTACCGCTTCTCGGGCGGAATCGCGTTCCTCGCGGGCCGCCCCTGCCCCTGCGTCGCGGCCTCCGGAACCTCCACGGCCTCGAAGCCGACCGGAGATTCCGAGAGCGACCAGCGGTATCGATGGGCTCCGTATTCAAGAGGCGTGATGGGGCTCGGCATCGCGGTCTTGTCGTCGAGGTACTGCAGCATCATGCGATTGGCCAGTTCGGCGGTCGCCAGTTGATGCGTCTGACGCGACTCCACCTGGTGCATGTACGTCACCGCGCCGAGCACCGTGCTGCACAACAGCGCGACGGTGGCAATCGCGAGCACCACCTCAAGCAGCGTCATCGCCCGCACCGACGGTCCGCCGCGTGATCGGGTCAGAGATCTGGAATCGCCGCTCTTCACGCGCACGCTCCGCTCAACGCACACGCCACGCGCCGATTGCCGCCACGCGCGGCCAACCGCACGTCAGCCGCCGGCTTTCGGGGCGGGCTGGTCGATCGTCCACACGTCCAGATCGTCCTCGGTGTTGCCCTGTCCGTCCGGACCAAAGGAGATGAGGTCGTAGGGGCGGCCGTTGCGCCCGGGGACCTTGTAGTAAATGTCGTTGCCCCAGCCATCAAGAGGGAGCTTCTCAAGATACGCCGGCTTGGCCGTCACCAGCAGGGCCAGCGACTCGGGGTAGTTGCTCTGGTCGAGGTGGTATGTCTTCAACTGCCCCACCACGACCCGCATGGTCGCCTCGGTGGCTTTCTTCTTCGCGCGCTCCGCACCGCCGATCACGTTGACCGCCGCCACGGCCATCAGCACGCCGATGATCGCCAGAACGAGCGTGATCTCCAGCAGCGAGAAGCCGCGCCTGGACGCCATCCGCATTCCCGTCGTTCCGCTCTTCTGACCCACGCACTTCCGCATGACTTGCTCCTCGCACAATCGGGGACGCGCTGCACATCGCGTCTCCCGCCTTCTCAATACTCAGCCGACCTTCACGCGGCTGCACCATTCTACGTCCCGTGACGCCCCGGTTACGCCCCAGAATCAGCGCCCGCGGCGCTCACGCTCATAGATTCGCGCTCGTCGCATTCATCAGCGGAATCATGATCGCCAGAAGCAGCGAGCCGATGAGCGCGAACATCAGCACAATGAGCAGAGGTTCCAGCATCGCAAGCGTTCGGGACGACTGCTTGTCGACCTCGTCGGCCAGATCCGCCGCCAGACCATCGAAGGCCTGTTCGAGATCGCCCGACCGCTCCGCGGCAATCAGCAGCCGCCGGGTCGCCAAAGGCAACGACTCCACCTTCTCGATCAGAACCCTCAGGAGCCCGCCCTCGATCAGCTTTGTCCGAAGCGTCGACAACTCGGCTCGCAGCTTCGGATGTCCCACGGCCGTCACGCCGACGCCCAGCGAGTCAGCGAGCGGGATGCCCGCCCGCGTCATCGCCGCCATCACGCTGAAGAACCGTGCCGACTCCTGCGTCAGCACCACGCTCTTCACCAGCGGCGTGCGCCGCATCGCCCGCATCAGCACCACCGCCAACTGCTTCCGCAGGAACACCATGCCCGCCACCGCGCCTAGCAGCACAAGCACGATCATCAGCCACTGCTCTCGCAAGAACGTTCCGATCGCCATCAACATCCTGGTGAACCACGGCAGCTCGATCCCGCCGCTGACCAGGGCGTTTCCCACCTTCGGCACAATCACCGTGAGCATCATCACGGTCACGCCGACGCTGATCGTCATCACGATCGCCGGATAGATCAGCAGCGTCGCCGCCTTGCCGGAGACCGCCAGTTGACGCTTGGCCGAAACCGAGAGCTGCTTGCACGCGCCGGCCAGGTCGCCCGTCCGCTCGGCCGCGCGGTACACCGCGATCGCCACCGTGTCGAAAACCCCCACCTGCTGACAGGCATCCCCATAGCTCGTGCCCGCCGCGACCAGCTCCCGCATCCTCACCACGATCGGGCGGCAGCTCGCGTGCACCACCGTCGCCGTCACCTCCAAGGCCTCGACCAGGGGGACGCCCCGGGAGAGCAACTGGGCGAGCTGGCTGTTCAGGGCCTCGAAATCCTTGAGCTTCAACTTCAGATCCGGGGCTGCCCAGGCCGGAAGCTCCCAGGTTCGCATCAGGACAAGCCGTTCCCGCCTCAGGGACTCGGCCAGAGCCCGCTCCCCCTGGGCCTGCCTGAGCCCGAACCGACGGCCCCCGTGGCTCGTCGCCGCCACAAACAGGAACGCGTTCGGCTTGGCTTGAATCCTGCTCACACGCTCATCCTACAGGCCCCGCCCCGTCCGGAGACCCTCAAAGCCCGCCTCGAGCCGCCGGAAGACGGCTCCTCCGTCTGATACCGGCCGCTTCATTGATCGGCTCCCTCCGCACGCGGACAATATCGGCCCGTTCAGCCGACCGTTGCGCCGGCGTGACACCCGCGTTCGAGCCCCGTCAACCCTCGAAGGACAACCACCCCATGCGCGCCCTCTACAAGCACCACGCCGGAAGCGCACTCAAGTTCGACCCTGAGCGCCCGAAGCCCGCCTGCGGCCCACGCGACGTCCTTGTTCGCGTCTCCAAAGTCGGCATCTGCGGCACGGACCGCCACATCTGGGAGTGGGACCAGTGGGCCGCCGGCCGGATTCCTGTCGGAATCGTCACCGGCCACGAGTTCGTGGGCGTGATTGAAGCCGTGGGCTCGGCCGTCACCAAGTACAAACCCGGGCTCAGAGTCTCCGCCGAGGGACACATCACGCAGTGGATGGATTACAACAGCCGGACCGGCAACGCGCACATCGCCTCCGACACACGCATCATCGGCATCGACCGCGACGGCTGCTTCGCCGACTACGTCGTCGTTCCGGAAGAGAACGTCTGGCCGGTCCACGCCGACATCCCGGACCGGGTCGCCGCAGTGCTGGACCCTCTGGGCAACGCGGTCCACACGGTCATGGCGGCCAATGTCTCAGCGAAGAGCGTCCTCATTTCCGGCGTCGGCATCATCGGGCTGATGGCGGTCACGGTCGCCAAGGCCGCGGGGGCCGGACGCATCTTCGCGACCGATGTCAACCCCGAGCGCCTCAAGCTCGCGAAGAAGCTCGGCGCGGTTGAGGCGTTTGACGTGCGTCAGGGCACGGGCTACGTCAACGAGATCAAGAAGGCATGCCGCGGCGAGGGCGTCGATGTCCTCCTGGAGATGTCGGGCGCGGCCTCCGCCTTCGACGAGGGCTTCCGATCCATGCGCAACGGCGGCACCGCGGCGATCCTCGGTATCCCTTCCAAGCCCATCACCTGGAACATCACCGAGCACGTCGTGTTCAAAGGCGCGACCGTTCTCGGCATCAACGGCCGCAAGATGTTCGAGACGTGGTACCAGATGGAAGAGCTGCTCCTCTCGGGCAAGCTCGAACTGGATGAGATCATCACCCACGAGTTCCCCATCGAGAAGTTCGAGAAGGCCTTCGAGACCATGATGTCCGGCGAAGGAATCAAGGTCGTCATGAATGTCAACGGATAAGCGTCAACCGCCGCGGCTTTGACACCTGGCTCACAGCGAGCGCCAACCTCGCCGATCGCCTGGCATAGAAGCGTCGCTGAGCACGTGCTGGTGCGGCATCACGGCCGCCGCCACGGCGTGTGAGCAAACCCTCACGCCCAAGCCGGCCCTCCATTCACACACGCATGCTACCGTGAGCCCACACTCGGAGGCCTCACCATGGCGCGTGGGTATCGTGTCGGACGTTCGCGGGGTGGGGGTCGCCTCGCCATCGTGCTCGTCATTGCCGGCATCTCCTTTCTCTCCTATTTCGCCACGCGCTCCGTCAATCCGGTCACCGGCAAGGCGCAGTACGTCGCGCTCTCGGTGGACCAGGAGGTCGTGCTCGGCCTTCAATCCGCGCCCGAACTCGCCCAGCAGTTCGGCGGACTCCATCCCGACGACACCGCACAAGCTGCCGTTGATCGCGTCGGTGAGCGTCTGCTCTCCCGCGGATTCAAGGACGAGTCGGTTCCGTATCCCTTCGAGTTTCATCTGCTCGCCGACCCACAGACCGTGAACGCCTTCGCCCTCCCCGGCGGCCAGATCTTCATCACCGCCGCACTCTTCACGCGCCTCGAGACCGAGGGACAGCTCGCGGGCGTGCTTGCCCACGAGATCGGGCACGTCATCGAGCGTCACGGCGCGGAGCATCTGGCCAAGGCGAACCTCACCCAGGGCCTTGTCGGCGCGGTGGCCGTCGGGGCTTCCGACCCGGACAGCCCGGTGAGCCCGCAACAGGCCGCGGCGGTCGCCGCCGCGATCGGGCAGGTCGTCAACATGAAGTACGGGCGCGATGACGAACTCGAATCCGACCAGTGGGGCCTCACCCTTATGGCCCGCGCCGGCTACGACCCGCGCTCCATGGAGCGCGTCATGCAGATCCTCGCCGAGTCCTCGGGCGGCCGCGGCGGACAACCCGAGTTCTTCAGCACGCACCCCAATCCCGAGAATCGCATCGATCGCATCCGCAAGAGCATTGAGACGATGTTCCCGAACGGTGTGCCCGATTCACTCGAGAAGTAAGCGACGGCCCGGGAAGCAACAGCGGGAGCCGGCCCGCGCCGACCCCCGCCCTGAAGTCTCGCATCGTTGCGGCAATCGGCTGTCAATCCTCGTCATGCTGCGGCTTGAACGCCGCCACCAGTTGCTGCTGAATGTTCCCGGGCGTCGCCTCATCGTGGCTGTAGTCCATCGCGTACGACCCGCTCCCCGCGGTCATGGACTTCAACTCATTGGAGTAGTTCTGGAGCTCACCCAGCGGCGCGATCGCCGTCACCACGCAGATATCACCCGACATCATCTGCGTGTCCTGCACCCGCCCGCGTTTGGTCGACAGGTGGCCGGCGATGTCCCCCATGTACTTGGAGGGCACCGTGATCTCCACCTTGGCGTATGGCTCCAACAGCTTCGGCTTCGCCTTGCCCACCGCCTCGATGAAGGCCTTCTTTCCCGCCGTGATGAACGCGATCTCCTTTGAGTCCACATCGTGGTACTTGCCGTCGTACAGCACGCAGCGGATTCCGGTCATCGGATATCCGGCCACCGCGCCGCCCGACAGCACCTGACGCACGCCCTTCTCAACCGCGGGCCAATACTGGCGCGGCACCGTGCCGCCCACCACCTCGGACGCAAACTCAAATCCCTCCGGATGGTCCGCCGGCAGGGGCTCCACGCGCAGGTACACCTCGCCAAACTGACCGCTGCCGCCCGTCTGCTTCTTGTGGCGATAGTGTCCGTCCGCTCTGGCCCCGATGGTTTCTTTGTACGCGACCTTCGGCGTCGACGTCGTCACCTGCACGCCGTACCCCTGGTGCAGCTTCTCCAGCACGACGCGCAGGTGCAGCTCACCGAGCCCGCGCAGCACCGTCTGGTGCGTCGCCGCGATCCGATCACACACCAGCGTCGGATCCTCCGCCGTCAGCTTCGCGATCGCCGCCGAGAACTTCGCCTCGTCCGCATGATTCTTCAGTTCAACCGCGAGCCCGTACATCGCACGCGGCATCGGCAGCGGCCGCAACCTGATGTGGTCCAGTTCGTGCGTGTCGTGCAGCACCGCGTTGAACCGGACCTCCTCGATCTTCGCCACCATGCCTAGATCGCCCGGCCCGAGCGCATCCACCTCCGACGCGTCCTTCCCCTGCCGCTGCATCAGATGCCCGATGCGAATGGGCTTCTTGTCCGCATCGATGAACAGCTCGCTCTTGGCCTTGATCGTGCCCTGATGGACACGGAAAATGCCGAGCTTCCCGACGTGCTTGTCCGACGACACCTTGAAGATGTGGGCCAGGAGCGGCGCATTGGCGTCCGGCCTCGGATGGAACGTCCGCTCCGACGAGTCGTCCGCCTCCCGCAACAGGAACGTCCGGGGATTGCCCTCCAGGGGACTCGGCAAGAGCGACGCGAAGACGTGCATCAGGTCCTTCGCGCCCGCGCCCGTCTTGGCCGAACAGTAACAGATCGGCACCAAGTGCGACTCGCGCAACGCCTTCTCGAACGCGTCGTGCAGCTTGTCCGGATCGAACCCCTCGCCCTTCTCCAGGTACTGCAGCGTCAACTCCTCATCGACCTCGATTACCTGTTCCACGATCTGCTTGTGCGCCTCGTGAACACTGGAAAAGTCCGTCTCATCTCCCGCTGCGTCGTTCCCATCGTGCTCGAAGACATTGATCACATCCGAGCCGTTCTTCGTCGGCAGGTTCACCGGCAGGCAGATGTTCCCGAACGTCGCGCGGATCTGGGCCGTCGTCACCTCCAGATCGATGTCCGCGTGATCGATCTTGGTCACCACGATCATGCGTGGGAGATTGCGATCCTCAGCGATCTGCATCAGCCGGCGCGTCGTCGGCTCGATCCCCCGCACCGGATCGACGCACACCACCACCGTCTCCACAGCCGGGAAACACGCCACCGCGTGCCCGAGGAAGTCCGCCAGCCCAGGCGTGTCGATCACGTTCACGCAGTGCCCATCATGGTCAAAGTGGACGAGCGTCGGTTGCAGCGAGTGCTTGTGGTGTTTCTCCTCCTCCGACCAATCCGAGACCGTGTTCCCCTCTTCCACGGTGCCCATCCGCGAAATCGCGCCAGCCGCAAACATCAGCCGCTCAACCAGCGTCGTCTTGCCGCACCCGCCATGCCCCGTGAGGACGATGTTGCGGATGTCGGCCGGGTTTCGGATTGCCATGGGGGGCCTCTGCGGGCTTCTGGCCCGCGAGGGCGGGGTTGTCAGCGGCGGCGTCCCGCGTCGGCCCGAACGAACGTGCCGGCGTGAGGCGGCGTCGGCCCGCGCGACCCACCAAGACGCGCGGACACGCCATTGTAAAGCATCCGTCAAGCGCCGCAAAGCCCTCCACCAACTCTCCACGCCACAAATACTTGCGCCTCGGGCCGTCACGATCAGCGACGGAGAGGCGTGCCCGCGTCGTGAAAGTCGCCGAGTCTCCGAAGACCTCGATGAACTCGCGAAGGCGCGTTCTAAAGCGGCCTACAGCCGCGAGAGCACCTTGATGACCAACACCACCCCAACCGCGTTCGCGATCAGCCAGCACACGATCGACATCGAGATACGTCGCCCCATGGTCACGGGCGGCCGCACAACCAGCATGCTGCACGCGCCCAGCGCGAGAAATCCGCTGATGACGGGCGCCGCGAGAAAAATGTACGGCCCAACACACAACGCCCCGAGCCACACCGACATCAGCGAGAAGAGCAGCATCCAGAAACCGACCTGCGGCAGCGACGGCCCGTCCCGCACATCAACCAGCCGCATCCTCGAACCGCACTCTGGACACGCAACCTCCTCGCCGACCGGGCCGAGAGCCGCGATCGGATACTGACACGTGCCGCAGACCACCGCGTGAGAGCCATCGCGCAGCACCACCACGATCGCGCGTCCTGCGTCACTCGGTCCGGATCCATCGCTCATCCGGCACAGACTATGCCTCCCGGGCGGCCCATGCGCTCATCCCGCCCGAGCAGACGCCGGATTCTCCACGACACTCTCTTTGCCGCACTCCGGGCATACGTCTGTCGGCAAGCCGCGGTTGTCGTATCCGCAGCCGACGCAGATGCAAAGTGCCGCACCCGCGATGTCCCGCTCGCTCGCACCCATATCGGACACGCGAATCCCCATCGCTTTCACCCTCTTGTACATCCGGTGCGTCACGCACATGGCAACCAAGGGTCCCGCAATCCACATCACAAACGCTCCGACATACAAACGACCCGATAGTGCGGAAAGCGCTATCGCGATCGCCAGCGTGGCAACCATCACGAGCCACGTTTTCCACCCCGCTCTCGCCAGCGGCATCGCGATCAAGGCAATCACAAATATGCCGATCGAGAGCAGCACACCTGCTCCGATGAATAGAACGATGAACGGCTCAAGCAAGTCTTCGGCCGCAATGCACACCCCGAACAGCACGAGCGAGAGAGCGTCGCCGAGGAACAAATACTGCATCCGCCGATGCAGCCGCGCGAGGCGAATCGCCCGTCTCGCTTCGTCTCCATGATCGATTGGCACACTGCCATCGTCCATGCGGCGGCTCCCCCCTCACGATCCGTCGCGCCGCCCCTCACGGTTCAATCAATCCGACCGTGGTGTCGGCTCTGTCTGCCATCTGGCCATTTGCGATCTGCTATCAGGACTCGCCTACGCCAGCCCCACCACCATCTCCACCGCTTCCGCTGCACGAGGAGGATTCTCAAGATCCAGTGGCAAATACACCCCGCGCTCGTGATCGCTGTTCAGCACAATCACGTTCGGCGGCACAAACTTCACACCATTCTCCGCCTTCTCGTGCCCCAGGATGAACAGGTTCACGCCCCACCGTTCAACCAAGTCCTCCAACTGCTCCGCGTCGTAGCCGCGTCCCCACACCATCAGGTGCGCGCTCCCTCGCCTGGGCTCATAGTCCTCCGGCGTCAGCGCGCGCGACAGGATCGTCGTGTCAAACCGCCCCATCATGCCGATGCCCGGCAGCGAGTGTGCGCACAACACATCGCCCTTGGGCGTCACACACCGCAGCGCGAGCGGCATCGCCTTCACGAACTCGTCGATCGCTGTCTCAATCTCTTCGGCGCGCTCCGCGAACGCGAACTCCACCCCCGCATCAAACGCCTCCACCACGCGCACGCCATCCTTGACGATCCCCGCCCCCGCCACCTGCGACAACTCGTGGTTCGCCAGCAACAGGTGCACCCGCTCCGGATACGCCGCTTTCAACGCCGCGGCCCGCGCCAGGGCGCGATACGACATATCCATGCCGTTCATCAGGCGATCCGAGTGGATCAGCTCGTGCAGCGTCAGGTGCGGCCCCCCTGTGCCCGAATCGCCGGAGGATCCCGGGCCCATCCCCGCCGCCTCCACCACGCGCCCCATGTGCACCGGATTGTCGTGCAGGTCCCCCGTCGCGATCAGCTTCCCGGGCGGCTCGATGATGTCGATCGATCCCGTCCGGCACCGCGCATCCATGCTCGCCGAGGCCCCCTCGCGGAACAGGCGCATCACAAGATCGGGGTCTCGCAGATCCAGTTGGGAGAGGTCCATCGCGCTCCCTTCCGAGCCCCACCAGCCCACCCACTTTGCTCCGCCGCGAGCCCGGAGGGCACGAGTCAGGTCGGGAAGGGGCGCCAGACGCTCACTCGCTGTCGCGTTCCGACTGATCCATCGATCGCCCCACATCCTCGGCGCGGGCCCGAAGAATGCCGAGGATCAGCTTCAGCCGATCGGCCACCAGCGCCATCGATTCCGGCCGCTTGTCGCTGTCGACCTCGACGCACGACATGATCAGGTCGTTCAGCTTCGGATGAACACGCGGGTTCAGCTCGATCACCGGCTTGGGCTTCTGGATCATGCTGTCATCCAGCGAGTTCACCAGTGAGTCGCCCTTGGCGAGCGCCGTCGGAATGTGCTGACGCGTGAACACCCAGTACATCGTCGCGCCGAGGTTATAAACGTCCGTCTGCGGCGTGATCGGGCGCCTGTGCACCTGCTCCGGCGCGATGTAGTCCGGCGTTCCCTGGATCCGCGGCTTCACCGTCCCGATCTTGCACCCCTGCCCGAGGTCGATGATCTTCGCGACCGAGCCGTCCGCGACCACGATGTTGTTCGGCTTCATGTCCGCGTGCACATAGCCGCGCTTGTGCATGTGGTGCATCGCGTCCGCCACCTGCACGAAGATGTCCACGGCAAGGTCGAAGCTCTTGGGGGGGGCCTTGTCCAGCGACACGCCGTCCACCAGCTCCATCACCAGGTACAGCTCCTTGGTGGAGAGCAGTGTCCCCTTCTTGAACATCTTCACGATCTTGCGAATGGTCGGGTGGTTCAGCTCCTGGGCGATCTTGTACTCGCCCTCGGCCTGATCCAGAAACCGCGCGTCCTTGGCGTCGCCACGATCCACGTGCTTCAGAGCCCAGACCTGCTTGGTCTTGACATCCTGCACCACGTAGATAATGGATGCCGCACCCCGTCCGATCTCGGACAGGATCTTGAATCCCTCTACGGTGTCGCCGCGTTTCTTTGGTTCGATCGCCGCCACAGTCCAAACATCCATGAAACGCTAGGGGACTCACCCCAGACGCTCGGTACCCTGATCCAGTACGCAACCCGATCAGGCGTTGCGCGAGTCGATGGTAGCCCCGCAGTATGGCCCCGTGCGGCCGTTTCCGCAACGTCTCCGCACGACGCCCCCTCACTTAAGTACCCCCGGCCAGCGCGGACGATCAGAGAAAGTCCCGAACCAAAGATCCCCGTGCGCCAGCACCTCACCCCTGACGACTCGGGCGCTTCACGCGAACCACCAATCAGATGCATAATGCGCGGGCGCACACGCGAGTCAACCGCTCACCGCAGGTGGGAGACCTGCTCGCGGAACGCCGCCACCGGGAACATCCGCCCCGGATCGTTTGTGCGGGCGACATCCGAGTGCAGGTAGATCCGGTCAGCCGGAATATCGAGTTCCGCCGCCAGAGCGTTCACCAGCTCGACCAGTCGCTGAATCTGAGCGTCGGTGAAGGGCGTGCGATCGCCGTTCCCGACCAGGCAGATGCCGATGGACTCCCGGTTCAGGGTCTCGGCGTTCTGGCCGCCCACGTGCGCACCCGGCAACTGATCCAGCCACCGGAAGCCGACGTGGATCTGGCCATCGGGCGCGCCGCGCCCGTTTCCGATCACAAAGTGGTGCCCGAGCCCCTTCAGGTTCATCCCGAGGTGCTGGGCCTCGATCGTCTGTGCCGATCCAACCGTCGATCCGCTGTGATGGATCACGATCGACGTCCAGCGACCCTTCTCAACCGAAGCGCGCGTCGCGAACACCGACTCGATCGAGGAGGGAGCCGACGCCTGTGCCAAGGCCGGCATCGACCAGCCGTCCACACGCGGTGACTTCGCTCCGTCCATCACCCAGAGCAGCCCGCCCACCAGCGTCATCGAGCCGACCAGCGAGCCCCACACAAGCCGGGTCCGCAGCGACAGCGCGGGGCCATTCGCCTTCCGACCCTTCACGCTTCCGGTGCTCGTCCTGCGCGCCATCGGCTTACCCCGTCATCCGCGGCTGTGCCGGCCTCATGCCGCGCCCGCCGCCCTGCTTCGTTCTCAACGTCCCACATCAAAAGAGAGTGCAACGCGAGCTCCGCACGCGCCACGATAAGTCAATCGGACGCGCACACCCTCATTCTTGCCAATTCCCGCCACTTTGCCCGTGCAATCGCTCGAATCCGTCACAGATTCACACGATTCCGTCCCAGCCCCTCAACTTCGCCTCACTCACGCGGCATCAAACGTCCCGAAAGATTCGGCCGCCTGCGCCCGAACTCATCGAACACGTACTGCGCCGCGTACTGGTCGCGCACACGGTCGTACCGATCGAACTGCGACCGCTCGTACTCCGGCGAGAGCAGCGGCTTGGACGCACACCCGCCTCCCACACCGGACGCACCGCCCACGGCCGCGATGACGCCTCCGACCCACAACATGCGGGCGAGTCGGGAACGGGTCGGCACGAGATGTGGATGAAGTCTCATAACGGATCGCAGGCCCTGTCTCTGAGCAGAGCCCGAGTATAGAGAGCGCCGAACCAATCCGCCCACACGGGGAGGCGGGACGGGTGCTGCGACGAACGCCACCCTCACACCAGCCGCATCCACGACATCGCAATCCCCGCGGCCATCGCCACATTCAAGGAGTCCGTGCCGGGAGCCATCGGGATCCGAACTCGCAGCGAGCACCGGTCGATCGTCTCCTTCCTCAACCCCGGCCCCTCCGCGCCCAGCACCAGCGCGACCCGCTCCGGCCACGCCACCTCGGCGATGGGAACCGCACCCGCCCCCGTCATCATCGCCGTGAGCGTGAACCCTCCCCCCTCCACTTTCTCCAGCGTCGCGTTCCAATCCTCCGACTGCACGAATGGCACCCGCAGCGCATGCCCCATCGACACCCGGATGGACTTGCGATAGAGGGGATCGCAGCACCGGGGCGACAGGAGCGCGGCCGTCCGTTCCACCGGGCAGAGGCACCCGATGTTCCGGAAGATCCCACCCACATTGTCGTGATTCGACAGGTCTTCCAGCAGCAGCAGCGTCCGCGCCGACCCGATCATTTCACCCTCGTCCCACATGACGTCGCGACCAAGATCCCTGCCTCCCGTGGCCCCTCGCTGTTCGCTGTTCGATCTTCGCTTTCTTTCCCCGCACCCCAGCACTCCGCGGTGCACATGGAACCCCACAATCCCGTCCAGCACCTCCTGCGACGTCGTGAAGACCGGCGTTGAAACCCCCGTGCGTGCTTCCAACTCGTCAAGATCGCGCTCGAACTTCTTCTCGTTCCCCGTGCGAAGGAGCAGCGACCGGACCTCGTACGCGGACGACAGCAGCATCCGGACGACCAGCTCTCCCTCAGCGATCAGCAGCCCCGGCTCGGCCGACGTGGGCCCGGCGTGGGCGGATTCCGGGCCTTCCTCGCCCCCCTCGCGCCCCTCCCCATCTCGAAGATGTGCCGCCCGCAGGTGCGCATCCCGCTGGTTGGCGTAGGGGAGCAATCTCGGATCGTCGGCGAGCGAAGTGATGGGAATGACCGTTGGCATCGTGGTATCCAGACGATAACACCCTCCGCCCTATTCTCCCTCCCTCTGCCCCTCTGTTGCTCTGTTCCTCTTTTCCTCGGCCCCATTCCCCATGACCCCACTCCAAGCCATCATCCTCGGACTCGTCGAAGGCATCACCGAGTATCTCCCCGTCAGCTCCACGGGCCATCTCATCCTCGCCGCCGCCTTCCTCAAGCTCGACGAGCCCGCCGTCAAGTCCTCCGTCGATGCCTTCAACATCGTCATCCAGGGCGGCGCGATCCTCGCCGTTCTCGGCCTCTACTTCCCGCGCGTCCTCTCCATGCTCCGGGGCCTCTGCGGCAAGGACAAGGCTGGCCTGCGCCTGGCCATCAACCTTCTCATCGCCTTCCTCCCCGCCGCCATCCTCGGCGTGTTGTTGGATGACTGGATCAGCTCCAAACTCTTCTCACCCGGACCCGTCATCGCCGCCCTCGTCGTCGGCGGCATCTACATGATCGCCCTCGACATCTGGCGAAAGAAGAAATACCCCCCGGTCGCCACACCCGATCCGAGCCGGCCCAGTTCCGTCGCTACAGGAGCGACGGAAGGAGCGACTCAAGGGTTAGACATCAACGACCTCACACCTGCGAAAGCCCTCTTCATCGGGCTGATGCAGTGCATCGCCATGTGGCCTGGCACAAGCCGCTCCATGATGACCATCACCGGCGGCGTCATGGCCGGACTCAGGCCCGCCAGAGCCGCCGAGTTCAGCTTCCTTCTGGGCCTCCCCACGCTCGGCGGCGCGTGCTGCTACAAGCTCCTGAAAAACCTCAAGGAGGCCTCGGACACCGGCACCCCAAACCTCTTCGAGCAGCTTGGCTGGACGCCCGTCATACTCGGCATGCTGGTGGCGGCGATCTCCGCCGCGCTCGCCGTCAAGTGGCTGGTCGGCTTCCTGAACAAGCACGGCCTGACGCCGTTCGGGATCTACCGAATCCTCTTGGGCGCACTGCTCGGAGCCCTCGTTCTGGCCGATATCGTGAAGTTCTGAGCGTGCACCCCGGCAAAGCCGGGCTTTCCCGCCAGTTGCTCTACGATCTCGTACCGCTCCGGAGCTCCACGTGACCGCCACGGCCCAGCACCCCTCGCCCTCAACGCTCCCAACATCCTTCCCCAAGGACCGGATCAAGATCCTCCTGCTTGAGGGCGTCCACACCCGTGGGGCCGACATCCTCCGCGCCGAGGGCTTCCACGTCGAGACACACGCCAAGGCCCTCGAAGGCGACTCACTCCTGAAAGCCATCTCCGATGCCCACGTCGTCGGCATCCGCTCCAAGACGACCATCACGCCCGAGGTTCTCGCCGCCGCCCCGCGTCTGCTCACCATCGGGTGCTTCTGCATCGGCACCAATCAGGTCCACACGCGCGACGCCTGCGCTCGAGGGATCCCGGTCTTCAACTCCCCGTTCAGCAACACACGCTCCGTCGCCGAGCTCACCATCGCCGAGGTCATCTCGCTCCACCGCGGACTGGTCGACAAGTCTGTCGGTCTGCACAAGGGCGACTGGGACAAGTCCGCCGCGGGCGCGCACGAAGTCCGCGGCCGCACCATCGGCATCGTCGGCTACGGACACATCGGCTCCCAGGTCTCGGTCCTCGCCGAGGCCATGGGCATGCGCGTCCTCTTCTTCGACATCGTCCCCAAGCTCGCGCTCGGCAACGCGCGCCAGGTCCGCTCCCTCCCCGACCTGCTCGCCGAGTCCGATGTCGTCACCCTGCACGTCCCCGCCACCAAGCAGACCGACAACCTCATCGGACGAACCCAGATCAACCAGATGCGCCGCGGCTCTTTCCTCATCAACAACGCCCGGGGCAACGTGGTCAACCTCGACGCCCTGGCCGAGGCGCTCAACTCCGGTCACCTCGGCGGCGCGGCCCTCGATGTCTTCCCCATCGAACCCGCCGGCAAGGGCGACACCTTCACCTCACCCGTGCAAGGCCTGAAGAACGTCATCCTGACGCCGCACATCGGAGGCAGCACCGAGGAGGCGCAGGAATCCATCGCCGTCGATGTCGTCGGCAAGCTCGCCCGCTTCGTCAACAACGGCTCCACCACCGGCGCGGTCAACGTCCCCGAAGTCGATCTCCCCGAGCAGCTCCGCACCGACGGCCAAACCGAGCACCGCACCCACCGCATCCTGCACTTCCACAGAAACGTCCCTGGTGTGCTTGGCCAGATCAACGCCGTCACCGCCGAACTGGGCGTCAACGTCAACGCCCAGTACCTCCGCACCAACGAGGACGTCGGCTACGTCGTCCTCGACGTTGACCCCTCCGACGCCCCCTCGCTGGACGACCGACTCCGCAAGGTGCCCGAGACCATCCGCGTCCGCGCCCTGTGGTGATCCGGTAACCCTTCCCCCGCACAACTTCCGACCTTTGGTGCGTACCTTGGCACAAAAGCGTGTGCCCCGCAGCCGACTCACCGGTACACTCCCATCGTGGTCCGGTCGTGGCTTCTCATCTTCATCGCTCTGACCCAGGGCTTCCTGGGCCTGCTATGCCCTTCTCTCCCGTCGTCGGCATCGTGTTGCCCGCCTGAGAGCCATACCACGCCCGAGCCCAGCCGGGCAACCTGTCACGCGACCGAGACGCTCACGCCCGGATCCGGCTGTTGCCCCATCACGCCGCCATCCGACCCCACGGTTCCGCCAACTCGCCACACCCGCCCCGAGCAACCAGCCCCGCCGACGCGTTCCCGCGACTGCCTCCCCAGCGAATGCTCGCGCTGTGCGAAGTGTCCGCTCGTCGCGCCGACCCGGGCGACGCTCTCCGCGGCTCGCAAGCTCGACACCCGCACCAACCTCGACACCCCCAGGCTTCCTTCCCGCGCCGATGCGTGCGCACGCCCGCTGGCGATCGCCGCCTCCCGAGACGCACCGGCACACGCGTCTGTCCACGATCGACTGTCGCTCCTCTGCCTTCGCACGATCTAGTGAGCTCCTTCGCGCCCGCGCTGCGCGCACGCCGCACCTTCTGGTGCGTCGCGACGGCGCCGGGACACGCGCCCCGCCGGGTGTGCGCCCGGCCAGGGCATGGCGAAGCCTTTCCAGTTCAACCTTCAGTCTGAGGAGTTCATCCCATGATTCTCATGTCCATGCTTCGTGCGGCGATCCTTGCCGCCTCCGTCCAGGCCTCCCCCGTCTGCTGCGATTGCTGCAGCGGCATTGATTGCTGCGCCGGCGGCTCCTGCTGCGACGCCGCCGCCTGTTGCGATGTCGCCGCGTGCTGCAAGGCCTGCTCGGGCGACGGCTGCGACCAGTGCTGCGACCAAGCCGCTGACTGCTGCAACGCCGCCGACACCTGTGACGCAGCCACCAAGGCTGCTGCAAAGGAAGCCGTGACTTCCTGCTGCGCGAAGTAAACCGCTCGTTTCACACGAACGCCGCCGGGGAGTCGTCAGCTCTCCGGCGGCGTTCCTTTTTTGCAATGGCAACGATCCGGCTTCGCTCAATGCCCGCCGGACTTGGCTTCCTTCTTCGCGCCGTGCGCGTCCTTGGCCGGGGGCTTCGCGCCCGCCTTGGCCGGCGCATTCTTCGAAACCGCGTACCCGTTCACGACCCGGTACGCATGGCTCGCTTCACCATGTGCATCCGGCTTGGCTCCGTGTCCATCCGACTTCGGCGCATCATGCCCCGACGACGCGGGTTTCGGCTCCCCGTGCCCTGAGCCGCCGGACTTTGCCCCCTGCTTCGATTCCGCGCCGTGGTCGCCCGCACCGCCGCCGTCGGAAGTGGGATCCTCAGCGCCATGACCATCAGCGCTTGCGCCGTCATGCCCGTCGCCGCCGTGCGCCTCGTCATGCCCCCCACCATGCCCATCACCGTGCAGTGATGAGGGGACGCTCGTGGCCACCGGCCCCTGCGGCGTGTGGAACGCCACAAGGTAGATCCACAGCGCACTCGCCAGAAAGGCGGTGTACACCGCCAACCATCCGATCGACTGCTGCAGCGATCGCTTTCCAATCAGGGGTGACGACACCAGCCCAAGGGCAATCCGGGCCGGCTCCGACGCGGCCGCCGCCCCACGCTTGAGCACGGGCAACACCCGCGCCGCGACCGATGGACTCGAGGGTTTCGCGGTGACGGGGACACCTTCAGCCCCGCGCGAAACAATCGACGCGCTCGCCACAACCGCATCCTCGCCGATCGCCGGCGCCGGCTCCAAGCCGATCTCACGCGCCTTGGACTCAACAGGAGCGATCGGCGGCGCCTCGGTGGGCGGCGTCTCGATCTCCCCCGCCAGAAGATCGTCCGTGAGCGCCGCCAGCTCCGCGTCCAGCGACTGGATCGATGCGTCGGAAACACGCTCTGAAGTCTCGGCAAGCTCCTCCGCCTCCGGCTCCGCCGCGGGTGCGTCCGCTCGCACGTCGGGCACCATCGGGGGCGGAGCGACATCGTCCGCACGCTGGGGCGCGACTTCCGCAACCGTGTCGTGAAGCTCCTGTGCCTGCTTCAACAACCCGTCGAGCGACGCTTCCAGAGACTCTCCCAGCGAATCGGCCGATCTGTTATCGGACGGCTGAGCGGCGGGCTCTTCAATCTCGCCGTCGACCTCAGAGAGTTCGGCAGTGGCCGGCGCGGCATGGGAATCCGCCAACGCAGCTTCCATCGCGTCTGCGTCCGCACTCGCGTCGGGCAAGCCGCCCTCGGGATCGAGATTCTGGTCATCCGGGGTCCCGCCATCACGGCCCGAATCAGGTACCGACGGTGCGTCGACGGCAGACGCGGATTCACGCGCAGCATCCGCCAGCAACCCGTCAATGACAGAGTCGAGGGAGACCGCGTCGTCGTGGTTCGGTGTGTCCGTCATCAGGCCGGCCAGATCCCAAGTCGAATCATCGGACGGGGTTACACCAGACTCAAGGAGCGTAACCGCACACGGGCCCCGATTTGACCTTTCCCCATCCTCCCAACGAAATCCCCTCCTCTCGCCAGCATTCTCGGACCATCGAACCAGCACAAACGCCCTTCAGGGTACAGTCTCGACATGGCCCTGCATCGGATCATGATCACCGAAGGGACGCTCGAATGCGGGGCGGCATGTCTGATCGAGGGCGACGAAGCCCAGCACGCCGCACGCGTCAAACGCCTGGCGGAGGGCGATCCTCTGGAACTGCTGGATGGCCGGGGAGGGCTCGCGACCGCAACACTCGAGCGCATCGAGCGCCGCGCTCCGAGCAAGCACTGGTCGATCACCGCCAGGGTGCAGAGCGTGCGTCTTCTCCCCCCCGTCTCGCCCCGCATCGAGATCTGGAGCGCGGTACCCAAGGGTTCGCGCCTCGAAGAAATGATCGACGGACTGAGCCAGACCGGATGTGCGCTCTGGCGTCCACTGCATTGCGAACGCACGATCGTGGAACCGCGCGAGGGCAAGCTCTCCCGCCTGGAGCGCGTCACCAGGGAGAGCGCCAAGCAATGCGGGCGCGCTTGGATCATGGAGATCGGCCAGCCCATCCCGTTCCGCGAGGCCCTGCAACTCCCACTCACCCCCGATTCGCCACTGACCCTCCTCGCAGACGCCGGCGGCTCTCCCACAGCGCCCCGGGTACAAAGCGCCACGCCCGCTGCCCGCCTGCTCATCGGTCCCGAAGGCGGCTTCAGCGATCGCGAACTCGCCGACGCCGAAGAAGCCCGGATACCCCGCATCCGCCTCGGGCCGCACATCCTGCGAATCGAGCTGGCCGCGATCCTCGGAGCCGCCCTTCTGCTCAATCACCTCGCGCTCGCCACGAACTGACGCGCCGCGCTGCAGCGGCGGCCCTCGATGCCCGTATGTACTCTCTCCCGCCGCAACCCTCCGAAAGCCGCACGAATGGAGACGCCCGATGAACCGCTCACTCGCTCGGAGATGCATGACCGGTCTGGCCGCAACCCTCGTTGCCTCAGCCGCCTCGACCGCCCTCGCCATCGACCCGGAACACGCCGCCCGCGCCGAAGAGATGTCGGCAAAGGCCATCGCGTGGCTGCGCACACAACAAGATGAAAGAACCGGCGGCTGGTCCATCCCGCCAGAAGGACCCGTCTTCCCCGCCATGACCGGGCTGGTCCTCAACGGCATGCTCATGGAACCCGGCATCGACGCCACCGACCCGGACGTTGCCCGCGGCCTGGCCTTCATCCTCTCGTACGCCCAGGAAGACGGCGGCATCTACGACCAGGTACTCGCCAACTACAACACCTCCATCTGCCTCTCCGCGCTCGCCCGCGCAAGGACCAAAGAGGCCGATCGCGTCATCCCGGCCGCACAGGCCTTTCTTCGAGGCCTCCAGTACGGCGAATCCGCCGATGTCACCACGCCCGCGGGCGCCGAGACCAAGGTCGTCACGAGGGACCACCCCTTCTACGGCGGCGTCGGCTACGGCACCCACGGAAGGCCCGACAACAGCAACCTCAATCTCATGCTTCAGGGCCTGCACGACTCCGGCGTCGCGGGCGACGACGTCGCCTTCCAACGCGCCCTTGTCTTCCTCGCACGCACACAGATGCTCGACAGCGTCAACGACATGCCCTACGCCGACATGTCAAGCCAGGGCGGCTTCGTCTACGCCACCAGCCCCAACGCCGAGAGCGTCGATCGACTCGTCGGCCAGTCCCAGGCGGGCATGATCGACGAGACCCTCGACAACGGACAACAGGTCAGCCGCCTCCGGGCCTACGGCTCCATGACCTACGCGGGCTTTAAGAGCTACCTGTACGCTGATCTCGATCGCGACGACCCGCGCGTCGTCGCTGCCTACCGGTGGCTCAAGCAACACTACACGCTCGAAGAGAACCCGGGCATCGGCGCCGACGGCATGTACTATTACTTCGTCACCTTCGCCCGCGCCATGGACGCGTGGAACGAACCCACCATCGAGGTCACGATTGCCGGCTCGGGCGACGCGCGCACAGAGACCCGCGACTGGGCCAACGACCTCATCGACCGCCTCGCCACCCTGCAGAACGAAGACGGCTCCTTCAAGAGTGTGGACGACCGGTGGATGGAGAACAACCCGGTCCTTATCACCTCCTACGCGCTCCTGGCCCTGCAGCACGCCCGAGATTTACCCTGATCCGCGGGCAGGCCTGAAAGCACCCCCTCAGTTCGCCGCGCCGCACCCGGGCCCCCCAGCAATATTGCACCCGACGCAACCCCCTTGCGTCGGGGGGCGTCATTCGATTAGAATCCGCGACATGCCCGGCTGAGGGCGCTTTGGGAGGTTCATATGAAGCGGATTCTGAATGTTTGTGTGCTTGCGCTCTGCGCACTGAGCTTCGGATGCGAAGAGAGCGCGGAAGATCAGGTTCTGGCTCAGTATCAACGGGCCGAGGCGGCCATCGCCGCGATGGACGTGGCCGACTGGCGCGCGACCATGTCAACCGATTCGGTGGCCTGGCTGCAGGACGTGCTCCGGCTCACACTCGACGGCCCGATCATGGAGGTCCGCGCGCTCAACCCCGCAAAGCTGGAGATGGTCATCGCCCTCCGGAACCGCCTGGATGCGGACCGGCTCCGCGGCATGAACGTCGAATCGCTGATGTCCTGGATGATCGACGAGGAAATGGTGCATGTCGACGCCGACTACGGCGTGCATCCCCACAGCGTGATGGTGTCGGGAGACTCAGCCACCGTCCAGATGGGAATCGAGGCCGAAGAACAGTCGTCTTACTCCCCGCGCTTCCGCACCGGTCGTCGCGGGCGCGGCGCCATCGGAAGCGTGATCTCGCTCGCCTCAGCCGCTTCGAAGAAGAAGGACGTCGAGCCGATCGATGGCTACACACTCAAGTACGTGAAGATCGACGGCTTCTGGTACTCTGATAACACCCAGAACATGGACGAGTATGCCCAGTTGCTCCGCGACTCCGCAAAGGAAGCCGGCGTCGCGACGGACAAGTACCTCTGCGACCAGGAGAAGGAGACCTTCGGCTCCCTCAAGCCCACGATCTGGCTTCCCGTCGGCAGGTGACCCCTCCGGACCCCGGCTCCCATCGCTCCGCGACAATCAATCCGCTTTCGCCGCGGCCCGTGCCGCCGCGATCGCGCTGTCATAATCCGGCTCGCGAGTCACCTCCGAGACAATCTCCTGGTACCGCACGATCCCCTCGCCATCGATCACCGTCACCGAACGCGCCAAGAGCCCGTTCTCGCGGATCCTGAGCGCGTACCTGTCGCCCACCTGCCGGAACCGGCTGTCCGACAGCGTCTCCACGCGATCAATCCCAGCCGCCGCACACCACTTCTTCTGCGTGAACGGCAGATCCATCGACACCGTCACGACCACCACGCCCTCGCCGAGCGCCGCCGCCCGCTCATTGAACGTCCGCGTCTCCAGATCACACACCGCCGTCTCCAACGACGGCACCGTCGAGAGGATGACGACCTTGCCGCGATAAGCGGCAAGGCTCCGCTCGCTCATGTCGTTCGCGATCGCCACGAACCCGGGCGCACGCTCACCAACACGCGCCCCGCTCCCAGTCCCCTCCAACGTCAGCGGCGTTCCCCTCATCGTGACCAGCCCCGTTCGTGTCGTCGGCCCCGCATCTCCCCGGGACGCGGCGCACGCTCCGAGGACCAGCAGCCCGACGCTCAACGTTCCAGCCCGCACCACGCTCCGCACTCGTGTTCTCATGTTCCACTTCCTTCCCTTCCGTACCGCCATCGCCCGATCACGCCGCATCGGCTCTCTACGCAACTCCCACGTCCCAGGCCAGCACGCTCTGAAGAGCCGACGCACGCCGCTCGAGCGACGCCCACTCCGAATCCACAAGCGTAACGTGCCCGACCTTCCGACCCGGGCGTGCAGACTTCCCGTACAGATGCACGCCCGCGCCCTTCAATCCGAGCAGTTCGCTCCGCTCCGGAATCCTCCCGACCATGTTGAGCATCGCCGCCCTCGCGTTCGGCACGCACATCTCCGTCCCGCCCAGGGGCAGCCCCAGAACCGCGCGCACATGGTTCTCGAACTGGCTCGTCTGGGCCCCCTCGATCGTCCAGTGCCCCGTGTTGTGCACACGCGGCGCCATCTCGTTGGCGAGCAGACTCACCTCCGCACCATCCCCCCCCGCCACAAAGAACTCCATCGCCATGGTCCCCACATAGTCCAGCTCGCCCATCACGTGGATCGCCGCGTCCCGGGCCCTCTCGACGAGCGCGGGCACGCCCTCTGCGATCGGCGCCGGCGCCCGCGTCCGCCACAGGATCCCGTGCCGGTGCTCGTTCTGACAGAGCGGGTACACCGCAACCTCACCGGTGATCGACCGGGCGGCAACCACCGACACCTCACACCGAAGGTCGATCATCTGATCAGCGATCAGACCGCCGCACGGCGATGCAAGCAGCTCACCGGCCGCCCGCTCCGCCTCGGCCTGCGTTCGCACCACGCGCTGGCCCTTGCCGTCGTATCCCATGCGGCGTGTCTTCAGAATCAGCGGCAGCCCCACCTCACGCACCGCATCATCAATCTGCTCGATCCGGTCCACGCCCCTCCAGCGCGGCGTCGCAATCCCCATCCCGGCGAACAGGCCCCGCTCCAGCGCCCGGTCCTGCGCGATCGCGAACGCCCGCGGATTCGGCCTCACGTCGGCGTGCCGTGCCGCCGCCTCCAGCGTCGTCGCCGGAACATTCTCAAACTCGCACGTCACCACGTCGCAGCCCGAGGCGAACCTCGCGATCGCGTCCGCGTCGTCAAATCGGCCGACCGTGTGCTCCGCGATGCGGGCCGCCGGTGCATCGCCGGTCTCGTCGAACGTCCTGACACGCACGGCCAGATTCGACGCGGCCTGCGCGATCATCAACGCCAGTTGCCCGCCACCCAAGACACCGATGCACGGGTCCGACACGGCTCAGCTCCTGCGCGTGCGCTTCACTCGTGCCGCCGGTTCGATCGTGCGGCTCTGGAGCACCTCGTCCGTCCGTGCGCCACGGAACCCGCGCACCGCCTCACGCACCGCCGCATCGTCGAGTCCCAAGATCGACGCCGCGAGCAGCGCGGCGTTCGCAGCCCCCGCCTCGCCGATCGCCAGCGTGCCGACCGGCACTCCCTTGGGCATCTGCACGATCGACAAAAGCGAGTCCATCCCCGAGAGCGCGCTCGACCGCACCGGCACGCCAAGCACGGGCAGCACCGTTTTGGACGCGATCATCCCCGGCAGATGAGCCGCCCCGCCCGCGCCCGCGATGATCACCCGCACCCCGCGCCCCTCGGCCGTCGACGCGTACTCCATCAGCCAGTCGGGCGTGCGATGCGCCGAGACCACAAGACACTCGTGCCCTATCCCAAGCGCATCGAGCATCTCCGAGGCGTGACGCATCGTCTCCCAGTCGGAGCGCGATCCCATCACGACGCCCACGCGCACCGCGGCATCGCCCGTCCGAACCCGCTTGGACGCGTCTCGCTTAGCCATTGCCGGCGGGGATCGCCTCTTCCTTCGTGATCTTCGTCGCCTTCTGGATCACAATCGGCGTCGTCGGAACATCGCCCATGCCGTTCTTCATGCCCGTCGGCACGCCCTTGATCTTGGCCACGACGTCCTGGCCCCCGACGACCTTGCCGAACACCGCGTAAGCCGCCCCGTCTCGGGGCGTATCAAGGAAATCGTTGTCGTTCACGTTGATGAAGAACTGGCTCGTCGCCGAGTCCGCCACGTTGGTCCGCGCCATCGCGACGGTCCCCGCCTTGTTCTTCAGACCGTTCTTCCACTCGTTCTTGATCGGGTTGTCGGTGGCCTTCTGCTTCATGTCGGGCGTGAACCCACCCCCCTGGATCATGAAGCCGTCGATCACGCGATGGAAAATCGTGCCGTCGTAGTGGCCCTTCTTGACGTAGTTCAGAAAGTTCTCAACGGAAATCGGTGCCTTCTCGCCGTCGAGCTCCAGCACAATGTCGCCCATCGATGTCGTCAGCTTCACGTACACAATCTTCTCCTTGGCCTCCGGCGTCGCCGGGGCGGGCTGGGTTGCGGGGGGCTGGGCCGGCGGCGTCGCCGCAGGGGTTGTGGACGCCTGGTCCTGTCCGAACGCAGACGTCGCACAGATCGCTGCACACGCAACCACGGCCGACAGAAGCACACGCGTTCTCATTCGACGCCCTCGCTTGCTCCCGGGAACCGGGCACCCTCTGTCGGACGCATGTCCGGACTGATGCCCGTGCCGGAAAGCGGATTCTATACGGTTTGGCCGCGCTGCGACTTGCCGAATGAGCGTCCCGGCCCAACGCCTGAAATTCCTTTCACGCCTCCTCCGTCTCCTTCAACCTGGCCAGCACGCTGTAATCCTCAAGCGTCGTCGTGTCCTGCGTGATCTTCGCATCGCCCGAGGCAATCGCCCGCAACAGCCTCCGCATGATCTTCCCCGACCTGGTCTTCGGCAACGCCGGCGTGAACCGGATCTGGTCCGGCTTCGCGATCGCGCCGATCTCCTTCGAAACATGCTCTCGCAGCGCGCCCTTCAACTTCTCCGCCTCCGCGGGCGTCCCCGGCTCACACCCCGGCGCCAGAGAGACAAACGCCGCGATGCCCGTCCCCTTGATCTCGTGCGGCATGCCCACCACCGCCGCCTCCACCACCGCCTCATGACTCACCAGCGCGCTCTCAATCTCCATCGTCCCCAGCCGATGCCCGCTGACGTTGATCACATCATCCACGCGCCCCATGATCCAGAAGTACCCGTCCGAGTCCCGCCGCGCACCGTCCCCCGTGAAATACATCCCAGGCACGCGCGTGAAGTACGTCTGCACGAACCGCTCACGATCGCCATAGATCCCCCGCAGCATCCCCGGCCACGGCTTCCGCACCACCAGCAGCCCGCCCGAGTTGTGCGGCTGCTCCTTGCCGCTCTCGTCCACGATCGCCGCGTCCACACCGAAGAACGGCAGCGTGCATGATCCCGGCTTGGTCGTCGTCGCGCCCGGCAGCGGCGTGATCATGTGGCCGCCCGTCTCCGTCTGCCACCACGTATCAACAATCGGACACCGCGAGCCGCCGATCACCTCGTGGTACCACATCCACGCCTCTGGATTGATCGGCTCGCCCACGCTCCCCAGCACGCGCAGCGACGAAAGGTCGTGCCGCTTCGGGTGCTCGTCTCCCCACTTCATGAACGCGCGGATCGCGGTCGGCGCTGTATAGAACTGCGTCACCTTGTGCCGCTCGATGATCTCCCAGAAACGATCCTCCTTCGGGAAGTTGGGCGCGCCCTCATACATCAGCGTCGGGACCCGATTGGGCAGCAGGCCATACAGGATGTAGGAGTGCCCCGTCACCCACCCCACGTCCGCCGTGCACCAGTAAAGCTGCGTGTCTCCCGGGATCAGATTGAACGTGACCTTGCTCGTCAGATACGTGTGCACCATGTACCCGCCGGTCGTGTGCACGATCCCCTTGGGCTTCCCCGTCGAGCCCGACGTGTACAGCAGGAAGAGCATGTCCTCCGAGTCCATCGGCTCGCACGGACACTCCGCCGACGCGGCCACCAGGAGATCCTTGAACGAGTGGTCGCGCCCGGAGTGCCACGCCGTCTGGTTCCCCGTGCGCGCGTGCACGATCACGTTCCTCACCGTGTGGCCCGCCTGCCCAAGCTGAACGACCGCGGCGTCCACGGACTCCTTCAGGGGAACGACCGAGCCGCGCCGATACGCCCCGTCGCACGTGATGATCGTCTGCGACCTGGCATCCAGCACGCGATCGACGATCGCCTGCGTGCTGAACCCCCCGAAGATCACGGAGTGCGCCGCGCCGATCCGCGCGCACGCCAGCATCGCGATCGCCACCTCCGGCACCATGCCCATATAGATGGTGACGATGTCCCCCTTCTTCACGCCCAGCGCCTTGAGCGCGTTCGCGAACTTCGACACGTCACGCCTGAGCTCGCTGTATGTGATCCGCCGAACCTCTGGCCCGCCCCCTCCGGCCCCAACGGGCTCCCCCTCCCACACAATCGCGACCTCATCCCCGTGCCCCTGCTCCACCTGCCGGTCCACGCAGTTGAAACTGACATTGGTCTTCGCCCCGACAAACCACTTGGCGTCGGGCACGTTCCACTCCAGCACACGCTTCCACGGTGAGAACCAGTGCAGCTCCTTCGCCACCTCGCCCCAGAACCCCTCGGGATCCTCGATCGACCGCCTGTGCTGCTGCTGATACGCCTCCATCGAGGCCACATGCCAGCGCGCCATCCGGGCGTCCGCCGCCGCGGGCGCGGGAAACCGACGATTCTCCTGCAGGGCCGATTCGATGGAGTCGGACATGTGTTGCTCCGTTCGGGGCGTGGGGAATGCTTCAAGACGGGTGACGGCGCGTGGAAGCGGGAGTCTACGAACCGAGCCGGAGCGAGTCGGCTCGCGGCAGGGGCAGAGCCGGGCGAGGCGAATGAGAAGTTCCGGCCCGAGCGCAACCAAAGTCCGGAATTCGGTGGCACAAACCGGAAGCGTGCGCCATACTACCACCAGAGATTCGGGGGGGGTTAGGGCCTGTGTAGGCCGTCTGCTGTTGACGGTCGTGGCCCGCCCCAGACACCGAAGCCGCGCGATGCTGGCGCGGGAGGACATGTGGCAGACACGACCAGTTCCCAGTACGAGCCCGGTAGTCCGGCGCCAGATCGTCCTGCCGAAGCAACCCAGTCGGAGGTCCGAATCATCTCGAGCGAAACGCGTGGCCTCGCGGCGGCTCGCTCTCTGAGAGAGGTCCACATCGCATCGTTCATTGAACGCCGTCATTCAAACGGAGTGGCATGGCGACTCCTGTGAGCGGAACAACGCCGCCGCGCTGCACACGGATATTCTGAGCGAGAAAGGGATGGATCAATGGCTGACACGCTGGGAACGGCACAAAGCGACTGGACCGACGAAGGGACAACGACGAACGACTCGCCCGTCCCACTAGACCAGTGGACGTTCTTTGACGCGAGCTCAATTCCGCCGGACCCGTATCAGCTCGTTCTCCCCGTCACAAACACCCTCGCCCTCATGTTCTACGGCGAGCCGGACGGGGCCGACGACCGAGTGATCGACATCCAGTTCTGGGCTGTCAACGACTTTCCGTCCGTCAGCGGCTTCAAGGTGGGCGTGTGGCTCGGTTCGGTCCGGGCTGATCTCGGATCAACCAGCAGCGCGGACTTGGAGTCTGACACGCTCTTCTTCAGCGACATCGTGGTCATCGACGATCGATCGCTGAGCCCGCCCGGCATGCGCGTGATCGCCGCCGACCCCAGAAGCGACACCGGCACACCCGGCAAGGGCGCCGCCATTCTGATGTTCGATTCCATCGGCGCAGAGCGCATCTTCATCCAGATCACGTGCGACAGCGGCATCGCCAAAGCCGGGCTTTGCTGGCGGGCATTCTAAGAGGAGGTGCCCCTTGGCGACGATCAGCATCGGCACAAGCCAGAACGACTGGACGCGTGAGAGTGGCACGACGGCCACCTCCGCGTTCTCGGATTTCGGAGCTTACGCCTACAACGATCCGGTCCCGAGCACGAACACCGGCGCGGGCCGGTACGTGATCGCCCTTCCGGATGTGGGATCGATGGGCAATCCTCTTTCGGATTGCACGTTCGCGATCTTCTTGTACTACATCGCGACCGAGAGCCCGATCGGCGTAAAGGCAAGATTCTGGGGACTTTCGCCGTTTGATTCAACAAAGGCGCTCGGAACCTATCTCGGCGGGTGCGTCGGCGCAGAGGGCTCAACCGCTGGGCCGGCGGGCGTGGACAGCCATTTCTGCTCGGGCATCTCGATCGTGAGCGACAAGACGCTCACACCTCCTGGGATGCGCCTGCCGGGCAATCCGAACGCGATCCCGAGCACGTCGGGCGTGGCCACGCTCATGTTCGATGCGATCGGATGCTCCCACATCGTGGTCGAACTGCGTCGCGAGGATGGCGAGTCAATGGACGAGGTTGGCTTCTGCTGGAGAACGCTCTGATTTCTTAGAGGCAAAAGGAGAAAGCGATGTCACGGAACGCAACTCACGCATCACGCGCCGCGGCTCTCGCCGCGTGCGTCATCGGAGGAACCGCCATGGCCGAGCCGATCGTCGTGCTGAACGATGGAGCGCAGCGCGACCTCATCATTTCGAGAGGCGAGCATCGCATTAGCATCTTCTCCAATGAACTCACGATCGACCCGTGGCCGACACCCGGGGGAGACGCTCCTTACTCGCTGAGACTTAACTTTCAGTATCAGTTTGGCGACCCAGAGGTGATCACCGGATCGATTCAAGGCAATGATCTTCCGTTCTTTCCACCACTGCCACTTCAAACCCCGGCGCTCGCTGTGCCCGGGGGGCTGAGACTAGAAGGCATTCTCCTCGACGAAGGAACTGGCTATGTCCGACCTGGGCATGACCCGGACAGTGGCATTACGGATGGCGCCGCCTTAAACCATGGAACGGGGCCATTCTCTGATTTCAACTTGGAGTCCTTTACAAACGTTGGCGACATGGCCTACATCGGCTATGCCTCGTCGGACATATCAACCTTCGGATACATGCAGATTGAGCGTGTCACAGATATTGACTGGCGACTCGTGGGCTACGCATTTGATCCATCTGGCGCTGGAATCCTGGTCACAAACCTGGCTGTTCCCAACGGCGCGACACTCCTGACGCTTGGTCTCGGGGGGGCAGCGGGACTGCTCCGCACACGTCGCTGAAGAGGGGGGTGTCTCGTGACAACTCCAAGTTGGTCATTGCTTAATCCGCCGCGCGTCAATCGCGAGGGCAATCAGATCGAGCTGGATTTTTATATTTCTGATGTGGGAATCGCGCCATCACTAAGATTCTCTACGATCACGATCCCCGGCTCTGGCACTTCCAACAACGTTGGTCCTTTTGTCGGCTGGCGCACACACCAGACAAACTTGCTGCAGTTCTTCCGTGGAGACAGTAATACTGAAACGAAGCTCTTCAGCGGCGTCGTCTACGCGATCGATCTGCCGGGGTCCGATGCTGTGGTGTCCGTTGCTTTTCGCCTCACTCCGACGTCACTCTTGTCCTGCGGCGCCGATCTCCGTCCGGACACGTACGCGGCGTGGATCCAGTCGCTCGGTGCGGGTCTTGTGGTGTTGAAGGCGACATCGGGCGGATCGGCTGTCTCTTCAACCACGTTCACGTTTTCCGCAGGGTCACCCGCAGAACTGATCTTGGGTGCTTATGCGTCCATCGTCGGCAAACTCCCTGGCTGGGTCGTTGCTGGTGGCGCGCCGACGCTCCTATTGCATTGCGATTCGTACGCCGAGCGTGCAGCGCGAGCCGCGAGCGGCACGACGTTTCCGCCTGCCGCGATCGATTCGTGGACGGATCTGCGCAACTCCAGCCCCAGCGACCTCGTGCAAGCGACCGGCTCGCTCCAGCCAGAACTGAGCGCGGACCCCACGACCGCCCCAACCATTACGTTCGATGGCGATCTCTTTGAGCGTGCCGAGAGCACTGATCTCACCCAGAACGCCTGCGCCTTCGGCGTCGTGTTCAGGGCCGATGCCGGTTCCGGCGCTTCCACCCAGCAGCTCATCGGGCGATGGAGCGGTTCATCGGGTACTGATAACAGCAGCAAGTGGCAGTGGCGGCTCCTGTATGAACGTTCCGGCGGTTCCCCACAGGTCCACAAGATCAAGGCCCAGTTCGTTTACAACAACAGCGGCATGTTCTTTACCATCGCCACTGTTGAGGCGACCATCGACGCTCCAACCGCCAAGACCATCGCGCTCTATCGCGCTACCGATTCTTCTCCAACGACCGGCGAGATCTGGGTCAACGGCGTCCGCACCGCCACGACAACGACGTTTCTCCCCGGGACCAATGGCCTCGCCACCGCTCTGCTCACCGTCGGCGGCCGGTACGATGGCAGTGCGGCGCTCACCGATGCGTTTGCCGGTTCCATCGACCAGTGCTTCGTCTATTCCACACCCCTCTCCGATGCCGCACTCTCTGCGATCCACCACGAACTCGCCCGCCGCGCCGGCGTGAAACTCGGGCCTGTGCCACAGTCCAACCTCACACAGCCGTACACGGACGCGAACCCCGAGCCCCGCAGACGCCTGGACCGCTGGCCGGTCGCCATGATCAATCTCTTCGGCGGTGTTCACTATGACGACAACGTGCTAAGCCAGAATCCGAACTGGCGGCGCGAAGATGAGGACCGGGAGAAGATCGTCGAGTGGTTCCGCACCCGCATCCGGCGCATCCTGACCGCGTCCGCCGACTTTGACATCATGATCAACCGGCCGCAGGGGAACTACCGCAACGACATCATCTCCGCGGGCATCTTCGGCGACACGGACACCGTCCCCTCCGTTCCCGTCATCCAAAGCTTCCAATGGGAGGCCCTCTCCGGTTGGAACGACGGGGTCGATCACCCGGGGCTCTTCAGTGAGTTCGCCCTCTCCGACCACAACACCCGGGATGGACGCCAGAGCGGCGATGCGCCGTTCGCCCGGCGCTGCTGATTCTACACCGGCAACCCCACGATCAACGACAACGGCGAAGCCACGCAGGATGCCCGTGTCGGCACCCGCAACCTCTCGCCCTGCTCAGCGTCCTTCTACAAGGAGGAGTTTCTCGATCGCTGGGTCGTGAAGGACGATCGCTTCCGCTGCTTCTTCGTGGACTCTGCCAGCAAGTGGGACAGGAAGTGGGTGGAGATTGTTCAGGATCCGAACGTGAACGAGGAGTTCACGCTCGTTGGCGAGGCGATCGCGACCGATCCGAACTCGCGAAAGGGCGCGGTCTGGGTCTCACTCGTTGGAATCAGGACCGCCCCATGGTGGAACGACTTCGACAAGACCGAGGGGTACAACTGGAACTGGACAGCCGGAAAGTGGGACCAGACGCCGATCTATGTCGGCATCACGGTGACTGGGGACGGGCCGGATCTCAACCTCGACAATCCAACCGGCGTTGTTGAGCAGGACAGCATGCGCCTCGAAGACGCGTACCGCTTCATCGACAAGGGCGTCGCGCCCATCGCCTGGGGCGGCGACTACAGAAAGATCGCCACGGCCTGGTACTACGGTGGCCGCCGCATCCCCGTCGGCCGCTACCCGATGATGTCGCCGCGCATCTCACGCGTCTGGCGTTGAGATGCACCTCACGCTCACGAGTGCGACGCCTCGGTCGCGCTCAGCACCTCTTCAACCGTCGTCAGGCCCCGCGCCACCTTGCGGAACCCATCATCCCGCAGCGCGACCATCCCGCGTTCCAGGCACATCCGCCGGAACTCCGACACATTCGGGTTCCGCGCGATCACGTCCCGCAACTGGTCATCCACCGCCAGAAGCTCATAGATGCCCACGCGCCCCGAGTACCCGATGTTGCGGCACTTGTCGCACCCCTTGGCCGCCCACATCGTGTCCGCCTCCATCCCCTGCATCGTCAGGAACTCGGCCATCTCCTCGTTGGGCGTCTCCTGCTGCTTGCAGTTGAGGCACAGCCGCCGCAGCAGCCGCTGGGCCAGCACGCCGTTGATCGCGGCCCCCACCAGGAACGGCTCCAGCCCGATGTTCACCAGTCGCGTGATCGACGACGGGGCATCGTTCGTGTGCAACGTGCTCAGCACCAGGTGGCCCGTCAAGGACGCCTGCACCGCCGTGCTCGCCGTCTCCAGGTCTCGAATTTCGCCCAGCATGATCACGTCCGGGTCCTGACGCAAGAGGGCCTTCAGGGCCTTCGCGAACGTCATGCCGATCTTCTCGTGCGTCTGCGTCTGCGTGATGCCGTCCAGGTGATACTCGACCGGGTCCTCCACGGTCGAGATGTTCATCTTGTTCTTATCAAGCTGCCGCAGCGACGAGTACAGCGTCGTCGTCTTACCCGAGCCCGTCGGACCGGTCACGAGAATGATTCCGTGCGGGGCATCGATCAGCTTCCGCCAGATCTCCAGGACCCCCGGCTCAAAGCCCAGATCCTCAAGCTGCACGTTGATCGACCGCGTATCCAGGATACGCATGACGGTCTTCTCGCCATACGTGTTCGGAAGCGTTGACATACGCAGGTCCAGCTTCCGCCCCGAGACCGTGCACCGGATGCGCCCGTCCTGCGGGATGCGCCGCTCCGCGATGTCCAATCCCGCCATGATCTTCAGGCGGCTCGTGATCGCCGGCCCCATCGCCGCCGGCGGGTTCATCATCTCAAACAGCACGCCGTCGATGCGGAACCGCACCTTGACCTTCTTCTCCGACGGCTCAATATGGATATCCGACGCGCCCTCTTTGAGCGCGGTCTGGATGATGTAGTTCACGTACCGGATGACCGGCCCCTCGCCGGCCTGCTGCTCAAGGTCAACCTCCGAAGAACTCGTCTTCTCAATCGCGACGTCCGACTCCGCCACATCCGTCAGGATCTGGTCCAGATTGTCCTGGTCGTCCGCCGACGCGCCCGCCCCCACGATCTCCATCGCGCCGCGGATGTCGTACGCCGTCACCACCACCATCTTGACGCCCGGCACGCCCAGCCGCGCCTTGATGTCGTCGATCAGAAACACGTCGTCCGCGTGCACCGCGCCTACCACCGCGCGCGCCCCCTCCATCCGCAGAGGAAGCACCATGTGCTGCTTGCAGAACTCCGGCGTCAGGCGCTGCAGAAGCTTCCCGTCAAACCCCCCGTCAAGACCCTTCTCGATCGCGATCCGCTCGAAGGGAAGCCCCTTCATCTCCGCCACCGTCTGCTGGATCGGCGCCTCCATCACGCCCTGCTCCAGCAGCACCTCGATCAGCGATCGATCCGGCGACTGGCGAATCACGTTCTGCGCAGTTGACAACTGCTCCGGCGTCAGAACCCCCTTGGCCAGAAGCGCCTGACCAAGATCGCCGCCAGTCGTTGAAACGATCGCGCTCGGCGCGGGCGTGTACACCTCCGACAACGCCGGCCCCACCATCGACATCGGGCCCGCCTCAAGACGCGAACGAACCGAAGGATCGTCCGCCAGCGTCTGCTCCGCCTCCTCCGCCGTCTGATACACCTTCTGATTCCCCGGCATCGCCGGCAGAGGGCTGAACGCCGCCTCCTCGCGATCAATCCGGTGCTGCTTCCGCGGGTCACGCGGCAGCCTCCGCTGCGTCTCCTCGCCCTTCTGGACGCCAAGCTCGCTCAGGATGTCATCGATGTTGTACTTGGCCATCTGACGTCCGATCTTGTGCGATGTGTCGCCCGACCTCCGCCCACTTACTCAACGCTTCCGAGCCGCCGCCGCCGACTTGGCCTTCGCCCGGGGCGACAGTTGGCGCTGGTCCTCCAGACTCAGCGTGAACCGCTTGCCCTCCGCCTCAAGCGTCACCACGCGCCCCTCGATGTTCACCACCGTGAATCGCCCGCCCACCGTGTCGCCGATCGTCACCGTCTCATCGTTGATCCGCGCCAGCGGCACGCGCCCGCCCAGGATGCTGTGCAGCGCGAGCTTCGCGATCTCGCCCGACAGCGCGTTGTTCGCCGCCTCAAGCGAACGCTGCGCTTCCTCCGCCGCACGCGCCGCGGCCTCGGCTTCCGCGCGTTCCTTCCAGCTGTCGTCCGACAGGTCCTCCGTCGGAGCGCTGGCCTGCGTCAATCGGAACGGGTTGCGGCCCAGTTCCTCTCCCTTGATCTGCACGGGTTGCACCGCCAGCTCAAGCTCCTTGAGCACGCTCGCCGTCCGCACCGCGCCCGCCTCTCCCTCCTCCGCGCGCTCGTAATCGATCTTCAGATTCGCGAGCGAGAGCTTCGGCCCCATGCCCATCTGGCGCATACCGAACAACAGAGCCCCCGCCCCGATCAGCACCACGCCAAGCACCACCGCCTGGCTCGACACCCGCTTGGCCGGCGGCGCACCGACGCCCGCCTGCTCCGACGCCTGCGCGCTCGACGCCAGCGTGAGAAGCCCGCCGCTCGCGTCACTCGTTCCCTTGGTGCTCATCAGTTGGCCCTCGCGTCGGTGAAGTAGATGCTCAGCGTGAACTGCGCCTTGACGTTGCCGTCCGGGTCAGGGACGCGCTCCAGGTTCAGGTCCGGAAGACGGGTGATGCGCGGCAGCCGCTCAAGCTGCAGCAGGAACTCGTAGAACCCGCGGAAGTCCCCGGACGTCGTCACCTTGATCGGCTGCTCCATGTACATCGCGGCCGCGACCGGCTTCCCGCTCTCCATCGACGGAGCGCTGAGCCCGGACTGCACCGCGAGCTCCGACACCTGCCGCACGATGGAGTCAACCTCCTTGCCGTCCGGAAGCCGCGCCTCCGTCTGCTTGATCAACTCGCCGATCTCCTCGTTGGCCCGGATCAGATCCGCGTTCCGCGCCGTCTCCGTGCGCAGCTTGTCCAAGAGATCCTGCTTGTGGCGGATCTCCGCACGCGCATCGCTGATCTTCTTGTTCTGCGGGCCGAACACCAGGAAGTACGACGCCAGAGGCACCGCAACCAGCACGAGCCCCATCATCATGTCACGGACTCGCATGGATCAGTCCTCCTTCTCTGCCTGAGCCGCCGCCGTCGCGCCGGCGCTCAACCCGCTCGCATCCTCACCCGTCGCCCCGCTCGAGTCTCCCTGGCTCGCAGTCGCCTGGCTCGCCGTCGCCGGGGACTCTCCCGTCGCCGCCGCCTGTTCAGAATGAGAAGCCGCATCGCCTCCGGTCGCGCCCGCGACCCCCGACGGCTTCGCCGACCCGCTCCGCGCCGTGTCACGCAGCTTCGCGTCGATCTGGAACTTCCGCAGCGTCATCTCACTCATCACCGTTTCCTTGATGTACGCCAACTCGACGGACTCAAGGATCTCGCACGTCTTGAGCGCCTGCAGGTAATCCGCGATGTCCTGGTTCGCCCCCGCCACGCCCGTCAGGATCAGCATCGACTCGAACCTCGGCGCCTGCGGCCGGGGCGCCGCCGGCGTCTCCGACTTCTCCGATCCCGATGACTTGGACTTGCTCGACTTGGAAGACTTGCCGGACTTGGACGACTTCGCGCTCGACCCGCTCAGCGACTTCACCTCGCCCGCCCCGGACTCAAGCTTGGACGACACCACAACCCGCTTGCTCTTCAGGTCCGCCGTCAGCAGCGTCACACCCTCGGGCATGCTCCGGACAATCTCCGCCGCCAGCACCGAGCGCGGGTTCTTCTCGATCAGCGCCGTTGTGATCTCGGCACGCTCGATCATCGACTCGCGCTGCTGCTCCAGCGACTTCAACTGCTCGATCTTCTTGGACTCCTGCTCGTACGCCGCGTTGATCGCCTCGTGCTCCTCCTTCACCGACTCCCACTGCCGGTTGGTCACAAAGAACGCCGATGCCACGCCCGCCATCACCACGCCGAACAGGAACAGGCACAGGATGTTCGCCCTCCCGTCCGCCTTCCGCGAGATGTAATCCTCAGGCAGGAAACTCCCGCCCGAGACCGGCTGCTTCGTGTGTGCGAACGGATTGCCCATCGCTCCCTCCGCCGGGCTCTTGACCCGGTGCTTGTCGCTACAGATCTGTCGGGCTCATGCAGAGCCCCAGCGGCACGGTCCATCCCGGCTGCGCCTCTTTCAGGTTGACACCGCTCGTCGGCTCCTTCCCCGTCCGCGCCACCCGCGCAAGCGGGTCCGCGATCTGTGCCGGAAGCCGCAGAGCCCGCGCCAGATGCTGGCACAGCCCCGAGTGACGGGCCTCGCCCCCCACGAACACCATCCCGCCCACGCGACGGCTCGGAAAGAGCGACTCGTGGTAACGCAGGCACATCGTCACCTCATCCGTCAGAATCTCGATCGCCTCGTTCAGCGCGGGATCGTCAGGCCCGCACGGAGCTAGCGTCGTGCACGCGATCGCGTCTGTCAGCCCGATCGGCTCGTCGGCCGACGCATCGCTGATCGCGGCCGCGGCTCGCGCCCGCTCGTTCATGCCCAGTTCCGCCTCGCGCCCGCGCTCGGGCATCGCGCCCGCACACGTGTATCTCGCGCGGTGCGCCTCGGCAAGGGTCATGTTCCTCGAAGAGACAATCGCCTCGTCGAGCGCGCGCCCGCCCAGGTTGATCACGCGGGCAAACACCATCTTGTCATCGTGCGCGATCATTACGCGCGTCGAGCCCGTGCCGATGTCCAGGTACAGCGTCGTACGCTCGCCACTCCCCGCCGGAGCCCGCGCCAGGTCTCCAAACGCGCGGATCGTCGCCGCAAACTCGCTGTGCATCCCCACCGGCTCAAGCCGCGCCGACTTGATCGCATCCATCAGTCTGGCCACACCCTCACGCGGCGCCGCGATGCAGATCACCTCGGCCTGCTTCCCGCCCGTCGCGCCAACCCGCTCCACATCCCCCACATCCACCGTGCGAAGCACCAGCGACCCCGGGTGCATGTTCACCTGGTTCGCCAGCGTGGAAGCAACCTGCAGACCCACCGATGTCGGATCCCCCTTGGCGACACGCACGTGCTTGCAGAGCGCCATCCCCGAGGGAATCGCGCACACCGCACGCTTCCCCTTGAACCCGCCCGCCCGCACCAGCCGGGCCAACGCCTCGCCCTGGAACTCCAATCGCCCCGCCGTGTCCGTCAAGAGCTCCTCCGGCGTGTCCACGCACGCCGCCGCCTGCAGCGTCGGCGGATCACCCTTGGCGATCTGCAGCACCTTCAAGGCGCCGACCCCGAAGTCGATCGCGATAGGCATGCCGAACTGCTTCATGGCACCGAACGAACCCAGGCGTCTCATGGACTCAAACGACATTCCGTTTCTCTCCACCGCTTGTCGCCGCGCGACGGGCGCATGGTCCGACCATGGCGCGACGCAAGGGGATCGGCCCCACAGCCCTCCTCGTTGAGCGCGTCAACCCCGCTTCACATGTGACCGGACCTTGGACGCGGCACATCCGGCGCACCCGGCGCAACGCATCCCGACCCCACAAACCCTCCCAGCCCGCACAGACGATCAGCCGCCAACCAACCCGCAGGCCGCACCCAAGCCGTCGATCGCAGGTCTGATAATCCGACGAAGCCCCTCAAGAGCGGCTTGCAACTCCCAGCGCTGCCCCGCTCGCTCACCCGTGGTATTGCTCACCACCCGCAACCCGCCCCAGCCTACCCCCATCCGCGCCGCCACCAGCGCGACCGCCGCCGTCTCCATGTCCTCCAGGCCCGCCCCGGTCCGCAGCGCAACCGCTGCCGCCCGCGCATCGGTGCCCGAGCACGTCGAAACCGTCGCCACCGACGCCCTCGGCGCGATCCGCGCAAGGGCCTCAAGCATGCGCGCGTCCGAAGCCAGCGAGCAGCCCCCCGCGATCGGCGGAAAGCCCATCTGATCAACACTCACGAACCCCGCCCCAGTGTCGACGCCCTCGTCGGCCAGAATGGCCCTCTCGATAGACGCCGCGCCCCCAAGCTCAAATCCGCCCCCCGGAAGCAGCCCGGCAATCCCGATGCTCAGCGCCCAGCCATGCCACCCACCCCCGACCACCGCTCCCCCCCCCCCGGCCGCGTTCGCCAATACCACGCCCGTGACCACCACATACACACGCACCGCGACCACGACCGGGCGCCACCCAGCGTGCGTCACGCTCCCGCCCAAACCCGCAAGCACCGCTCCCGCCTCAACTTCCGAGGCGACGACCACCAGAATCCGGGAAGTATCATCTCTCGAAGACAGAATGTTGCTCCACCAGGCCAAATCGGGCCGACCCTGCCGCCATAATCAAAGGACTCACGCGTTCAGCAATCCGACGCCCGCCCACGAAAGTTGTGGCGAACCATCGCGCTTCGGACCGGTATATGTCAGGAAGCACACCGCCCAGACCTCAGACGACCGGAGATACCGCTCATGGCCCGTACAAACCGCTCGACACACCGGCGTCGGAACATCATTCTCGGCGCAGCGGGCATTCTCTTGGTCACAACCGGCATCGCCGTCGCCAGCACAGGCACCTTTGAGCCGGCCCGCACCGCCACGGTCACGAAGCCGCCGCGCGACGAGGGACTGACCGCCGACATCGCCATCGCCCGCATCCAGTCCTTCGACATCGCCACCACCGCCTCCGGTGAACTCCAGGCCAAGAACCAGATCGAGATCCGCAGTCTGCTCGAGTCCCAGTCCACCATCACCGAGGTCGTTCCCGAAGGCACCCTCGTCAAGAAGGGCGACCTTCTTGTGCGCCTCAAGAGCGACAACATCCAGACCCAGATCGACGAGGAAGTCCTCCGCGTCGAGTCCGCCCGCGCCGAGCTCGTCGCCGCCGAGAACAGCTACGAGATCCAGGTCAGCGAGAACGAGTCAAAGACCAGCGCCGCAAAGCTCAAGCTCGACCTCGCCGTCCTCACGCTCGAGCAGTGGACCAAGGGCGACGTCGAAAAACAGCGTCAACAGCTCGACCTCGCGATCGAGAAGGGCGAGCGCGACCTGACCCGCCTTCGCGAGAAGTTCGACCGCAGCGAAGAACTCTTCAACCAGGGCTTTCTCTCCAAGAACGAGCGCGACACCGACGAGATCGCCATGATCGAGGCGGAAGCAAACGTCAAGAAGACCACCCTCGAAAAAGAGATCTACTGGAGCTACACCCACCCCAAGGACCAGCGCTCCAAGCAGTCCGATGTCGACCAGGCCCAGGCCGAGCTCGAACGCGTCCAGCGTCAGAACGAGATCCAGCTCACCAGCAAGGACGCCGACCGCCTCAATAAGCGCCGCCAGAAAACCGTCCGCGAACAGCGCCTCGCAAAGCTCGAGCAGCAGCTCGCCGCCTGCGAGATCACCGCACCCTCCGACGGCCTCGTCGTCTTTGCCACCAGCATCGAACGCAACCGCTGGGGAGGCGGCGGCGAGGGCCCGCTCCAGATCGGACGCGAGGTCTATCCCAACATGCTCCTCATCGTCCTCCCCGACACCTCCGCCATGGTCGCCTCCGTCCGCGTCCATGAATCGCTCGCCGGACGCATCCGCCCCGGCCAGCGCGCCACCGTCACCATCGACGCCCTCGGCGGCACTCTCCTCACCGGATCCGTCGCCTCCATCGGTGTCATGGCCGAAACCGGCGGCATGCGCGATCCCAACCTCCGTGAATACACCGTCCGCGTCATGCTCGACCCCAGCAGCGTCATCTCCGAACTCAAGCCCGCCATGCGCTGCGACGCCACCATCACCATGGGACGCGTCGAGAACGCACTCGCCGTTCCGCTCCAGGCCGTGTTCACCGACGGAGCCGTGCGGCTGGTCTACGCCCCGCGCGGCAACAAGTTCGTCAAGCTCCCCGTCACCGTCGGACGCCGCTCCGACACGCTGGCCGAAATCACCGCAGGACTCGAAGAGGGTGCGCGCGTCCTCCTCCGTGAGCCCGCGCCCGGCGAAGTCCTCAACATCCCGTGGGACGATGCGCAGCTCGCCGCCGCGGGATACACCCGCGATGAAAGCGGCGATGTCGTTCCCGTTCTCGCCGCACAAGCCCCAGGCATGATGATGCCCGGTGCCGCTCCTCCAGCCGCCGGCCCCATGGGATCCTCCGCAAACCGCTCCGGCGGGCCGGGCGGCGCGGTCGTCGTGCGCCGTGAAGGCGCCGGGCCCGGCAATCGCACCCGAACCGCTTCAGCCGATGACGACGCCTCAACCGACGATGACGCCACGGACGCATCTGATTCGGAATCTGCCGAATCGTCAACGGCCCCCACAGGAGGCCGACCCTCCGGCGGACAGCGCGGCAGCGGTGGTGGAGGCAACCGGGGAGGCGGCGGTCGCGGCGGCTGATCCCCCCTGCGCCACCACTCACGGCTGCAGTCGCGACATCTCCCAGACTCCGCAACTCATCTCACCCGCCAGCGGCGTCAGACGCCGTGTCCACGCCGCGCGATCGTGCACCCGGCCCGGACCTGCAACCCACAACTCAACCCGCTCCGCCCACAGCCGATACCCGCCCCAGTGCCCCGGCCGCGGCACGTCCCCCTCGTTCCGCTCCAGCATCTCCGGCGTGATCCCGAATCGGGCCGCCGTCTGCCGCACGCGCTCCAGCATCGCCGCGCGCGACCCGATCGGACGACTCTGCTCACTCGCCCACGCCCCCAGCCGGCTCTCCAAGGGGCGCGACACGTAGTACGCATCGCTCTCCGTGCTGGACGCCCTCTCGATCACACCCTCGATCCGCACCTGCCGATCCATCGCGTCCCAGTGCATCACGATCGCACCGCGCGGGTTCGCCTCGATCGCCTCGCCCTTGCGGCTCTGGTAGTTCGTAAAGAACATCACCCAGCCGCGCTCAACGCTCATCTCCTTGCACAGCACGATCCGGCACTGCGGCCGCCCCGCGCTGTCCACCGTCGCCAGCGACATCGCATTCGGATTCGGCTGCACCCTCCGCTCGTGCGCCTCCCGGAACCACGCCCCCACAATCGGCATCGGATCCGCGGGCAATGCCTCCGGAAGCAGCTCCGTCGGTGCGAACCGGTCGACAAGGTCGCGCTGGTCAAAGTTACCCATAGTGAACGGTACCCAGGTGGCACGCCGCGTGAGAGGGCGAACGCCCACCACACACGCGACAGGACAATCATTTCGAGCGTGGGCAAGCTGTCGATTCATCGACACCCCGGCCCCACGCGGCTACCTTCGACAGCGACGGAGCCACCCATGCTGGAACAGACCGAACGAGGCAACCACGGACGAGACGGGCGGCGCCCACGCCCCGCGCCCATCGAAGTCCAGAAGCTCTTCGACCGCCTCCCCCCCCACTCGCCCGAAGCCGAGATGGCCCTCCTCGGCTCGATGATCCTCGACCCCAAGGTCATCGGCGAGGTCCTCCTCCAGGTCTCCTCACACGACGACTTCTACACCGAGGCCCACGGCGCGATCTTCCGCGTCATCGTCGATGTCTACGACCGCCACCAGTCCGGCGACCTTATCCAGATCGTCGAGACCCTCCGCGGCGCCAACTCCCTCGACGCCGTGGGCGGCCCCGACTACCTCGTCCGACTCGCCGAAACCGTCCCCTCCGCCGTCAACGCCACCCACTACGCCCGCATCGTCTCCGACCGCGCCCGCCTCCGCAAGCTCATCGGCGCCGCCGGACAGATCATCTACGACGCCTACCACGCCGGCGACGCCGGCTCCGATGGCACCCGCGAAGTCCTCGACAAGGCCGAGATGGCCATCTTCAACATCGCCGAAAAGACCGAGAGCAGCGACCCGCAGAAACTCGCCGACATCCTCGAGCAGGAGCTCCACCGCCTCGAACAGCTCGAAGGCAAGGGCATCTCCGGCCTCTCCACCGGATACGCCGATCTGGACGCCATGCTCTCCGGGCTCCAGGCTGGCGAGATGGTCATCATCGCCGCACGCCCCTCCATGGGAAAGACCGCCCTCGCCCTCAACCTCGCCGAACAGATCGCCCTCGGCGGCACCAGCGGCTCCGGCGCTCGCCCCCTCGGCAAGGTCCCCGTCGCCGTCTTCTCGCTCGAAATGTCCCGTGCCGCCATCGCCCAGCGCCTCCTCTCCGCCCGCTCCGGCGTCGACTCCCACAAACTCCGCCGCGGCCACTTCACCGGCAACGACTTCCAGCGTCTCTTCCAGGCCGCCGGCGAACTCGGCGATGCGCCCATCTATATCGACGACACCCCGAACCTCACGGTCCTCGCCCTCCGCGCCCGCGCCCGACGCATGGCCGCCATGCACGGCATCAAGTGCATCATGATCGACTACCTCCAGTTGATGACCGCCCCCGGAGCCGCCCGAGAGAGCCGACAGGTCGAAGTCTCCACCATCTCCCGAGGCATCAAGGCCCTCGCCCGCGAACTCAGCGTCCCCGTCATCTGCCTCGCGCAGCTCAACCGAGGCACCGAGCTCCGCGACGGCAACCGCCCGCGCATGAGCGACCTCCGCGAGTCCGGCTCCATCGAGCAGGATGCCGACGTCGTCGCGCTCCTCCATCGCGAGGAGTACTACCACACCCAGGACCCCGACTGGGCCGACGCCAACCGCGACAAGGTCGGCCTCGCCGAACTCATCCTCGCCAAGCAGCGAAACGGCCCCACCGGCATCGTCAAGCTCACGTGGGACCCGTCCACCACACGCTTCAAGAACTACGCGGGCGGCTTCGAAGACCGCTACAACCCCCACGAACGCGAGGTCATCGTCCGCGCCACCGCGCCCGCCCAACGCTCACACGCGCCCTCACACACCCCCTCACACACACAGTCCACCTCGCACGCGCTCCCCTCGCCCCAACCCGCGCGTGACGTTGGCCCGACCGACGCGCCCCCGCCACCCCGCACCGGCTTCGCACCCGGCAAGAAGCAAGGCCCGCTTGGCGCCGAAGACCCGCGCTGGCGCGACGGTGGCGGCCCCAACGACCCACCCGACACCTCCCCCGATGACGAAGCCCCCTTCGACGACGTGGATACCTCCGACCTTCCCATCTGACCAACTCTTGAGCAGGCCCAACTCTTGAACAGGCGCGTTCTGCCGCCTTCGTGTCACTGGCTGTTTATCAGCCAGTGCTCTTGTCTTTCTCTGTCTCTCCGCCCCTTCACTTTCCAATCGCTTCCCGCACCGCCTTCAACAGCCGCTCGCGCTCGCGCCCCGGGCTCTTGAACCAGTCCAGCGACCAGATGCGATGGATCCTCCACCCCAGCCGCTCCAGCACCTCCTGGCGCAGCCGATCCCGATCCCGCGCTGACGCGCTCGAGTGGTACGTCGCCCCATCACACTCGATCCCCAGCACGAACTCCCCCGCCTTCGTCGGATGCCGCACCGCGATGTCGATGAAGTAGCCGCCCACGCCCACCTGCGGCTCGGCATCAAACCCCGCCTCGCGCAGCGCGCCCGCCACCGACGCCTCAAACTCGCTCTCCGGCTCCCTTGCCGTCTCCCGCGCGCTCGCCCCCATCCCCGCGCCGATCACGCCGGACTTCGCGAACGCCAGATACCCCTTGAGCGCGCGCGCTCCCCAGCTCGACGTCTCGTCCGCGCGAATCTCCCCCGGATCCATGCTCGTGAACACCACCGTGTGGCACTTGCTCCGCGTGTAGAGCACATTCAACCGCCGGTGCCCGCCCTGGTTGTTGATCGGCCCGAACCGCTGGAAGAACGCGCCCCGCTCATCCTTTCCATACACCGTGGAGATGAAGATCGCGTCCCGCTCATCCCCCTGCACGTTCTCCAAGTTCTTCACAAAGAACGGCTCGAGCGTCCCATCCCGCTGCTTCCGCCACGCCTCAAACTCCGCGTTCTCCGATGCCAGCCGATCGATCTCCAGCATGATCCGTTCTGTCTGCCGCTGGTTCAACGCCACCAAACCCAGCGATCGCTCCGGATGCCGCTTCACATACGCCACCGCCTCCTCCGCGATCCGCCGCGCCTCGACCGGGTTCACCCCCCGTCCGCCGTACACGCCCTCCTCCACGCGCACGTACCGCACGCCGTAGTCCTCGTGCTCATGATGTGGCGACGGAAACACCACAAGTTCCCCGTCGTAGAACTCTCGATTGGAATATGCGATCAGCGAAGCGTGCCGCGAGCGATAGTGCCACTTCAATCGCCGGATCGGCCGCAGCGTCGCCATCCCCTGATCCAGAATCGACTGCTCATCGGCCGCGGAGCCCTGGCTCTCCTCGTCCGGCGTCGCGTCCGTCCCCATGAAGAACGCCGTCGGAGGCAACTGCTTGGGATCGCCCACGATCACCACCTGCGCCCCACGCGCGATCGCCCCGATCGCGTCCTCCGGCCTCATCTGCGACGCCTCATCCATGATCACCAGGTCAAACGTGATCGACCCCGGCTTCAGGTACTGCGCCACCGACAAGGGCGACATCATGAAGCACGGCATCAACTGCTGCACTGCGCCGCCCGCCCGGTCCAGCACATCCCGAAGCGCCGTCGGCGTCCGAGGCGTCGCCGCCACGTGCTCCACCAGCGCAAGCCCGGTCCACTGCTTCTTCGGGCCCGAGTCCGACCCCGCATCGACCCTGCGCGCCGCAAGCGTGGACGCGATCTGCCGCTGTCGAATGGACAGCACCCTGCGATCCAGCTCTCGAAACCGCGCACGGTGCGACTCGTGCCGCTCGCCTGTGAACCTCTGGAGCGCGGGGCTCCGCGCCATCAGATGACGCACCAGACTCTGATAGATCGTCCGGCCCGCGGCGTCCGCGAGCCCCTCCAGCGTCGGCCGCGCCTTCTCCACCACCTCGATCACCGGCCCCAGGCCCTCACCCTCCGCGTCCTCCCGCGCCCGCAGCGCATCGCACAACTGCTGGAGCAACTCCGGAACCGCCGCGCACGCCGCAGCCCGCGCCGCGATCACGCGCGCCGGCGCATCCAGGACGCCCTCCCCCCGAGGCACACCCACCCATGCCGACGCATCCACCACCGTCACCTTCGCCAGTGCATCCAGTGCCTCGCGCCACGTCCCCATCTCGCCCCTCACCCGCGCCGCAATCCCGCGCACCTGCGCCGCTCGCTCCGCCACCCGTTCACCGAGCACCCACGCCCTCAGCTCGGGCGCAATCCCGCTCTTCTCCACCGCGCTCACAAAGGCGACGCCGGTCCGCAATCTCTCGAACACCTGATCCGCCGCCATCGCACCGGCCGCTCGCACCCGGTCCGCCGATCCGCGCAGAAGGAAGTCCACGAGCAGCAGCGCGCCAGGATCGCTGCCGATCCCACGCACGCGTGCCGCCCACTCCACGACCGCTCGCGCCGCCCCCGTCTCCGTCGTCGCGCCGCTGAATGTCGACCCGAGAAGGGCCCGTGCGTCCGCATCTTCCGCGAACCGCTTCCATCCTTCGACATGCGCAGCCAGCTCCTCCATCGCATCCGCCTGCGCTGCTCGCGTGAGCGCGCCCTCGCCCCTGCGGATCCCCTTGAAATACCCGCGAGCCTTCCACCACGCCGGGCTCAACCACGGCAACGCCGGCGCGCCCCGCAGCGCCCGCCCGTGCTGACGCAGCATGTGGGCATCCAACCCCTCGATCCTGTACGCAGCGCCCCATCGCTCCCTCTCCTCACGCAATCGTGCGGCCTCGCGCTCCACCCTCTGCATCACGGCTGCCGCGCCCGCCTGCACCAGCGCCTCGGTTCGCGCCGCCAGCACCTCGTCCGTCGCCTCCCCGGCCGCCTCCAGCGCACCCACGATCGCCCGCTCACCCGCCACCGTCCCCGCAACCTCACGCGCCATCCCCGTCGTCGCACAGAACCGCATCACCAGCGACGCCACCGCCGCCGCCCCGGGATCTCCATCCGCCGATGCGTCCCCAACCACCGCCCGCTGCAACCCCCGCGGCACATCCGGCCACTCCACCGCTTCGGTGAGCGCCTCCATCGCAACCACGCTCGGGGCCTCCCACCCCGTCATCGCACGAACCTCTCCCTCCAGCATCGCCGCCGCTGCCGCGGGACGCTCGAACGCGCCCATTCGCCGGGCCACATCCGACGCGCCCATCGCATCCAGCGACGCCGTCGCCACGCCGAACCACGGACACCGCTTCGCTGCGCCGTACTCTCGCGCGAGCTCTCCCCACGCCCGTTCCACTCTCCCCGCCGTCGCCACAACACGCCCCACGTCAGCGTCCGTCATCCCCTCGACGCCCTTGATCGCAACCTCATCGATCTCGGGCGCAAGCCACCCCGTCCGCTCCCGCGCGCTCGTGCACTTCCAGAGGAGGCGCTGCGTGGTGAACGACATCGCCCCCGCCGCCGCACCCATCGCCGCCACGCACTCTCCCAGTTCCTTCGCCTCAACCCCAAGGTGATCCAGCGTCGCCCGAAGATCCCGCTCCGCGCCCGGCTCCGGCTTCATCGCGAGCCGCCTGGCAAACGCCCCGAACACCTCGCGCCGCCCCGCCTTCGTCGAGTGAAGTTCCAGGCAGAACACCCCGAGCCCCGCATCATCCAGCCGCTTCTTCACCACGGAGAGCGCGGCCATCTTCTCCGCCACAAACAGCACCCGCTTCCCATTCGCCAGCGCGCCCGCGATGATGTTCGTGATCGTCTGCGACTTTCCCGTCCCGGGCGGCCCCTCGATCACCATGCTCCGTCCAGCGAGCGCGCGCCCGATCGCCTCCGCCTGCGAAGAGTCCGCGTCCGCGATCAGGGGCAGCTGCAGCTCATCAAGCGGCGTCGGCTGTCCCGGCTCCGTGTCGCTCGCCGCATCGGCGTCGCCCCCGCCCGCGATCAGCCTCGTCAGAATCCCGTTCCCGTCCAGCGCGATCGCGCCCGTCCACCGCGCCCGATCCAGATCGTGATACATCGAGATCCGCGCGAAGCTGAACAGGCCCAGCGTCATCCACCGCCGCACCCGCCACCCCTTCATCGGCGCGATCACCTCCGCGACGCGCGCCATGTACGCGTCCGGCGTCTCTTCTTCGCGCACCTCCGGCAGCGCCATGCCGAAATCCCGTTTCAATCGCTCCGCCAGCGCGACATTCCCCTGCGCCCCATCCCCCACACTCGCCACGAAGTGCTTCCGCTTCCCGCGCACGATGTCGTAGTCAATCTCCAGCGGATACAGCATCAGCGGCGCGTGCATCGGCGTCTCGCTGGATGCCTCCTCGTACCACTCCAGAAACCCGAACACACAGAACAGCGGATTCACGCCCGACTCGCTGATCGACAAGCGCGCATGCTCGCGGATCGACGACAGCGTCCGCTCCATCTCCTCCTCAAACAGCAACGTCTGCACCACGTTGTCCCCGTGGTGCGCTCGCGCCGTCCCCTCCCCGCCTCTCGTTTCCCCCTCCAACCCATCCGGCCCCGCCGGTAGCGCCAGATCGAACGACGGATCAAGCCCCAGCCGCTTGGCCACATCCGCCGCCGTGCTCACCGGCGCATCCCTTCTCGCCACCATCCCCAGTTTCTCGCGCACCCGCGTACGCAGCTCCCTCTCCGCCCGCGCCAGCGCCTTCTCGCTCGCCGCCTCCCCCTCCCCGCCAACCCGTCCGCCGCCCTCCGCGCCTCCCGCAATCGCTCGCAGATACACCTCATCATCCAGTCGCGCCGTCTCTAACGCCCGCCGGAACGCCGGCGCCTTCTCATCCTCCGGCTCATCATCCGGCTCGCCGATCGACTTGAACCTCAGGACCGACTCCCCCTCCAGCTTCTGGAACAACTGGTCGGGAATCTCATCAATGACGCGCAGCGACCGCCTTGTCCGTCCATGCCGGAAGTTCAAGAGCGGATTCCGCCCCGTCAGATCCAGCAACCTTCGGCGCAGCGCATCGATCGAGCCCGTAAAGAATGGGTCCGACCCTAACCCCTCGCCCTGTCCTGTCGTGTGTGCAGCCATGGGGTCGGAGTGTACCGACGCCCCGGCCTCTCACCCCGCCCCTTGCCCCCTCCGCCCCCTTTCCCCTGTCTCTCTACCCCTTCACCATCAGCGTCTCATTCACCGACTCCGACCGCTCCACCCGCTCCGACACGCAATCAGGCAGCATCAGCGTCATCCGCGCCGGCGCCTTCAACTCAATCTCCCCGCTCAACTCGTGCTTGCCCTGCCGATACGCCGACGCCCAGTCGACCTGGAACGTCCCGACCGGCAGCCCACGCTTGGACACCAACTGATCCCCGCGATGCCGCACCCACCGCACCATCGCCGCGATCTCCACCTGCACCGGCTGCCCCTGCGCATCGTGCGCCACCGCCACCGGCTGATGAATCACCCCAAACGCGCCCGGCTGGCACCGGAACGCAAAGTGCACATCCCGCGCACCCTTGTGGCTGAAAAACGCCCCCTTCGGCGGCCGAATGTGAATCACCACCTCGCACTCACCCTCAAACCGATTCTGGTAATACAGCGACAACTCCGCGAACTGCACCGCATGATTCCCCGCTCCCACGCGGCTGCCCGACATCGCGTTCATGCTCCCCGTCCCGCTCCCCCCCGACATGCCCCCCGCCGCGCCACCCGCCTTCGCAAACGTCACCCAGAACACCCGCAGAAAGCACAGGCCGTCCAGCTCAAAGAACTTCCCGCACCCCCTGTGCGAGAGACGGTCCGGCATAGTGTCCTCCAGCAGATACACGTACGCCAGGCACGCCGCCAGCATCAGGATCGCCGCCAGCGACGCATATCGGTGCGTTGCCGTCGACGGCGGCAGGTGCTCCAGCGACGGGAACGCCGCCACGCACACCCACGCGAACACGCCCCACAACAGCGCGAACGCAAACACCACGGTCAGAATCGCATTGCGACGCTCGTGCATGACGGCCTCCGGGCTCTCGCTCCCGGGGCTCTCCACACTCGCGCGGCGGCCACTCTCGCAACACACACGCCGCGCCAATGCCGAGCCGCCCCAGGGAGCGTTCGGGCACAGTCCACGTGCGTCCCGACATGTGTCTGACCGGACCTTCGCGGAACCGCCCATCGGGCCGACCGCCCACACCAGACACGCGCCGGGGCTCAAAACCCATCATCGGGTCAGGGCGGCTCTCGCCGCCACAACCCAAACCGCCTGCACCCACAGCATACCAGAACCGCCCCCCAACCGGACCCACCGGCCGTCGATTTTCGGCCCTCGCTGGCTCGCCCCAAAAGCAAGAACGCCCCGACACTCCGCCGGGGCGTTCCAGAGTCTCGATATCTCAGCGAACTCAGGCGTCCAGGGCCCGCAGCGACAGGCCGTTCTCGGCAAGCCGCTCCTTCACCTCGGTCAGTGATGTGGCGCCGAAGTTCTTGACGCCCATCAGCTCCGCCTCGGTGTGGCTCGCCAGGTCCCCCAGCGAGTGGATGTTGAGCAGTTGCAGCGCCTTGCGGGCACGCACGGAAAGCTGCAGGTCCGACACGGGCTTCGCCATGACCGCCTCGCGCCCGGAGCCCTTGAGCTGCTCCATGATCTGGCGCCGTGCCGCCCGGTGCGCATCCTCAAGGCCCTGACCCAGACGCAGCCCCTTCACCTGGAGCATCTTCCGGATCTCAACCAGCGACGACTCACCGAAGTTCTTGTACGCCAGGAGCTCCGCCTCCGTGATCCGGAGCAGATCGCCCAGCGTTCGGATGTTCATCTTCTTCAGGCACGTACGCGCCCGCACCGACAACTCAAAGTCCGTCACGGGCGTGTCGTAGAGAGCCCGACGCTTCATCACGTCGCGCGTGTCCTCCTCCTCGATCACCATCTCCCGAGCCGCCTGGATGTCCTTCATGTACAGGCGCGCACGCGGATGATTCGGGTTCGTCTCCAGCACCTGCCGGAGGCACCGCTCCGCACGCACATAATCGCCCTGATCCTCGTACATCACCGCCAGATTGATCAGCGCGTTGATCGCCGCCGGCGGCCTCTCGCACACCGTCTCATACAGCGAAATCGCCTCGTCTTCTTCACCCATCTGGTCCAGCAGGTACGCGAGCTGGAACATCGCATCCACGTTCGTCGCGTCCGCCGCCAGCGCGCGCCGGTACTCCGCCACCGCGCCCGGCTTGTCGCCGTTCAAGGCAATCTGCTCCGCGGCTCTCACGTGCTTCACGGCCTGCTCGGCGTTCTTCGCCCCGCCCGCCCCGATGACCATGTCCATCGCGCTGTTGCTCATATCAACACGTACTCCAAGCCGCACCCGCCTCAGGCCGCCATCCACCTGCCACTCGAGGGCCAACCAATCTTGGCCAACCACAACTGGATTGACGGCCCGATCCCTCGGGCGCGAGAGAGACTATAGGTACACCCCGAGCACACCAGCCACCCCCGTAGCCCGCCCAGTCCCTATCAAACTCCTTCCAATCACTCCGGAGGCGACGACACAGGCCCCGCCATCACCAGCCCATCCACCGGCCCCGCTCCGCTATCCAGCCCCATCCCTCGCTTGAGCAGGTCGATCCGCTTCCACTTCCCCTGCAGGAACCGGAAACACACCGCCAACCCCAGCAGGATGATGTACGCCGACGCCCCGATCCACGGCCCGAGCGACCCAACCTCCGGGAACGCCGCGATCGCCACGTGCCCACCCGCGACCAGGCACGTCCACGCCAGAATGATCGTCGCCACGCCCGGCCACACCGTGTCCCCAGCCCCGCGCAGCGCCCCGATCATCGTGATCCCCAGCGCATCAAACAACTGGAACACGGCCGCCGCGATCATCACCTGCGCCCCGATCGCGATCAGCTCCGCCCGCGCCTCCGCGCTCATCCCCGGCTCAACGAAAAGCCCGATCGCCTCGTGCCTGAAGATCACAAACCCCACCGCGCACACCCCCATGTACGCCATCGTCATCCCCAGCCCCAGCATCGTCCGCTTCACCGCAAGGTCCGGCCGTTGCATCCCCATGCACTTGCCCACTTGCGCCGTCACCGCGATCGAGATCCCGATCGCCGGCATGAACGCCAGGTGCATGTACCGCAGCGCGATCCACCCCGCCGTGTTGTGAATCTCCCCGAAGTGACCGATCAGCACCGCCATCAGGTACGACCAGCAGATCATCTCATTCCCGAACATGAGCGCACCCGGCCACCCGATCCGCACAATGTCCTTCACGTGCACCACCGACAGCCGCCACGCCCGACGCGTCGCGTACCGCGCGTTCAGCTTCGGCCCCAGGAACAACGCCATCGGGATCAGAAACTCCACCACCGTCCCCGCGACCGTCGCGATCGCCGCGCCCGTCACCCCCATCCGCCCAACTCCCGTCGCCTCCGCCACCTGCGCCGCCATCCCGAACCACCACCCGAGCACGCCCCCCGTGATCGTCTGCTCCGGCCCATAAATCAGCACGCTGTTCAGCGTCAGGTTCACCGCGTTCCCGCACAGCACCGCCACCAGCACCACCAGCGGCTTGTGCATCCCGTAAAAATACTGCGCAATGCACCGCCCCCCCAGCGTGAAAATCGCCCCTAGCAACAGAATCTGCGCATACGCCGATTCCATCCGCAGCAGCGTCTCCGAGTGATTCGACATCCGCTCAAGCAGATGCGGCAACGCCGCCGCGAACGGCAGCATCAGCACGATCCACGCCCCCAGACACATCCAGAGCCCCGCCCACGCGTACGCCGCGCCCCGCTCCGCGCACCCCGCGCCCAGGTTCTGCGACACATACGTGTTCACCACCGTGATCATGCCCATCATGATCGACACCGGCACAAACGACGCGACTCCCCCGTTCCCCTGCGCCGCCACGTACACCGGGTCCGGCCCGATCCTGGACACCATCAGCCCGTCCACGAACTGCATCAGCGTGTACGACGTCATCGTCGCCACCACCGGCGCGGCGATCGCCAGCATCTCCATCAGGGGCGAACGCTCACGCCCGCCGCCCAGACTCGTCGGCACACCTTCCATCGCACCCTCTTGGTTCGTTCCCCGCCCCTCAGCCCGAAGACCCGTGCGCTCCGCACGGCCTTGCCGCCAACCTGACAGCCAGATCGATCGCCGCGCCCATGCTCCCCGGATTCGCGAGATTCCGCCCCGCAATATCGAACGCCGTCCCATGATCCGGACTGGTTCGGACCGTAGGCAGCCCCAGCGTCACGTTCACCGCGCGATCAAACGCGAGCAGCTTCACAGGAATCAGCCCCTGGTCGTGGTACATCGCCACCACCATGTCGTACCGCGGGGGCCTCCTGACCGCCGCGTTGAAGACCGTGTCACCCGGAAACGGCCCCGCTACATCAATCCCCTTCACCTTCGCCCGCTCCATCGCCGGCACGATCACCCGCTGCTCATCATCCCCGAGCAACCCCTGCTCACCCGCGTGCGGGTTCAACCCACACACCGCGATCCGCGGCCGGGTCACCCCCAGCCGCACACACGCTTCGTGCCCCGTCTCAATCACATCCAGCACGCGCTCCACCGTCACCGCCTTCGCCACCTCCGACAGCGGGATGTGCGTCGTGACCAGGATCACCCGCAGCGGCTCCGCCTCGAACATCATCGCCGCACGAGCCGCGCCGAACCGCGCAGCCAACAACTCCGTGTGCCCGGGGAACTCGGCATGACCTGCCAGCGCCCACGCCTCCTTGCTGATCGGCGCGGTCACCACCGCATCCACTCGCAACGGATCGCCCGCCGCCCGCTTCGCATCCGCGATCGCATCCTCCACATACTGAAACGACAACGCCCCGCCCGCCGCCGTCGACCGCCGCTCGTGCACGGTGAGGGGGGGTGGCTTGGCCTCCAGCCCCGCATCATCCATCCCATCCGAATCCACCAGCACCACGTCCGGCCCGCTCCCGTCGGCCACGTTGCCCACGACGTGCGCCATCGCATGTGCCCGCTCCCGCGGCACACGAACCCAGAAGGGCTCAATCCCCGCCAGCCGTGCCGCCTCCAGCATCGCGGCCGAAGACCCGTACACCCGATGCCGCGCGCTCCCGCGCCGCGTCGGATCCGCCAACGCCTTCACCACCACCTCCGCGCCGATCCCCCCCGGATCTCCCATGGAGATCGCGAGAACAGGCCGCGGAGATTGGGTCTGCGAATCGATCACACGCAATGGTATGGAGAGCTGCGAATCGTGTGTGCCACTGGGTGCTTGTCAGCCAGTGCTGTTCTTTTCCTGGCTTCGGCAGATCTGCTCCTCGAGCCGACGCCTCCGCTCGCTGCGACTCACACGCGCCGACGTCCGCCTTCCCCCTCCGCTCCTTTGCCCCTCAGTCCCTCTGCCCCTTCTTCATCTTCTCCGCGTTCCTCCGCGTCCTCCGCGTTCAACTCTCCTCCTGATTCCGACTCCAGCGATTCTCTGTAAAGATCGCGCAAGCCCTTGTCGCGCCGTCTCATCCGAGTATGCTTTCCCCTAGACCCGCGCCGCCCAAGGGCGCGGGCCTGATCCGTTCGCGGCTGCGATCTCCCGATCGACTCGCGCAAGGGACCAGACCACCGGCCGCTCGGCACAGGCGCGAGGCACGAGTTCGGCCCACCACGCGTCAAACCGATCGACGAAAGCCCCAAAGCCGCGAACCTCGCACGTTCTTGCCGCGCTTACCCGCGCGCCAGGGAGCCCCGTCGATGTCCAGCGTCTCCGCGCCCCGCAACACGTTCCTCCACGGCAAGTGGACCGTCGATGACTCCGCCGCCCTCTACGGAATCCCCGATTGGGGTAAGGGCTACGTCCGCGTCACGGCCGCCGGCATGCTGGCGGTGACTCCCGACAAGGACCCTGCCCGCGAGATCGACCTCCACGAACTCGTCCAGGGCCTCCGCGAGCGCGAGATCCATACCCCCGTGGTCATCCGCTTCACCGACATGGTCCGCCACCGCCTCACCGAGATGCGCACGGCCTTCGACGCCGCCATCAAGGAGCACGAGTACCAGGGGACGTACTCCTGCGTCTACCCGATCAAGGTCAACCAGCAGCGCCAGGTCTGCGAAGAGATCCGCGACATCGGCGTCACGCTCAACTTCGGCCTCGAGGCCGGCTCCAAGCCCGAACTCTGGGCCGTGCTCGGCATGACCACCAGGCCCGAGCACCAGGCCATGCCCATCATCTGCAACGGCTTCAAGGACAACGAGTTCATCGAGACCGTCATCCTCGCCACCAAGCTCGGCCGCCACATCATCCCCGTGGTGGAACGCTTCAGCGACCTTGAACTCATTGTCAAGCACGCCAAGCGCTACGGCGTCCGCCCGCGCATCGGCGTCCGCATCAAGCCATCGAGCCCCGGCAAGGGCAAGTGGGAAGACTCCTCCGGCATCCGCTCCAAGTTCGGTCTCTTCATCTCCGAACTCCTCCAGGCCCACGAGTACCTGAAGCAGCACGACATGGCCGACTGCCTGCGCATGATCCACTTCCATATCGGATCACAGGTCTGCGACATCCGCCAGCTCAAGAACGCCGTCAACGAGCTCGCCCACATCTACACCGAACTCAAGAAGCTCGGCGCGGGCCTCGACACCATCGACATCGGCGGCGGGCTCGGCGTCGATTACGACGGCTCCCAGTCCGCCTGGGCCAGCAGCATCAACTACACCATCAACGAGTACGCCTCCGACGTCGTCTACCGCATCAAGCAGGCCTGCGACGACTCCGCCGTCCCCCACCCCCGCATCATCTCCGAGTCTGGCCGCGCCATGGTCGCCTACTCCAGCGTCCTGGTCTTCGATGTCGTCGGCAAGAGCCGCTTCGCCTCCGACCCCAAGATCGACGAGATCAAGCAGCAGCTCTCGAAAGAGGAAGAGCCCCCCCAGCCCGTCATCGACCTCGTCGATTCCTTCGAGCGCCTCTCCGACCGCAACATGGTCGAGGTCTACCACGACGCCGTGCAGGCCCGCGATGAGGCCCTCTCCCTCTTCAACCTCGGCTACATGTCGCTCACCATGCGCGCCTCCGCCGAACGCCTCTTCTGGGCCATCGGCCGCCAGGTCCTCGCACGCAGCCAGCGCATGGGCGAGCTCTCCGAAGACCTCCAGAACCTGCCGGAGCTCCTCTCCGACATCTACTACTGCAACTTCTCCCTCTTCCAGTCCATGCCCGACTCCTGGGCCATCGACCAGCTCTTCCCCGTCTGCCCCATCCATCGCCTGCAGGAAGAGCCCACCCGCCGCGCCGTCCTCGCCGACATCACCTGCGATTCCGATGGCAAGATCGACCACTTCGTCGACAAGCGCGACGTCAAGAAGATCCTCGAGCTCCACGAGATCAAGGACGATGAGCCCTACTACCTCGCGGTCTTCCTCGTCGGCGCATACCAGGAGGTCCTCGGCGACCTCCACAACCTCTTCGGCGACACCCACGTCGTCCACGTCTCCTTCGACGACACCCCCGGCGCGGACAACTGGGACATCGACGAGGTGATCGAGGGCGACACCGTCAAGGAAGTCCTCGGCTACGTCCAGTTCGACAGCGAGGACCTCGTCCGCGACATGCGCAAGGACGTCGAACGCGCCGTCAAGGGCGGCACCATGTCCGTCGCCGAATCCCAGAACCTCCTGAAGTTCTACGACCAGGGCATGGAGGGGTACACATACCTCGAGGGATAAGGTATTGTGGGGGGAGCCGGCCAGGGCGACCGCCCCGGCCGGTGAACCCATGCTGCTGACCATCTCCATCAACAACGATCAGTTGCCCGGTCACCGCCCCGCCTCGGACCTTGGCTATCTCCTCCACAAGCACCCCGCCAAGGTCCAGTCCTTCAATCTCACATTCGGCGCGGCACACGTCTTCTACCCCGCCGCCGACGACGCATCCTGCGAGTGCTGCCTCCTCCTCGACGTCGATCCCGTCGGCCTCGTCCGAGGCAAGGGCGACCGCACCCTCGACCAGTACGTCAACGATCGCCCCTACGTCGCCTCCTCCATGATGTCCGTCGCCCTCTCACAGGTTTACGGCACCGCCATGGCCGGGAACTGCAAAGAGAAGCCCGACCTCGTCACGCGACCCCTCCCCCTCAAGGCCCGCGTCGAGTCCATTGCCTGCACCGCCCGAGGCCTCTCTCCCAATCCCAACGCGCCCACACCAACCACGCCCACCGGCCCCGAAGGCCTCCTCCGCCGCCTCTTCGAGCCGCTCGGGTACCAGGTCTCCCTCACCCGCCACCCCCTCGACCCCAACTTCCCCGACTGGGGGGACTCCTCCATCTTCACGCTGGAGATCGCTGGCCTCGTCACGCTCAAGCAGCTCCTCGGCCACCTCTACGTGCTCATCCCCGTGCTCGACAACGACAAGCACTACTTCGTCGGCGATGCCGAGGTCGAGAAGCTCATGCGCCACGCCAGCGCGTGGCTCGGCGCGCACCCCGAAAAGGAACTCATCACCCGCCGCTATCTCAAGCACAAGCGCGAGCTCGTGGACGATGCCCTCACGCGCCTCCGCGAGCAGGACGGCGAATCCCACGCCGAGACCGACCGCGACCGCCCCGACGACCCCAACGAGGAAGCGACCGAACGCAAGCTCAGTCTCCACGTCCAACGCCACGCCGTCGTCCTCTCCGCCCTCCAGGCCAGAGGCGTCAAGAGCGTCATCGACCTCGGCTGCGGCGAGGGCCGCCTGCTCAAGGAACTCTTGAAGCACAAGCAGTTCGAACGCATCGTCGGCATGGATGTCTCCGGCCGCGCTCTTCAGATCGCGATCCGGCGGCTGCACTACAACACGCTCCCACCGCTGGTCAAAGCCCGCATCGAGCTCATGCTCGGCTCCCTCATGTACAAGGACGATCGCCTCGCCGGCTTCGATGCCGCCGTCCTCTGCGAGGTCATCGAGCACATGGATGAGCCGCGGCTGCAAGCCATGGAGCGCGTCGTCTTCGCCCATGCCATGCCCCGCACCGTCATCATCACAACCCCCAACCGCGAGTACAACAGCGTCTGGGAGACCCTCGCCGCGGGCTCCATGCGCCACCGCGACCACCGCTTCGAATGGACCCGCGCCGAGTTTCAGTCCTGGTGCGATGCCGTCTGCGCTCGCACCGGTTACACCGTCGAGATCCTCCCCATCGGCCCCGAAGCCGAAGGCCTCGGCGCACCGACGCAGATGGGTGTGTTTCAGAGGGCAGCGACATGACCAGCTCCACGAAACAGCCAGAGGATCCCGATATGCGTCATCTTCACGCATGTTTGAAGGTCCTTGAGGATGGGATAGTGGCTGCACGCTTTCTTGCGAGGCAGGCCGCATCGAACCCTACACGTGCTGCACACGCCCTCTCCCAGATCGGCGACTTGCTGGACGCGATGCACAATCTGCCGAAGCACGCATATCGGGATGACGCGGAATTCCGGAGCTGGGTCTACGCACGATTAGAAGAGTTCGACACAAAGCACTATGGATCACCATACTTGGCTCGCTTGTATGACGAGATTGCGGACAAGCCCCGCAACGACGAATGAACATCACCGTCCCCGAACTCTCCCTCGTCGTCATGATCGGCGCCTCCGGCTCCGGCAAGAGCACCCTCGCGCGCCGACTCTTCAAGCCCACCGAGATCCTCTCCTCCGATGCCTGCCGCGCCTGGGTCTCCGACGATGAGACCGACCAGGAATCCACCCACGACGCCTTCGATGTTCTCTACTACATGGCCCGCAAGCGCCTCTCGCGAGGCTTGCTCACCGTCATCGACGCCACCAACGTCCGCGCCGAAGACCGCGAACCACTCGTCGCCCTCGCCCGCGAGTACCACTGCCTGCTCGTCGCCATCGTCGTCGACACACCCGAGCACATCTGCCACGAGCGCAACGCCGGGCGGGACAACCGCCGCTTCGGATCCCACGTCGTCCGCAGCCAGCGCGGCGCGCTCCGCCGCGAGATCCGTGGCATCCATCGCGAGGGATTCAAGCAAACCTACTTCCTCCGCACGCCCGAAGAGTGCAACGCCGCCACACTCACCCGCCAACCCCTCTGGACCAATCGCAAGACCGAACGCGGCCCCTTCGACATCATCGGCGATGTCCACGGCTGCTACGACGAACTCATCGATCTCATCCGCGCCCTCGGCTACACCGTCACCCCCCGCGCGGGCGAGCCCGATGGCGCGTGCGATGTCTATTCCCCCAACACCACGCCCGATGCCGCGCCCCGCAAGCTCCTCTTCCTCGGCGACCTCGTCGACCGTGGCCCCAAAACCCCCGCCGTCCTCCGCTTCGTCATGGAGCAGGTCGAACGCGGCCGCGCGATCTGCGTCCCCGGCAACCACGACGTCAAACTCATCAAGGCCCTTCGTGGCCGCGATGTCCAGCTCAACCACGGCCTCGCGGAGTCCATGGCCCAGCTCGCGGAAGAAACCCCCGAGTTCCGCGCCAAGGTCACCGACTTCCTCGATCGCCTCGTCAGCCACTTCGTCTTGGACGATGGCCGCCTCGTCGTCGCCCACGCCGGCATGAAAGAGTCCATGGCCGGGCGCGGCTCAGGCGCGGTTCGCGAGTTCGCCCTCTACGGCGAGACCACCGGCGAGACCGACGAGTTCGGCCTCCCGATCCGCTACAACTGGGCCGCCGAGTACCGTGGCCGCGCCGCTGTCGTCTACGGCCACACGCCCGTCCCCCGCGCCGAGTGGCTCAACAACACCATCTGTCTCGACACCGGCTGCGTCTTCGGCGGCTCGCTCACCGCCCTCCGCTGGCCCGAGCGCGAACTCGTCTCCATCAAGTCCAAAGCCATCTACGCCGAATCACGCCGACCCTTCCTCCAGGACCAGAGCGCTCCGCTCTCCCTCCAGCAGCAGCACGACGACGTGCTCGACTACGACGACGTCAGCGGCAAGCGCCGCATCGAGACGCGCCTCTTTCCGCCCATCATCGTGCGCGAAGGCCACGCCGCCGCCGCGCTCGAGATCATGAGCCGCTTCGCCGCCGATCCACGCTGGGTCATCTACCTCCCGCCGACCATGTCCCCGTGCGAAACCTCCAGCGAACCCGGCCTGCTCGAGCATCCGCGCGAGGCCTTCGCCTACTTCCGAGAGAATGGCATCGAACGGGTCGTCTGCGAAGAGAAGCACATGGGCTCGCGCGCCGTCGTCATCATCTGCAAGGATGAAGACGCCGCCCGCCGTCGCTTCGGCGCGGTCCCGCTCCACGACAAGCCCGCCCCCATCGGCATCATCTACACCCGCACCGGCCGCCCCTTCTTTGCCGACGAAGCCGAGGAGCGATCCCTGCTGGAGCGTGTGCAACGAGCCATGTCCAGCGCGCGGCTCTGGGAGGAACTCGACGCAGACTGGGCGTGCCTGGACTGCGAGCTCATGCCCTGGTCCGCCAAGGCCCAGGGGCTGATCCGCGAGCAATACGCCGCTGTCGGCGCCGCCGCGACCGCGGGCCTTCGTGGATCTGTCGCCGCCCTCGCGCGCACCGCCGCTCGACTCGGTCCCGAGCAAGTCCCGCCCCTCGCCGCCTACACCGAGCGTGAAGCCCTCATCCAGAAGTACATCGACTCCTACCGGCGCTACTGCTGGGATGTCGGCGGCACCGACGACCTCCGCCTCGCCCCCTTCCACATCCTCGCTTCCGGCCGCACCTCAGCAGACACGACCGAAGGCCGCGTCCATACCGCGCGCGACCACATCTGGCACATGGAAACGCTCGCGAAACTCGCGGCTACCGGCGACCCGGTCCTCGTCGCAACGCCATTCAAGGTCGTGGACCTCTCCGATCCCGCCAGCGAGCAGGCCGCCACCGACTGGTGGACCTCCCTCACCTCCGCAGGCGGCGAGGGCATGGTCGTCAAACCCCTCGACTTCATCGTCAAAGGCCCGCACGGGCTCGTCCAGCCCGCCGTCAAGGTCCGAGGGCCCGAGTACCTCCGCATCATCTACGGCCCCGAGTACACCATGACCGGCCAGCTCGAGCGGCTGCGCGATCGCCGCCTCGGCACCAAACGCGCTATGGCCCTGCGCGAGTTCGCCCTCGGCATCGAGGCGCTCGAGCGCTTCTCGCGTAACGAGCCCCTGAGACGTGTTCACGAGTGCGTCTTCGCCGTCCTCGCCATGGAGTCCGAGCCCGTCGACCCCCGCCTCTAGAGCGTCTTTCCCCAACGCGTAGCGCATGTACGGCGCGGGTTCGGTTGCGC
>CAZPPG010000012.1:0-75928 GCA_964588385.1 uncultured Phycisphaeraceae bacterium
GCCACGTGAGCATGCCGCTGAGGGTGAGGCCGTGCTTCATCGCGACGATGGCGAGTGAGAACTGCGGGACGGCGAGGTCGTCCAAGATTCGGTCGGTGAGTGTGGGTGGAGGGAGGAGTGAGGAGAGTGTGGTGGGGGTTGAGTCGTCAAACGTGGGGAAATGAGGAGGGGGGGAATGAGGAGAGGGAGCACTGACCCGAAGCGGGTCAGTGGCACTTGAACCGTGAGCACTGGCTGACAAGCAGCCAGTGGCATGGGGAGAAGAAGCACTGGCTGGCAAGCAGCCAGTGGCATGCGCGGGCGGAGTTGTCGCAGTTGGGGCGACCATGACCCGACGATACAGCGTCGGCGGCGGCGTGCAAGTGGTTTTGAGCGGGAAAGAGCGGAGTGGGGTCAAATGGGCGCACAAACACCCCTGATGCGCGCGGGTTCACTGACAACAGTCTGTCAGTGAGGGGAAGTCAAGTGGGAAAAATGGCAGATCGCAGATTGCCAGATGGCAGACAGACAGGATGGGAGCTGCGTGGTCCAGAACGACCGGCGTCCTTGTAGACTCCACCCATGGACCCATTCCCCACCTTCCCGTACTTCGAGAATCCCCTCGACCCGCTCCAGATGTGCTTCGAGCGGACAGACGCGCCGTGCGCATGCTGCCGCATCGCCCGCGGCTGGGTCTACACCGGCAACATGTACGGCCACGGAACCGAAGATCCTCGCGTGTGCCCCTGGTGCATCGCTGATGGCTCCGCTTCAACGTGGTACCCCGGCGCCTTCAACACCATTGCCGATGGCGCGTCCGCACAAGCCCTCGACATGGTTGAGAATCGCACGCCCAACCCGAACACGTGGCAGGATTGGCGTTGGCCGGTCTGCTGCGGCGACGGTTGCGTGTTCAAGGGCCAGGCCCAGTACGAGCGCCTGACACAGCAATGGCCGGAGGCCGGCAAGGCCCTCATCGCCGCGTACGAAGAGGCAGGCGGCTGGCTCGGAACATCCTCCGCAACCGAGTTCCTTGAGATGTTCAAGAGTGAGTGCGATCCGGCTGCGTACGCGTTCCAGTGCCGCGCGTGCGGCACGTGGAAAGTGGAGTGGGACATGAGTTGAAGCGGGAGATCGGAGAGGTCATGCCACTGGCTGCTTGCCAGCCAGTGCGACTTGGGTCGGAATCGAAATCATCGGAGGCGCAATGACATGGAGTTCGCGTCTCGTCGGAAGCGTGTTCATCATGCGCCGACCACCGCTCGTTTACGTCTGTTGACGTTCTCGTGCTTCCAGCGGCGTCCGCTGCTGGAGGATGGCCGCACACGACCGCTCCTCGCGGATTCGCTCGTCCGCGCGAGTGTGAAGAACCGCTTTGAGCTCGTCGCGTTCGTGTTCATGCCGGAGCACGTGCATCTGATTGTGAGACCGCTCGCGACATCGACTGGTGTGCCGCGGCTGCTCTCGGGAATCAAGCGCCCCATGTCTGTTCGATATCGGGCAATGCTGGAGACGGAGCAAAGTCCGTTGCTCGATTCCTTGACCGTGCAAGAGCGGCCGGGAAAGTCGGCCTTTCGATTCTGGCAGGAGGGGTCGGGTCACGACCGCATTCTGACCAATGCCGCAGCGATCGTTGCGGCTCTGAAGTATGTCCATCGAAATCCGGTGAAAAGGTTGCTCTGTGAGAGGCCTGAGGCGTGGGAGTGGTCCAGCTTTCGGCAGTACGCGGGACTGGAGGTCGGGGCCGAAGTGCCGCGCGTGGTTGAGTGGAAGCACGGACTGAGGCAACAGAATGGTGGATCGAAGAGCACTGGCTGACAAGCAGCCAGTGGCATACCCCCGCCCAGCCGATACCCTTTGCCCATGCCGAACCCACACGACCCGAACTCATCCTTTGATCCGCGTTCGGGCAGCAAGATCGATCCGCGTGATCCCTTCGGGACGCCGGGCTCGCCGCGGGCCCTGAACCCGTACGCGCCGGCCGCCTCCTTCGGCTCGGGCGACGGGGGTCCGCCCACGTCTCAAGGGCCGCTCTCCGATGTGGAAGGCCGCGACACGCCCGACCCCGGCTCGCCCGGCGCGCGCACGCTCGCGTGGGTCGTCGCGATCGTGCTGTTCACCATTACCTTCTTCCTGGCGCAGTGCGAGCATGTCGCCCCGGGCGGCCCGACATCCGTCGCGGAAGCTCCCGACCCCGACAGCGAGCAGTCGGTCGTCATGACGTCCATGTTCATCAAGCTCGGGCGGGCCTTTGAGGGGATGCAGCCGGGGAGTTCTGAGCCGCTGATGCAGCAGGTCGATGCCGCGGTCGGGGCCGCGCCCGATCCCTTGACCGAACAGGTCCGGGCCGCGATCGCCGCGGCCGAACTCGCCGGTGCTGAAGATGCCCTTTCGCGCCTGGACACGGCCGAGAAGCGCGTGAATGACGAGCGTGTCTCCGCCGCGGATCCGCTCGCACCGGAGAAAGCCGACGCGCTCATCGGGGACATCGAACTCCTCCGCGCCATCTACCACGGCAACATCGATGGGCTGACACAGACGGAGCGTGACGAACTGGTCGCGCATCACGGGCGGCTCGGGCGCATCGCGCTCTCCTACGGCAAGCCCGCGAGCGATCCGGATCGTGCCGCGCTCGTCGAGGGCGGCGAGGTGATGATGGGGATTCTCTTCGCGTTCGGCGCGTTGCTTGTGCTGCTGATCCCGGCATCGCTGACGTGCTTCATCATCGCGATCATCCGATTCACGAAGCCGGGCGCGAAGGCCGCGTTCGTGCCGCCGACGCCCGGAGGGAGTGTCTATATCGAGATGCTCGCGATCTTCCTTATCGCGTTCCTCTTGGTGCAGGTGGCGATGGCGGGCGTGGGGGCGGCCATGGGCCCGAACGCGGATGAGGGGACGCTGACGACGATCGGGCTTCTGGCGCAGTGGCCGGTCGCGCTGGTCGCGTTCTGGCCGCTGGTGCGGGGCGTGTCGCTGCGCGACCACGCGCGCCGCATCGGCTGGACACGGGGCAAGGGCGTCCTCCGCGAGATCTTCGCGGGCATCTTCGCGTATCTGGCGGGAGTGCCGCTGCTGGTGGGGGCGTTCATCATCACGATCATCGCGGTGCTGATCCAGGCCGCGATCGAGAAGGCGGCGGGGGGCGAGGGCGCGCCGCCGGCCAATCCGATTCTCGACATCGCGACCTCGGGCGGCCTCGCGCCGATCCTGCTCTTCCTCTTGGCGACGATCTGGGCTCCCTTTACGGAGGAGGCGATCTTCCGTGGGGCTCTGTTCAGGCACCTGCGCTCCAGGCGCGGGCTGCTGCTCTCCGCCGTGGTCTCCGCGCTCTTCTTCGGGCTGATCCACGGCTATGCGTTCTTCATGCTGCTGCCGGTGATCACCCTTGGCTTCAACTTCGCCCTGATGCGCGAGTGGCGCGGCTCGCTCATCGCGCCCATCACGGCCCACGCCCTGCACAACGCGACCATCATGGGTCTGGTACTGGGGATCATGTCGCAGATCGGCTGAACCACTCGCGGGCGGCAGTGGTATATTGCATCGCATGAAGAGGCACACGCTGCTGAAGATCGTCGGCGCGATCGCGCTGGTTCCCGCCCTGGCACTGCTCGCCGGTTCGACGCTGGGCTTTGGACACCAGCCGGCAAAACTCCCGGAAATCAAGGCCCAAAGCGAGTCCGAGCCGGGAGCCAAAGCGGGCGCGGAGGTACACCACGTGCCGGTGCTGGTCGCGGGCCCGGGGCTGTACTCAGGCCCTTCGCCGGTGGAGGCGCACGACTTTGATCAGTTGAAGTCGCTGGGCGTGAAGACGATTATCTCTGTGGATGGTGCGCGGCCGGAGTTGGAACTGGCGAAGGCACAGGGGATGCGCTACGTCCACATTCCCGTGGGATATCACGGCGTTTCCAGAGAGCAGACGCTGGCGATCGCGCGGGCGATCAAGGATCTGCCCGGGCCTGTGTACGTGCACTGCCACCACGGCAAGCACCGCGGGCCCGCGGCTGTTGCCACCGCCGCGATCGCGCTCGGGCGCATCAACACCGAGCAGGCCCTGTCGTTCATGAAGATCGCCCAGACCGCGCCGTCGTATACGGGGCTCTGGGAGTGTGCGCAGACCATGGAGGTGGTGGATCTCAGCGAGTTGGCCGCCGCGGCGTCGGACTTCCCGGAGGTCGCGCCCGTGGGCGACATGGTCACGGCGATGGTCGAGATCGATGAGCGGGCGGAGCACCTGAAGTCCATCGAGAAGGCGTCGTGGGGCGTTCCCAAGGAGCACCCGGACCTCGTGCCCGTGGCGGAAGCCGCGCGGCTGGTCGATGTCTATCGCGCGCTGGCCGAACTGGAAGCGACCGCCACGCAGCACGCGGACCTGCCCGCGCTCTTTGAGAAGGCCGCCGTTGAGGCCAAGGCGCTGGAGACGCTGCTCGAGGGGCCGACGATCGATGTGGCCAAGGCGTCCGAGGCGTACAAGGTCATCATGCAGACGTGCAAGGATTGCCACAAGACGCACAGGGACTAGAGATCGCAAAGAACAGATCGCCAAATGGCAAACGGTGGAAGGGGACGCGATGCTGTGTCCATTGCCTATTGCCTATTGCCTATTGCCCCTTCCAGCATCCGCGCGATGCGGAGCAGCCGCGACTCGTCAAAGGCCTGGCCGATCAGTTGCACGCCCACGGGGAGCGAGACACCATCGACTGTTGTCGGCGTGCCGGGGAGTGTGATCGCTGGGAGGCCCGCGAGGTTGACGGTGACGGTGTAGACATCCTCCAGGTACATCGCGAGGGGGTCGGTCGTCTTCTCGCCGAGCTTGAACGCGGGCGTCGGGCTGGAGGGCATGAGGATCGCATCGCAGCCGGGCGTGCCCATCGCGTGGTTGGGTGCGAACGCGCGGTCGTAATCCTGCTTGATGCGGCGGCGGACCTTGAGGGCGGCGTTGTAATAGGCGTCGGCGTAGCCGCTGGAGAGCGCGTAGGTGCCGAGCATGATGCGTCGCTGGACCTCCGGGCCGAAGCCCTCGGAACGCGACTTGCAGTAGAGGTCGAGCAATGTGTCGTCGGGCGCGAGCAAGGCGCGATGGCCGTAGCGGATGCCGTCGAAGCGGGCGAGGTTTGAGCTGGCCTCCGCGCAGGCGACGAGGTAGTAGGCCGCGATGCCGTGGGCGACGTGCTCGAGATCGATCTCGACGATGCGGGCGCCTATGCGCACGAAGGCGTCGATCGCGTCGCCCAGGGCGTTGACGACGCCGGGGTGGTTGTGGGAGTCGTGGGCCTGCCTGGGCACGCCGATGACGGGTCGATCGATGGGTGTGTTGAGCGTGGCGAGCAGCGCGGGCGCGGGCATGTCCGCGCTCGTGGAGTCATTGGCATCGATGCCGCAGATTGTTTCGAGGATGAGGGCGCAGTCTTCAACCGTGCGCGCGAAGGGTCCGATCTGGTCGAGGGAGGATGCGTAGGCGACGAGGCCGTAGCGGCTGACGCGTCCGTAGGTTGGTTTCATGCCGACGATGCCGGAGAGGCCCGCGGGCTGGCGAATGGAGCCGCCGGTGTCGCTGCCGAGCGCGACGGGGACGATGCCCGATGCGACGGCGGCGGCGGAGCCGGATGAGGAGCCACCGGGGACGCATGTGTGGTCGTGCGGGTTTTTGGTTGGGCCGAAGAAAGAGGACTCGCCGCTGGAGCCCATGGCGAACTCGTCCATATTGGTCTTGCCGACGATGATGGCGCCGGCATCGATCAGTCGCTGGCCAGCGGTGAGCGTGTAGGGGGAGCGATAGTCGGCGAGCATCCTGCTGGCGCAGGTGGTGCGGCCCCAACTGAGGCACATGTTGTCCTTGAGCGCGATGGGAACGCCGGCGAGCGGGCCGAGCGTGCGCCCCGCGGCACGCGCGTGGTCAATGAGGCGGGCCTGCGTGAGGGCTTCATCGTGGAAGATGTCGATAAAGGCGTTGAGTGCGGGGTTGAGGGTGTCGAGTTGGGTGAGCGCGTGCTGCGTGGCTTCGACAGCGGTGAGCTCGCCGGCGCGGATGCGGGCGGCGAGCGCGGCGGCGGAGAGTGAAGAAGCAGGAGGTGGGGGCGTGGAGGTCATGCGCCGCCCCCCCCCACGCCATCACCGATGACCTTGGGGACTTTGATGTAGGGCGGGAGGGCGTCGCGCGCGAGGGCCATGGCATCGGCGTTGGTGAGCATGGGGCCGATGTCGTCCGGACGCGTGCGGTTGGTCGGATCGCCGACGTGCGTGAGGGGCTCGGCATCTTCCAGATCGAGGGCGCGGATGCGCTCGATGTAGTTCAGGACGTCGGAGAGCTGGTGCTGGTAGAGAGCGACCTCGTCGTCGGTGATGGCGAGGCGCGCGAGAGATGCAACCTTGCGGACGGTCGCTTCGGAGAGTGGTGGGGAGAGTGGTGGGGGAGATGTCGGGTGCGGATCGGCGGGCATGGGTGAGGGTATGGGCCAGGAGCGCGGGTGTGAGGGGAGGTGCGTCGCGTCGCCTCCGGCGACTCGAAGGCGTTTCAAGGAAGTCGCTGCGCGACGGACTGTACCGGGGGTGTCGGTCGGCGACCCCCACGCGCCTCGCTCCACACCCCGGCTCCGAACGAGGAGGCCTTCGGGCTCGGAAGAGACTTGATACGAAGGCGCGAAGCCGCCGCCCGGGAGAGCGGCGGCTTTGGGGCTCACGTGTTGGGCAAATCGGGCTCGGAGGCGTGTGGCTATTCGTGATCGCCTTGAGTCTCGCGTTCGATGAGTTCCTCGGCTTCCTTGAGCAGGGCCTGGGCGTCGGGGTTCTCCGACCATGGGCGGCCGGAGTCGTCGAGGGCGGAAGGGTCGGCCATGATCTCGCGGGCGCGGGAGAGGGCGGAGCGGGCGGCGGCCTGAAGCTCGTCGGCGCTCATCGTGCTTCCGAGGATGCGCTGATCGACCCTCGCTGCTGCTGCGATCCATTCGGGCGCAGCCGCCATCAGCTTGAAACGGACCATCGCCAGGATGGAGAGTTCGCACGGGGTCGCTTTGGTCCAAGCACTGTCAACGGACTCCGGCATGTTCGGGCTTTCATTCGGACCGGCAACCGGGGTGAGTCGATCGCGGGGCGCCTCAAGGATCAGGTTGAGCGCGTAGCTCAGGTCGCCCGCACGCAAGGCCGACTCTGCCCACACATACCGATCCTCCTTTATATTGACCGCAGCAAGAGCAGCGACAACTGCCTGATAGCGCGACTCATCGTGCGTCACACGCAGGTCCCTGTAGGTACGGATGGCGTCCAACACGGCGGCGCGGTCAATCGCGGCTTGTTGATCGCCTGCTCCTGCGTCCACCGATCGCACTGCAACATCTGCCTCCGCCAGCCGCCGCTTCTTCTCTTCTTCCGCCAGTCGCTCCTCAGCCGAGGGCGCACTCGGGCTGTACTCCCATGTCTGGGCCCGCGCGATGACCTTCTCGATGGCGCGGGGCGGGAGGGTGTCGGAGGGCTGGAGCGCGGCGGCGGCGGCCGTGATGTGGGCCTTGATCGCCTTGGTGTCGACCATCTTCCACGCGTCGGTGGCTTTCTCGGCGTCGCTCAAGATTCGATCGAATGCGGCGCTGGCAGCCAGGCTCAGGGCGGTGGTCCTCGCTTCGAGAAGTTCGCTCGCGACGAGACGCCGCGTGGGTGTGAGGGACTTGTCGTTCACGATGGCATCCATCAGCGAATCGGTGTCCAGCGGTCCGGCGATCAGGGCGTCGATGAGCGCCTGGGCTGGCGCGAGTTCATCGTTCCAACCCTGGATGTCGCTCGTCTGATCGCGTGATGGCCGCGCATCGAGCACGCGGAGGGAGCCGTCGGCAAAGCGAATCGTGATCGCCTCGCCATCGGGCGAGAGGTCGATGGATGTGATGTCGCTGTCGACGCGGATCGATGCGGTCTCCTTGCCGGTCGCCACGTCCCAGAAGCGGACGACGCGATCGGCGGCGGCTGAGATGACTCGTTCGGCGTCGGGGGTCGCCACTCGGTGGGTGGCGTTCTGCGCGATGGAGGGGGGCGCTGTGGGGGCGGGGGCGCGTTGCACGTTGTCCTGATTCCGTGCCGCGGCTTCCAGGCGCCCGACATCGGCGATGGAGCTGGAGAACGCGCGATCGCTCATGCCAGCGTGTGGTGCGAGCAGGAGGCGAGAGGTCGCGATGTCGCTGATGGGGTTGAGGAGCGAGACCGAAACGAGGCCTTCGGGGGTGCACGCGACATCGTGGAGTGATGCGCCGATGCTGATGCGCTCCAGCAGGCGGCCCCCGAGGTCTCTGCGCTCGATCGCGCCGCGGTGGTACGAGGCGGTGTAGAAGGATGCACCATCGGGCGCGAAGCACGCGGAGTCAACCCAGCCGGAGCCGTGGGAGATGGGTGCGCCGCTCAGGCGGCCATCGCGTTCGTGAACGCGAACGGTCGTGCGGGTGGTCAGAAGGAATCTGGTTCCGTCTGGGCCGAAGATTGGATCACTGAGCATGTCGTCGGGGCTGATGATGTGCTCGACGACCTTGCCATCGTGGATCACGTGCAGATCGCGGTGTCCCCAGAGGCGGATGTACGCGTACTCGCCGTCCGGGCTGAACGTGACGGTCTGAGGGAAGTCTGCCGGAATGGGCAGCGACGCGGGCTCGGAGGCGCCCATGGTCCAGAGTTCGGTGCGAGGGCGATTGCCCTCGCCTCCGGGGACGCGCACGAAGACGGCGAGCGAGCCGTTCGGACTCAGGGCCGGCTTGCCGACTCGGTCGTCGGGCGCGTCGAGCGAGGCGACGCTCTCACCGTCTCTCGTCCAGATTGCGAGCCGATTGCCCGCGACCAGCGCCACGCGAGCGCCGTCGCCGCTCCAAGCCGCTTCGTAATGTTCTGTTTCTGACTGCGCAAGGACGCGCATGGCGTGCCCCGTGGCGTCGAAGAGCTGGATGTCGTAGCTTCCGGACTGCTTCGGCGTCACGGCGATGAGGCGCTCTCCGTCGGGACTGAGCAGCGCGTTTCGTGCGATGAGCGGCGAGGCGTCGGCGCCGCCGACGGGATCGCCTTGGCGTGTGAACACCTGATAGGCGCGATCGCGCGGGTTCTCGGCGGCGAGTGCGACCATGAAGGCGCTGCTGTCCGCGGAGAACGAGACCGAGTTGACCCAGGACGGGAAGACAATGGGAGAGCCGATGTCCACGCCGTCAGGTGTCGCGATGCGGAGCGACTTGGAGTCTGCTGCGATCACGAGGGAGGCGTCCGGGCTCCGGATCGTTGTTTCGGCTCGCACCTCACCGACGACGGCGGCGGCCTTCTCGCTCAGCCAGCGCCACTCCCACCCGCGCTTGGATTCAGGGCACTGGGCGAGGCGTTCGCGGGCTTCGGGCCAGTTGCCGGCATCCATCGCGGCCTGCGCGAGGGCGAGGTTGGCGGTGTAGGCGGACCATTCAGCGGCGTCGGCGAGCGCGATCGCCTTCTTGACCGTTCCTAATGCGGTGTCTGCCAGCGCAGGCAGCACCTTGGCGTCTTCCAAGGGCTTCCTGTCAATCACCTGTGTCGGGTCTGACTCGTCGTGCTTGTACTTCCAGAACTCGAACGAGTGCGGCTCAGCCCCGCCTCCCTTCAGCTCGGCCACGAGCCGATACCCGGGCTCGTCGCGAATGGGCGGGAAGACGGGCACTCCCGCGTCCATGCCGCCGGGTGTCGATGTGCCGAGAAGGAACATATCCGAAAGCGTCGCCTTGGCGGCATCGGTCTGGGCGCGGAGCTGTACTTGCGCCTCGATCACTTTCCGAGCAGTGTCGAGCGTGAGTGCGGACAGACCGCTGAGATCTCGTCCCACATGCGTTGCGACGTCATCGGGATCCCAAGGACCCTGTCCATTATCGGCCGCTGAGCGCTCGCCTATTGCCTGGTTTATCCCTCGCACAAAGGCCAGATCGGTGTTGCTTTCCTCGCCGTTCAGCAAGGCGAGCAATGCCCTACCGGAACGGGCCGCAAAGTCACGCTGGGTCTCGGCTTTGAAACGCTCCATGTTGGCCGCGGCAGCATTCCTCCCTGCAACGAAGGCTTGGTGTGTGGCTTCAGCTTCCGCAACGGACGCCCTCCACATTCCAATGGTCGTCCCCGCGATCCCCACGAGCAGTGCGGCAGCGACGGCGGAGCCCGCAATGACCGGGCCCTTGTTGCGGCGGACGAACTTCCTGAGGCGGTACGCCGCGGAGGGAGGGGCGGCCTGCACGGCCTCGCCCTTCAAGTGGCGTTCGACATCCGCGGCCAGTGCGCTGGGCGTTTCGTAGCGGCGGGCGCGGTCCTTGTCGAGGGACTTCATGACGATCCAGTCGAGTTCGCCGCGCAGTTCAGAAGGGGCAGAGGGACGAAGGGGCGGAGGGACAGAGGGGGAGGATGCCGAGCCGCTTCCTTTCATCCGTTGCGTCACACGGGCGCTCGGGGTCGGGGGGTCCTCTTCCTTGATGATGCGGCGCATCTCATCCCACGCGGCGGAGCGGAGGCGCTTGCCATCAAAGGGTGTGTCGCCCGCGAGGAGTTCGTAGAGAAGCACGCCGAGGGCGTAGACATCGGTGCGGGTGTCGATGTCGGGGGAGCCCTGGGCCTGCTCGGGGCTCATGTACTCGGGTGTGCCGATGAGCTGGCGGTGCTCGGTGAAGAGGGTCTTGTCGGTGAGGCCGCCCACTGCGCTCGTGGCCTTGGCGATGCCGAAGTCGATGACGCGGGCGAAGGGCTTGCCGTCGGTCATGGTGACGAGGACGTTGCCGGGCTTGATGTCGCGGTGGATGATGCCCTTGGTGTGGGCGTGCTGGACGGCGGAGCAGACCTGGGCGAAGAGTTGGAGGCGGGCGCTGAGATCGAGGTTGTTGTTCGCCGCGAACTGCGTGATGGCATCGCCGACGACGTACTCCATGACGAAGTAGGGGCGGCCGCCGCCGTGCTCGGTGATGGGGGTTGCGCCGGCATCCAGCACGCGCGCGATGTGCGGATGGTCCATGAGCGCGAGGGCCTGGCGCTCGGCTTCAAATCTTGCGATCACCTGCTTGGTGTCCATGCCGAGCTTGATGATCTTCAAGGCGACGCGGCGGCGGACGGGCTCGGTCTGCTCGGCGAGGAAGACGGTGCCGAAGCCGCCTTCCCCGATGACCTGCAGGAGCTTGTAGGGCCCGACGCGCGAGCCGGGGGCTTCGGTGATGGGGGCGGTGCGGACGGTGGTCGCGGCGGTGGGGCTGGTCATGAACCCCCCCACGCGTGCGGCGTCGTGCGAGGCGAGGAGGGCGTCGAGTTCGGCGCGGAGCGATGCGTCATCGCCGCAAAGCCGACCGAGCGCAGCAGCACGCTCGGTCGGCTGGAGGTCGACAACTTCGTTGAAGATGGAGCGGAGGCGGTCGGGGTCTGACTTGGGATTGGAGTTGGTGTCTTGTGTGGACATGGTCGGTCACCTCAGTCGCCGTTGGTGAGCAAGCGATGGAGCCGGGCCCGGGCGAAGGTCCATTGGCGTGCGGCGGAGCGGGGGGAGATCCCGAGGGCTTCCGCGGCGTGTTCCACGCTGAGGCCCGCGAAGAAACGCAGCTTGACGATCGCCGCGGACTCCGGGTCCTCAACCTCCAAGCGTGCGAGGGCGCGGTCGACTGCCAGGATTTGTTCAGGATCTGATGTTGCGAGGGCGGCGACGTCCGGCAGGTTGGCGGGGAGGTCGGCGGCTCGCGGCTGGTTGGGCTCACCACGCCCCCCACCCCCCCCACGGGCCTGCTTGGCCCGGGCGTGGTCGATGAGGATGCGGCGCATGGCCTGTGCGGCGGCGGCGTAGAAGTGGGCGCGGTTCTGCCAGGGGAGGTCGCGCGGGCCCAGGAGCTTGAGATAGGCCTCGTGGACGAGGGCGGTGGGCTGGAGCGTGTGGGCGGGGGATTCGTGGGCGAGGGCGACGGCCGCGGCGGCGCGGAGCTGCGCGTAGACGAGCGGGAGGAGTTGGTTGATGCGGTCGTCGGGGGAGATGGTGTCGTTCAGCAGGATCGTCAGCGGGTCTTCGGGCATGGAGAGAGGATAACGGGGAGGGGGCGGAGCGCGGGCGCGAGGTGAACGCGGTCAGGCGCCCTGTGCGCGTTCGTTGCTGCGTGCTTCGGCCTGTCCCGTGACCTTCTCGAGCGCCTTCTTGGCGATGTGCCCGATCACCATGATGACGAGGAGTGTCAGGCCGATGCCGGCGAAGATCATCCACTTGGGGCGGGTTTCGGCGGCGGTGGCGACATCCTGGATCTGTGAGGCGATGTAGACGGCGACGCCGGTGCGCGGGGCCATGCCGATGAGGGTGCCGAGGAGGTAGGGGAAGCGGGGGACCTTGGCCGCGGCCATGACGAGGTTGGTCAGCGCGAAGGGCGAGTTGGGCGGGAGGCGCAGGAGCGCGACGATGCCGAGGGTCTTCCAGAATCCGGAGCCGACGAGGGCCTCGCGAACGGCCTTCCACTTTGGATGCTCGTCGATGATGGTCTTGACCTTGTCGCCGGTCGCGCCCCATGCGATGCCGTAGCCGATGAGCGCGCCGCCGAAGAAGCCGGCGAGTGCGGCGGGGAAGCCAGCGGCGAAGCCGAAGGCCCAGCCGCCGAGGACGGCCTGGGCGTAGGTGGGAAGGAGCGCGAGCCCGGCGAGGATGGCGAAGGCGGCGGCGTAGAGGAAGACGCCGCCGATGCCGTGTGATTGGAGCCAGGGCCCGACGATGTTGAGGGAGCCAAGGAGGGCGAAGCCGCCGATGGCCGGCATGACGGAGGCGACGACGGCGAGGGGTCCCGCGGCTCCGGAGCGCTTGAAGAGGGAGCCGATGGATTCTTGCGCGGGAAGCGTGGTGCGGTCGATGGCTTCCTGGGCGGGGGCGTCGGGTGTCGCTGCGGGTGATGGGTCGGGGGCGTCGTTCATGTCGGGGGCAGCGTAGGGCGGGGGCGTTTGGCACGGGCGTGAACGCGTGTCGGGAAGCACTGGCCGGCCAGCAGCCAGTGGCAAGAAAGGGCGGGCGCTGCTTACGCGTAGCGCTTGAGTCCGCGTTTGAGCCAGCCCCCGTCGTGCCAGTTGGCGGGGTCGTGGTGGGTCCAGTGGAGTGTGCCGCCGAGTTCGGTCCACTTGTACTCGCCCTTGAAGCGAACCTTGTCGCCGTGCTTGAGCGGGACGCGCTTGGCGAGGTCGATGTTGTGCGCCACGAGGATGGTGAAGGGGCGGACGAAGACGCCGCCCTTGATCTCGAGGAGGAACCGCTGGTGGCGGCTGCCGTCGTTGTCGTCGGAGAGGAGTTTGCGGACGCGTCCGCACCCCTGGACCCATGTGTCCACGGCGCGGCTCCTGAAGGCGTCGCGGATCGGGATGCAGACGTTGATGCGCTGCGCGGTGGCTGTCACGCGCTCACCGCATGACCGCGTTCATCTGCTTCTTCTGCTCGGCGGTGGCCCCTTCGACGGGGATCTTCTCCAGCAGGCCCTCGATCACCTTGTCGGCGGTGACCTGATCGGCCTCGGCGTTGAAGTTGAGCAGGATTCGGTGGCGGAGCACGGGCTTCGCGGCGGCGCGGACGTGCTCCGGCGTCACGTGGAGCGAGCCCGAGAGCAGGGCGCGGGCCTTGGCGGCGAGGATGATGTACTCGCTGGCGCGCGGGCCTGCGCCCCAGCCGACATACTCCTTGACGACGGCGGGGCGATCGATTCCCCCGTCCATCGGCTCGTTGACGCGCGTGGCGCGAACGAGACGGAGCGCGTAGCGGATGACGTGGTCGGCGACGGGGGTCTGGCGGACGAGGTCCTGGGCGCGCTTGATCTCCGCGCTCGTCACAACGGCGTTGACCTTGACGTCCTGCTTGGTGACGCTGCGCCGGACGATCTCGAGTTCTTCGTCTTCGCGCGGGTACTCGATCTGGATCATGAACATGAAGCGGTCGAGCTGGGCCTCGGGGAGGGGGTAGGTGCCCTCCTGCTCGATGGGATTCTGGGTGGCGAGGACGAAGAAGGGTTGGGGGAGCGGGTGTTGCACGCCGCCGACGGTGACCTGGTGCTCCTGCATGGCTTCGAGGAGGGCGGCCTGGGTCTTGGGTGGCGTGCGGTTGATCTCATCGGCGAGGATGACGTTGGCGAAGATGGGGCCTTTGACGAAGCGCAGTTCGCGCGCGCCCGTGGCCTTGTCCTCTTCGATGACCTCGGTGCCGGTGATATCGCTGGGCATGAGGTCGGGCGTGAACTGCACGCGGCTGAACTGCAGACTCAGCGTCTTGGCGATCGTGGAGATGAGCAGGGTCTTGGCCAGACCGGGGACGCCGACCACGACGGCGTGGCCGCGGCAGAAAATGGCGGTGAGGGTCTGCTCGACGACTTCGTCCTGCCCGACGATGACCTTGCGGATCTCGGCGCGGACACGGTCGTACACCGAACGGAGTTCGGCGACGGCGGCGGCTGCATCGATGGCTGGTGATGCGCCACCGGGGGCCGAGGATCCGACTGGTTGTTCCGACATCTCTGGAACCCTCCGTGGCTGTGAACGGGCGGACGGACGCTGACATGGTACCGATGCGGGGCCCGGTTCGGTTCAGCGGAAGGGACGGGTTTGGTCGACGGCGATTTCGGGGAGTGGGGGGAGTGGGAAAGAGAAAACGCGGGCACGTGCGACGTTGCACGCACCCGCGCATTGCGGAGGCAGGTGTGGAGTTGTGTGGACCGACTTCCTACCGGTGTGGTTGGGAGGGGGTTTCGGTCCGTTGCACGGGGTTCTTACCCCGGTCTGGATCAGTTGTCGCGCTCAAGGCGATCCAGGAGCTTGCCGATGCGGTCGTCGAGTTTGTCCAGCCGTCCGTTGAGCTGGTTCAGGCGCTCCTCGAGTTGGGCCATGCGCTCGGCCTCGGCAGCGCTGGCGGGGCCAACGGGGTCGCGGAAGACCTGATAGCCGCGGGGCGCGCTGGGGGTCAGCGTGCCGAAGTTCTCGCTCGGCGCTGCGGGCGCGTCGGGGGAGGGCGGCGCGGACGGAGAGGGAACAACGAAGAAGCGGCTGGAGCTGTCGCCGGCCTGGCCGAGCCACCGCCCCTGGGACTCACGGAGCTCTTCCAACGCCCGGCGCATCTCCTCGTGGGCCTGGCGGAGGGCGTCGCCCTGGGGACCCTGCATCTGGGCGCGGGCTTCTTCCATGGCGCGCATGGCCTGTTCCATGGCGCGGCGGGCCTCTTCCTGCTCGGGTCCGGCCGACCCGCCGAACGAGAAGGTCTGGCCGGGGAAGCGTTCGATGGTCATGGCCTGGGGCGAGGTGGTGATGCCGAGCTTGGAGGCGTCGTAGGCCTGGAGGACCATGTCAACGTCCTTGCGCTCGCCCTTCCTGAGGATGCGGACCTTGACCTTCTGGCCCGGCTCCTTCTCGTTCAGCGCTTCGCGGAGGGTGGCGTTGGTCACGTTCTTTCCGTCGATCGCGATGACGATGTCGCGCGACTGGAGCCCGGCGTTGGACGCGGGGAGCCCGTCAACGACGTTGTCGATCACAAAGCCGGCATCCTCGTCGAGTCCGAAGTGCTCGCGGAGGGTGGGATCAACATCGGACATGTTGATGCCGACCATGACCTTGGGAGGGTCAGAGGCGATGCTGACGACGCCGGAACCCGTGGTGGAGAGCGTTGCGAAGGCGTTGTCGCGCGGCTGGCCGGCGCTCGCGCGGTAGCGCACCGCGGGCACCGGCGGCACGGGGGTGGTGAGGCGCGGATCGGTGTCCATGGAGACGACCGATGCACCGCTCTCGTCCAGGAGCTCGACCGTGGAGCCGGAGATGCGGATGCGATCGTCGGGGACGCGCTTGCCGTTGAGCTTGGCTTCAAGGGTGTCGTTCTTGAGCTTGATCTCGTACTTCTCGCCCTTGTCGGTCGTGCCGCTCACCATGACGGTACGGTCGTCGCCGTTAATGAGGACGGTGCGCGAGGTTGTGGAGCTCACGGACTCGGGCGCGCTGGCGCTCCAGGTCGCGACGGCGGGCTCGTTGGAGGCGCGTGTGCCGCCGCTGCCGTGGGTCCAGGTGACCTGGGCCATTGCGGAGTGGGCGAGGCCCGCGGCCAGTGCCAAGCCCAGGGCCCCTTTGAGGGCTGGGGCGAGTCCGTTTCGAGTGGTTGAGAACTTCATGGTCCTGCTCCGGTGCCCATTGGGCTGTTTGGTGTCGAGGCGTCGGCGGCTTGACGCGCCGATATGGGCCTCGCGTGCTGGTGCGGTGCAATGTGCCGCACGAGCTTCACACGCTCATTCTGATGCTCGTTCGGCCGCGTTTCCGTCACGCGGGCGCGAGGAAGTGCGGCGTTACATGCGTCCGGTGCCTGTCTTGACGGGCAGAAGGATGGGTCGCGCCTGTCCCTGCTCGTTGTAACCGACACTGACGCCATAGACCTGCGGGACGATGCGTCGCTCCATGATCTGGCGGACGTAGCGGACCTCGTAGCCGCCCCCGTCGTGCGGGATTGTCTGCACGAGCAGCGGCTCTCCGACCTCACCCAGGACGCGGCCGTCCTTCTGGCCGGCGCGGAGATAGGCGTCGAAGTAGTCGTCGGAGCCGGAGGAGGACGAGAGCCCGAAGGGCGCGAGGTTGGCGAGGGTGCCGTTGTTTGGGGAGATGAGCTGGTTGTCGTCGGTGGGGCCGCGCACGATCCATGCGAGCGCGAGGGCGGCGGCGGCGGCCCAACCGCCCCACATGCGGAACGAGCGGCCTCGATCGGCGATGCCGCCGTGGGCATGGACGGGCGCTTCGACGCCATCGGCGATGGCGACGACCTCGCACATGGCGCCGGTGAGTTCGGCGTGGTCCTGCTGGAGCCCGGCCAGGTCGCGCCAAATGGAGGCGTCGCGCTCGGCGAGCGCCTTGAGCGCGGACCAGTCCTCGGGCGAGGCCTCGCCGTCGATGACGCGCGAGATGAGGATGTCACGATCGGTGCCGGTCATGGTGTTTCTCCGCCAGTTCCATTGGCGTTGCCGTCCTGCGTCCGTGCCTCCTGATGCGGTGTGTCCGTGTGGGCATTTGGGCCGTCCGTGGCGCGTGTGTGAGGCTGAAGGTGGGTTTCGATCTGAGCCGCGGGCCGGGACGCGGGCGAGGCCGATTGGCTTGATGTGATTGGGGCGGCGTCTTTCTCGGCCAGTTCGCGGAGCATGCGCCGGCCACGGGCGATGCGCGTCTCAACCGTGGTCTCCGGGATTCCCATCAACTCACCGATCAGGCGATAACTCAGGCCCTGGAGACAACGAAGGAGCAGCGGCTCGCGATAGCCGTCGGGGAGGCGCTCGGAGAGTTCCATGAGGCGCCGGGCCTCTTCGCGCCGGCCGGTGAGCAGGTCGGGCTTGGTGTCGACGGGCGCGGATCCCGCTGCATCGGTCGCGCCGAGCCCTCCGGAGGTCGCGGCGGGACGACGCTCGAGCGTGTCGCGCTTGCGCCGGGCGAGCGTGCGCCCGGAGGCGTGAGCGGCGTTCATCGCGACCGTGCGCAGCCACGGGCGGAGGGCCGCGGGGTCGCGGAGTTCATGGATGCGCCGGACAAACTGCATGGCCACGTCCTGGAGGAGGTCTTCAAGGTCGGTGGTGCGGGGCTTGTGGGCCATGAGGACCGCGGCGACCCAGCGCCGGTGGTCCTCCCAGACCTGGCGCTGGGCGTCGCGCTCGCCACGGATGGCGGCCATGATGAGCGCGGCGGTTGCGCCACCCTCCGAAGCCGCTCGTTCTTCGAGCCCGACAAGTCGCACCGTGTTTACTCCCGCAATGCCATGAGCAGGGATGCGCAACCCCCGGCGGCTCCGTCAGCTCAATCGTGATCAGAATCGGATACCGGACGATTCTCCGATTGGTTCAACGCCCGCGGCACCGATAGCGTTCTGGTCGGCCCATCGGCTCGGAGAGCCGATCTACCCAAGAGCGGGCGGACTTTGTGCGTCCCTACGCTGATTCCTCGTCCGGGTGCCGAACAAACGCCATGCCGATGCGATTCCCCATCCTGAGCCCGAAAAGCCGCACCGGGGACGCCATGTCGTTCGGCGATCACCTGGAGGAGTTGCGTTCGCGACTGATCGTGGCCCTGCTGGGGTTGTTGCCGATCCTGATTGTGGCCCTGCTGATTGGCCGCCAGTTGATGGACCTTCTGATGCAACCGGCGTTCCGCGAGCTGCGCGAGCAGGGGCTTCCGGAGACGTTTCTTTCCACTTCGCCGGCGGAATCCTTCGGGCAGTACATGAAGGTCTCGCTGCTGGCGACGGTCATCATGGGGAGCCCGTGGATCCTGTATCAGGCGTGGCTGTTCATTGCGCCGGGGCTCTACAAGCACGAGCGGAAGTTCATCCACATCCTGCTGCCGCTGAGCACGGCGCTGACGCTCGCGAGCGCCGTGTTCATGTATTACGTGCTGCTCCCGGTGATCCTTTCTTTCTTCATGCGCTTCGGCACGGATATCTCCACGCACCGCGCGCACCAGATCGACGCTTCGGGAATCGTGCTGCCGACGATCCCGGTCCTGGAGGGCGATCCGCTGGAGCCCGCGCCGGGCGAGATGTGGGTGAACGGCCCGCTGCGCCAGTTGCGCGTCAACACGGCGAAGGAGGGGCAGCCCCCGGCTGTTTTCGGCATGCCTTTGGCGAAGGACTCGGGGATCGTGATCCAGCCGCGGCTGACGGACTATTTCAAATGGCTGACGGTGCTCGGGATCGGGTTCGCGCTGGCGTTCCAGACGCCGGTGGTGGTGCTCTTGCTCGGATGGTCGGGGGCGATCGATCCGAAGACCATCGCGAAGTATCGGAAGCACGCGATCTTGGGGGCGTTCGTGATCGGGGCGGTGCTCACGCCGCCAGATCCCGTATCACAGCCGCTGCTCTCGATTCCGATTTATCTGCTCTATGAGCTCGGACTGCTTCTGCTGAAGATTCTGCCGGCAAAGCGACTCTTCAAGTCCGAATCAGAGATGAGCGAGGAGCAGGGCGAGGACTGATGGCAGGCGTTTGGCGCACGCGGCAGGGGAGAGTGACAGGAGCCGCGCATGGGACTGGGACGGAACATCCTGCGGATCTTCGGGTTTGGATCCGGATCTCATGCGGACCCGGACGCGCCCATCGCTCGTCCACAGACGATTCTCGATCCGGTTGATGCGCTCGGGGGAGATGTCACGTGCGCGGATGGCGCGAGTGCGGCGCGTGGTGGGGCTGGGTCGGAGGCTTCCCTCGCGACCGAGACGGACGTGGCGATGATGCGGCGGGCGTTGGAGCGGGCTCGCGAGGCCGCGGCGGTGGGCGAGGTTCCCGTGGGCGCGGTGGTGTATGAGACGGCGACGGGGCGGGTGCTGGCGGAGGCCTCAAACAGACGCGAGCTGGATCGGGATCCGACTGCGCACGCGGAGCTGATCGCGATGCGCGAGGCCTGCCGCGTAAGGCATGACTGGCGATTGTCGGATTGCACCGTGGTGGTGACGCTGGAGCCGTGCCCGATGTGCGCGGGCGTGATCGTGAACGCGCGGGTGGGGCGGCTGGTGTATGGTGCGGCAGATCCGAAGGCGGGGGCGTGCCGCTCGCTGATGTCGCTGACGAACGATGTGCGCCTGAACCATCGGGTGGTGCCGATCGATGGCGTGCTCGCGGATGAGTGCGCTGCGCTGCTCAAGAGCTTCTTCGCGTCACTGCGCAGGCCGGACCGGCCCCGAAAGCCGGATAGCTCCGCGCCGGGGGTGTGAAAGACGAGGATGGGGAACGCGAAGATCGCGAAGCACGCGAAGAAGTCCAGGACATTCACCACGAAGAGGCGGGATGGATGCGAAAGAGGGGAACGAGAAGCGGTTGAACGCGAATGATGCGGAGGAACGCGGAGAAGAGCGGGCGCAGATGAGGAAAGGGGCCGGGGGCGAGTGGTGGATGGGAGCGAGCGGGATGACGTTCGATGCCTGAGTTGCCCGAGGTTGAGACGGTGCGGCGGACGCTCGAGCCTTTGCTCGTGGGGCGGCGCGTCGCACGGGTTGATCTGCGCCGCGCGGACATCGTCGAGGGAGATCGCTCCGCTGCCGCGCTCCTGGAGGGCGCGACGATCCGCGCGCTTGTCCGCCGCGGCAAGCAGCTTGCGATCATCGGTGACCATGAGGCGAGACGCTCGGGCGCGGGAACGAGCGCGGGGCGCGTGCTCATCGTGCATCTGGGGATGACGGGCCAACTGGTGCATCACGCGACGCGTCCCGACCTCTCATCCACAACACATGTGCACGCGCTGTGGACGATCGAGACGGGCGCGGCCACGAAGAGCGAGCCCGCGGGCGTTCTGAGTTTCCGCGACCCGCGCCGCTTCGGGGGGCTCTGGCCGCTGACCAGCGAGCAGGCCCTGAACGAGCGTTGGGAATCGCTCGGCCCCGACGGGCTCGAGGCAACGGCGGCGGGATTGCGCGAGCGCGCGGGGCGGTCGCATCGGGCGATCAAGGCCGCGCTGCTCGATCAGGCCGTGATCGCGGGCGTCGGCAACATCTACGCGGATGAATCGCTGCACCGCGCGGGCATCAGACCCACGCGGTCGTGCCACCGGATCAAGGGCGAGGAGTGGGAGCGGCTCGCGGCGGAGGTTCGCACGGTGCTGCACGGGGCCATCGCCTCCGGCGGATCCACGCTCCGGGACTACGTCGGGGGAACGGGCCGCCCGGGCGCCGCACAGCTTCTGCACGCGGTCTATGGGCTCGGGGGGCAGCCGTGCCTGGCGTGCGGCGGGGAACTGCGTGTGGGGGTCGTGGGGCAGCGGACGACGGTCTGGTGCCGCGGGTGTCAGCGTTGACCGGCGAGGGGGACGGGAGGATCGGGAGCGCCGACCTATCCACAACGATCCCCACATGACTGTGGAAACGGGCGCGAGCGTGTTCACGCATCCTTCACGCTCGCTTCATGCGCCGGGACTCTTCTTCCTTTATCAGGAGTAGATCCTGATGGTGGTGATAGCAGGGGCTGGCGCTTTGTGGATCCGACCCCGTCATGCGCATCTAAAGGCCTTGCATGTCGAGAGATAAGGCGAATCATCGGAGCGGGACATCTTGTCACTTGTCAGGCAGTTGCCAGACGCTTCTGGCGCCAGCTCGCGTCGGTGGCATCGCTCAAGACAGATCCGGGCTCGCCAATGAGAGCGCGACCGCCGGGAAGCGCCCGGTTCTGCACCAGCAGTCCACAGCCAGAAGCGCCAGCCTACGCGTCCCTGACCAAGGAAGAACACCTACACGCCCGTGCGGGTGCGGGACGGGTGCTCGCGAGGGCGATTCAAAGTGCCGCGGCATCAAGCTCTTCCGGAGGTGAGGCGCTCTTCCATGGCGCGGATGGCGCCGTCGAGCTTCTCGTCCTGGACGCGCCGGCCTTCGATGGCTCTGAGGGCGTGCATGACGGTGGTGTGGTCACGGCCGCCGAAGAAGCCGCCGATCTCTTCCAGCGAGTGACGCGTGAGGTGTCGGGCCAGGTACATGCAGATCTGGCGGGGGAGGACGACGGACTGCTGGCGTCTTTTGGACTGCAGGTCGGCGAGGCGGACGCCGTAGTAGCTGGTGACCGCGGTGACGATGGCCTGGATCGAGGGGATGGCGGCGGTGACCACGTCGCCCAGCGCGGTGGCGGCGAGGGCGGCGTCGATGGGCCGGTTATCGACCTTGGACTGGATCTGGAGCTTGGTGACCGCGCCCTCGAGTTCCCGGATGTTGGCCTTGATGCGCTCTGCGATGTAGCAGGCGACCTCGTTGGGGATCTCAAAGCCGCGGATACGGGCCTTGGCCTTGACGATCTCGACGCGTGTCTCGTAATCGGGGGGTTCGACCTTGGTGACCAGGCCCCACTTGAAGCGTGAGACGAGGCGTTCTTCGAGGTCGGGGATCTCTTCAGGGGCGGCGTCGGAGGAGATGATGATCTGTTTGTGGGCCTGGTAGAGGGCGTTGAAGGTGTGGAAGAACTCTTCCTGGGTGCGGTCGCGCTTGGCCAGGAAGTGGATGTCGTCGACGATGAGAACGTCCACATCGCGGAAGCGGTGACGGAAATCGTTCATCAGTCCCTGCTGCACGGCCTCGATGAACTGGGTCATGAACCCCTCGCACGAGGTGTAGTACATGGAAGCGCCGGGGCGGGACTCGGCGATGCTGAGGCAGATCGCCTGGAGCAGGTGGCTCTTGCCCAGGCCGACGCCCCCGTGCACGAACAAGGGGTTGTACGCGAGGCCGGGCTTCTCCGCGACGCCGAGGGCGGCGGCGTGTGCGAGGCGATTGCCGGGCCCGATGACGAAGTTGTCGAAGGTGTAGTCGGGGTTGATGACGAGCGACTCGTTCCGGGACGAGCTGCTGCTGACGGTGCCGAAGGAGACGCCGCCGATCGAGGTGGCCCCCTGGGCGCTTTCGGAGGATCCGGAATAGGCGGGGGCCGGGCCGGGCTTTGATTCGACGATGGAGTCGAGGCCGTCGGCGCCTCGTGAGGGGCGGAGCGTGGCGCCGAGCGCCTCGTCCGGCCCGAGGAAGCGGATAGCGAGCAACTGGCCCGACACGCTACGGATGGCGTCGTTGAAGTGGTCCAGACACTGCTTCTTGAGGTAGTCGCGGTGGACCGCGGTGAGGGTGCGCACGGACATGACGCCACCGGAGACGCCCAGCGGCTCGAGTTCCTCGAACCACTGGCGACAAATGGCGGGGTTGTGCGCTCGCAGGTGCGAGAGCATTCCCTCCCAGATCTTGCGATCGGGGTCGGCCAACGGCGAACCCACCCTTCCTGCGCGCCCCGCCCTCCTCGGCAAGCACGCCAAGCAACCCACCAGACTTCGTGCGAGGAACACCACGCACCCCGCAACGCCAAACGTAATCGGAGACGGCCCGCGAGTCAACACAGATCAGTGAACGACGCGGAACGTTGGAGCCAACCCGTGACGCTTCAATCGGTTGCGAGGGAGCGAAAATCGGGCGCGCCTCAGCGTGCCGCGGCCTCGGCGACGCGCGCCTGCTCGTCGTAGCGCTCGCGATTGGTCCGATGGTCCATGAGGAACAGGACCTTCTGTGCCTTCTCGACGCCGACGGACTCGACCAGGCGTTTGCGGGCGAACTGCAGGTTCGTGCGGCGCGAGATGTGCACAAGCACGAGGGCCTGGCACTCCAATACGCGGAGCCACTCGGCCACGTCGGCCACGTGCATGTGCATGCCGACCTTGGCCCGCTCGCGATGATCCGGCTCGAAGAATGTGCACTCGCAGATGACGATCTGGGCCTTGCGGACGTCCTCGCGGATCAGGTACGGGCCGGGGGCGGTGTCGCCCAGGTACGCGATCAGCGGGATCTCGAGCGTGCGCGTGATCTCCACGCCCCGATCCTTGAGTTCGCGGAGCTTCTCCTGCGGCATGTCGATGAACTCGGTCTTGAGCTTGCTGCGGCGTTCGATGATGGAGTAGCCCATGGAGGGGCAGGTGTGCTCGGTGTGGAAGCCGCGGAGGAAGGTGTTGTTCTTGATCTCGACCTGCTGATTGTGCTCGAGCGCGACGACCTTGTAGGGCGTCTCCTGGCGCTCCAGCTCGACGAAGCCGGCCATCATCTGGCGGATCGCGGTCTCGATACGGGCATCGCAGACGATGGTCGCGTCGCCCATCCCCTGGAAGCGGCGCTGCGAGCAGAAATACGCCAGGCCTCCGACGTGGTCCATGTGGCCGTGCGAGATCGCGGCGAACTTGGCCGGGAGCATGGCCCGCGGGCACTCGCCAAGGTCAAAGACGATGTCCAGTTCGGGGATGCCGATCGAGGTGGTCTCGCCGGCGACGGAGACGCCCTGCACGCGGAACGGCGGAACGTACAGGAAACCGAGTGAGCCCTCGCGAGGAGGGGGCTTGGGGAGCATCGATAAACCTCCGTTGGCAGGGCCTTTCGCCCGGCCAGGACCGAGTGTCACTCCATCGTATGGCGCGCGGCCATGCACCGGAGCGATTGCGGACGACCAGAAGTCAAAGAGCGCGGTGAATGGCCGGCGACGCGCAACAAGCTGGGCGGTTGAGACGCGATCTCATTCGACTGGCGGGCGCGGCATGTCCATGATCTCTCCTGTGACGACCGCATCGCTCGAAGCGCCGGCGCCCGCCGGGATCTTCTCGCCCCGTGCCGAGCTGCGCGGCGCGGTCATCGCGGGCGCGTTGCTGGGAGTGGGATGGCTGCTCGGCCTCACGACCGACAAACCGTGGGCCGATGCGCCGGTGTGGGCGTCACTGGCGATCGGTCTGTTGTACGGCGGGAAGGCCGCGGTCGAAGCGCTGCGGGGCGGCGCGTTCAACATCGATGTGCTGATGGTGCTGGGCGCGGTGTTCGCGGCGGTCGTCGGGCACCCGGACGAGGGCGCGCTGCTGCTGTTCCTCTTCGTGCTCGCGGGCGCGCTGGAAGAGCTGGCGATGATGCGGACCGAGCGCGAGGTCCGCGCGCTCTCGGCGTTGATTCCGACGCAGGCGATCGTGCAGCGCAACGGCGAGTGGGTGGAGGCCTCGCCGGAGTCGCTCCGCGTGGGCGAGCGCGTGAAGGTGAGGCCGGGGGAGAGCGTGCCGGCCGATGCGCGCGTGGCCCAGGGCGCGACGAGCATGGACCAGGCGACGCTGACCGGGGAGAGCGTGCCGCGTGAGGTGGGGGTGGACGACCCGATCTATGCCGGAACGATCAACGTCGAGAACCCGATCGAGGCGATCGTGGAGCGTGCGGCGTCGGAGTCCAGCGTTCAGAAGATCCTGAACCTGGTCCTGTCGGCGCGGGAGCAGCGCGAGCCGGTGCAGCGCGTGATCGACCGGATCAGCCAGCCGTACGCCATCGGCGTCACGGTGTTGTCGGTGGTGGTCGCCATCGTGTGGATGCTCGTGCTCGGGCGCGACTGGCGTGAATCGGCGTACACCGCGATCACGTTCCTGATCGTCTGCTCGCCGTGCGCGCTGGTGATCGCGACGCCGACGGCAACGCTCGCGGCGATCGCGCGCGGCGCCAAGAGCGGCGTGCTCTTCAAGGGTGGCCAGTCGATCGAGCGCCTCGCCCGGGTGCGGGCGGTCTGCTTCGACAAGACGGGCACGCTGACGGTGGGACGGCCCCGGCTGGAAGCGGTGATGCCCGTGGGATGGTCGGATGGGGACGCGCTCCTGGCGATCGCCAGCGCGCTCGAGCAGGAGAGCACGCACCCGATCGCGACCGCGGTGCGCGACGGGGCGAAGGCGCGCGGCGTGGCGAGCGCGACGCTGCAATCCATCACGCACGAGGCGGGTCGCGGCATGGCGGGCGTTGTGGGGGATGGGGTGGGGGGCGGGGTGGGGGGCGTGCGCGTGCGCCTCGGGAGTTACCCGCACACGGAAGAGATCATCCCGATCTGTCTGCGGGCGCACACGCGCGAGACCCTGGAGCAGATCCGCAGCCACGGACGCATCGGCATTGTCGTCGCGGGCGAGGGCACGGCGGGCGTCGAGGGGACGAACGCGCCGGAGCACGCCGGCGGGGGCGTCGGGGGCGCTGCGGTGCTGGTGCTGCGCGACATGGTGCGCCCCGGCGCCAAGGCGCTGGTCGACCACCTGCACGCACTGGGCGTCCGCCCGGTCAAGATGCTCACGGGTGACAACCGCACGACCGCGGCGTTCGTCGCCAAGGAACTGGGGCTGGATGAGTTTGAAGCGGAGCTCATGCCCGCCGACAAGCTGCGCCTGGTGCAGGAGATCAAGGATCGGCTCGCGAATGAGGGGGAGGGCCGCAAGAAGGGGGGCGTTGCCGTCATTGGCGACGGCGTCAACGACGCGCCCGCGCTGGTCGCGGCGGATGTCTCGATCGCGATCGGCTCCATCGGCTCGGATGCCGCTCTCGAATCGGCGGACATCGTGCTGCTGAACGATGACCTGTCGGCCGTGGGCTGGGGGATGGCGCTGGCGCGCCGGGCCCGCCGGACGGTGGCGGTGAACCTGGCGTTTGCGCTGGGCGTGATATTCGTGATGGGCGTGGCGACACTGGTGGGGTCGGCGATCGGGCGGCGCGTGCCGCTCGGGGTGGGTGTGTTGGCGCACGAGGGCGGGACGCTGCTGGTGGTGGCCAACTCGCTGCGCCTGCTGATTGGCCCCGCGTTCCGGGCGGGGCGGATCGCCGAGCCGGTCGCCGGGATGTCGAGCGACGCGTCGGCGGCCGCCGTCGAGCCGGTTCCTGCCTGAAATCGCACGCCGCAGGCGGATCCGAGAAGAGGATCGGTGGGTCGGTTATGCTTCCGGGCAACCGAGCGCCGGTGTGGACCTTCTATCTGGAACTTCTGAAAGGCGAGCCGATGTTCTCACAGACAACCGAGTACGCGCTGCGGGCGATGGCGCTGCTCGCCTATTACCCGGACCAACTGGTGCCGACGCCGACGCTGGCCGAAGAGGCCAAGGTGCCTCCGACGTATCTCGCCAAGGTGCTCCAGCAACTGGCGGGCGCGGACCTGATCAGCGGCCGGCGCGGCGTGGGCGGCGGGTACAAGCTGAATCGCCCCGCGACGGAGATCAAGCTCCTGGATGTCATCAACGCGGTCTCGCCCATCAAGCGGATCACGTCCTGTCCCCTCGGGCTCACAGATCACGGCACCAACCTCTGCCCGCTCCACCGACGCATGGACACCGCGGCCAAGCAGATGATCGAGATGTTCGGCGGCGTGACGCTGGCGGACCTGATCAGCCAGAAGGAAGGGTCCAAGCCGCTGTGCGACAAGGCCAAGGCGGCGAGGTTGACAGTGTCGGTGAAGAAGTAAGAAGGGAAGTGGGGCAGAGGGGCAGAGGGGCAGAGGGGCAGAGGGGCAGAGGGGCAGAGGGGCAGAGAAGGGATTGTTGTCCGCGATGCGGGCCTTGATCATTCGGCTTCGAGTGTAATCGGCACGTTCTCGATCACGATCTCTTCGCCCCAGATCTCGGTGAGGTCGACGGTGCGAGCGGCAGCGGCGAGCGAGGGACGAAGGATCAGCGCGAGCGATGCATCGGGACCGGGCACGATTGCCGGCGCGCCCTCGATATGGAAGTTCATGTCTCTCCAGGCGATGAGTTTCACATCGCGTAGCGAAAACTCCTCTTCCGACCCATTCGCGTGTCGGAGGCGACCGATGACCTCAAAGGCGACGGGCGAAGGCGGCGAGCGCGCGCTGAGCACACCCTTCAAAACAGTTCGCTTCCGATAGCCAGTCGCGATCTCAAAGGCGGACGCGGTAAACGCGGCCCGCATCTGCGCGGCGAGGGACTCGTCGGTTGAGAAGCGCGCCAGTGTGACGCCGTCCGCGACAGCCTCGGCGGTGCAGGAAATCTTCTCATCCCATGTGACAATGACATCCGACTCCTCGAAGGTCGTCGAACCGACTTCTTGGCTGAAGACAGTGATGCGGAACTCAAGGTCGAGGCGCACGGGACCCGGCTCATGATCGGTTGAATAGAGAAGCGACGAACTGAAGTGATCGCCCACCATGCTCTGGATTCCCGTCGAGGTGGAGTTCACACCCACGAAGCCGTTCGGAGTCGCAGTTCCATTGACCGAAGCGCGAATGTTCTCAACCCTCATTCCGAGCGGGCGGAACGCGGACGTCACCCCCTCAGATTGTGACAGGAGCGTGTACCGATTGCCCACGCGCACGCTCAGCGCATCGGCCCACGGAATGGGAGCTCGGGCCAAGACGATGGGACGCGTGCGAACATGAATCGTGACAGCCTGCCGCGCGTAGCGCGTCCATTGGTCTTCGGTCACAAGACCATGCTCACGAAGGATCTCAATGAAGTTGCCCAGCTCCGGATTCCACGCTCGATTCTGGTCCGCCTGCACACGCAGCGCCAGACTCACGGCTCTGGCGGAAGCCGATTGGCTGAGCTCCTTGAGATTCACACGCTGCATGATCTCACGCAAGACACGGTCTGCCTGAGCGGGATCCTGGGTATCCACCATCTCTGCCAGCACCCAATCTGGCGCCCACGTCGTCCACGGGAACTTGGCGAGCGGCTTGTACGTGAGCCAGAAGCCGGTGGTGAGGCCGGAGAGGAGCAGCACGAGACCCAGGGCGAAGAGGCGCCAGCGTTTCTTTCGTTCGCCGTCGATGATGGCGCGGCGTGCGCGCCGGGTATTTCCGGTCAGTTCTGTGCCGCACTCGGGGCAGCGGTCGGGATGGCTCTGGGTAGATCGGCTCTCCGAGCCGATGGCTCTTTCGTTGGCGGCACCGCTCACCAGAGCGGTGGCTGGCGTCTCCATCGCGGATGCCGCGCCAAGCCCGACCAGATCGAACCGACACCTGCGGCAGATGGGGTGGTCGTTGATGCGTCGGCCACGGAGCCCCGCGCGAACAAGGAAGGCGCCGACCGCCACCATTGGCAGCCAGACGATGATGTGTTGAAGGATGGCGAGTGGGGTCATGGCGTGGCCTCCCGGCTCGGGCGATGCGTGCCGCGGGCGGGGCGCGCTCAGCGATCACCTCAAGCGGTACGCAGCATACCGGCGCCCGGTGCGGGATCGCCCGAAGGAGAATGCACGTGCGGGCGGCCGGGGGCCGCATCATGTTCGCGGGCGGACCCTCCTACCAATACTGCGTTCACATAAGGAAGCCGCCGTGACTGACGCCCCCCGCCCATCTCCCGCGACCGAGACTCCCACGCCGCACGATTTGACGATGCATCCTCTGGAGGCCCAGCGCCGTGCGAATCGCGAAGCCGCGGGCAAAGCGGGGCTGAACCCCTATGGCGTGCGTGTGGATGGGCTGCTCTCGCTCGCGGCGGCTGCGGCGCGGTACGACGAGCAGGCGGACACGGATCAGAAGGCCAAGGGGAAGGAGCCGGGGTTTGTCGATCGGCGTCCGGTGGTGAGGGTCGCGGGGCGGGTGATGCTGCTGCGCGACAACGGGAAGTTGCTCTGGGCGAATCTGCGGGATGCGTCGGGTGATCTGCAGGTTGCGATCAGCCAGCGGGACTGCGCGGAGCCGGGGTTCTCGATCGCGAAATCGATTGACATGGGCGACATCGTGGTGGCGGAGGGGCCGCTGACGAAGACGAAGACGGGCGAGGTGACGGTGTGGGCGTCGAGCGTGCAGCCGGGGGCCAAGTGCCTCGTGCCGCCTCCGGAGAAGCACGCGGGCCTCTCCGATCCGGAGCTGCGGTATCGGATGCGGTACGTCGACATGTGGGCGAACCCGGAGACGACGAAGGTCTTTCAGTTGCGCTCGCGGATCGTGTCGCTGGTGCGCCGTGAGCTCGATGCGCTCGGGTACATGGAGGTTGAGACGCCGATGCTGCAGACGCTGGCGGGCGGCGCGGCGGCCCGGCCCTTCAAGACGCATATGAACGCGCTGGATATCTCGCTCTTCATGCGGATCGCGCCGGAGTTGTACTTGAAGAGATTGCTGGTGGGCGGGCTGCCGCGTGTCTATGAGATCAATCGCAACTTCCGGAACGAGGGGCTGGATGCGCGGCACAATCCTGAGTTCACGATGCTGGAGCTCTACCACGCCTTCGGTGACATGGAGACGGTGATGGGCGTGACGGAGGGGCTGATCCGCGAGGCGGCCAAGGCCGTTGCGAAGGAGCAGGGGCTGCCAGACAGTGGTGCGTTCACGCTCCCCTTCGGCGATCTCGCGATCGACTACGGCTCACCCTTCGCGCGCGTGAGGTACGGCGACCTGTTCAAGCGGGCGCTCGGCGCGGAGATGTCCGATCGCGGCGCGGTCGCGCGTCTCGCGGCGGAGAAACGCGTCAAGGCCAAGGACGAGAAGGGCGTACCCCTGGATCACTGGCTGATCGTGAACAATCTGTTCGAGGAGTTCGCGGAGCCGACGCTGGACCACGCCCGCCCGACGTTCATCACGCACTATCCGAGCGCGATCTCGCCGCTCACGAGGCCGAACCGCGAGGATCCGTCGGTGGCTGACCGCGCCGACCTCTTCATCGGCGGCATGGAAATCGCGCCGCATTACACGGAGCTGAACGATCCGGACGTGCAGGCCGCGAAGTTCCGCGAGCAGCTCGCGGGCTTGGACGATGAGGAATCGACGTTCAGGACGTTCGATGAGGACTTTGTGAACGCGCTCAAGGTGGGCATGCCGCCCGCGGGCGGGATGGGACTGGGGATCGATCGACTCGTCATGCTGCTGACGAACCAGCGGACGATCCGGGACGTGGTGCTGTTCCCGCTGATGCGCCCGCTGGATGCGCAGCAGGGTGGCGCTGCGGACACCTGAACACGACCGGAAGTCACGTGAGCAAAATGAAGGAGGGCCGGCTCCTGTGTGAGCCGGCCCTGTTTGTTTGTGGAGTGCGGGACTGCGAAGCAGAGGGTTACTTCGGGGCCTCGGCTGCGCCGTCCTTGGAGGCTTCCTTCGCCGGATCGGCCGCGCCGGCGGCCTTGGCGGCGTCCTCCGCCTTGGCCTTGGCCTCGGCTTCGAGTGCGGCCTTGCGGACCGCGCCCTTGTTCGCCTGGACGCGCTGTCTGTCGTGCTCAAGAGCCGCGGCCATCTCTTCGGGCGTGGCCTCGCGGAGCGTGCCGTCGGGCTGCTTGATGTACTTTTTCTGGCCGTCCGGGCCCGTGGCCAGCGACCTTCCGGCGTCGATGTCGGCCTGGACCTGCGCCTGAAGCTCCTTCTGCTTGGCGCCCATCGCCGCGAGCACGCGCGGATCGTTGGAGACCGTCACGCCCGCGTCCTCAAAGGGCGGGATCTCGGGGAGGACGGCCTCCGGCCGGAGCTCGCGTGCGGCACGGAGGGCGGCCCGTCCGTTGTCCAGGGAGAGTGCGGCGACGAGCTTCTTGCCCTCGGCCCGCTTGGCCTCGGCGGAATCCAGGCCGGTGATCGCCTTGTTCGCGGAGGCGAAGGCGACCTCCTCGTCGGTCGTCAGCGTGAGCTTCTGACGCACGCCCTCGAGGTTCGCCACGAGCGCATCGCAGAGGTTGCTGTAGGCGTAGAGGGCCTCGCCGATGCTGAGGCGCATGATGGTGTCCATCACCTCGCCCGTTGATTCGGGGCGATCGGGGGACATGGCGGCCCGGGCCTCCGCCGTGACCATGACCTCGTACTCACGGGCGATCTTGGCGTTGAACTGCGCCTGGATGCGCGTCATGATCTCGCGCTCCTGCGCCTCCTTGTTGAAGGTCGTGGTCGGCGCGAGCGGGCGGACGCGCTGGGTGACCTGCGCGTAGTTGGCGCGATCGTTCCAGTCCACATCGCGGAAGAAGCCGCCCTCGACCTCGAGGACCAGGTCAAGGTTCTCGATGACCAGCTCCTCGAAGCGCATCTGACGCTCGTGCATCAGGTGGATGAGTTCGGCGGTGGCGATCGGGCCCTTGGTGACGGGGTTGACTTCGACCGCGGCGTACTCGGTGGGCTTGGTGAGGCGGATGATCTTCTTGTCCTCGCCGACCTTCACCAGACTCTCGTAAGGGATGTCGGGGAGGCTTGTGCCGGGGCCGAGCGCGCCGCTCTGGGGCTGATTGGCCGCGCCGCGGGGCGGGGGACGCCGTGCCGCGGGAGGCGGCGCGGGCTCGGCGGTCGGGGCCGGGGGCACATACTCGGGCGTCTTCTCGGGAGCCTTGGGCGGGGGCGGCGCGACCTGCGCGAGCGCGGGCGCCGCGGCCGGAGAGGCGGTGAGCATGGCAAGGAACACGATCTTCCGATTCGCTCTCATGGTGGAACCTCGGTCTGGGGCGCTTCGAGGAACGTCCCGGTCATCCCCGTACAACACCTGAATAAGACAACGATAGGTGAGACACCCCCCTCACACCCATCGGAAGGATCTATACCCGCCTTTCGCGGACGGATGCACCAACGTACACGAAAGAGCCCCAACTCTTGGTCACAGGCGCGTCACGAAAGCCGAACCGCACGAACGGGGCCGGACCAGACCTTCAATCGCGCAAAGTCCGCACCGGGATGCCGACCGGAAACCGGCCGCGGGAGGGGCGACGGATGCGTGCGGGGAACGTACCGTCCCCCGCTCGGGCCTCGCGGCCGCGGGCGCCAGAATCCACACCTCCCACGCGTCAGGATCCGGACATGACCAGAGACCAGCTCGCCAGCGCGATCGCGGACTGCGCCCTGCTCCGCGGCACGTTTACGCTTCGCTCGGGGCGGACATCTTCCTATTACCTCGACAAGTACCTCTTCTCGACCCGGCCCGAGATCCTCACCCACCTGGCCACGCTCTTTGCCGAGCGCGTCGCGTCGTACGGCGGCGCGCCCATCGTGCGCCTGGCCGGCGCGGAACTCGGCGGCATCCCGCTCGTGACGGCGACATCGCTCCGCACCGGGCTTCCCTGCCTCTTCGTTCGCAACGCCAAGAAGGGCTACGGAACCGCGAAGCAGCTCGAGGGGAAGCTCGAACGCGGCGACCGCGTGGTGCTTCTGGAGGACGTGGCGACAACGGGGGGGCAGGCGCTGGAGGCCGTCGCGGTGCTGCGCGAGCAGGGCGCAGACGTTGCCGGGATCATCGCGACCATCGATCGGCAGGAGGGGGCGCGTGAGAACGTGGAGGGCGCGGGCCTCCGGTTTGACGCCCTCTTCACCAAGGCGGATCTTGGCATCAGGGGCGAGTGAACGCCCGTTACACCCAACGACTGGAACCTCCGGCATGTCGAAACTCTTCGATCTCTCCCGCCTGGCCGCGTCGTGCTGTGTTGCCGCGGCGATGCTCGTGTACCTGACGGGCGCGGCGGGCTGCAAGAACAACAAGCGCGAGACCGACGCGCTGCGGACCGCGGATCTCTCTGACACGGACACGTGGAAGCCCGTCGGGTTCTCGCTGGAGGGCCGCGCCATCGAGGCGATGACGGTGGGGGAGGGTTCGACGCGCGTGCTGGTGGTGGGCGGGATCCACGGCGATGAGTCCGAGGCCCAGCCGAGCATCGGGCGCCTGACGGAGATGCTCACGCGTGAGCCGGGGTCGACAAGCGCGACCTGGCGCGTGATCCGCGACCTGAACCCGGACGGCACGTCGCTGGCCAGGCGCGGCAACTCGCGCCAGATCGATCTCAACCGGAACTTCCCGGCGCGGAACTTCGAGAAGAAGACGCGCCACGGGCCGCACCCTTTTTCCGAGCCGGAATCGAACCTCCTCGCCTCGATGGTTCGCTTCGATCGGCCCGCGCTGATCGTGGTCTTCCACTCCACCCCCTACGGGCCGTTCGTGAACTTCGACGGGCCCGCATCGGAGGCGGCCCGCGCGTTCGCCGACGGCGCGTCACGCACCGATCCGCGCTGGCGGATCGTGCCGGAGATGTCCTACGCGACCCCGGGCTCGCTCGGGAGTTACTTCGGACAGGACCAGGGCATCCCCGTGCTCACGATCGAGTTCAAGCGTGATCAGGATCCGCTCGAAGTGTGGCGCGCGATCGAGGCGGGCTTCGACGGGCTCGCACGGCATCTGCTCTCGCGCACGATCGAGGAAGGCATTGGCGGGTGAGCGAGCGAGTGCGCAGACGAGGGGCGTAGCCCCCTAGCGACACCCCCGGACAGCACTCTTTCGTGTTCTCGATCGGCGAGTCCGGCACGAGACCGCTGCGAGCCTACATCGCTCGCAAAGGGAGCATCACAAGACGGTCGATCTCAAGGAAGAGACGCGAGTGTTCTTGCGGAAGTATGGCATCGAGCGGGACGAACGGTACGCGTGGGAGTGATGTGCGCGTGTACGGCGACCCCTTCGGGGTTGGGGCGTCTGGGCGACCCTACCGGGGGTCGCGGTCGTTTCGCTCCCTTGACCCCCGTCTACTGGCGGCCGCGCCTTTGGCGTGGAGATCGCGTGGCGTACAACGATCATCCTCCCAGCACGCGTTCGCTTGGCCGATATAGACGCCTCGCCACGTCTGCTCAAGAAACGTCTCGTCCCAGAGAAGCCGGCAACGGCGGCATCCGCCTTCCGTCCGCCTGAGGGGAAGCGAAAGACGACAGCGCGGGCATCGGCGAAACTTGATTCGGGCAAGGTATGCGAGATGATCGCGCTCCGTCCCCACGAACAAGGATGGCAGCGCTCCAAACGGAAGCAGGAAGACGACAAGCAGGTCGCGTTCTGAGAACGTTCCCGCCTCGACTCGGCGACTGAGCCACGCGACGACTACTCCTGTGAGCACGAAGATGATCAGTAGCGAGACCGTGTCGAGCCACGGGCGTCGGGGGACTCTTCCAAGAGGCCTGAAGACCTCGTTATCGAATCGCACGGGCACTTTCGCGGCAGTCTTCCATGCCTGTTCAAGCGCGACGAGGGTGAATGGCGTGCCGCACTCGGGACAGACCCCCTCATCGGCGAGTCCCGCGAGGTCGTGCATGCATCGCGTGCAGCGGCGGAAATTGGAAGATCTGGCATCGCGGTAGTGCTTCCGGTTCAAGTATCGGAACACGATCCACAAGCCGCCCCACACAACACCAAACGCAATCGCGAGCGTGCTGATCAAAGCACCAGCGAGATTCGGATGCGAGGCGTGGAGATAAATAAGCGATCCAGTGAACACCACGATAAGGAGCGATGAGATGATCTGCACGGGCGTGAGCGAGCGACGCAGGAACGAACGACGACCCGGAGCATCATCGGGGGCGTCGGGTCTTTCATGCTCCATGTTGTGTTCCGCTTAGATCATCCGCATGAGCACCGGCAGGATCGCCGGCGCGAGGAACGCCGCGATCACGAGCCCGAGCGCGAGGATCACCCACCACGGCATCGTGCGGCTCTTCCCGGTCGCCACCTCCTCGCCGCAGCGCGGGCAGATATCCAGGTCGTCATAGAGCAGCGTCTTGCACCGGCGGCAGCGCGTCGAATCATCGTTGAAGCGGATCACGTCCGCGTCGTCCGGCTCTTCATCCAGTTGGCGGCGTCCACGCGCCCGCGCAGCATCGTCGCCGTCATCCTCGGGCACGAGCGGCCCCTCGGTGACACGCGACGGACGGACTGGGCGGCGATCGGCCATCACCAGACCTTACGCGGCCGAGACACCCGCGGATCGGGCCTGCCCCGGTTCGTGACCCGCGCCCGGCTTGTGCCGGTCCAGCAGCTCGCGCATCGTGGTCCACTCAAAGTGGCGGAGGAGCGCGGCGTACCGCGCGTCGCAGCGGTCCAGGTTGTTGTAATGGCGGAAGCGGTGCGAACGTTTGAGCCCGTCGATCCTGGGCTGTCCCGGATCAATCTCCCACGGGTGGATATAGAAGACGTACGGCGTCCCCGACGCGAGGATGCGCTGTACGCCCCAGCGGAAGAGGGGATAGGGGAACAGGCGGAAGTACCCGCCGCCCGCCCACGGGACACCCTTCTTGCCGAGCTTGAGCACGGAGACGCAAACCTCGTAGAAGCCGGGACGGATCTCGGTGATGGGGTGGCCCGCGTCCATGCCGGCGAGCTTGCCGTAGCGATCGTGCGCGACGGTGGGGAAGGCGGAAGAGTCGTACTCGAAGCCCTTGTCCTTCAGGATGTCGATGGCCCAATCGGTGATGGAGAAAGAGGGCGCGCGGTAACCCGTCACACGCTTCCCCGAGAGGTCCTCGATGAGCTTCTTGGAGCGATCGATGTCCTGTGCGAACTGCTCGTGCGTCAGGGAGTAGATGAGATCGTGGCCGTAGCCGTGGCTGGCGATCTCGTGCCCCTGCTCGGTGATGCGGCGCACCAGCGCGGGACACTTCTCGGCGACCCAGCCGAGGATGAAACAGGTGCCCTTGATCTTGCGGGCCGCCATCAGCTCCAGCATGCGATCGGTATTCTTCTCGACGCGTAGGTCACGCGAGTTCCACGTGTCGCGCGCGATCGCCGACTTCAGGTTCTCCACCTGGAACCAGTCCTCGACGTCGATCGACATCGCGGCGAGCGGCTTCGTGGTTGTCGTTGCGGTCGTGCCCATCACACTCCGATGCCTTTGTGCCTTCGTGCCTTGCGCCTTCTTCAGAGCATCCTGTGCCCACGCTTCCGGAACTGCTTGACGTCCGCGGGCTTGGGGACCGAGAAGTACTTGGCCTCGCTCATGTCGATCGGCTTGGGGACGGCGGTTCCATCCTTGAGCGTGCGGAGCACGCGGATCATCAGGCGCGCACCCTCGCGCTTGGTCTCAGTGATGACGCGGTGGAGCGAATCCCGCTCCTTGATCGGATACTCCAGCGTGTCCAGGATGCGCCCGGCGTCGAGCTTCGGGGCCATCTCGTGGACGGTGACGGTGGCGCACCTCTCGCCGTGCAGCATCTGCCAGAAGTTGGGCATCATGCCGCGGTAGATGGGCAGACGCCCGGAGTGGATGTTCACACAGCCGACCTGCGCGGCGTTCAGGATGTCCTTCTTGAAGATCTCGGGCGCGGCGACGGACACGATCACATCGGGCCGGATCTCCTCGCGGACGCGCTTGACGTACGCCCCATCGTTCACGCTGCCGGTCTCGACGAGCGGGATGCCGGCGTCGCGGGCGAGCGAGGCGATGTTGCGGCCCCGCACCTTCACCAGCGCGTAGCGTGCGCAGAGCAGCGGGAAATCAACGGGTCCAAAGAAGTTCCACATCCGCTTGAAGGTCTTGGGCAGCGGCTCGTGGAAGGCCTTGTCCACGGTGACGCCGACGATCTCGATCTCGTCCCTCGGACACTCGGCGAAGAAGACCTCGAAGAAGCGGATGACGTAGAGCGGGTCGTCCTCGGTCACGACGAGCACGCGGAGCTTGCGGCCCGGCTCGATACCGCCGGGGCGGACCGCGCCGGGGAGCGGCTCCAGTTCCTGTGGGGCTGGCGCGCCGGAGGACCGGCCTTCCCTTGGATGTGTGTCTGTGCCGGCGATCATGGCTTGGCGGCCTCCTTCGTCCTCATCCGCGCCTTGGGATCGGCCAGACGGAAGACGTCCGCGTAGCGCTCGCCCGCGGTCTTGCGCGTGTACTCGCGCTCAAAGAGGGCCCTGGCGCGCCCGCCCATCTCGGCGGCCTCCGCGGGGTTGGCCATGAGCCGGCGGATCGCCGCGACGAGCCCCTCGGCATCGCCGAGCTCAAACCACAGCCCGACCCCGTTGTCCTCCACAATCGTGCGGAGCTCCGAGTGCGGCTCGGAGAGCGCGAGGATCGGCTTGCCCACGGCGAGCGTGGAGTAGAGCTTGGAAGGGAAGCTGATCCCCTCGATCCCCTTGGCAATGGTCACAAAGTTCGCGTCGCACGCGTTGAGCGAATCGTTCAGCTTGTCAAACGGCTGATAGGGGAGCATGGCCGCGTTGGTCAGCGACCGGGACTTGATCTGCTCAGCGATCCACTGCTTGCGCCCGCCCGAGCCGATAAAGATCATCTTGAACGCATCGCCCTTGAGCAGCTCGCACGCCCGCACGATGGTCTCAAACTCGTAGTAGAGCCCGAGGTTGCCGGAATAGAGCGCGGTGAAGTTGTCCATCACACCGTTGGACCGCGCGAACTCTGTCTGCTGCTTGGGAACGGGGTGCAGCTTGGACTTGTCCGCCCAGTTGGGGATCACGTGCACGCGCTCGGGGTCGATGCCGTACTCGTCGCAGACGAGCTGCTTCGCGGCCTGGCAGAGCACGATCGTCTGGCTCGCCCGGCGATACGCGAGCTTGTTGGCCCGATGCCAGACCTTCTCGATGATCCCGCCCTTGCGGATCGTCCCCACCCACACCGCAAGATGCGGGTAAGAGTCGTGCAGCAGCATGACATAGGTGTGGCGCCGGAAGAGCGAGACGATGCCGCCGATCACGCCCAGAAAGGGAGGATTGGTGGTGTACAGATAGACCTTGCGCCGGTCGGAGCCGAAGAGCACGCGGAGCGCGAGCTGTCCGATGAAGGTCAGGTAGTTCAGGGCCCGTCCGCTGAGACGATCCTTGTTGAGACGCGTCGTCCACATGCGCCGGATCTGCACGCCGTCGATGGTCTCTCGGTAAGGGCAGGGCTGCCAGGTCTCGGGCGGGCCATAGGAGGGCCGGGCCGTGAGCACGGAGACGTTGACGCCCTCGCGTGCGAGCGTGACGGCCAGTTCGTGGAGCAGGTGGCCGGTGGACGCGACATCGGGGACGTAGTACTGGTTGAGGATGACGATGTTCGGCTGGGGCACGGAGGTGTGTGCCGCACGCTCCGCCGGGGTCAGGTCGTCCATCGGCGTTGCATGTCGCGTCGCCGATTCGGGGGCGTGCATGGTCGGTGTCACGTTTTCGAACCCTTCCTTCTCGTCCTTGAGGTCGCCGGGATGTGAGGCCCGGTGTGTCGTTCGTGGGCGTTGTGGCGACGGCCGCGGTTCCAGCCGATGAAGAGACCGGAGCCGGGAGACCGGCCACCAATGGTCGGCAAGATCCGACCGGTACCATAGGGCTTGTCGCGGGGATCCCGACGTTATTGGGCCCCCTGAGGAAGTTGATGACCGCCATCGCCCCAGATCCCGGCCCGGACGCGGCACACCAGAACGCCGGTGCGCCGGTCGCGCACCCGCCCCCGGCCCGACGCTCCGTCTGGACGACGCGAGAGAAGCTTGTTCGAGTTCTGTGGGGAACTCTGGGGCGGGTGATCTGGGTCTTGGTCCCTGGCGCACGATCCGCGCTCCTTCGTCTCTTTGGTGGCTCGGTCGGCGCGAACTGCTCGCTCCCCCGATCCGTTCAGATCTTCATCCCGTGGAACGTCCACATCGGGCGCGACGTGCGCGTGGGTGAGCGGACCATCCTGTATGGCCTTGGCCCCATCAGGATCGGCGACGGGACCGTGATCGACTATCGCGCGCACCTGTGCGCCGGGACGCACGACATGACCGACTCGCGCTTCCCTCTGATCAAGCCGCCCATCACGATCGGGGCCCGCTGCTTCATCGGCATCGACGCGTACATCGGGCCGGACGTGACGCTGGGGGATGGCTGCCGGGTCTGGCCTCGGGCGAGCGTCTATCGCTCGTTCGCGCCGGGGACGGAGTTGATCGGCAACCCGGCCAAGCCGGTGTCTCCTGCGCCGGGCGCATCAGGGGTGGGGGGGTGAGCCGGTGAACGCGGGGGCTGACACGAGTGCCGCGGGACCGGGCGACGGGCCGACGCGATCCGTTGCGCCCTGGCGCGCCCTGTTCTGGTCGCTCCTCGGGCGTCACGCCTTCCGGTGCTCGCCCCACGTCGCCCACGGGCTGCGTCGGCGCCTGCTCCGCATCGCCGGCGCGTCTCTCCGCGGCAACGTGAAGATCCGGCGCAGCGTCCTGATCGATCGCCCCTGGCACCTCAGCGCGGGACACCTGACAGTGTTCGGCGACGATGCGACGCTCCGCCTCTCGCGCCCGCTCCGCATCGGCGAGCGCTGCGTCGTGAGCCAGCTCGCCATCGTCACCACGGAGATGCTCGATCCGCACGCGCCCGAGCGCACGCGCCATGCGCCCATCACGATCGAGGACGACTGCTGGGTCGCCGCCGACTCTCTCGTGCTGCCCGGAACGGTCATTCGCGCCGGAACCGTCGTCGGGGCCCGCTCGCTCGTCGAGGGTGAGCTGCCCGGCTGGTCCGTGGCCGTGGGCCAACCGGCGCGGCCGATCAAGTCCCGGGCGTTCGTGCCGGTCCATGCCGCAGGCGCGGCGGGGAGGAGCGCGTGAGCCAGGCGCGGGTGGACATCTCGCGCGCCCCGAGCCCGCACTCGTTCTCCAACAAGCTGGCACGGGTCCTGTGGGGCATCGTGCAGGCGACGCTCTTCCGCTTCTCGCCGCGCCCGCTCCATCGCTGGCGCGTGCTGCTCCTGCGTCTCTTCGGCGCGAGGGTTTCGCCCAAGGCGCGCCCGTACCCGCGCTGCCGCGTGTGGGCGCCGTGGAACCTGGAGATGGCCGAGTACGCCACGCTCGCCGACGATGTGGACTGCTACTGCGTGGATCGGATCTCGATCGGTGCGCACACAACGGTCAGCCAGTACAGCTACCTCTGCGGCGCGACCCACGACTTTGAGAAGTCCAAGCGCCCCCTCGTGCCCATGCCGATCACGATCGCGGACCAGTGCTGGATCGCGGCGGATGTCTTCGTCGGGCCGGGGACGAGCATCGGGCAGGGCACGGTGGTGGGGGCGCGGTCCAGCGTCTTCTCCGATCTTCCCCCGTGGACCGTCTGCGTCGGCTCACCTGCCAAGCCGATCCGTGCCCGCACCATCCACGACGCCCCGGAGGCGAGCGCATGAACCCCGCGCCCGCCCCACGCATCATCACCCCGCCCCAGGATCCGGACTCTCTCGGCTCCTGGCGCTACTTCCGCTCCCGCGGCTCGCGCTGCGCCTGGAACACGACCGGCACACACATCCTCGCGCACCGCTGCTCCACACTGGAACACGACCCGGACGAGATCGAGCCGTGCGAGATCGGGCTGCTCGACGCCGACGGGCGCACGTTCACCGCGCTCGGCGCGACCACCGCGTGGAGCGATGCGGACGGGGCCCGGTTGCAATGGCTTGACGAGTCGCGCGTGATCTATAACCGCCGCGACGAGAACGACCGCATCCACGCCGCGATCGTCGAGATCGACGGCGCGGTTCCCGCGCGCCGCCCCGTTCACCTGGACCACCCGATCCACACCGTCTCGCCCGCGGGCACGCACGCCGCCACCATCAGCTTCGAGCGCCTGTGCGCCCACCGACCCGCGCTCGCCATTCCCGCTCTGGTCGATCCTCACTTCGCCAATCCCGCCCCGCGCCACAGCGGCGTCTGCACGATCGACCTCCGGCGCGGCACGCGCGAGGGGCTCATCACGCTCGGCGACGTGGCCCACTGGCAGGAGTCGCCCCTCGGCGCAGGACGCACGCACTTCGTCGACGATCTCTCCTACGCCCCGGGCGGCACGCGCCTGGCCATCATCCACCGCTTCGAGCGCGCCGACGGGCTCATGCACACGCGCCTGCTGACCATCGACGCCGCCGGCGCAGAGAACCCGCGCGTGCTCATGGAGGGGCGCATCACGCGCCACGCGTGGCTCGACGACGAAACGCTCATCGTCAGCGACGGCCGCGACACGCTCGAGATCGTCCGGGACACGCAGCACGAGGCCGGGTCGAGCCGGGCGCGCACCGCCGTTCAGTTGAGCCATGTTCGCGCGGGCGGATCGATCGTGGCGCACCGGGGGGATACGCACGGGCTCCTGCTCGCCGTGGAGGGTCGCCCGGAAGCGGGCCACGTTACGCCGCTCTTCCTTGTGCGAAGCCCCGGCGCGGACCTTGCGGGCGCGCAGGCGTTTGCGCTCGGTCGGTTCGCCGCGCCGTCCTCAGAGCTCGAAACGGCGCACCTCGAGACGGAGGATCGGACGGACATCGCGGACCTCAAGGTCGCGATCGATCCCTTCGGCGCGCGCGCCTGTATCGACACACGCATCGACGGCGCATCCGTGATCGCAACCCTCGACATCTCGCCCGTCAGCGGCTGCCGTCCACGCGCCGCCCGTCCGACCGTACGTCCGCAGGGTTCTCTGGAGTCTCGTGGCGCGGACATCGGGCTGCTTGAAGAGGCGAGGGCGGCGCTCGCGCGGCTCCTGAAGGGCCTTGAGCCCGTGGGAGGCATGGCGTGAGCGGCGCGGGCATCACCATCTTCATCCAGACACTCAACGAGGAGAGGAACCTTCCGTCCTGCCTGGAGTCCGTGCGCGGGTTCGACGACATCGTCGTGCTCGACTCGCTCTCCACCGACGGCACGGAGCGGATCGCCCGGGAGTTCGGCTGCCGCTGGTACGCGCGGAAGTTCGACGGTCGCGGCCCGCACCAGAACTGGGCCATGGAGAACATCCCGTGGCCGAACAAGTGGGTCTTCTACCTCGACGCCGACGAGCACATGACGCCCGAGCTCCGCGCGGAGATCGAGCGCATCGCCGCCGATGAGAGCGAGCGTCGCGTCGCGTTCTACTGCGGACGCAGGAACTACTTCATGGGCCGCTGGCTCAAGCACGCGATGCCGCCCGGCAACATCATGCGCTTCTTCCAGCCCCCGAAAATCCGGTTCGCGCGCCTCGCCAATCCGATCCCGACAATCGACGGCCCGCACGGGTATCTCACGCAGCACTTCCTGCACTACAACTTCAGCAAAGGGCTCACCGAGTGGCTCGAGCGCCACAACCGATACTCGACCTATGAAGCCAAAGAGACAATGCGGGCGCTGAAGGAGAATCCCGTCGCGCTGGGCAAGATCTTCTCGCGCGACCGCAACACCCGCCGGCTGGAGCTCAAGAACCTCTCCTTCCGCATGCCGTTCCGCCCGTTCCTGAAGTTCTTCTATATGTACGTGCTCGGCCGCGGCTTCATGGACGGCCGCGCGGGCCTGACCTACTGCATACTCCAGGCGATCTACGAGTACCAGATCTGTCTGAAGGTGCGCGAGCTCAAACGCGTCGAACGCGGGCTCTCGCCGAGCTGAGGCACTCGATGCACGGGGGAAGCACCACGCCATGTCGCTGAAGCACACCGCGCCCGTTCAGGCCCTTCTGCCCTATCTTCGCGCGGTGCACTACGACCGCCTGCGCCGCCAGGCCCTGCGCCGGGCCCGCACGCCATCCCCTCACGAGCACGCCGCGGGGGCGGAGCAACCCGCCTCAGCGTTCTTCATCGGCAGCGGGCGCTCGGGCACCACGCTGCTCGGACGCCTCTTCGACCAGCACCCCGAAGTCCTCTATCTCTTCGAGCCCTATCACGCGTGGGCCGCGATCGAGCCGCGCAGTGATGTCACCAACTTCCACGTGCGGGCCGATGGCCTCTTCTTCATGGATCAATCGCTCGCCACGCCCGAGGCGCGAACCCGTTTCGTGCGCACCATGCTGCGCTCGGTGCGTGAGGCCGGTCGGGGCACGCTCATCGAAAAAACGCCGCACAACGTCTGCCGCATCGGATTCATCGAGAGCCTGGTGCCCGATCCCGCGCGCACGCGCTACGTCCACATCGTGCGCGACGGCGTGGACATCGCGCGGTCCATCGGTCGCCTGGCCACGGTCGGCACGTATCGCATCGCCGGAAAGCCCAACTACAACCAGTGGTGGGGGCTTGGTGGGTGCAAGTGGACGTCGCTCGCGCGCGACGGCGCGGCACACGGGTACTTCCCGGCAGAGGTCGGTCTGATCACGAACGATGCCCAGCGCGGCGCGTACGAGTGGCTGTGCAGCATCGGCGAGGCCGATCGCTGGCGCCAGACGCTCGGCTCGCGCATGCTGGAGATCCGTTACCCGGATCTGACCTCCTCGCCCCGCGAGATCGTGCCAATGGTCTGCCGGCATCTCGGCATCTCGTGCGAGCCCGCGTGGCTCGAGCGTTCCATCGCCCAGGTCCAGCCCGAGCGCCGCAACAAGGGCGAGCCGCTCCGCCTGCCTCCCGGCATGCTCGCCAGGTTCAACGCCTATCAGGACCGCTTCGGCATGGACGGGCGCGCTGTCGGGCTCACGGACTGACCTTCTCGCCCCGCTCCACGTTCAGCGGCATGTCCTGGCCGCCGGACTTCGTCCGATCCGGGTTGTAACGCGACGTGAAGTCCACCACGCCCCCGTCGTCCTTGAGATCGCTGCCCGCGGCATACAGCACGAACCCGCGCCCGCCCGCCTGCGCCCCGCGCGCCGGCGGGATGTACCCGAGCGCGAGCTCCGTGTAGGGATCGCGAGGCGCCTCGGGCATGAACGCGGGGACCAGCTCTTCCAGCGATTCCGGATACGCGCCGCGCGCCAGCCGGAACCGCTCCAGAGCCACGAGCGTTCGTGTGCCGACGCGATTGGCCCGCATCATGTCCGAGGCCTCCATCAGCCGTTCATTCACCCCGAACATCGAGCCCAGCAGCAGGTTCCCGATCACCGCGTTCCACATGTCGGCGTGGGCAGTCCGACGCGCCACCCGCTCAACAGGCGCCATGTCGGCCAGCACGGCCCACTCAGCAAACGCACGCCGCGTCAGCGAGACCTGGGCCTCGAGCGTCAGCCCGGACGGGAGCATGAGCTGGGCCCGATCAACGGGCCTGGCGGGTGCGATCTCCGCATCGGCATCCGCTCGGCCCTCTCTCCTTTCGTCTGCGATCTCCTCCATCATCTCATCGACCGTGTCAAGGAGGAACGCAACCGAAACGACGCCCTCGCCCCGCATCGCAAAGCCGGGAGAGAGCACCGCCGGGTCTCGCAGGAGGGGATCGAGTGCCGCGAGGGATGGCTCGTCGAGCAGCCCGCTGGCGACGGCGGATCGCACCTGCGAGAGCATGAGCTGCTCGATCGCGCTGGCCGAGAGATGCCCAAGTTGTCCGATGGAGACGGACATCACCCGGGCCAGTTGGGCCAGATGGCGCGTGCCGCGCACGAACGCCTCGCCATCGCCGCGCCGCAGCGCCTCGGCGTTCCGAGCCGCGAGCAGAACGGCGATGCGCCGCGATGAGCCGGCGCCGGCGAAACGCTCGCGAGCGCGCCGGTTGTCTTGCGGACCGCCGATCGACGTGTCGGGAATCTGGATGGGCAGGCCGAGAGCGGAAACGCGATCAAACACCCCCATCGCGGCGAGCCGGTCCAGCGCGGCCCGCGTGCTCTGCACCCTGCGCTCCTGGGCGACGGGATCCGGCGCCCGGCCGCCTTCAGCATCCAGGATCAGGAGGTCGAAGACAACTTCGATCCCATTTTCTTCATCTTCAAGCTCGTCCGCGACTTCGCGCATCGCGTTTCGGACCTCAAGCATGATCGCTCCCGCATCCGTGCCGTCGGGAGAGGTGTACGGGGCCAGGATGGCCGCGGCTTCCCTCTGAAGGGACTCCATCGTCGGCAGGGGTGTGGCCACGGTCCGTTCCGGAGCGACCAGGGCGCACGCGCACACCAGGAGAAAGTCGAGCATCCGCACATCTTCGCCGATCCGGTGTCTCTCTTCAAGAGGTCCGACATGGACCCGGCGTGAATACGCTCATGTGCCGCACCACGGATGGCAACGGGGACACCGGAGAACGTGCATGGCCAACGAGAAGTTCACGGGCATGACGGGCGGGTCCGGCGGGCAGCCTCCGCGCGACGGGCCGGCGCCCGTTCCCGGCGCCACCGATCGCAAGAACAGCGGCCCCAACGACGAGACGCTCGACGTCGGGCCGGATTCCTGCGAGCTGATTCCCAATCAGCCGGACGCATTTGAGCGCCCGGGCGACTTCGTCGGGCCGTATCAGTTGATCTCCGTCCTGGGCTCGGGCGGCTTCGGCACCGTCTGGCTCGCCGAACGCCTCCACCCCATGGTGCAGCGCGTCGCGCTCAAGATCGTCAAGCCGGGCATGGACTCACAGGCCGTCATCGCCCGCTTCCAGCAGGAGCGACAGGCCCTCGCCCTCATGGACCATCCAAACGTGGCCCGCGTCTTCGACGGTGGCGTCACGGAGCGCGGACGCCCCTTCTTCGTCATGGAGCACGTTGAGGGCCTGCCCATCACCACGCACTGCGACGCGCGCAAGCTCACCCTCGCCGAGCGCCTGGCCCTCTTCATCCCCGTCTGCGAGGCCGTGCAGCACGCCCACTTCAAGGGCATCATCCATCGTGACATCAAGCCGTCCAACATCCTGGTCTTTGAGACCGACGGCCGTGCCATCCCGAAGGTCATCGACTTCGGCATCGCCAAGGCCATGGATCCCTCCATCTCGCGCGGCGCCGTCCACACCGAGGCAGGCCTGCTCATCGGCACACCGGAGTACATGAGCCCCGAGCAGGCACAGCTCGACGCCTCCGACATCGACTCCCGCACCGATGTCTACTCGCTCGGGGTCGTGCTGTACGAGATCCTCGTCGGCGAACTGCCCTTCAGCTCGCGCGAGCTGCGCGCCCGGGGGTACGCCGAGATCCAGCGGATGATCCGCGATGTCGAGCCCCCAACACCCGGAAAGCGCTTGAGCGCGCTGGCGCCGGAGAGCGCGGTGGCGATCGCGAGCAGCCGGCGCGTCGAGCCCGCCTCCATGATCCGCACGCTCCGCACGGAGCTGGAGTGGATCCCGCTCAAGGCGATGCGGAAGTCGCGGACCGAGCGATACGCCACACCCGCCGAGCTTGCGGAGGACGTGCGCCGTTACCTGCGGGGCGATCCGATCCTGGCCGCGCCCGAGAGCCGCGTGTATCGAGCCAGGAAGTTCGCCAGGCGGCATCGCGGGCGACTGGCGGCGGGCGCGGTGGTGGTTGTCGCGCTGCTGTCCGGCATGGCGGGCACACTCTGGCAGGCGGGCGTGGCCCGCACCGAGCGTGACGCGGCCCGCGCCGCGCTCGCCGGACAGACCATCGCTCGCGCCCGCGCCGAAACCATTGTCTCCTTCGTCACCAACGCGCTCCGCCAGAGCGATCCCTATCAGGGAGGCCGCCAGGACACAACGGTCCTTGATGCCATGGAGACGGCGCTGGCCCAGTTGGAGAGCGGCGCGCTCGCGCCCGACCCCGAGACCGAGGCGCGCCTGCGCGAGACCATCGGCGCGATCCTCCAGAACAACGCCCGCCCCGCCATCGCCGAGCCACAGTTCGCCCGCGCCCTGGAGATCCGCCGGGCCCTCGCGCCCGGGGACAACGCGGAGACCGCGCTCACGATGAGCGGGCTGGCGGGCACCATCGAGTCGCAGGGACGCTACGAGGAAGCGCTCGCGATCTATACCGAAGCGCTGGAGATGCGCCGACGCCTCTTTCCCGGTGATCACGAGGCCGTCGCCGCGAGCATGAGCAACCTCGCCCACACGCTCGGGAGACTCGGGCGCTCGACGGAGTCTCTGGCGATCTACGAGCAGACGCTGGCGATGAACCGGCGCCTGCACAGCGGCGACGACCCGATGGTCGCGACCTCGCTCAACAACATAGCGTTCGCGCTCCAGGAGGTCGGCCGCTACGAGGACGCCGAGCCCCTGTTCGTCGAGGCGATGGAGATGCTCCGTCGCCTCTTTCCCGGCGATCATCCGAGCGTCGCCGAGGCGATCAACAACCTCGCGCTCCACCGATCGGAGGGAGGCCGCGACGACGAGGCCGAGCCCCTCTTTGTTGAGACCCTTGATATGTCGCGCCGCATCTTCGCGGGCGACCACCACCTCGTCGCGACCGCCCTCAACAATCTCGCAACGGTCCGCGAGTCTCTCGGCAAGCTCGACGAGGCCGAGGCACTCTACATCGAGGCCTTCGAGATGACCCGCCGCCTCTACCCGGGCGACCACCCGACGGTTGCGCTGCACATGTCCAACGCGGCCAACGTCCGGATGACGCTCGGGCGGATGGCGGAGGCCGAGCCGCTGCTCGTGGACGCGCTGGAGATGAATCGGCGCCTGTTCTCCGGCGACCATCCCGCGACGGCCATGTGCCTGAACAAGCTCGCGTTCGTCCGGCGCGACGCCGGCGACCTCGACAACGCCGAAGCACTCTTCGTCGAGGCCCTGGAGATGAGCCGCCGGCTCTACCCCGGCGACCATCCCGACGTGGCCAAGTGCATGAACAGCCTGGCGTTCGTGAAGCGCGACCGGGGCGATGCCCAGGGCGCCGAGCAACTGCTCGAAGAGACGCTCGCGATGACACGCCGCATCTACGCCGGCGATCACCCCGATCTGGCCCGCGCCATGAACAACCTCGCGGCGGTCAGAAGATCCGCGGGAAAGCTGGAGGAGTCCGACACACTCTACACCGAGATGCTCGCAATGGTCCGCCGCATCTATCCGCCCGAGCACCCCGTCGTCGCGATGTGCGCCCACAACCTCGCGAGCGTTCGCGCCGAGCGCGGCCTTGTCGCCGACGCGCTCACGCTCGCCGAAGAAGCGCTCGGCATCGCCGCACGCGTCCTGCCCGAGGGCAACCCCGCCACCGAGCAGTACCGCCGGACGGTTGAGTCGCTCAGGGCCAGGGCCGCGGCTCCGGATGACAAGTAGGCCCCGGCGCTGTCGATCACGCCGTCCGCTTGATCACCATGATCGTCACGTCGTCCATCTGCTTCGCGCCCGACGCGTGCGCGAGCACGGCCTTGTGCAAGCGCTCCACAATCCCCGCGGCGGGCTGCGACGCGCACGACTTCAGCTCGCTCGTCACCAGCGCCTCCCCGAACTGCACCCCCGCGCCGTTCCGCCACTCGATCACGCCATCGGTCAGCATCACCAGCACGTCCCCCCGCTCCATCCTGAACGTGCGACTCGGGCTGTACGCCTCCCCGGGCATGATCGCCAGCGGCAAACCATCCCCGCCGAACTGCTCCACGTCCCCGCCCCGCGCGCGATAGAGCAACGAGGGCCCGTGACCCGCGGAAAGAAACTCCACGTGCCCCTCGCTCTCGAGAACCGCCATCGCCAGCGTAATGAACCGCCCGCCCGTGATGTCCGCGTGCAGCAGATCGTTCAGTCGCGCCATCAGCGAGGGCGGATGCGAATCCAGCGGCGCGGTCGCCCGCGAGTACGCGCGGCAGACCGCCATCACCAGCGCGGGCCCGATGCCGTGCCCCGTCACGTCCGCGATCGCCACCAGCAGGCGCCCGTTGGGCAGCTCCTGCCAGTCGTAATAGTCGCCGCCCGTCTGGTCCGCGGGCTGGTTCATCCCGGCGATGTCGAATCCGTTGAACGCCGGCGATGCGGCGGGGAGCAGCCCGAACTGGATCTGCTTGGCGACCTCAAGATCGCGCTCGATCGCCGCGAGCTTCAGCCCCGCACGCTCGTGCGCCTCGGCCTCCTCGACCGCTTCGGCGACGTACCGCCGGACCACCCGCGTGGCCACCATGCCGGCGATCCCCGTCAGCGTCAACAACACGCCGTAACTGAAGAGCGCGGTGAGCTGGCCGAAGTGCGCGGGATCGCGCCGGATCGCGTCCGCCACAAGCGCCGCGTGGAACACGCCCGCGCCGATCCCGAGCCACAGCGTCGTCCAAGGGCGCAGGCGCAAGGTGGACAGCATGATCGTGATCGGAAAGACCAGCACCGCAGGAGCCGTCAGCGCCGTGAACTCCCCTTTCGGCGACCAATAGTGCAGGATCAACAGAACCGCCGCCGGCCCCGCCAACTCGACGACCGCCGTGATCCCAAGCCGCCACTCCGGAAGCAGCACGCCCCTCCGCACGGACGCGAGCAGCGCACGTGAATACAGCGCCTCAAAGACCATGACGGCCAGCAACACACCGATCGAGGGGAAGAAGACATGGTCATGGGCGATGACAGTCCCACCCTCCATCCGCCGGACGAAGATCAGCACCGCCAGCGCCACGTACACACCCAGCATCAACCGGGCGCGCTGCCCCTCGCTCCGCTGGATGCGGAGCCGAAAGGATTCTGAACCGGTCAGTGATGGCCTGGCCATGGGCGGCCCATCATAACCAGGCCCGAGAGATGCACGGCGAAGCCCGCGCTTGGATCACGCCGCGAATCTGGTACATTGCTCCCCCCTGCCTCACCCACCGACCGGAGCCGATCCATGGACCCTCGACCGACCTCGCCTTCCACCCCCGCACCGGGAGCCCCGTCCTCGTCTTCTTCCGACCTGACGCGTCGCGACTTCGTGCGGTCGTCAGTCGCCACCGGACTGGGTGTCGGCCTCGGCTCCGGACTGATCGGGCTCTCGAGCGCCCGAGCCGCGGATGCGCGGGCGCGGCGGGGCTCCGATCAGATCAAGATCGCGCTGGTCGGCTGCGGCGGGCGCGGCACGGGGGCCGCCATCCAGGCCCTCTCCGCCGATCCCGGCGTCACCCTCTGGTCCATGTCCGATGTCTTCGGCGAACGCCTCGACTCCTCCCTCAAGGGCATCAACGAGACCATGGGCGACCAGGCCTCGGCACGCGTGCAGGTGCCGCCCGAGCGCCGCTTCACCGGCTTCGACTCCTACAAGGCCGCGATCGACGCGGACGTCGATGCCGTGCTCATCACCGGGTATCCCGCCTTCCGCCCAACGCACTACCGCTACGCCATCGAGAAGAACAAGCACGTCTTCGCGGAGAAGCCCGTCGCCGTCGACGGCCCCGGCGTCCGCTCCTTCATCGAGACCGCAAAGCTCGCCAAGTCAAAGAACCTCGCCACCCTCGTCGGTTACTGCTGGCGCTTCCACGACGGCATGGTCGCCACTTTCGACAAGATCAACTCCGGCGCGATCGGCCAGATCATGTCCGTGCACACCACTTACCACACCGGCACCCTCACCAAACGCCCGAGGAAGCCCGAATGGAGCGACCTTGAGTTCCAGATGCGCAACTGGTGGCACTTCACCTGGGTCTCCGGCGACCACATCGTCGAGCAGGCCTGCCACTCCATCGACCGCGGCTCATGGGCCGTCGGCGACCGCATCCCCCTCCGCGTCAACTGCCTCGGCGGCCGCGCCGCCCGCACCGGCCCCGAGTCCGGCAACGTCTTCGACCACTTCGCCGCGATCTACGAGTACGAGGGCGGCCTGCGCTCCCACCACACCTGCCGCCAGATCGACGGCTGCCCCGCCGACAACACCGACTACATCTACGGCACAAAGGGCTCAGCGACCGTCAACGGCTGGGTCCCCACCTTCGAGACGCGCGACCTCGACAACAAGCGCACCTGGCAGTACGAAGGCCGCGCCGATCGCGACATGTACCAGACCGAGCACGAGGAGCTCTTCAAGTCCATCCGCGCAGGCGCACCGATCAACGACGCCCTCCGAGGCAGCAACTCCACGCTCATGGCCATCATGGCCCGCATGTCCGCCTACACCGGGCAGACCGTGTCGTGGGAACAAGCCATGAACTCCAAGGAATCACTCGTGCCGGAGAACCTCGCCTGGGGCCCCATGCCCATGCCGCAGGTCGCGATCCCCGGCCAGACCAAGCTGACATAATGCAATGAAGAGACCACAGAGGACGCAGAGAGCGCGGAGTCGCGCAGAGAAGAAGCAATGGCAGAGGTGATGGATCGCGAAGAGCCCCACAGCGCCCGACGCATCTCGGGCGCCGCTTTTCTTCACTTGTCATCTTCTACTCTGTCTTTCAACAGGATTTCCCCTCTGTGCCACTCTGCGCTCTCTGCGTCCTCTGTGGTCTCTTCTCTCAGGAGCATCCAATGACCAACCCCGTCACCCGCCGCGACTTCGTCAAATCCTCCGTCGCCGGCGCCTCCGCCCTCGGCTTGATGTCCCTCTCCGGCGCCAACATCGCCTTCGCCAGCTCCGGCCGCTCGATGGACTCGATCCGTCTGGGCGTCATCGGCTGCGGCGGACGCGGCACCGGCGCCGCCATGAACGCCCTCGAGGCCTCCCCCGATGTCAGACTCGTCGGCATGGCCGACCTCTTCACCGATCGCATCGGCGGCGCACGCGGCTACCTCTCCTCCTCCGACAATCCGTGGCGCGACCGCGTGGACCTTCCCGACGATCGCGTGCTCACCGGCTTCGACTCGTACAAAGAGCTCCTCGAGAACGACCTCGACATGGTCATCCTCGCGACCACGCCGCACTTCCGCCCCATGCACCTGCGGGCCGCCGTCGAGAAGGGCTGCCACATCTTCGTTGAAAAGCCCGTCGCGGTCGATCCGGCCGGCATCCGATCCGTTCTTGAGTCGTCCGCCATGGCGGACCAGAAGGGCTTGTCCATCGTCGCCGGCACGCAGCGGAGGCATGAGACCTCGTACCGCGAAGCCATGAAGCGCATCAAGGACGGCGCGATCGGCCGCATCGTCACCAGCGAGGCCTACTGGAACCAGGGCGGCCTCTGGATGCACCCGCGCCGCCCCGAGTGGTCCGACATGGAGTGGCAGATCAGGAACTGGCTCTACTTCACCTGGCTCTCCGGCGACCACATCGTCGAGCAGCACGTCCACAACCTCGACGTCATCAACTGGGCCATGAGCATCTCCAGTAGCGAGACCCACCCCGACAAGGCCACCGCCGTCGGTGGCCGACAGGTCCGCACCGACCCCGCCTACGGCCACATCTTCGATCACTTCGGCGTCCTCTTTGAATACGCCTCCGGCGCGACCTGCATGTCCATGTGCCGCCAGCAGGATGGAACCACCTCGCGCGTCGAAGAGGTCATCCGCGGCTCACGCGGCTCATGCACGCTCCGCCCCGGCGGCGCGGAGTTCCGCATCGCGCCCGGCAGTGGCGGCGGCGCAAGTGGTGGCAGTGGGGGTGCTGGTGGAGAAGACCCCTGGAAGTTCACCGACCAGAACAACAACCCCTACGTGCAGGAACACATCGACCTGCTCGACGCAATCAAGTCCGGCAACCGCGTGAACGAAGCCCGCCAGGTCGCCGAGTCCACGCTTACCGCGATCATGGGACGCATGGCCGCGTACACCGGCAAGACCGTGACATGGGAGCAGGCCCTGAACTCCAAGCTCGACCTCACGCCGCCCTCGTACGAGATGGGCCCACTCCCGACACCGGAAGTGCCGATGCCGGGGAAGACGCCGCTGGTGTAGTCCTTACGGGTTGACTCGTCGTATCACACTCGGCACCAACAGGCCCGCCGCGACCGCGTTCCGCACGAGTGAACTTGAGAGCTGGTCCTTTGTCAGTTGGCCGAGACATCCGCACGAGACATTGCCACGCATGATCCACACGATCACAAGATAAACGGACATCACGGCCAGAAATCCGGTGGCGGCCCCGCAGACAGGCCGCACGCGCCGATGAGTGAGCAACATCATGCCGAGCGCGAGTTCCAGCCCGATTGCGCCGTATGCCGCGGCGGGCGCGAGTCCCGACGGGATTACCTCGTGCTGCCGGATCACCCCGGTCAACGCCGCAGCCCCGCGAGCGGACAGACCCCCGACATACACGACCGTCGAGAGTTTCGCGGCGACAGCGAGCAGGAAGAACAATCCCACGAGGATCCGGGCGCCGGCGCTCACGTGGCCCAGCCACGATTCTCCCGGCCCCTTCAGCCGTCCGGAGACGATCCGCCGGCGCGCCGCCCAGGCCGACAGCACTCCCGCGACGACGATCGCGGTGTACCAGTAGACGGCGATCTCCGTCCCCGCGACAGGAATTCCCGCCTGTTTGAGAAACGCCTTCTCGTTGTAGAGCAGCGTGCCGTCGTGGTTGTAGACGTCGCCGGTGGTCGCGTCGTAGCGATAGACACCGAGCGCGACCTCATCAAAGGGCAGCAGCGCTTCGTCGCGAGGGTCGTTGAGGCGAACGCGCTCGTATGCGTACATGCTCTCATGAGATGGCGCACCTGTTGCGGTCGATGCCGTCGTGTGAAGCCGAGCCGACATTGGAAAGCTCGGCGTTGTGCGTGAGTCAAACGAATCAAAGCTCATGGCGGATACACCACCGTCGGATCGCGTCCGTGCGATGCGCACGACGCTAAACCGTTCATTCCAGGAGAGTGACAAGCCGATCGACTCGCTTGACGCGGTGAGCACACCGGCATCCCGCGAGAAAACGGCATCGTCCGCGTCGAGCAGTTGTCGGACCCAGCCGGAGACGTAAGGCCATGGCGCGAGAAAGTGATGGATGTTAAGCGTCGATGGATTTTCGAGTTGAAGATCGTACTGGAAGCTGGTGTACCCGGGTGAGGTAGAACGCATTGAGTAAAGCGTTTTGTCATTTGAGAAGACGAAGTAATCAGGCTTCGGCTCTGTGGGGCCCAGATCCTTCCAAGCGGTCCCGGTCGGCCAGTACCGGGCCGCCACGTCGCCGTTTCGATGCGAGACTATCCGCATCAACTGGATGTGGGATGGCGCGCCGCTCACCATATCAACAGCCGTCAGCCGCACGTCCGCGTATGTGTCCGCCAAGGAACGCAACGACATCCTCGCCGCATCGTCGGCGCTAACGCTTGGACTGCTTATGCACCACGCAACTGAAGCGAGAAAGATGCGCAGCCAATGCAGGCGCGCGGAAAGTACGAGCCGCATGATTGTCCTCCAAGGCTTGCGCAAGCAGAATGTTGATCTCAACACGGTCAGGGCGGCACGATCACGGTGTAACAGTCCTTGTTACAGTCTTGATACGGGATCGGATTCGTGAACGAGTTGCATGGAGTCTGCCGGATCCCCCCCTCACAACCATTCGGCCCGGAAACACCCTCTGTGTAACAGGCGCATTCAACGATCATCGTCGTGATCGCGGAACTTGGCCAATTGTCTCCTCCCACGCCGCAGAGAACCCGACCGGGACAGTCAACGTAACTCACGCCGCAGCCGCCATTGTTTGTTTGCGTTACGTCGAACCATGTCTGGACAAAGCACACCGGATTTGTGCCACAGGGCTGCGCAAGCGTCATCGCAACCGGGACCCCGACAAGGAGACACGCGCCGACTCGTGAAAGAACCTTTTGCATTGTTTACTCCCATCAAGCAAGATTGACTTGATCAGCAACGTCACTACTAGGATAATAAACTAGCAGGCGGCACACAAGCACTCTACGGAATCGAGGGGTACGGTGATTGTTCGCAATGCCTTCACCTTGATCGAGATTCTCGTCTGTATCGCGATAGTTGCGATCCTGCTAGCTCTCTCGGTCCCGCTCGGGCAACGCGGGCTTCAACGAATGACCGAGACGCGCTGCGCCGTTAACATCCGCAGCGCGGGCACCTTGCTCGGTCTCTATACAACCGAGAACCGTGGTACATTCCCTTATGCGGGAACGGAACCGATTATTGAGCCCGGTCCCGGCGGTGGGCCGGACTACGCGCGCGGCTCTGTTTTGGGGTTCGAGCAGAGCTGGGCCACGCTGCTTCCCGACGACTGGTCGGGCCAGCACTGGAACGAAGCTTTGCGTTGTCCCAAACAACCACGCTACGAAGCGGGCGCAACCGGCGGTCCGGGCGACCTGATCCCCGACGGCACACTGCAGATGCCAACGTACTTCATGAGCCGCGCCGCGTGGATCGACCCGAAGAGTCTGAGCCCAGACGCCACCGACAAGGACTATCTCATCCGGCCCGTGCGCGAGGAGGAAGTCGCCTTCCCATCACTCAAAGCCCTCATGCACGAAATGGTGCCGTATTGCGTCCCCGAGGCACGGGGAAACATACGAACAATCTTCCAATCGTTCAGCTTTCCCATCTCGATCGCGGCGCATGACGGCTCGGTTCTCCGCGCTCCGCGCGACAGCTTCGACGCTGGCGGCAGATACCAGTTGGTCTACACACCGTGGGGCGTGCGTGGGCGCGATTTTGTGCCGCTTAACTGACAATGAAAGCGCGGAGGACGCTGAGAAGCACGGAGTTTCACGGACGGGGAGTCGGGAGGGGAAGGGGGATTCGGATTCAGCCCCCCTCTTCTCCGCGTCCTCGCTCTGCGCCCTCTGCGTTCTTCTTCTCTTGACGTTCGTTTCACCTACCCCCTGAACCGTCTCACCACCGCCGTGTCGTTCTGCCCACCGAACCCGAACGAGTTCGACAGACACACTTCAACACCGCCCTGCGCGTTCAAGTCCCGCGCCGCGTTCGGCACGTAATCCAGATCGCACTCCGGGTCCGGCTCGGTCAGGTTCATCGTCGGCGGCACGATCCCCGTCTTGATCGCCATCACGCACGTGATCAGCTCCACCGCCCCCGCCGCCTGGATCAAATGCCCCAGCATGCTCTTCACCGAACTGAACGGGATCTTCGGCGCCATCGGGCCAAAGACGCCCTTGACCGCCGCGGTCTCGATCGCGTCGTTCTCCTGCGTCCCCGTGCCGTGCGCAGAGATGTAATGCACGCCCGGCCGCCCATCCGGCCCCGGCTCACGCGGCTCGATCCCCGCCTGCTTCAGCGCTTGCCTCATCGCCGCCTGCGCGCCCTTCCCGTCCGGCTGAATATCCGTGATGCGGAACGCATCCGCCGATGAGCCAAACCCCGCGATCTCCGCCAAGGGCGTCGCGCCGCGTGCCCTGGCGTGCTCCAGATCCTCAAGCACCAGCATCCCCGCGCCCTCGCCCATCACGAAGCCGTCGCGGTTCTTGTCGAAGGGCCGGGCCGCGGTCTTCGGCGAATCGCTCCGCTTGCTCATCGCCGTCAACCGGATGAACCCCGTCATGCCGAGCGCATGGATCATCGAGTGCGCCCCGCCCGCCAGCATCACGTCCGCATCCCCGCGCTTCAGGATCTCGAAGGCCTCGCCGATCGCCTGCGTGCTCGCCGCGCACGCCGTCATGCAGTTGTACGCCGGCCCGCGAAACCCGAACGCGTGCGCCAGATGCGACAGGGCCATGTTGGGCTCCTGCTCATGCTCGTGACACGGGTGCATGCGCTTGGCCACGGTCCGGCCCCACACGGCGGAGTCGATCGTCCGCGTCTCCCCGTTCCATCCCGCCATCTGCATCGCGGCATAGTCCGTGAAGTCGTGGGGCCCCTCGCCCGAACCCAGGTACATGCCCGCGCGATACGGCTTAGCCATGTCCCTGGGCTTGAACGCCGCCTGACGAAGAGCCATCGACGCCGCTGCCAGCGCGAACCGCGAGTTCCGCGCCGCATCCTTGAACGCCGACGCGTCGTCGAGGTACTCCGCCAGATCGATCGGCGGCGACTGGGCCGCGAAACTCGTCACGAATGTCGACGCGTCAAAGTGCGTCACCGGACCTATGCCAGAGTCGCCCCTGAGCAGGCGCGACCACACGCCGTCGAGCGTCGTGCCCAAGGGCGTGACCCACCCCGTGCCCGTGATGACGATGCGGCGCTGGCCCATCAGTGCTCGGTTCCTTGTGCTGGATCGCCCGCCCGCGCGCTCATGAGAGCGAGCAACGGCTCACTCAAAGTCGGCGGTGTTGCCCGTGCTCGTGCCGCCCTCTTCATCACCTTCCTCATCGTCGTCCTCGTACTCGTCGTCATCGCCCCGCATCGCGTTCAGCTTGTCGGGATTCAGCACGCGCACCAGCCCGTCCTTCAGGCGGCGCTCGCAGAAGTTGATGATGAGCCCAAGCTCCAGGTCCGCCGCGCGCAACTGCGCACGGAGCGAGCTCCGCTCATAGGAACCGATCTCTCCCGGACGCGCCATCAGGTCAACCACGAAGCGATCCTCAACATACAGGTCGCTCTGCGCGGAGCCGATCTTCTCACCGCCATACACGACATCAAACGCGTGGTTGAGCTTGTACTTCAGCCCCGCCTTGTCCATCTCGATCTTCAGCGCGTTGATGTAGCAGGACTCATCAAAGCCCGGACCAAGCGCCTTGTGCACCTCGATCGCGCACCCGATCACCCGGCGGCTCATGTCCGTCAGGTTCGGATCAAGCTCCGACAAGGGCATGCCCCTTCTCTCGCCCCCGCGGTCTCCGCCGCGCTCCCCTCCGTAATCGCCCCGCCCGCCCCGATCACCACCCCGCCCACCACCATGCCCACCCCCGTAACCGCCGCCGTGTCCGCCGCCCCCTCCGCCGTAACCACCACCGTCGCGCCGGCCCCCGCCGCCTCCGCCGCCACGGTGTGAGTGTCCGCGATTCTGCTCGTACATGCTGAGAACTCCTCTTGGAAGACTTCTGTAGTGACCCTTACGCAACGCCCAACACGAGCGCCGCGTTCTGTCCGCCGTTCGATGATGTGCACACAAGAACCTTGCCCAGACGCGCCTCGCGCGCCGGCGCCGCGCCCGCGCGAACACCCGCCGGAACCGCGCCCGTGTGCAGGCGCGCCGGCAGCTTCTGATGCTCAAGACACATCGCCGCGATCCCCACCCGCACCGCGCCGTCCCCCGCCAGGTTCTGCCCGATCTGCGGCGAGAGCGTCACGAGTTCAATCTCACCCAGCCGCGCGCCGAACACCTCACGCAGCGCGGCGATCTCCGGGCGATCCAACCACGGCACGCACGCGCCCAGCGGGAAGATCGCGTCGATCTCCTCCGGCTTGCACGACGCGTCGTCCAGGGCCGCGAGGATCGCGTACCGCAATCCCTCGCCCGGGATCTCCGCACCCTTGTTGAAGGGCGGAATCGCCGGAGGCCCGGACTGCGCCGCTCCAAAGCCCAGCACCCGCGCGTGCGCCTTCGCGCCCCGCGCCCTGGCCGCGCCCTCTTCTTCCAGAATCAGGATCCCGCCCGCCTCGCCCGGCAGGCCGCCCGGCGCCGCGTCGTCGTAGGGCCTTGCGAACGCCAGCGCGTCCGTCGAGTCGCCCGTGCTGGCCAGCCGACCGGACACCACCATCCGCGACATCCCCATCATGGAGATCCGCGACTCGGCCCCGCCGCTGAAACAAAGATCCGCCGCGTCCCGTTCGATCACCCGCGCCGACTCACCAAGCGACAGCAGCCCGCTCGCGTCCTGGCACGTCAGCGTGTTGCTCGGCCCCTCGCACCCGTGCAGGATCGTGACGTGGCACGCCAGCATGTTGGGCAGGTACTTGAGCATCCACAAGGGCGGCAGGTTGTTCATCCCCGACGCGCCCCATTGCTTGAGATCAATGTCCCCGTCGGCCCCGCGCGATGTCGACAGCGCCGCCGCCAACTCCGGCGTCTCCGCCGAGATCAATCCCGCGCCGATGTGACACCCCATCCGCTCCGAGGGATACGTCATGCCGCTCTGCGCGTCCTCGCCGAGCGCGGCCCGCGTCACAAGCCCCGCGTCAGCGACCGCGATGTGCGCCGCGCCCACCGCAATCTCGATATCCCGCGCCATCACCTTCACCGCCTTGCGGTAGTGCTTGGGCACAAACTCCTTGGCGGAGAAGTTCTTGATCTGCGCGCCCAGGCGGCACGAGAACCCCGACGCATCGAACGCCTCAATCGCGCCGATCGCCGATGCCCCCGAGCACAACCCTTCCCACGCGACGTCCTTGCCGACGCCGTATCCCGTGACCAGCCCGATTCCTGTGATGGCGACGCGTCGTGACATTGCCGGCGTGTGGTCCAGAAAGAGGTGCTTCCAGAGAGGCCCCCGAGAACCGATCGGGGAACAAGGGGCACATGTAGATCCGAAGTGAAGCGCCGCGCCCGCTGACGCTCGCTCGTCGCGACAACCGCCGATCATAGTCCCCGGCGCACCCGCCGCGTCGGTCCCACGTTACAGTGACGCCCTTCGATTCCCAATCGTTTGGGAGATCACGCCTCCCCCAGACGCAGTTCCCGCCGCCGAGGGTCTAAGCCAATGAATATCAAGACATTACGCCACTCTCTCCTCGCCCTGTCGCTGCTCGCGCTGGGCTTCGCCCCGGGTGTGCAGGCGCAGGAAGAACCCCAGACCAAGGCACCAGCCCTCGCGCCGGCATCACCCCTCGGCCCTCCCGGCATCCCCGTGCCCGAATCACCCGTCGGCGCCCAACTCAACTGGTTCATCTCCGTCCTCTCCGGCCAGGATCCCGGCGATGTCGCCTCCCACTTCAGCGAGGACTTCAAGAAAGCCATCGCCCCCGACCTCATCGCCCGGCAGTTCCAGCAGGTCGCCTCCTCCGTCATGGGCGGCGGTCCGACCGTCCTCGACTCCATCGGCCCCGGCGCAGACTCCCACAACATGCAGGGACGCCTCCGCTCGCAGGCCAACGGCGTCATCCTCGCCTTCGGCCTCGCCGTCGAGCCCGACACCGGCCTCATCGCCGGGCTCAACGCCCAGGTCATCCCCGGCACCGGCGCCAGCAGCGCGGCCACCTGGGACGCCTTGGACGAGAAACTCGCCGCCCTCCCGGGAACCGCCAACTTCCACGCCGCCCGCCTCAATCCCGACGGCACGCTCACTCCGCTCCACGCCTTCAACGCCGATGCACGCCTCGCCGTCGGCTCCACCTTCAAGCTCTACGTCCTGGGCGCCCTCGCCCAGAAGGTCCAGCGCGGCGAAGCGGCATGGGACCAGAAGCTCGCCATCCGCGACGACTGGAAGTCCCTCCCCAGCGGCGTCATGCAGAACGACCCCGCCGGCGCCGAGCACACCCTCTCCGAATACGCCCTGAAGATGATCTCCATCAGCGACAACACCGCGACCGACCACCTCATCCACTTCGTCGGCCGCGAGCCCATCGAGGCCTTCATGGCCACGCTCAACGCCGACCCCGCCCGCACCACACCCTTCCTCACCACGCGCGACATGTTCGCCATGAAACTGGGCGACGATCAGACGCTCGCGGGCCGCTACATCGCCGCCGACGTCGCGACCCGCCGCGCCATGCTCGCCGAAGGGGGCGAGGTCGCCACCGCCGCGCCCAGCATGGTCGCCGCGGCGGTCTGGAAAGCCCCCATGCACATCGACACGCTCGAATGGTTCGCGACCGCCGAAGAATGCTGCCGCGTGATCGCCGCCGTCGACGCCCTCGCCCAATCCCCCGGCAACGCGCCGGCCGGCGCCGCCATCCGCGCCAACCCCGGCATCGGCTTTGACCGCTCCGTCTGGAGATCCATCGGCTTCAAGGGCGGCTCGGAACCCGGCGTCATGAACCTCACATGGCTCGTGGACCGCGCCGATGGAGCCCGCTTCGTCCTCTCCATCGGCTGGAACGACACCAAGGCCGACGTCACGCACGACACCCTCATCGACCTTGCCGGGCAGGGCTTCGGCCTGCTCGCGGACGCCCCGGCGGAGTAACCTCTCGCCCCTCCCACCCGGATCTCTGGCCCAGAAACCCCGCCTTCGTCGATACATCCAGCAACGTGCGCTTCCGCATCACCACCACCATTGCGCCCATTCTGGACCCCGGCTGGCTCTTTCTGCTCGCCGGCGTAACCATCATCGGCGCCACGGTGCTCATCCCCGCCGTCGACGATCTGGCCGAGGCCCGCTGGCAGCGTGAACGCGCCCTCACCCAGGAACGCCGCCGCGAAGAACGCCTCCAGAACTACCAGCGCTACCTCGACGCCCTCCAGTCCGGCAACCAGCAACTGGCCCTCTCCCTCGCCGCCTCCGAACTCAACCTCATCCCCGTCGATCGCGACCCCCTCCCCGGCCTCTCCCGAGGCCTCTCCGACAGCGCGACCATCTTCAACGCCCTGGAGCCCGCCCCGATCGTCTGGGCCGAGCGTCCCCGCCCCGATTCCATCCTCTACCGCTGGACCACCGACGACGCCAAGCGCATGTGGCTCATCGCCGGCGGCGCGATCGCCTGCTTCTGCGGGCTTCTGCCCCCGTCCCGCCCACGCCACGAGGTCGCCAACACCCTGAACGCCGAACGCTCCCAGCGCACCGGCGCGCTGGTCGAGTCCAAGCCCCAGTCCAAGCCCCAGCCCAAGATCTCGGGCTCCCGTGCCTCGCGCGTCGGTCGGCCCTCGAACAATGTCGCATGAGCGGCACCGTTCCTCCCCCCTCCTCAACCGAACCCGCCGGGACACCGCCGCCCCCCGCGCCGCGCCTCACCCTCCGCCGCAGCCAGCGCCTCTCCAAGGCCAACGACTTCCGCGCCATCCTCAAGAGCAAACTCTCCAAACCCGCCGGGCCCCTCGTTGTCTACGCCCGCGCGAGATCGGGTGAGGGGGGCCAGGCCCGCGCCCACCGCATCGGCCTCTCCGTCGGCCGACGCGTCGGCAACGCCGTCGTCCGCAACCGCATCAAGCGCCTCCTCCGTGAGGCCTTCCGCCACGTCCAGCACACCCTCCCCCTCACCCGCGCCGGCCAGCACCTGGACCTGGTCATCACCGTCCGCCCCCACGACATACTCGACCTCCCCGACTACGAGCGCCTCCTCCTTCAGGCCGGGGCCAAGCTCGTCTCGGAGATCGATCGCCGCGCCGCCCGCTCGGATGCGCGCGATGCCTGACACCGCCACCGATCCTCCCGCGCCCCCCGACCGCACATCGGCCGCGGTTCGTCCACCCTGGACGATCGGACCCCGCCGCCTCGCCATCCTTCCTTTAGAAGCCCTCATCTGGCTCTACCGCATCACCCTCTCGCCCATCATCGGACGCCAGTGCCGCTACGAACCGACCTGCAGCCGCTTCGGGCTGGAGGCCCTTCAGGTCCACGGTCCCTTCCGCGGCTCATGGCTCACCGCCCGCCGCATCCTCCGCTGCCACCCCTTCGCCAAGGGCGGCTATGACCCCGTCCCGCCCGCGACCCGCGGGCCAAACCGCGTCGCCCACACAACCAGAGCGGATCAGCGCTGAACCCGCCCCAACCCCGCGCACGCCGGTAAGTACCCGCTAAACTCCTGTGCAGGGGAATCGTGAGTGGCTTGAAGGGTGGATTCAGGAGGGTCCGATGAGCCGACTGCCCGCGGCCAAGCGACGTGAGCAGCTCCTCGACGCAGCCCTCGAGCTCTTCGCGAGCCATGGCTACGCCCGCGCCACAACCTCCGAACTGGCCAAAGCCGCCGGCGTCACCGAGCCCATCATCTACCGACACTTCTCCTCCAAGAAGGACCTCTTCATCGCGCTCATCGAACGCACGGGCCAGCAGACCCTCGAGCAGTGGGCCCAGGATCTCAAGAACGCCTCCGACCCCGCCGACCGCCTCCGACGCATCATCGGCGACAACCCCATGGTCTCCACCCGCGGCCAACGCGCCTACCGCGTCCTCCTCCAGTCCATCACCGAATCCAACGACGACCAGATCCGCGCCGCCGTCAGCAACCACATCCGCTCCGTCCACGCCTTCCTCGTCGATGAGGTCGAGCGCGCCCAGGAGGCCCGCAGCGTCGTCACCCGCTTCTCCGCGGAGATCCTCGCCTGGCTGCTCATCCACGTCGGCATGGGATACGGCGTCGTCACCGCGCTCGGTGTCGAACGACACGGCTTCGATGAATCAGGCGCTCACGTCCAGGAGATCATCTCGCGACTGCTCGTCGGCGGCCGCGGCGAGTCCAAGGACGGCCACAAGCCCGAAACCCCAAAGTCCGACTTCCCGCGCTGAAACCCGCCATCACGAGCAGCGCCCGAAGCTGTCGATGAAGTCCATCAGGTCCAGGATGTCCAGCAGTCCGTCCGCGTTGATGTCGCACCGCGGCAGTTGCCGGCCCCACCAGTCGTAAAAGTCCAGGAAGTCGACGATGTCGACGTTCCCCGTCTCGTTCACGTCCGCCCCGCACGCGCCCAGCTCCAGCGTCGCGCTGGCCATCAACACGGGCTGGCTCTTCCCCAGCGACTCCCACAGCGCATACGCCACCGCGCCCGTGCCGTTGGTCACGTTCTCGTCGCGAAGGAACTCGATGTACTCGCGCGTCGTCGTCTGGTGATACAGCCGAACCTCGGCCCGCGCCGCGCCCGGCGGCACGTCGTAGATCGTGTTGTCCCAGTACTGCCCGTCCTGGTACGCATACCCCACCGGCGCCGCCTGCACGCCCGCAAACCCCGCGTTCGTGAACCCCCGCGGCGGGATGCGATTGTCAGAGTACCACGTGTTGTTCAGCGCAAAGTGGAACCCCGGCCCCTCTGGCTTGCCCGTCAGCGCGCTCATCGCCGCGTCCAGCCCGATCTTCCCCTCGTACACCTTCGTTGACCCGCCGTCCAGCGTCGCTTCCGCACCGTCGTACGCCCCGTGCTCCACGATCAGGTTCCCGCCCGCATCAAAGAACCGCACGTTCACCCACATCCGCCGCCCCTCGGGATACCCCGTCGGCAGCTTGTGGCCAGTCTGATTCACCACCCGCACCAGCAGCGGCCCGGAATCGAAGAGCCCCAGAGGCCGGGCCAGCTCAAGGTCCGCCGCCCGCTCCATCATGCTCCGCGTCCGCGCCTCGGACGCGCTCACGCTCTCCTCGGTCAGCCCGCTCTCCTCACCATACTGCTCCATCACCGCGCGCAGCACCCACGAGTTCGCGCCCGCGAACTGGTGCGTCGGCACGTCGTCGCGATGCGCCGACCCCAGCGCGGGCCGTGCGCCGTGCCCCGACACGTCCGGCATGTGACAGTCCTGGCAACTGCTCACCTCGAGTTTGTTCCCGCCGAACCGACCCTCCATGTCGATCGGGCCCTGCGCAAACGCCGACGCCGCCCACTCGCTGTACGTCCGCTCCACCGGGAACATGTCCCCGCGATGCGCCGTCGAGTGACGCTGATCCAGCGGCCCGAGCACGTACGTCCCGCCGCTCGTGCGCTCGAACAGCGGATTGGAGACATCATGGCACGTCGCGCACATCCGCGACTCGGAGTGGAACGGCGACTCCAGCCACTGGTGATAGAACATGTCCGTCAACTGGAACGGCCCTCGCCGACGGTCATAAGGATCGATCACGTACTGCCCGGAATGGCTCCCCTCGGGCACGTCCGCCAGCGACGCCAGGATGTCCCAGTCCTCCGCCGGGCTCACGCCCGGCGTGTACACCGGGTCCACCATGCGGTGGCACATGGAGCAGTTCACGCCGTCAAAGTCCTCGGGAATCAGCCCCGATCCGTCCGAGGGCTCGCTCCGACCGCTGATCCATCCGCCCGGCGTGTGACAGCGCAGGCACATCTCGCCCGCGAACGCCGCGTCCTGATTCGCCACCGTGAGCGCGGCGTGGAAGATCGGATCGCGCGCCGACTGCGCCATCATGCTCGCCTTCCAGTGCGCAAACGGCTCGGCGTGCTCGTCGTACCCGCCGTGGCAGAACTGGCACGCGTTGCTCACCAGCGGATACTCAACCAGCGAGAACGGCTGAGAACCGGGCTGATGAAAGTCCTCAAGCGTCGTCCCGGGAGACGCGATCACCGCCGCCGCCAGCGCGATCGCGCCCAGCGCGCCCCCCGCCCAGACCGCCTCCGGGGTCAGCATCGCCCGCGCCATCCTGCCTGTTGCTCGCCGCATCGCCGCTCTCTCCATCCCGCCCGCGTCGCCTCATCGGCGATCGAACGCGCTCTCTACAAAAAGCGCGGGTCCGGAACCAGGCCCGGACCCACGTACTCCAGCAGGATGTCGTCCGATCACCACGCGATCGCGAAGGCAAAGACACGGGCCGGCCTCTCGACCGGCCCGCGCATCAATCAGAGGTCACAGCCCGAACCGAAGGCGTCCAGGAAGTCCAGGAAATCGACCACGTCGATCACCTCGTCACCATTCATGTTCGGATCCACGCCGCCCGACTCGCATCCGTCCGCCTGGCCCTCGCACGTGCCGAAGGCGTCCAGGAAGTCCAGGAAGTCCTGAACGTCCGTCTCGCCGTCGCCGTTCACGTCCGCCGGGCAGGGAACTACGAAGCTGATCGTGCCCTCGGACCAGTCGCCGGTCGTGGTGCCGCCGTCCGTGATCGACGCATACACCCAGTAGGTCCCCGGCTCCACATACGCCGAGTTGATCACGCTCGTGCCAACCGTCGACGGCGTGTGCAGAGAGGTCTGGATCAACTGCTCGGTGCCGTCCAGCGTCGGCGTGTCGTTCACATACACCGTCACCCAGCGGTTGTTGTTCTCCGGGTCGCTGCTCGTCCACGTCACCGCATACGCGTCCAGACCGTGCTCGAGCTCGACATCGCCCGCCGGGGGGTTCACCACCGTCACCGACGGCGCGCTGTTGGCCGACGGGTTCACCTTCAGCGTGTAGTTCGGGCTCGTCGCGCCCGACCAGCCGTAGACGTGCACGTAGTAGAAGCCCGCCGCCCGCCCGCTCATCGAGATCTGCTCGGAGTTGCTCGTCCCCTCGGACGTCGCAAGCACCGAGCCGCCCGAGTTCAAGAGCCGCATGTCAAGGTCGCCGGCGCCGTGCGTGAACTCGATCCGAACCAGGTCACCCGCCGCGCCCGTCGCGGGCATGTAGAACCGGTAATAGTCCGCGTCCGTCGAGTTGTGAACCGTCAGGCCCCCGATGACGAGCTCCGGATTGCACGGCCCGAGGTTCGGGCTGTTCTGTGCGCCCTCGACCCGCGCCGCCGTTTCCGTCCGGCTGTTGTTGTTCTCGTAAGCGTCGGCCAGGATCGTGCTCCCGCCCGAGCCGATGTTCACCTTGATCCGCCCGATGTTGTTGGTCTCATCCGACTCCAGGAAGTTCCCCTCGGGATCGACCTCCGCCTCTAGCCAGTACTCGCCGTTGGGAAGGTCGGTAATGTCGATCCACTGGCCGTCCAGCTCCTTGGAATAGATGTCCATCCAGCCGACCGACAGGCCCTGCGTCGTGCTCGAGCACGTGTTGAACTGCCCGCCCGCCGGGAAGCCCGGCAGCGACGAGTCGTACACCGCCAGATCCAGAATGCAGAACGAGGTCTTCTCGCCCTCGGCCAGGACCGCGCCCACGCCGTCGCCCGGCAGCACCTCGCGCATGCGGTACTGGCACCACGCCTCCACGTGGATGTGGTTGTGCGTCGGGTGATACACGAACTGCCCGGCGTTCCGCTCCCAGAACGTCCCGTTCGAGCGATACACGCGCTGGATCACCTGCTGCTTGCCGTTGCCCAGGTCCGCGCCGCCGTACACATACAACTTGCCCGCGCCCTGGTTGGGCGTGCCCGTCGACAGACGGATGTGCCGCCGCCCCGGGATGATGTTCGTCACAATCACGTTGTCATAGAGCTCATCGTCACGGATGATGATGTCAGGCAGCAGGTCCGTCTGCGCCCGCGCCACGTCCGCGCCAAGAACCATCACGCCAGCCATCGCGGCGATCATCGCTCTGCTCTTCATCGATTCAGTCTCCAGGGGGACCAACGCCCCCAAACGCCACCCCCCGTCTCGTGCGGAGGACGATTGACACCGCGGGGGATCGAAGCCCCGCAACAGGCCACCACGAGAGGTCCGCTCACCACCCCTCCAAAGGGACGACGACCGGGCGAGAGCGGCAGAGTACCCGACCGCCATTGGCCGGAAAAGACCAATCTTCTCACACAACAGACAATTGAATCCGCTTTCCGGTCCCATAACCACGTCCGTCGGCCCGGCGCGCCCCCTTCACACGCCCCACGCAAAAGAAGCCCAAGGCATCCCGAAACCGGAGGGGGTCCCCATGCGGATCCTTCCCGTCTTCTAGGGCGAACACCCGCGCGCTTGGTGCCGCCACATCCTCCCCATTCGGAGTCTGTTCACCCAACAGTCTTTCAGCCATTCTTGGAAACAGTCGATCCGAGAACGTGTGACGCTCCGCTATTCTCAGCCGAACGTGCCACACCCAAGGTTCAGCAGGAGCACAGAGAGATGCAGTTCAACAGAGCCCTCGTTGTCGCCGCGGTCGCGGGACTTTCCATCGGCCTGAACTCGAACGGCGCGGATGTCGCCTCCGGCGCGTCGGGCTCGGTCGCCCTTGGCCCGCTCCCCGCGCCGCACGCCCGGCTCAGCCCGCGCGCCATCGCGTTTGCCCATGGTGTGATCGACACGACCACGCCCCGGTCCTTCGCGTCGCTCGGCCCCGCGCTCGTCAAGGACGCGCGTCTGGTGATCCAGCTCGACGGCCCCATCACGCCGGTCCGCCGCGCCGCGCTCGCCGCCGCGGGCATCTCCGTCGGCGACTACCTCCCCAGCACCGCATACATCGTCAAGCTCGATCGCGTCGATCCCGTCGCCCTGAACGGGCTCTCGTTCGTCCGCTACGTCACGCCCTTCGAGAGCTCATGGAAGCTCAGTCCCGAACTGGGCGTCCGTCCCTTCAACACCGCCGAGCGCCAGGCCATGCGGGCCGCGGGTGTGTCGCGACTGGTCGTCACGCTCTTCGACGGCGAGCCCGCGGACGACGCGGTCGCCGCCATCGCCAACATCCCCGGCGCGAACATCACCAGCGTGCAGAGCACCGGCACGCAGCAGGACATCCTCGTCACGATGCCCTCGGCCTCCGTGGCCCAGCTTGCCGCCATCCCGACCGTTCAGATGGTCGAGGACGCCCCCGACATCACCTACCGCAACGCCACCACGACCTGGATCATCCAGTCAAACGTCTCCGGCTCCACAACGCTGTGGAACAACGGCATCCGCGGCCTCGGCCAGATCGTCGGCGTCATGGACGGCCGCCTCGATCGCAACCACTGCTCCTTCGCCGACACAAACCCCATCGGCCCCTCCCATCGCAAGATCATCGCGTACAACACCTCCGCCGGCGCCGACTCGCACGGCACGCACACCTCGGGCACCGCAGCCGGCGACGCCGGCGTCACCGGCAACACACGCGGCATCGCCTACGAGGCCAAGATCGCCTTCAACGGCATCCCCTCGTTCAACGACACCGCGATGTACAACGCCCTCAAGACGCACCACGACCAGGGCGCACGCTCCCACACCAACTCATGGGGCGACGACGGAACCACCAGCTACAACTCCATCTGCCGAGGCATCGATCGCTTCGCATACGACTACGAGGACTCGCTCGTCCTCTTCGCCGTCACAAACACCTCAAGCCTCAGAAACCCCGAGAACGCCAAGAACCTCGTCGCCGTCGGCGCCTCTCAGGACACGCCCAACCAGGGCAACCACTGCTCCGGCGGCGTGGGCCCCACCGTCGACGGACGCCGCAAGCCGGAGGTCTACGCCCCGGGCTGCAACTCAACGTCATCCTCCGCCGGCTCCTCCTGCTCCACCGTCTCATTCACCGGCACCTCCATGGCCTCGCCCGCCCTTGGCGGCCTGGCCCTCCTCCTCCGTCAGTACTACACCAGCGGCTACTACCCCTCCGGAGCCGCGAACGCGTCCGACGCCTTCACGCCCACCGCCGCGCTCGTCAAGGCCACCATGATCAACTCGTCGGTCGACATGACCGGCGTCACCGGCTATCCCAGCAACCTCGAGGGCTGGGGACGCGCCCTGGCCGATGAGGCCCTGCACTTCTCCGGCGAGACCCGCCGCCTGATCGTCCAGGACGTTCGCAACGCCGACGGCCTCGTCACCGGCGAGTTCGATGAGATCCCCATCACCGTCAACTCCAGCGCCCAGAAGCTCAAGGTCACCCTCGTCTGGACCGACCCCGCCGCCAGCGCCAGCACCGGCTCCGGCGAGGCCGATGTCAACGACCTCCACCTCGAGGTCGTCAGCCCCTCCTCCACCCTCTACCGAGGCAACGTCTTCGCCAGCGGCGTCTCCACCACCGGCGGCTCCGCCGACCTCGACAACAACGTCGAACAGGTCCACCTCAACTCGCCCGCCACCGGCAACTGGACCGTCCGCGTCCGCGCCAACGCCGTCAACTCCGGCATCCAGGGATACGCCATCGTCGTCACCGGCGCCATCGATCCGCCCGCGCCCCCCAGCTCCATCGTCATGGACTCCGACATCCCGACCGTCATCGCGCCGGGTGCGGAGACCATCATCGATGTCGCCGTCACACCCGACAACGACACGCTCGTCGGAACGCCCACCGTCTCCTTCCGCTTCGACGGCGGCTCCTTCACCACGGCCGACATGGTCGATCAGGGTGGCGGCATCTGGCGGGCAACCCTCCCCGAAACGCTCTGCGACACCGACCCGCAGTTCTACTTCTCCGCCACCGGCGCCGCCTCCGGACTCAACACCTATCCGGCCGAGGGCGATGCGGCCCCCTTCGTCGCCGAAGTCGGAACGCTGGTTGATTCGCTCGTCGACGACTTCGAGGCCGATCAGGGATGGACCGTCGGCGCCTTCGGCGACGGGGCAACCGCCGGCCTCTGGGTCCGCGCCGTCCCCGCCGGAGGCCTCGGCGCTCCCACAAGCGACACCACACCCGCGCCCGGAGAGTTCGCCTTCGTCACCGGAGAGTCCACCGATGTCGACGGCGGCATCACCACCCTCCTCTCACCCGTCTTCGACATGAGCGAGCCCGGCAACTACCTCATCTCGTACGCACGCTGGTTCAGCAACAACGCGGGCAGCAACCCCGGAGGCGACTCCTTCATCACCTCCATCTCCAACAACGGCGGCACAACCTGGGTCGGCGTCGAAACCGTCGGACCCGCCGGCGAAGGAACCACCGGCGGCTGGAATACCTTCGCCTTCGACCCCGCCACCAAGCTCACGCTCACCAACAACATGCGCATGCGCTTCATCGCCAGCGACTTCGGAGGCGACTCCAACATCGAAGCCGCCATCGACGACTTCAGCGCCACCCGCATCACCTGCACCAACCCCTCCGAATGCCCCGCCGATTACAACGGCGACACCGTGCCCGATGTCCAGGACTTCCTCGACTTCTTCGACGACTTCGGCACATGCGAAGGACTCCCCGGTCCGTGTGGCAACGGAGCCAATGCCGACCTCAACGGCGACACCATCGTCGACGTCCAGGACTTCCTCGACTTCCTCGACTTCTTCGGACAGGGCTGCTGATCCTCGCGCTCGCGAAGACCACGCACCCGACACCACGCCCACCCCGACCCGCACCGCCGCCCCCTCCCGCGAGGGGGCGGCTTTCGTTTCCGGCTCACCCGATTTCGACCGCCACCGGACCATTTCGGGCTTTCGCCAGACCGCCCGTTCCATTACACTCTGTGCATCGTGGCGGCCCAATCCTCCGGATTGGCGGCGATCGTTGCTGCCCCGTCGGACCGGCCCGCCACGCCGAATCACGCCGCCAAGGCCAGTTCTGAGCCGTCGCCATTTCCTGGAGCGTTGCATGCCCCCCGAGTTCTCCGCCCGTCGACTCACGTCGTCGTTCATCCGCGCTGCCCTCGCCGGCGCCGCAACCTCCGTCGTCGCGCTCACCGCGCTCGCCGACGAGGATTGGCGCAAGCTCGCCGACCAGCGGCCCCCGCGCGAAGGGCAGATCTGGACCGCCGGCGGCTCGTCCCGCTCCGCCCCGCCCGCATTCCTCGGAGAGAACGTCTACCTGCAGGCATGGTTCCCGCTCAGCGCGTTCCCCGGCTCTCAGGGTTCTGGCAACGACTGCTGGGGATACACCTCCCCCTCAGGGCGCCGCTACGCCATCATCGGACTCCAGAAGGGCTTCGGCTTCGTCGAGGTCACCGATCCCAAGAACGCCGAGTACGTCGGATACATCAGCGGCGCAACCTCGCTCTGGCACGACGTCAAGGTCATCGGCCAGTACGCCTACGGCGTCTCCGAGGGCGGCCTGGGCATCCAGGTCATGAACCTCTCCAACATCGACAACGGCGTGGTCACCCTGACACGCAACCAGTCGACCATGGGCCACTCCTCCACACACAACATCGTCTCCAATCCCGCCAGCGGCTACCTCTATCTCGTCGGCGCCAACGTCGGCAACGGCGGCCTCGTCGCCGTCTCCCTCTCAGACCCGACCCGACCCACCATCGTCGGCGCATGGACAACCCACTACGTCCACGACGCACAGGTCGTCACCTACACCAGCGGGCCATACGCCGGACGCGAGATCGCCTTCTGCCTCAACGGGGGCTTCGGACTCGAAGTCGTCGATGTCACCAACAAGAGCTCCATGACCCGCATCGCCACCGTCGTCTACCCGTGGCTCTCCTACTGCCATCAGGGCTGGCTCAGCGAAGACCGCCGCTACCTCTATGTCGACGACGAGCTCGACGAGGGCTCGCAGGTCTGGACCACCACCACACGCATCTTCGATGTCCAGAATCCCGGCAACCCCATCTACATCGGCACCTTCTCAACAGGCCGCCAGGCGATCGACCACAACCAGTACACCCACAACGGCCGCATCTACCAGGCCAACTACCGCTCCGGCCTGCAGATCCTCGAGTACTCAAATCCGCTGGCGCCCACCGTCGTCGGGTTCTTCGACACCCACCCCGAAGACGATCGCGCCAAGTTCAACGGCGCGTGGAGCACCTACCCATACTTCGGCGAGGACACCATCCTCATCAGCGACATGGAAGGCGGTCTCTTCGTCGTTGAGTACGACGATCGCCGCCTCGACTTCGACGCCGTCGCCACACCCGCCCAGGTCGCCCCCGAAACGCCCGCCGCCACCACCGTGCAGATCACCGGCGATGGCACCGACGTTCTCCCCGGCTCCGTCACGCTCCACGCCAGCATCAACGGCGGCCCGGAGATCCTCGTCCCCGCCACCGACAACGGCGACGGCACCTTCTCCGCCGATCTCCCCGCCGCGCCCTGCTTCTCAGACATCGAGTACTACTACTCCGCCACCAGCCAGACGGGCCGCACCTTCACCCACCCCAAGACCCCGCACACCGACACGCTCCACGCCTACGTCGCCGCCTCTGTCGACGTGATCTACCAGGACACCTTCGACGTCACCCACTTCAACGGCTGGAACGTCGGCGACGCCTCCGACCCCGACACCGCACTCTTCGGCCGCTGGATCAAGATGCAGCCGGTCCCCAGCATCTCGCAACCCGGCTCCGGCTACACCGGCTCGATCTGCTGGATCACCGACGGACGCGTCGGCGACACCCCCGGCGATTACGAAGTCACCGGCGGCAAGACAACCCTCATGTCCCCCATCTTCAATCTCTCCAACGCCACCGACCCGCGCATCTCCTACTGGCGCTGGTACGTCAACGGCCTCGGTGGACAGGCCCCCAATGAGGCCTTCGCCGTCGATATCTCATCCGACGGCGGCGCCACCTGGTCCAATCTCGAGACCATCAACGACGCGACCGGACAGGACGAGGGCGGCTGGCACCGCGCCATCCACAAGCTCGCCGGACGCGTCGCACTCACCTCGCAGATGCGCGTCCGCTTCGTCGCCTCCGACTACCCCATCATGTCCAGCGTCATCGAGGCCGCCATCGACGACTTCCGCATCACCGACGCTTCATGCACCTTCTGCCCAGCCGACTACAACTCCAGCGGCAGCGCCGACGTCTCCGACTTCCTCGACTTCTTCGATGACTTCGGCCAGTGCGTCGGACAGCCCACGCCCTGCGGCTCATCCGGCAACCCCGATATCAACGGAGACACCTTCGTCGATGTCGCCGACTTCCTCGACTTCCTCGACGCCTTCGGCATCGGCTGCGACTGATTCAAACCGACCGCCATCCCGTTCCCACCCACGCGGCACGCCCAGTGCCGCGTTTCATTTCCGGGCCTGCCCCCATTCAACCCCCGTCCGAGAACCCCCACAGCCCCCGCCCGCACCCAGCACCCCTCCAAACCCCACTTCCCGCCTTGTCGACCCCTCACCTTGACCGGCCCCCCGCGTCCCGTACCATTCCCCTCACGCCCGGACTGGCGCCAGCCGATCTTGGCCACAACTCGGGATAGATCCCGTTGTCGGGGGCGTAGCTCAGTTGGTAGAGCGCTTCCATGGCATGGAAGAGGTCGAGAGTTCGAGTCTCTTCGCCTCCACTCGACAAAGAAAACTCCCTGGCCGCAAGGTCCGGGCGTTGGCGTTTCACAGGCTGTGCTTCCCCGCCCTCACCGCAATCCCTTCAACGCCTCCACGATCGCCCCCGGCTCCGCCCGCTCCCGGTAGTCCTCGCTCAGAAACGCGTACGCGATCGTGCCGTCCCGCGCGATCACATACGTCGCCCCCAAGGGCAGCTCCCACGAGTCATCCCCGTTCAGCGTCGCAAGATCAAGCCGACCCTTGAACGCCTCGATCAGCGAGTCCGGAAGCCGATACGACACGCCATACGCCCGCGCCACCGCGCTTCCCACATCGCTGAGCACGACGAACGCAAGCCCGTTCTTCTCCTTGGTTGACAGCGAGTTGTCAGGCAACTCCGGCGAGATCGCCACAAGCTGTCCGCCCGCACCCCGAATCTCCGCAAGCGACTCCTGATACGTCCGCAACTGGATGTTGCAGTAGGGGCACCATCCGCCCCGATACCACGTCAGAACCACCGGCCCCTGCTCCAGCAGCTTCGACAACGCAACCGGTGCCCCCGTCGCATCCTTGAGCTCAAACTCCGGCGCCTTGGCCCCGACCTTCAGCGCACGCTCCAGCACGCCGCTCGCCCCGACCTCGCGCACACCCTCCTCAAACGTCTGCTTCATCGCCGCCGGCGCCGCCGCATCAAACTCAGTCCGCTTCGCATCCAGCTCACGCTGCAGCGGCCCCTGCGTTTCAACCGCCGCGCCCGTGATCGGACCCTCGCCCGACACACGCTCCCAGTTTGCGTCCGCGCTCGCCGCATACCCGCCCGCATCCTTCAGGAACTTCGCGCGCGTGTCGTTCAGCAACCCCTTGTAGAACAGAAACAGCCGCCCATCCATCACCAGGAACGACTTGGGATCGACCTCAACCTTCGACCCGTCCTCCGCCATCGCCCAACTGCACCACCCGCCGTGCGCCGGGATGTACGCGTCCGGATTGGCCCGGAAAAGCTCCAGATTCTTCTGCGATGCAAAGCGGTACGAGATCCCGCGATCCACATGCTCAAACTTCGCGTCGCCGCGCTGCGCGCTCCCGCCGCCCTCAGGAAAGTACCCGACCACGTCGTATCCGCCCGCCGCAAGCCGCGACTTGCCGACGTTGTACGCGCTCGTCACACGCTCCGGACCCGCCGCCCACGCCTCCGCGCCCGCGTCCAAACCCGAACCCGCCGCCCACACGCACGCACACCCAACCGCGCCCAACAGCCGCGCATGTGTGGAACCAGACCGGCGCATCCGAGATACACGTGTGAACAGCATCCGCTTCTCCATGGTGAGCCCGCCGCATCGGCGCATCGTCAGGCCTACGCCCGAACCGCCCGCGGCGACACGCGCACAGCCCGACCGATCATCGGATGCCGCCCCGCTCCCCCGGTTTCGTGAGAGTTCACCCCGCCCCACCCCAACCCCGCGCCGGCCCGCGCCCTCCTGTTCCCTACGCCCCCGCCCAAAACACCCCAACCGGCATCGCCACCATGTTCTTCGCGAACGGCACCGTCTCCCCGCCCGTGTGCAGCACGATCCCTCGCACAAACCGATCCGGCGCCATCTCCGCGAGCGTCCGCAGTCCCGCAAAGTCGCCGCCATCCACGCTCGCGCTCGACTTGATCTCGATCCCCACCAGCCGCCCCTTGCGGTCCTCCAGCACGATGTCGACCTCGCGCCCGGTCTGCGTGCGGAAGTGGAAGACCTCCACCCTCGTCTTTGACCATCCCGACTGCTTCAGCAGTTCAGTCACGACAAAGCTCTCCAGCATCGGTCCAAGCATCGTCGAATCATCGCGCAGGTCCGGCTGCCCGACCAGATACGACGCCAGCCCCGTGTCGACCAGGTGCACCTTTGGCGACTTGACCAGGCGTGTGCCCAGGTTCGCCGCCCACGGGCGCACGAGATGCACCATGAACGTCGCCTCAAGTGCCGCGAAGTACCGCTTCAGCGTCGTCTGTGCCAGCCCCACGGATCGCGACAGGTCGGCATAGTTCAGCAGCCCCGCCGTCCGCGTCGCCAAGAGCCGCAGCAACGTCGGGAGCGAAGCCAGATCCTCAATGTTCGCCAGATCCCGGACATCCCGCTGCAGAATCGTCGTCACATAGGAATCAAACCACGCGCCGCGCCGCTCCACATCCTTCCTCGACACCGCCTCCGGAAACCCGCCCCGCGCCACGCGATCAAAGATCGCTCGCCGCGACACCCACATCCGATCCGCCGCCCCCATCGACCGCTCGAACACGCGATCGATGAACGTCCCCTCCGAACCCTCAATCTCGCTCTGCGACAGCGGCCACAGCGACGTGATATCAACCCGACCCGCCAGCGACTCCGGCAGCCGCGGCATCGCCAGCACGTTCGCCGAGCCCGTCAGGAGAAACCGCCCCGGCCTCCGATCCCTGTCCACGCTCGCCTTGATCGCCCGAAACAACTCCGGCGCACGCTGCACCTCATCGATCGCCACCGGCCCCTCAAGCCCCGCGATGAATCCGTCCGGATCATCCGTCGCCGCCGCGTACGCCGCCCCGGCGTCCAGCGTGATGTACCGCCGCTCCCCCTTCTCCAAGAGGTCGCGGACCAGCGTCGTCTTTCCGGTCTGCCTCGCCCCATGCAGCAGCACCACCGGGCTGTCGCCCAGCGCCGCCCGCAGCCGCCGCATCACCAGCCGTTCATACATGCCTTGATTATCGTCCACCCAACGGTTGAAAATCAACCACTTCACGGCTGATTTTCAACCACCAGACGGACGATTTGCAACGCTCCCCACGCCGCCCCCTCACCCCAGCGTCATCCCGTGCTTCCGGATGATGCCCACGAACAGCTCCACATCCAGCGGCTTATCCCCCGCCAAACGCTCGTGGCACTCCGCAAAGAACCGCTCGAACCCGCCCGGCGTCGTCGTCACCAGAAACCGCGCCGCGCCCGGTCCCGGATTCGTGAATGAATGCAGGACCCCCCGAGGCCCGAACGCCGCATCCCCCGGGCCCAACTCATGCCGCACGCCCCCAACCGTCACGTCGATCCGCCCCTCCAGCACATAGAACGTCTCGTCCTCGCGCGAGTGCGCGTGAGGCGGCGTCCCCTGGCCCGGCGGACACGCAAGCTCAAAGAGCGAGAACTGTCCCGCTGTCTGCTCAGACCCGAGCAGCATCCACGCCGGAATCCCCGCCACATCAAACCGCTTCGCCCCCGCCCTCGACGACACCACCGGCGCCAACTGCTCCATACAACGCCTCCATGATCCGTTCGTCACTCGTCACTCGTCACTCGTCACTCGTCACTCGTCACTCGTCACTCGTCACTCGTCA
>CAZPPG010000012.1:76028-76554 GCA_964588385.1 uncultured Phycisphaeraceae bacterium
CTCCGTCACTCCGTCACTCCGTCACTCCCCTCCTCGCCATCTCCATCGCCCACTTCGGACCCATCACCGTCTGCTTCCCGATCCGAACCACAGACCCGCCAAACCCAGATTTCTTGAACTCAATCGCCTCCCACGGAATGCTCATCCGCGGCATGCCGATCCACCGCGCCGTCAGCGACGGATACAGATGCAGATACGACGCATCAACCGCCACATGAATCGAATACCCCAGATTCATGATCCCGATCTTGAACGACTGAAACTCCTTCCGCACCGCGCCCGCCTCCGGCTCCACCGCAGGATGCCCCGCACCCAACTGCTTCAGCATCTGTCCGCACGAACGCATGATCGCCGTGATGATGATCGCATCCATCACCACGAACATCGCCACGATGCCGACGACGCCCAGTGGATGCATCCCTCACGCTCCTCGGCTTTGGCACATCAACCCACCACCGACAGAATCATATTGCCCATTGCCCATTGCCCATTGCCCATTGCCCATTGCCCATTGCCCATTGCCCAT
>CAZPPG010000013.1:0-5494 GCA_964588385.1 uncultured Phycisphaeraceae bacterium
CCGCCGACCTCCGGGTTATGAATCCAGCGCTCTAAACCAGCTGAGCTACCTCGGCAGAGTCGGGGTCAGTATATGCCGGATCAGCGCCCTCTTCCGTCGTCCGGCGGGGCAAGGACTGGCCCGGCCGCCAAGGGCGGCGGTCGGGACGGCCATCATTCCGCCGGCTCGATCTCGAACTCCAGAACGGCGAAGCCGTCGAGCTCAAAGTGCTCAATGGTGATCTGCACCGGCTTGTCCGCGTCGAGCGTGAACTGGCCGGAGTCGCGGGTCGGCGCGTGCCAGGTCCAGTTGTCGATCACGGGGGCTCCATCCACGAGAACCCGCACCCCATCGTCAGACATGGTGCTGACGCGCCACGTGCCCGCCTTCAGGGGCATGCTTGTGGTTGCGATGGTGCCGTAGCGGTCACGGCCGATCTCCGCGGCAGAGAGTTCTTCGGACAGGCCAAGCTCACGCGGGCCCGCATGCCGGTACGCGAGGCGCACGCCCGGAAGCGTGACACTGCGCGATTGCGGGCCGTAGGACTCCTGGCGCCAGCCATCGATGTTCTCTCGGGGATCAACGGTCCATGGAAAGAAACGAACGGTCCATTCAGAGCCGACAAGCGTGCCGCTCAGGGTGCGGTCGAGCCCCTGGCCTCGGAGCGTCGCGCGATACGGATGAACCCCCGGACCTGCGACAACGCGAACGAGAACCGGTCCGCTTTCGGGCCGCTCGATCGACGTGGTCACGCCCTCGGAATCGCTCGACACTTCAAGCGACTCCGGCGCGCCCCACACTTCGTAGCGATGTATGCCGCCGGCCCGGTCAAGCTGTCGCACGAGGGGAGAAGCGTGGTCCCAGGGCCCCCACTCTCCTACGACGATGTTCTGGCGGCCGGCAAGGTTGGAACGCGCGCCGACAGGACGGCTCGAGCCGAGCGCGACGTACGTCGGCATCTCCAGTGCGGAAATCGGCTCGGCGGATTCAGTAAGGCCTTCGCCTGCTTCGATCTTTGCCTGCTCGCCCACCGACTCAAACGTGTTCGCGTGACCGACTGTCCTGCCGGTGGCTCGCAGGTGAATCGCAAGCCGATCGCCGGAGAAGCTGTTTGAGGCGATCAGATTCTCGGTTGAGCCGCGGTGGTTCTTCGCGGCCCAGGGAGTCTTCAGGAGGGCTCCGTCGTCGTCGGTCCAGAGGTGGATGCCCGCGGCGTTGGAATCGAAGCGATTGTTGCGGATGGTGTTCCCGCTGCCGTGCTCGATGTTGATACCCCCGCGCTCGAGGCCGTACGCACCCGCTCCGTTCGCCTTGAAGACATTGTGGGCGATGAGCGTGTCCTGCGAGTAGCCGCCCCAGATGCCACAGATGGCGTTTTCGATGAACTGGTTGGCGATGATTCGATTGCCGAAGGAGAAGGTCATCTCCAAGCCGTGCGCCGGCGCGTACGAGAGGTCATTGGCGATGAAGAGATTGTCGTTGCAACCTTTGCGCGCGTGGTCGAAGCCATCCGGAGGGGGGATATCGCCGAGGGCCTCTTTGCCGCCGAATCCGAAGATGCCGTCGCCGCCGTGCGTGATGGAGTTCTCCGCGACAAGGTTGTTGTTGCATTGCTCGAACATGAGGAGCCCGGCGGAATCCTGGCCACGGTTATAGACGCCGTGTGAATAGCCGCGAACACAGAAGTCGAGTGCGTTGCGTGTGATGATGTTGTCGCTGGATCGCCACATCGCGATCCCCCAGCCGGAGATGAATGAGCAGTCGTTGTCGTAGACGCGTGAGCCGTTGACTCGATCGAGCACAACTCCGTTCTGTCCCTCTCGAACGGTGACGTTGCGGATCTCGATGTTCGTGGATCGCTCAACGGAGAGAGCCGCGCCGTAGTTCGTCGTCCACTCGCGGTTGTCGTTTGCGTGGGGCCATAGCCAATCTCCGCCGTCCTCGGCGGAGGGGAGCGATCGGAGGCGCTGCCGGAAGTTGTCACGGAGGAGGGCCTTGTCGATGACGAGGCCGTCGGCAGCGCGAGCGAAGAGCCCCACCTTGTACCCTTCGATCGCGGCGCCTTCGATGCGGACATTGGCGTGACCATCGACGATGAGGCCGATGCCCGCCATGGTGTCGCCGGGGGCTCCGGCGGGTGAGCCGCGGAGGATGGAGCCGGGTTCAAAGCGAATGGTGATGTCCGGAGCGGCGACCTTGATCACGCCATCGGCGGCGGCATCGGCCAGGATCGTGCCGGGCGCGATTCTCAGGATGCATGAACGATCGATGATCGTGTCGTCGGCTATGACGGTGATGACCGGCAGGTCAACGGATTGTGAGGTCAGCAGCGCCAGCGCGATCGCGGCGGATGTGCAGATCAACATGGTCTCGACGCTTCCTTTCACCCGGGGCAATGGACGGAGGGTACCCACCCACGAGTGGCCGCGAACGACGAGAGAGGAGCGGCGGAAGGCGCGACGAGCGTTCAGCCGTTCGACTTGGCTTCCTGAGAGACGGGAGCCTCCATCTGCTCGGCGGTGCTCACGCGGGCATCAATGCCCCCGGAGGTCAGGGGGGGACGGGCAACGGAGGGGGCGGGGGGCTTGCTGGACTCGCGTTCGATCTCTTCCTCGACCCCCTTGAGGCCCTTCTTGAACTCCACGATACCCTTGCCGAGACTGCGGCCGACCTCCGGAAGGCGCTTGCCGAAGAGCAAGAGCCCGATCACAAGGATGACGATCAGTTCGGTCGTGCCGATGGGGCCAATGCCGAAAGCGAGCGTGTTCATCGCGTCTCCGTTGGGTCGTCGCGGGGCTCGCCACGCGGAATGCCCGTGGCGATACATCCCATTCTATCGCTCAAACCGCCCGAGGATTCGGTGCGTCGGCGGATCCGACACGGGCCATCAGGCGGCGTTCGCATGCCTCCACGACGTTGACAAGGAGCATGGCGACCGTCATCGGCCCGACGCCTCCCGGAACGGGTGAGACCCAGCCAGCCACGTCCTTGACCTCATCGAATGAAACGTCGCCAACGGTCTTCATCTTGCCGCCCGGACCCGGGATGCGATTCACCCCAACGTCAATGACGATTGCGCCCGGCTTCACCATTGCCGCAGTGACGAGCCCGGGCACGCCGGCTGCGGCCACGAGCACGTCGGCGGCGCGGCATAGGTCTTCAATGCCCCACGTCCACTTGTTACAGGAGATGACGGTCGCATCCTGACGCATGAGGAGGACGGCAATGGGCTTCCCGACAACGTCGGAGGCCCCCACAACCACCACGCGTTTGCCTTTCAGGTCGACGCCGGTGGATTCGATCATCTTGACGGTGGCAAGGCCGGTGCACGGTGCGAGGGAGGAGCGGCCGTAAACGACGTTGCCGATGTTGGCGGGATTGACACCCTCCACGTCCTTGTCCGGCGTGATCAGACGCTGGACCCGGTAGGGATCGACCGTGGGAGGCAGAGGCACATGGAGCATGATCGCGCTGACCGTTTCGTCGGCGCTCAGGAGGAGGACGCGCCCCGCGATGTCGTCAAAGGTTGCGGTGCCGGGGAGGTGATGGAGCCGGTAGTCGATGCCCAACGCCGCACAGGCCTTTGCCTGATTCTCCGAGTAGAGCCGCGCGGAAGAGTCGCCGGAATCCACGAGGACGGCGTCCAGGCGCACGGCGGCAGGGCCGGCCCGGGCGACCAGAGAGCGCACACGCTCCGCGACTCGATCACGGTGGGACTTTGCGAGGGCGATGCCGTCGATGATCTGTGCCGCCATTGTGGGGATGGTACCGCCTGTTTTGACTCGCGGGGGGCTTCCGGCCGGGCGTGCGGGCGGGGCGTCCGGCATGTACGATTCCTCGCGTGACTGCTGAGACCAAACGAATCCTTGAACTTCGTGAGCTCCTGACCCGCGCCAACCGGGCGTACTACGCCGACGCGCACCCGATCATGTCGGATGCGGAGTTCGACCGGCAACTTGCGGAGCTGGCAACGCTCGAGGCGAAGCACCCCGACATGGCTGATCCGGACAGCCCGACGGCGCGGGTGGGTGGCGAGCCGATCAAGGGGTTTACCACGGTGCGGCACGCGCTGCCGATGCTGAGTATCGACAACACATACGACGAGCAGGGCGTGCGGGAGTGGGTGGATCGGGTCCAGCGGGGGATCGATCCTCTCTCGGCCAAGAAGGCGAGAGCCAAGCAGACGGACGCGTCACTCTTCGGGTCGGACCGCGAGACTGAAGCGCCGGCAAACGCTGGGGTCAGCATCGGCTTTGTCTGCGATCCCAAGATCGACGGCGTCGCACTGTCGCTGCGGTACGAGGGCGGACGACTCATCAGAGCGGTCACGCGCGGTGACGGTGAGAAAGGAGACGACGTGACCCATGCCGCGCGTGCGATCCGCGCGATCCCTGTCACGCTTTCGTCGGGCGGCAAAGGAGTCGTGAGCGTGCCCGACGTGCTCGAGGTGCGCGGCGAGGTGTACATGACGCTGAAGGAGTTTGAGCGACTCAACAGGCAGCGTGAGGAAGAGGGGGAAGACCTCTTCTTGAACCCGCGGAACACCACTGCGGGGACCCTGAAGAACCTTGACCCGAAGCTGGTCGCGGCCCGCAACCTCACGTTCTGCGCGCACGGGAAGGGCGAGGTCTCAGACGGGGAGTTCGCGCGTTCACACTCTGAGTTCCTGGCACGGATCAAGTCGCTGGGGATTCCCGTCACGCCGCACCTCTACTCATGCTCGGACGCGGAGGGGGTTCTCGCGGCGATCTCGGACTTTGACGGGAAGCGGCGGGGTTTGCAGTACGCGACCGACGGCATGGTGGTGCGTGTGGACTCGTTTGTGCAGCAGGCGACGCTGGGATTGACGTCCAAGAGCCCGCGTTGGGTGGTCGCATTCAAGTACCCGCCGGATCGTGTGATGACGCGATTGATCGACGTGCTCCATCAGGTGGGGAAAACGGGAAAGATCACGCCTCGGGCGGTGATGGAGCCGGTGCTCGTGAGCGGCACTGTGGTGCAGCATGCAACCTTGCACAACTACGGGCAGGTGCGACAGAAGGACATCCGGATCGGCGACACGGTGGAGATCGAGAAGGCGGGCGAGATCATCCCCTACGTGGTGGGTGTGGTGCTGGACAAGAGGCCGAAGGGCGCGACGCGGATCGTGGCGCCCGATGCGTGTCCGACGTGCGGGGGGACGGTCGAGCCCGAGCCACCGGAGGCGCTCGAACAACCGGAGCTCGAGACGGGGCGTCGCTGCATTAATCCTGAGTGTCCGGCGCAGGTGCGAGAGAAGCTCGTGTGGTTCTGTGGCAGAAAGCAGATGGATATCGAGGGGCTGGGGGAGAAGACGATCGATCAGATCCGCGCGAATGGCAGGGTGCCGCTGAACACGTTCGCGGACATCTTCCACCTGCGCGAGCATCGGGCGGCGCTGACAGAGATCGATCGCATGGGAGAGAAGAAGATTGACAATCTGCTCGCGGGGATCGAGGCGGCAAAGTCGCGAGGTCTGGCCAAGGTGTTGGCCGGG